>NZ_JOGX01000054.1 GCF_000719555.1 Streptomyces sp. NRRL F-5727
GGCCAGGGGGGTGGTGGGGCGGGTGTAGAGGAGGAGGCGGACGGCGAGGGGGTCGCCGCGGAGGGGGCGGACCGCCAGGTCCTCGCGGGGGACCGAGGTCGGCTGGCAGGGGGCCACCGCCTCGCCGAGCGCGATGAGGGACGCGGCGGTGTGGTAGTCGCCGTGGAGGAGGGGCGGGTCGATCCCGGCGGCCGTCAGGACGCGGCGTAACCCGTCCCACTCGCCGTCGACGGCCGGGTCGACCATCCAGTGGTCGCGGGCCAGGTCCGCGAGGTCCACCACGGGACGGGCGGCGGCCGGGTGGGCCGGCGAGAGGGAGACGAACTGGGGCTCGCGGGCGACGAGGACGCGGCGCTCCAGGCCGTCGGGGACCTGGAGGGGGCTGCCCTCGACCTCGTGGACGAAGGCCACGTCCAGGCGGCCCGCGGCCACCTCGCGCAGCAGCGTCCGCGCGGAGACGTCGACGCGCAGGCCGACGTCCGTGCCGGGGAAGCGGGCGCGCAGCCGCCGGAGCCAGCCCGGGAGGGCCCGGCTCGCGGTGGAGCCGACGCGGAGCCGGGGGCCGTCGGCGCGGGCGGCCTCGGCGCGGGTCTCGGTGACCAGCTCGGCCATGCCGTCGACCAGGGGGCGGGCGCGGGTGAGGACGGAGCGGCCGAGCGCGGTGGGGCGGCAGCCGGTGCGGCCCCGGGAGAAGAGCTCGGCGCCGAGCGCGTTCTCGATGCGGCGCAGCTGGGTGGTCAGGGAGGGCTGGCTCATGCCGAGCTGCCGTGCCGCCTTGTGCAGGCTGCCCGTGTCCGCGATGGCGCAGAGCGCGCGCAGGTGTCTCACCTCCAGCTCCATGGACCGAGCGTAGGGCGGGGTTCCGGCCTCGCACCAGACGCCCGGATCCCCTCAACTGCCATGAAACACACGCCAATTGGAGACCGCGTGAGGGTGGTGATGCGGTCGTGTTATCGGGGAGTGGCATTCTTCCCGGCGGGCTCGCGCGCCCCGAGACTCTCTCCCGACCCCGATCAGGAGGAGCCCCCCATGCGACACCCCAAGGTCCTCACCCGTACCCTGACCGCCGCCCTCGGGCTCGGTCTCGCGGTCTCGCTCGGCGCCGCCGCCCCGGCGGGCGCCGCACCGGACAGCTCCGCGAACGCGTATGCCGCCTATGCCGGTTCGGCCGAGGAGGCACGGGCGAACCAGGCGTTCTTCGACGCCGTCATGAAGTCGGTGGCGAAGAAGCGGGCCGCGAACCCGAGCGCCACCGCGGCCGTCACGGTCGTCTACAGCGCGGCCAACGCCCCCAGTTTCCGTACCCAGATCGCCCGTTCCACCCAGATATGGAACAGCTCGGTGGTGAACGTGCGGCTCGTCGAGGGCAGCAACCCGGACTTCCGCTACTACGAGGGGAACGACTCCCGGGGCTCGTACGCGAGCACCGACGGGCACGGGAGCGGCTACATCTTCCTCGACTACCGGCAGAACCAGCAGTACAACTCCACCCGGGTGACCGCCCACGAGACCGGGCACGTGCTCGGCCTGCCGGACCACTACAGCGGTCCGTGCAGCGAGCTGATGTCGGGCGGCGGCCCCGGCACGTCGTGCCAGAACGCCACTCCGAACGCCCAGGAGCGGTCCCGAGTCGACCAGTTGTGGCGTTACGGGCTCGCTTCCGCCTTCAAGGGCTGACCGGCGCCGGAGGGCCGGCCGGCGTACGATCGCCGGCCGGCCTCGTCGTCACACGGCCGACAGGAGCCGTCGGCCGAAGTCGGCGCCCTCGGGGAGCTGACGGCGCAGCCGGGCCAGCGCGCCCTCGAAGTCGCCGCCCGCGACGACCGCCTCGAAGGCGGTGCCGCCGTAGTGCAGGGTCAGGCTGAGGTCGGCGCGCTCGCCGAGGGTGAGCAGGCAGCTGAGCGTGGCCTGTTGGGCGGTGCCGTCGGTGACGACGGGGAGCGGCAGGTCCCACTCCAGGACGCAGCCGGTGAGGGCCAACCCGCCCTCGCCGGCGGCGGTGAGCGCGGCGAAGCTCGCGCCCGTGTACTCGATTCCCCTGACGCGGACGGTGACCCGTCCGCCGTCGGCCGTGATGACGATCGCTTCCGCACCGCGGCGGTCCCGGTACCAACCGGTCCAGACTTCTGTCGACTCCGATGACATGCGCGGACTGTAGCGGTATGACCGGCTCCGGCGCGCGGCCGGTCACCCTGGGGCCGGACTTCTCCCGTTCTCGCCGTTCTTGCCGGTGACCTGCGTGGTAGTGGCTTCCGTGCCGTCCGGGGCCGACGCCTCGAAGAGCGGGCAGTCGGGGTTGCGGCACGGCTGCACCTCCCACTCGGGCACCCAGGCCCCGAGGACCTTGTGCCGGGTGGCGACGGTGGCGCGGGGTCGTCCGCAGGCCGGGCAACGGGGCGCGGCCAGCGGATCCCTCAGCGTGCGGGGGGTCTCCTCACCCATGCCTCCAGGGTAGGCCGCCCGGGCGCGGGCCGCCTGCTACCGCTTCCTGGTGTACGTACGGACCAGTACGCCGTTGTCGAAGGCGCGGACGGCGCCGAGCGTGAAGTCCCGGGGCTCGAAGCCGGCGCCGAACATCGGCATGCCGGAGCCGTAGACCTGCGGGTAGGTCTTGATGACCAGCTCGTCGATCTCCTCGATGAGCTCGCCGGCGATGGTGGAGCCGCCGCAGAGCCAGATGCCGAGCCCGCCGTCCTCGGCCTTGAGCCGCCGGACGCGGCCGACGAGGTCGTCGGCGATCAGCTCGACGTTGGGGTCGGGCGACTCGGTGAGCGAGCGGGTGGCGACGTACTCGCGGAGGTGGGCGTACGGGCTGGTGACGCCCGCGTCGAGGCCGATCTGGTAAGAGCCGAGGCCCTGGATCACGGTGTCGTAGTGGCGGTTGGGGGTGCCGGGTTCGATGCCGACGACGGGCCATCCGGGCGCGGCGACGGTCTCGGGGTACTCGGTCTTGAGGAACTCCAGGTACTCGCCCATGACGTAGGAGTACGTGGAGGTGGCGTCGCCCTTCGGGTCTCCGATGAAGCCGTCGATCGTGCAGGCGACGAAGTAGGTGAGCTTGCGCAAACCGGGTCCTGTTCTGTTCGGGGCGTGACCGCGAGCGCGACCACGACAGACATAGTGCTTCATCTGTAGTGGTCGCGCAACCCCGAAATGCGCTCCGGTTCTCAGGAGGTCCTGCGGGTCACGAACTCCGCGAGCGCCAGCAGGTCCTCGGCCGCCGAGAGGTCCGGCACCGCCCGCGCCAGGTGCTCGACCGCCCGGCCCATCCGGTCGGCGGCCTGGGCCTGCGCCCAGTCCCGGCCGCCGGCCCGCTCCACGGCGTCGGCCGCGGCCCGCACCGCCCGCTCGTCCAGGACCTCGCGGGAGTACAGCTCGGCCAGCTCCTCGCCGGCGGGCGTGCCGGAGGTGAGCGCCGCGACCACGGGCAGCGACTTCTTGCGGGCGACGAGGTCGGCGCCGGCCGGCTTTCCGGTGCGGTCCGGGTCGCCCCAGATGCCGATGAGGTCGTCGATCAGCTGGAAGGCGAGCCCTGCCTCGCGGCCGAAGGAGTCGAGCGCCGCCACCTCCTCCTCCCCCGCGCCCGCGTAGAGCGCGCCGAGGGCGCAGGAGCAGCCCAGCAGGGCTCCGGTCTTGGCGGTGGCCATGGCGAGGCACTCGGCGAGGGAGACCTCGCGCGGGGCGCGCGACTCGAAGGCGCAGTCGGCCTGCTGGCCCGCGCAGAGCTCGATGACGCAGGCGGCGAGGCGCGCGGTGGCCGCCGCGGCGGCGGGGTGCGGGTCCTCGGCGAGCAGCCGGAGCGCGAGCGCGTTCATGGCGTCGCCGGCCATCAGGGCGTCGGGGATGCCGAAGACGGTCCAGGCGGTGGGCCGGTGACGGCGGGTCGGGTCCTCGTCGACGATGTCGTCGTGGAGCAGGGTGAAGTTGTGGGCCAGCTCGACGGCCGCCGCCGCCTTCACCGCCTGGGTCTCCCGGGCGCCCAGCGCGCGGGCGGCGGCGAGCACCAGGGCGGGGCGGATCGCCTTGCCGGCCTGGCCCGTGGCGGGGCTGCCGTCGGCGTCCTCCCAGCCGAAGTGGTACATCGCCACCCGGCGCACCGAGCCGGGCAGGGTCTCGACGGTGGAGCGGATCTGGGGGTCCACGGCGGCCCTCGTCCGGTCGAGGAGCGCCACGGCGCCCGGCCCGTCGGTGACGGGATCCGCGGTCGTCAGCGTCACGGTGTTGGTCGTCCTTCTTCGCGGCGGACCGCGCGGCGGGGCGCGCGGGCCGGTGGGCGGGGGGCGGTGGCCGGCCGGGACCGGGGGTGGGGCCCCGGACCGGCCGGGGCCTGTCAGTGCCGGCGGCTGATCTCGACGTTCTCCAGGACGCCGAGGGCGTCGGGCACGAGGACCGCCGCGGAGTAGTAGGCCGTGACCAGGTAGGAGGTGATCGCCTGCTCGTCGATGCCCATGAAGCGGACGGAGAGGCCGGGCTCGACCTCGTCCGGGAGGCCGGTCTGGTGCAGGCCGATGACGCCCTGGTCGGACTCGCCGGTGCGCATGCAGATGATCGAGCTGGTGCCGGCGGCGGTCACCGGGATCTTGTCGCAGGGGAGGATCGGGACCCCGCGCCAGGTCTGGATCCGGGTGCCGTCCAGGTCGATGGTGTCCGGCACCAGGCCCCGCCGGTTGAGCTCCCGGCCGATGGCGGCGATGGCCTTGGGATGGGCGAGGAAGAGCCTGGAGTCGCGGCGGCGGGAGAGCAGCTCGTCCAGGTCGTCGGGGCCGGGGACGCCGTCGTGCGGCTGGATCCGCTGGCCGTAGTCGCAGTTGGCGAGGAGGCCGAACTCCTTGTTGTTGACGAGCTCGTGCTCCTGGCGCTCGCGGAGCGCCTCGACGGTGAGCCGCAGCTGGTGCTCGGTCTGGTTCATCGGGTGGTTGTAGAGGTCGGCCACGCGCGTGTGGACCTTGAGCACGGTCTGGGCGAGGCTCAGCTCGTACTCGCGCGGGGCGGCCTCGTAGTCCACGAAGGTGTGCGGGACGACGGCCTCGCCGACATGGCCGGCGGAGATGTCGACGGCGGCCTCCCCGTAGCCGTTGACGGCCCGCTCGGGGCGGCCGGCGACCTCGGCGAGGTGGGAGGCGAGCGAGCCGGCGCGGGCGGCCAGCGCGGCCACGTCGGCACGGGTGAGCTCCAGGACGGTGCAGGGGGTCGTGGCGCGGGCGGTCCACTCCCAGGTGGCGTCCTCGGAGAGGAGGGCGTCCTCGCCGAAGTAGGCGCCGTCGGCGAGGACGCCGAGCACCGCCTCGTCGCCGTAGGGCCCCTCGCCGAGCTGCTCGACGCGGCCGTGGGCGAGGAGGTGGACGCGGTCGGCGGGGGTGCCGGCGACGGCGATGACCTCGCCGGCGGCGTACGCGCGCTGGGTGCAGCGGGCCGCGAGCTCGCCGAGGGCCGCCTCGTCCTCGTATCCGCGCAGCGCCGGCAGTTCGCCCAGCTCGGCGGGGATCACGGCGACCCGCTCGCCGGTCTGGACGAAGGTGACCCGGCCGTCTCCGACGGAGTGGCTGAGCCGCCGGTTGACCCGGTAGGCACCGCCCTTCGTCTCGACCCAGGGCAGCGTCCGGAGCAGCCAGCGGGAGGTGATCTCCTGCATCTGCGGGGCCGACTTGCTGGTCGAGGCGAGGTTCCGCGCGGCGGCGGTGCCGAGACTCTGCCGCGGGGCCTGCCGCTCCTCGAGGACCTCGTCGCCGACCGAACCAACGGACATGGAACTCCCTCTCGTACGTCTGGCTTGCGAAAGGAAGCCTGTCAGCACGGAGCGTGGCCGCGCCACTACACAATCGGGTGGGACTGTTCGGCGATCTTCGGGGCATGTCGTCCGATTTCCCTCCGGACGGCGGAGCACGCGAGCCGGCCGGACTGTCCGGATCGGCTCGCACACGGCCCGAACGGATGGCAGCGGAGGGACGGGCTCCGGTACTCCGGAGACCCGTTCCGTTCCGTAGGAAGGAGCACGCCATGGCCGTTCCGCTGTCCGCGAGCAGGATCCTCGGCGCACTGCGCGGCGAGGGGCTGTCGGTCGTCGAGGTCGGCGACTGGACCACCCACAACAGGAACCACAAGGGCCCCTGGGGGCCGGTGCACGGGGTGATGGTCCACCACACCGTCACCCGGGGCACCGCGCGGACCGTCCGCATCTGCCGGGACGGCTACGAGGGGCTGCCGGGCCCGCTCTGCCACGCCGTGATCGCCAAGGACGGCAGGGTCCACCTGGTCGGCCACGGGCGGGCCAACCACGCCGGGCTCGGCGACGACGAGGTGCTGCGGGCGGTGATCGCCGAGCGCGGCCTGCCGACCGACGACGAGGCCACCACCGACGGCAACCGGCACTTCTACGGCTTCGAGTGCGAGAACCTGGGCGACGGCGAGGACCCCTGGCCCAAGGTGCAGCTGGAGGCGATCGCGAAGGCGTCGGCGGCGCTCTGCCGGGCGCACGGCTGGACCCAGCGCTCGGTCATCGGGCACCGGGAGTGGCAGCCGGGGAAGGTGGACCCGCGCGGCTTCAGCATGGCGTCGATGCGCGAGCGCATCGCCGACCTGCTGCGCTGACCGGCACCGCCGAGGCACGCGCGCGTGCGGGTGGGCCCGCTGCCGCCGGGGCACACGCGTGAGCCGTGGGGCCCGCTGCCCCGGGTGGGCGCGCGTGCGGGGGCCCGCTGCCCCCGAGGTACGCACGCGCGCGTGCCCGGCGGGCCCCGCTCCCGGGGCTGCCGCCGGCCGCGAGAATGGACGGGTGGACACGTACGACCTCTCCGCCCTGCGGCCCCGGCTGCCCTCGCCGCTGGAGCCGGTGGAGGACGAGCGGTTCGCCCGGCGCGGGCTGACGCTGCTGCTCAAGCGGGACGACCTCATCCACCCCGACCTGCCCGGCAACAAGTGGCGCAAGCTCGCGCTCAACCTGCGGGCGGCCGCCGGGCGGCCGGTGCTGACCTTCGGCGGCGCCTACTCCAACCACCTGCGGGCCACCGCCGCCGCCGGCCGGCTGCTCGGCTTCCCGACGATCGGGATCGTGCGCGGCGACGAGCTGGCGGGGCGGCCGCTCAACCCCTCGCTGGCGCGGTGCGCGGCGGACGGGATGCGGCTGGAGTTCGTGGACCGTGCCACGTACCGGGCGAAGCACGAGCCGGCGGTGCTGGCGGCGCTCCTCGAACGGGCCCCGGAGGGCGCCTACGTGGTCCCCGAGGGCGGCAGCAACGCGCTCGCCGTGGAGGGGTGCACGGCGCTCGGGCGGGAGCTGTCCGGGCGGGCGGACGTGGCCGCGGTGGCCTGCGGCACCGGCGGCACCCTGGCGGGCCTCGCCGCCGGCTTCGACGGCCGGACGCTGGGGGTGCCGGTCCTGAAGGGCGGCTTCCTCGGCGGTGAGGTGCGGGCGCTCCAGGAGGCCGCATTCGGCCACCCGCGCGGGGAGTGGCGGCTGGACGAGCGGTTCCACTGCGGCGGCTACGGCCGTACGACCCCGGAGCTCGACGCGTTCGCACAGGACTTCGGGGCGCGGCATGGACTCGCCATCGAGCGGCTGTATGTGGCCAAAATGCTCCTCGCTCTGGTGTCCCTGGCCGAGGAGGGCGCCTTCCCGCCGGGGACCCGGATCGCCGCCGTGATCACCGGGTCCGGGGACGGCTAGCCGGTCTCCTCGCGGTAGGCGGCGGCCTCCTCCAGGTCGAGGCGGCGCAGCAGGCTCCGCATCATCTCGTCGTCGATCCGGCGCTCGTCGCGCAGCCGGACGAAGACCTCGCGCTCGGCCTCGATCATCTGCCGGGAGAGCCGCCGGTAGGTGTCGTCGGCGGTCTCGCCGGTGAGCTCGTTGACCGCGCCGAGGCGCTCCCAGACGCTGTTGCGGCGGCGCTCCAGCACCGTGCGGAGGCGGTCGGCGAGCGGCCCGGGCAGGGCGTTGCGCTCGTCGGCGAGGAGCTCCTCCAGGCGCGCCTCGGCGGCCCGGGACGCCTCGCTCTGGGCCTGCGCCTCGGCGAGCGTCTCCTGGTAGCGGTCGCGGCCGGGGAGCTTCAGGGCCCGGATGAGCGGGGGCAGTGTGAGGCCCTGGACGACGAGGGTGCCGATGACGGTGGTGAAGGTGAGGAAGAGGACGAGGTTGCGGGCGGGGAACTCGACGCCGTCGGTGGCGACGGGGATGGAGAAGGCGATCGCGAGGGAGACCACCCCGCGCATGCCGGCCCAGCCGACGACCACCGGCGCCCGCCAGTCGACGCCCGGCTCGCGCTCCCGGACCCGGGCCGAGAACAGGCGGGGCAGGAAGGTCGCCGGGAAGACCCAGACGAAGCGGACCACGACGACGAAGACGAAGACCCCGAAGGCGTACCAGGCGGCCTGCCCGATGCTGTACGGGCCGAGCTCCCGGACCACGTACGGCAGCTGGAGGCCGATCAGGGCGAAGACGGCGGACTCCAGGATGAAGGCGACCATCTTCCACACGGCCTCCTCCTGGAGGCGGGTGGCGAAGTCGACCTTCCACGCCTTGTGCCCGAGGAAGAGGCCGACCACGACGACGGCGAGCACCCCGGAGGCGTGCACCTCCTCGGCCGCCGCGTAGGCGATGAAGGGGATGAGGAGGGAGAGGGTGTTCTGGAGCAGCGGTTCGGTGAGCCGGGTCCGCAGCCAGTGGATGGGCACCATGAGGACCAGGCCGACGCCGACGCCGCCGACCGCGGCCAGGGCGAACTCGCCGAGGCCGCCGGCCCAGCTGATGCCCTCGCCGACGGCGGCGGCGAGGGCGACCTTGTAGGCGGTGATCGCGGTGGCGTCGTTCACCAGGGACTCGCCCTGGAGGATCGTGGTGATCCGGTGCGGCAGGCCGAGGCGGCGGGCGATGGCGGTGGCGGCCACCGCGTCCGGCGGGGCGATCACCGCGCCGAGGACGAGGGCGGCGGTGAGCGGCAGGTCGGGGACGAGGACGTAGGCGAGCCAGCCGACGGCCACGGTGGCGAAGAGGACGTATCCGACGGAGAGCAGCGCGACGGGCCGGATGTTGGCCCGCAGGTCCAGGTAGGAGGAGTCGACGGCGGCCGTGTAGAGCAGCGGCGGCAGGATCAGCGGCAGCACGATGTGCGGGTCGAGGGTGTAGTCGGGGACCCCGGGGGCGTACGAGGCGGCCAGGCCGACCGCGACGAGGAGGAGCGGGGCGGGTACGGGGGTGCGGCGGGCGAGCCCCGCCACCGCCGCGCTCGCCGCCACCAGTGCCACCAGCCGCAGTGCGTCCATGCCGCCCCTCCACCGTCCCGTCTCGCCGTTCGTCCCGTCCGCCCGGTACGGGGCGTCCGCCACGTACCCTGGCCATCATGATCGAGTGCCCGCACGTAGCAGAAATGCCGCGCCCCGAGCCGGCCCCGCTCCACGACACGTGCCCCGAGTGTCTGGCCGACGGGACGAACCCGGTGCAGCTCCGGCTCTGTCTGACCTGCGGGCACGTGGGCTGCTGCGACTCCTCGCAGGGGCGGCACGCGACCGGGCACTTCGGCGCGACCGGGCACCCGGTGATGCGGACCTTCGAGCCCGGCGAGGCGTGGCGCTGGTGCTTCGTGGACGAGGCGCTGGTCTGAGCCGGAGCGGTCCGCGGGCGGCGGCGCGGTTCGACGGGCGGGCCGGTGGGTACGTCACCCCTCCGCCGGTCGCCGCTTTTTGGCCCCCGCACACCCCTGGCCACCGTCCGCACCCATGGGCCTACCATGAGTGACGGGCCGGGATCGGGGGCCCGGGGGCTTGCGGCGACACGGCAGGATGGATCGCGATAGCGTCACGGCGGACCGCGCAGCCCCTGCGTGACCGCGCCCGGTCCGGGGTCTTCCCCCGGGCCCCGAATGAGCTTGTGCCACCTTGGAGGTGAGGGTGTCCCAGATCGCAGGCGAGCCCGGGACCCAGGACTTCGTGGAAGTCCGGCTGCCCGCTGCGGGTGCCTATCTGTCCGTGCTGCGTACGGCCACGGCCGGTCTCGCGGCGCGCTTGGACTTCACCCTCGACGAGATCGAGGACTTGCGGATCGCGGTGGACGAGGCGTGCGCGATCCTGCTCCAGCAGGCGGTGCCCGGCTCGGTCCTGAGCTGCGTCTTCCGGCTGGTGGACGACTCCCTCGACGTGACCGTGTCCGCGCCGACGACGGACGGCCGGGCGCCCGAGCGGGACACCTTCGCCTGGACGGTGCTGTCAGCGCTGGCCGGGAAGGTGGAGTCCTCGGTCGCGGAGGACAACACGGTCTCGATCAGCCTGTACAAACAGCGCGGCGCGGGGCCAGGCCCGGCGTGAGGAGCGGGGACGCGACGGCCGGCATCCCCGGTCAGCAGGCAGCAAGGCCGCATGAGGTCGCTACGGAGCAGCAGGCGGACCAGATGAGCGAGCACGAGCAGCAGCACGACGAGGCTCCCCCGGCACCGGCCCCGAGCGGGAGCACCGACACCGCGGACGCGGCGGACGCGGACGTGAACGTGAACGTGGTGGACGCGGTGGACGGTGACGGCGGGGGCGGTCACCAGCCGCAGGACCGCAGCGGCGCCCGCGCGCTCTTCGTGGAGCTGCGGGCGCTGCCGGAGGGCTCCCCGGAGAAGGCCGAGCTGCGCAACCGGCTGGTACGGATGCACCTGCCGCTGGTCGAGCACCTGGCGCGGCGCTTCCGGAACCGCGGCGAGCCGCTGGACGACCTGACGCAGGTGGCGACGATCGGCCTGATCAAGTCGGTCGACCGGTTCGACCCGGAGCGGGGCGTGGAGTTCTCCACGTACGCGACGCCGACGGTGGTCGGCGAGATCAAGCGGCACTTCCGCGACAAGGGCTGGGCGGTCCGGGTGCCGCGCCGGCTCCAGGAGCTGCGGCTGTCGCTGACGACGGCCACGGCGGAGCTGTCGCAGCAGCACGGACGGTCACCGACCGTGCACGAGCTGGCCGAGCGGCTCGGGATCTCCGAGGAGGAGGTCCTGGAGGGGCTCGAGTCGGCGAACGCCTACTCGACGCTCTCGCTGGACGTGCCGGACACCGACGACGAGTCGCCGGCGGTCGCGGACACGCTGGGCGCCGAGGACGAGGCCCTGGAGGGCGTCGAGTACCGGGAGTCGCTCAAGCCGCTCCTGGAGGACCTGCCGCCGCGGGAGAAGCGGATCCTGCTGCTGCGGTTCTTCGGGAACATGACCCAGTCGCAGATCGCGCAGGAGGTCGGCATCTCCCAGATGCACGTCTCCCGGCTGCTCGCCAGGACCCTGGCGCAGCTGCGGGAGAAGCTCCTCGTGGAGGAGTGAGGCTCAGGAGGCGTCCTGGCCGGGGCGCCGGATCCCGAGCGCCTCGGTCGTGGCCGGGTTCACCAGCAGGACGAGCCCGGTCACGGCGAGCACGGCGAGCACGATGCCGTACGGGATCACACCCTCGGACTGGAGCATCTGCCAGGCGACCGGCAGCGCCAGGACCTGGGTGATCACGGCGGGGCCGCGGCTCCAGGAGCGCATCCGCCACAGCCCACGGGCGGCGGCGAGCGGGATCAGGCCGAGCACGACGAGGGTCACCCCGCCGGTCACGCCGCCGGTCAGGTCGCCGCCGTCGGCCAGCGTCCGCACCAGCATGTACACACCGCCGGCGAGGAGCCCGAGGGCCTCGACGAGGGCCACGCCCGCGGCCGCGGCCAGGCGGGCGGGGCGGGGGGTCTGCTCCGTACTGCTCATGAGAGGCAGCGTAACGGGGAGGCCGGCCGGTCCGGGGCCCGGCGGGGGTGTCCCCCGACACGGCGGCGGTCCGGGCCGGCGGGATGTCCACCGAGCGGGCAGGAGTGGGATCGGTACCACCGGGTAGGTACGCTGGCGGTCATGCGCGCACTTCTCGTGGTCAACCCGGCAGCCACCACCACCAGTGCCCGCACCCGTGACGTACTGATCCACGCGCTGGCCAGCGAGATGAAGCTGGAGGCCGTCAGCACCGAGTACCGGGGGCACGCGCGGGACCTCGGCCGGAGAGCGGCCGAGTCGGGCGAGATCGACCTGGTCGTGGCCCTCGGCGGCGACGGCACGGTGAACGAGGTCGTGAACGGGCTGCTGCACCACGGACCCGACCCGGACCGGCTGCCCGGTCTGGCGGTCGTGCCGGGCGGTTCGACCAATGTCTTCGCCCGCGCGCTGGGGCTGCCGAACGACGCCGTGGAGGCGACCGGCGCCCTGCTCGACGCACTGCGCGAGCGGAGCGCCCGGACGGTGAGCCTCGGGCTCGCGTCGGGGACGCCGGACACCCCGGACGAGGAGGTGCCGTCCCGCTGGTTCACCTTCTGCGCCGGACTCGGCTTCGACGCCGGCGTGGTCGGCCGGGTCGAACAGCAGCGCGAACAGGGGAAGCGGTCCACGCACGCGCTCTATCTGCGCCAGGTGCTCCGCCAGTTCCTGGAGGACCCGCACCGGCGGCACGGGACGATCACCCTGGAGCGGCCCGGCGCCGAGCCGGTGGAGGACCTGGTCCTCTCCATAATCTGCAACACCTCCCCCTGGACCTACCTGGGCAATCGCCCGGTGTACGCGTCCCCGGAGGCGTCCTTCGACACCGCGCTCGACGTCCTCGGACTGAGCCGTCTCTCCACCCCGGCGGTGGCCCGCTACGCCACCCAGCTGCTCACTTCCAGCCCCGAACGGGGGCCCCGCGGCAAGCACGCCACGACTCTGCACGACCTGACCGACTTCACCTTGCATTCGAAGGTGCCCCTCCCGCTCCAGATGGACGGAGACCACCTCGGACTGCGTACGAGCGTGACGTTCACAGGCGTACGCCGTGCACTGCGTGTGATTGTGTGAGTGGAAGGGCCGAAAGTCCTTGCACTCGAACGTTTAGGCGCGCATCCACCCCTTAGAAGTACGGCTGTGACCTAGCCGACACCGAGGAATCAAAAAAAACTTTCCGGAAGGGGTTGTATCCGCTGCCGAGGTTTGCGAGTCTCTTCTTGGCGATCGGGACGGCCCGCAAGACCGGCCTCCACTGAGAGCCAGAACCCCTCCTCACACCAAGGACCACACCGGTTCATCCGGCAGTCGGCCCTTCACTTGTTGAGGGATTCGTGAAAGCGTTCACATTCACAAGCAACTTGCACGTAATAACCGAGAGAGGTAGCAGCCATGGACTGGCGTCACAACGCCGTTTGTCGTGAGGAAGACCCCGAGCTGTTCTTCCCCATCGGCAACACCGGTCCTGCGCTGCTGCAGATCGAGGAAGCCAAGGCCGTCTGCCGCCGCTGCCCCGTCATGGAGCAGTGCCTGCAGTGGGCGCTCGAGTCCGGCCAGGACTCCGGCGTCTGGGGTGGCCTCAGCGAGGACGAGCGCCGCGCGATGAAGCGCCGCGCCGCCCGCAACCGGGCGCGCAACGCCAGCGCCTGAGCCACCTGCACAGCCTGAGGCACGCGGCGCGTACACCGTGTACGCAATCACCGCCCCCCGAGCCGCAGCGCGCAGCAGTAAGCAGTACCCCACAGCATTCGAGCCCCGGACCGATTCACTTCGGTCCGGGGCTCGCTGCTGTGCGTGACCAAAGGTACGGACCACGCGGGCACGTGCTTCCGCGGGCGGGTCACTTCCGAGGACAGGTCCCTTCTGAGGACAGGTCACTCCTGAGGACAGGTCACTTCTGAGGACGGGTCACCCTGCGGGCGGGTCACTTCTGCGGGCGCACCGGGATGTCCAGGACCACCTTGGTGCCGCCCTCGCTGCCGGGCCGCATGTCGAAGGTGCCGCCCAACTCCCCTTCCACCAGGGTTCGTACGATCTGGAGGCCGAGGTTGCCGGCGGTCTGCGGGTCGAAGCCCTCGGGCAGTCCGCGGCCGTCGTCCCGGACGGTGATGAGGAGACGGGTGTCGGGGCGGGGCTCGCCGCGGACCGCGCTGACCTCCACCGTGCCGTGCTCGCCGGGGGCGAAGGCGTGCTCCAGGGCGTTCTGCAGGATCTCGGTGAGGACCATGGAGAGCGGGGTGGCGACCTCCGCGTCCAGGATGCCGAAGCGGCCGTTGCGCCGGCAGGTGACCTTGCCCGGGGAGATCTCGGCGACCATCGCGATGACCCGGTCGGCGATCTCGTCGAACTCGACCCGCTCGTCCAGGTTCTGGGACAGCGTCTCATGCACGATGGCGATCGAACCGACGCGCCGGACCGCCTCGTTGAGCGCCTCGCGGCCGCGGTCGGAGTCCATCCGGCGCGCCTGGAGCCGCAACAGGGCCGCCACGGTCTGGAGGTTGTTCTTCACCCGGTGGTGGATCTCCCGGATGGTGGCGTCCTTGGTGATCAACTCGCGCTCGCGGCGGCGCAGTTCGGTGACGTCCCGGAGCAGGACGAGCGAACCGATCCGGCTGCCCTTGGGCTTGAGCGGGATGGCCCGCAGCTGGATGACCCCTCCGCTGCCCTCCACCTCGAAGTTCCTCGGGGCGTAGCCGGAGGCGAGTTTGACCAGGGCCTCGTCGACCGGGCCGCGGGAGGGGGCCAGTTCGGCGGTGATCTGGCCGAGGTGCTGGCCGACCAGGTCGGCGGCGAGGCCGAGCCGGTGGTAGGCGGAGAGGGCGTTGGGCGAGGCGTACTGGACCATGCCGTCGGCGTCCAGGCGGACCAGGCCGTCGCCGGCCCGCGGCAGCGAGTCCATGTCGGACTGCTCGCCGGGGTACGGGAAGGAGCCGGCCGCGATCATCTGGGCGAGGTCGGAGGCCGACTGGAGGTAGGTGAGCTCGAGCCGGGAGGGGGTGCGGACGGTCAGCAGGTTGGTGTTGCGGGCGATCACGCCGAGGACGCGGCCGTCGCGGCGTACGGGGATCGACTCGACGCGGACCGGGACCTCCTCGCGCCACTCGGGGTCGCCCTCGCGGACGATGCGGCCCTCGTCGAGGGCGGCGTCCAGGAGCGGGCGGCGGCCGCGCGGGACCAGGTGCCCGACCATGTCGTCCTGGTAGGAGGTGGGGCCGGTGTTCGGGCGCATCTGGGCGACGGAGACGTACCGGGTGCCGTCGAGGGTGGGGACCCACAGGACGAGGTCGGCGAAGGAGAGGTCGGAGAGCAGCTGCCACTCCGACACCAGCAGGTGGAGCCACTCCAGATCGGAGTCGCTCAGGGCGGTGTGCTGGCGGACGAGGTCGTTCATGGAGGGCACGGTGCGAGCGTACCCGCGGAATTAACGGCTGGTGAACCTGGATCTCCCGGGCTGCGTGTTGGAGGATGGCCCCGGAAACACCGCGTTCAGGTGGATGGACAGACAAGAATGGTCTAGTCCACAATGAACGCATCGAACTTCACACAGCCTCCATCCTCCCCGCACAGGAGGATGGACGAGGTCCCCGGCGCTCTCTGCCCTGACTGCGCCGAGACCTCCCTTCACGGCCGAGGGTCCGCACACCCCCGGCCGGGCATACCCGGGCTGCGGTGCCGGGCGGGTTGAGGGTCCCGCCAGGCGCCGCGGCCCGCGGCCGTTTCCGGGCCGCGTGATCTCCCGCCCCGTCGCCTCCGGGTCCGGCCGGCCGCCTCAGGGTGTGGGCCAGGCCCGCATCGCCGACTCGGCCACCGCCGCCAGCTCCTCCGCCGTCGCCCCGTCGCGGGCCTGCTGGGACATGCCCTGGAGCACGGCCCCGCTGAAGCGCGCGAGGACGCGGGGGTCGGTGGCGGCGGGCAGCTCACCGGCCTCGACGTCCCGGCGGATCCGGTCCTCGATGGCGGCCAGATGGGCGTTGCGCCGGGCGCGGAGCGCCTCGTCGACCTCGGGGGTCGAACAGTTGACGGCGGCGGAGATCACCAGGCAGCCCGGTGGATGGCCGGCCTCCGTGTAGGCGACGGCGGCCTCGCGGAGCAGCCGCGCCACCGCGGCCCGGGCGGTGGGCTCCTCCTCGAAGGCGCGGGTGCCGAAGGCGCCGTGCGAGGCCACGTACTCGGCCACGACCTCCTCGAAGAGGGTCCGCTTGTCACCGAAGGCGGCGTAGAGGCTCGGGGCGCTGATGCCCATGGCCCGGGTGAGGTCGGAGACGGAGGTCGTCTCGTAGCCGTGCTCCCAGAAGGCCATCGTCGCCTGCTCCAGGGCCGTGGGCCGGTCGAAGGAGCGGGGGCGGCCGCGCTGTTTCGTCGCCATGGGGTGAATTCTATAGCGTGCGTTACGAATCATGGGGTACCGTCTTTCTGTAACGACCGCTAGCAAATGAGGGGGGCGTCGCCATGGGCGTGCTCACGGGGAAGACGGCACTGGTCACGGGCGGGAGCCGGGGCATCGGGCGAGGGATCGCCGAGCGGCTGGGCCGGGACGGCGCGCGGGTCGCGGTGCACTACGGGACCAACGAGGCGGCGGCGAAGGAGACGGTCGCGGCGATCGAGGCGGCGGGCGGCGAGGCGTTCGCGATCGGGCAGGAGCTGGGGGTGCCGGGCGACGCGGCGGCGCTGTGGGCGGCCTTCGACGCACGGGCGGAGGGACTGGACATCCTGGTGAACAACGCGGGCATCGCCGCCACGCAGCCCTTCGGGACGATCGGCGAGGAGGAGTTCGAGCGGGTGTTCGCGGTGAACGCGAAGGCGCCATTCTTCCTCGCGCAGCTGGGGGCGGAGCGGCTGCGGGACGGGGGCCGGATCGTGAACGTGTCGACGGGGCTGAGCAGGACGGCGCTGATGCCGGACCTGATCGCCTACTCGATGTCGAAGGCGGCGCTGGACGTCTTCACGCGGGATCTGTCCAAGGTGCTGGGCCCGCGTCGGATCACGGTCAACACGGTGGCGCCCGGGATCGTGGACACGGACATCAACGCGGACTGGCTGCGGGGCGGCGAGGAGGCGTGGGCGGGCGCGGCGGCGATGTCGGCGCTCGGCGGGGTCGGGGCGCCGGCGGAGATAGCCGACGTGGTGGCCTTCCTCGTCTCGGACGACGCGCGCTGGGTGACGGGGGCCTGGATCGACGCGACCGGGGGTTCGCTGACCTGAGGCGCCCGGGTCCGCGCCCGTACGTGCCCGGGCGGGGGTCGGGCACGTACGGGTGGGGGCGCCGTCCCCTCGGGGCCGGGCGGGCCGTGCGGAGGGGGCGTGCGGTGGTGGTGGCGGTGGGGTTCGAGTGGCTGGGGAGGGGTGTGCGGCCGACGATGGAGGAGGCCGGGAGGTGCGGGCCGTCCGGGGTGCGGAACGGCATGAGGAGACGGGCCTCCCTCTGCTAGATTGGGACTTTGATTGGTCTATACCACATGGCCCCTCCCTAGCCCCTCACCAGATCGGCAGGCACAGCGTGGAAGTTGTCATCGTCAAGGACGCCAAGGCGGGCGGAGAGCTCATCGCGGACGGCATCGCCGACCTCCTGCGCCGCAAGCCCGACGCGCTGCTCGGCGTGGCCACGGGCTCGACCCCGATCCCGATCTACGACGCCCTGATCGCCCAGGTGAACGCCGGCTCGGTGGACGCCTCCCGGGCGCGCATCGCCCAGCTCGACGAGTACGTGGGGCTGCCCGCCGGGCACCCGGAGTCGTACCGCTCGACGGTGCTGCGCCAGGTGGTGGAGCCGCTCGGTCTGCCGGAGGACCACTTCATGGGTCCCGACGGCTCCGCCGAGGACGTCCAGGCGGCCTGCGAGGCGTACGACAAGGCGCTCGTCGACGCCGGCGGTGTGGACCTCCAGATCCTCGGCATCGGCACCGACGGGCACATCGGCTTCAACGAGCCCTGCTCCTCGCTCGCCTCCCGCACCCGGATCAAGACGCTCACCGAGCAGACCCGGGTGGACAACGCCCGCTTCTTCGACGACGACATCGACCAGGTCCCGCACCACGTCATCACCCAGGGCATCGGCACCATCCTGGAGGCCCGCCACCTGGTGCTGCTCGCCACCGGCGAGGGCAAGGCCGAGGCCGTCGCGCAGACGGTCGAGGGCCCCGTCGCCGCGCTCGTCCCCGCCTCCGCGCTCCAGCTCCACCCGCACGCCACCGTGGTCGTGGACGAGGCCGCCGCCTCCAAGCTGAAGCTCGCGGACTACTTCCGCCACACCTACGCGAACAAGCCCTCCTGGCAGGGCATCTGATCCCCGGATCACCCACCGGCGCACGGCAAGGGGCCCGGCACCTGGATCAGGTGCCGGGCCCCTTGCCGTGCGCGCGTTCCCGGGCGCGTGCGGGAGTCCGTCAGGCGCCGGTGCCGACCACGGCCTCCGCCGCGGCCCGGCCGCAGACCCGGGCGGCGCCGTGGGTCGCGATGTGCAGGGCGCCGCGCGGCTCCGCCTCGTTGAGGCCCATCTCGACGACCACGGTGTCCGGGCGGACGGCGACCAGGCCGTCCAGCGCCGCGGTCATCCAGGGGTGCCGGTGGAGGTCGCGGACGACCGCGACGATCCGCCGCTCCCCCGCCGCCGCGAGCACCGACTCCACGGTGGCCTCGGCGTCGAAGGAACCGGACCCGGTGCCCGGCAGCAGCCGGTCCAGCTCGGCGGCGACGCCCCACGGGGTCTCGTCGCCGACCGCGAAGTTGGCGACCGGGGTGAAGGAGGCGACGAAGGGAGCGCTCGACACCGGGGTGTAGAGCTCCGCGCCCCGGGTGATCCGCAGCGCCCGGCGGGCCGCCACGAGTCCGATGTCGGCGCCGGGCGCGGTCCCCTCCTGCACTGCCGCGCCCGGCACCGATCCAGCCCCCCTCGCCCGGTGCGCCTGGGTCCAGGCCGCCAGGGCGCGCACGCGCGCCGCGGCGTCGGCCAGCCGCTCCTCGGGCAGTTCACCGGTCCGTACCGCGGAGACGAGCGCGTCGCGCAGCCGCAGCACGGTGTCCTCGTCGCACAGCCCGCCGCCGACGCAGATGGCGTCGGCGCCCGCGGCGATCGCGAGGACGGATCCGCGCTCGATGCCGTACGTCGCCGCGACGGCCTGCATCTCCATGCCGTCGGTGACGATCAGGCCGTCGAAGCCCAGCTCCTGGCGGAGCAGACCGGTGAGGATCTGCGGGCTCAGGGTGGCCGGACGTTCGGTGTCGAGCGCGGAGAGCAGGATATGCGCGCTCATGACCGCCTTGGTACCCGCGGCGACGGCCGCGCGGAAAGGCACCAGCTCACGGGCGTGCAGTGTGGCGAGGTCCACATCGATCCGGGGCAGCGCGTCGTGCGAGTCGACGTTGGTGTCGCCGTGTCCGGGGAAGTGCTTGGTGCAGGCCGCGACCCCGACGCCCTGGAGGCCGTCGACGTACGCCACGGTGTGCCGCGCGACCAGGTCCGGGTCCGGTCCGAAGGAGCGGACGCCGATGACCGGGTTCTCGGCGTTGGAGTTCACGTCGGCCGAGGGCGCCCAGTTGAGGTCGATCCCGCAGGCGATCAGCCGGCGGCCGAGCTCGCGGGCGACGGCCCGGGTCAGCTCGACGTCGTCGACCCGGCCCAGGGCGTAGTTGCCCGGGAAGGACGAGCCCTCGTTGACCTCCAGGCGGGTGACGTCGCCGCCCTCCTCGTCGATGGCGACGAGGACGTCCTCCCGCTCGGCGCGGAGCTGCGCGGTGAGGCGGGCGAGCTGGTCGGGGCTGACGACGTTCCGGCCGAAGAGGCCGACGGAGGACAGGCCCTCGCCGATCCGGCGGAGCAGCCAGTCGGGGGCGGTGGTGCCGACGAAGCCGGGCTGGAGCACCGTGAGCGCGTCACGGGTCAGGGTGTCCGAGCCGTGTACGAGTGTGGTCATGGGGCGCCGTTATCCCTTCACCGCGCCGGCGGTCATGCCGCCGACGGCCTTGCGCTGGAGGAAGAGGAACACGATGAGCACGGGCAGGGCGAAGAGCGTCGAGGCGGCCATGGTGGCGCCCCAGTCGTCGCCGAACGCGGTCTGGAACTGGGTGAGCCAGAGCGTCAGGGTCTGGTTCGTCTTGTCCTTGTTGAGCACCAGGACCATGGCGAACTCGTTCCAGGCCGTGATGAAGCCGAAGAGCGAGGTGGACATCAGGCCGGGGGCGAGCAGCGGGAAGATGACCTTGCGGAACGCCTGGCCGCGGGTGCAGCCGTCGATCTGGGCGGCCTCCTCCAGCTCCACCGGGACGGCGGCGATGAAGCCGCGCAGGGTCCAGATGGTGAAGGGCAGGACCATCACGAAGTAGATCGCGGTGAGCAGCGGGATGCTGTTCAGCAGGTCGTTGTCGCGGGCGATCATGTACATCGCGATGACCATGACCTCCCAGGGGGCCATCTGGGCCATCATCACGATGAGGACGATGCCCTTGCGGCCCTTGAACCTCATGCGGGCGATCGCGAAGCTCGCGGCGAGGGCGACGAGCAGGGCCAGGAGGACGGCGCCGACCGTGACGATCAGGCTGTTGGTGACGTACGTCCAGAAGAGGTCGACGCCGGTGGCCGTGGAGTAGTTCTCGAAGGTCGGTGTGAAGAAGAAGACCGGGTCCTTGGAGAGGATCTCGCTCTGCGGCTTCAGCGAGGACGAGAACATCCAGTAGACCGGGAAGACGAAGATCACGGCCAGGACGAGCGCGGCGGCGTTCTTCGCGACGGCGCCGACGGTCAGCGGCTTGCGGGTGCGCAGCTTCTGCGGGGCCCGGGCCGGCACGGGTGCCTTGGGGTTCTGTGCGGTGGTGCTCACTGCTCGTCCTCCTGCTTCAGGATCAGGCGGAAGTAGAAGGACATGGCCACGAGGAGCATCACGATGGTGAGGATCGAGATGGCCGCCGCGACGCCGTAGTGCTGCTGGCTCATGCCTTCGATGTAGGCGAAGACGGGAAGGGTCTCGGTGGCGCGGTCGGGGCCGCCCTGGTTCATGGCGTAGACCTGGGTGAACGCCTTGAAGACCCAGATGATCTCCAGGAAGGTGGTGATCATGAAGAAGGGCTTCAGGTTGGGGAAGACCACGGACCAGAAGGTCCGCCAGCCGCTGGCGCCGTCCATGCGGGCCGCCTCGTAGAGCTCGGTGCCCACCGTGGTGAGGCCGGCGTACATGTTGAGGGCGACGAAGGGGACGGAGCCCCAGACGACGAGGGCCGTGATGATCACGAAGGTGGAGAAGCCGGTCTCGAACCAGTTGTGCTGCTCGTAGCCGGCGAAGCCGAGCGTGCGCATCAGCCAGTTGGCGACGCCGAACTGCTCGTCGAAGAGCCACTGGAAGACCGTGACGGAGGCGACGATCGGCATGGCCCAGGCGAAGGCGAGCGCCAGGGAGAGCACCAGCCGCATCTTCTTGCCGAGGCGGTTGAGGAGCAGGCCGATGCCGGTGCCGATCGCCATGATCAGCGCCACGTTGGCGGCGGTGAAGGCGACCGAGCGGAGGACGACGGTCCAGAACTCGGAGTTGCCCAGCAGCTCCGTGTAGTTGTCGAAGCCGACCCAGGGGGTCTCGCGGCGGATCAGTTCACGCCGGTTGACCGACTGGAAGGAGAGGATCAGGTTGCTGATCAGGGGGTAGAGCAGCAGCACCGCCATGGACAGCAGGGCGGGCGTGACGAGCAGGTACGGCAGTAGCCCACCAGGCAGCGAACGTCTGCCGCGCGAGGGCTGAAGGGCTTCCTTCGCGCCGGAAGGGGGTGGCGGAGTCTGCGACTTCCCTGCCGCCCTCCCGGGCGCGTCCTGGGAACCGGCGGTCGCCGTCCCCTGGGAGTCCACGGTCATGGTCTTCTTCCTCGCGGTTCTGGGGCTCCCGCGCCCACCGGGGCACGGCCCGGGGGAGCGGGCCGCAATCACTGCAACGCCCAGGTGGCGTGGCCGGGGGGAAGCCGGCCACGCCACCGGGGTGGGGTTACTGCTGGTTGATGCGCTCGGCGATGACCTTGTCGGCCTCTTCGCCGGCCTTCTGCGGGTCCTCGCCCTTCAGGACCTTGGTCATGTAGCCCTTGATCGGGTTGGGCTCGGTCTCGACGTTGGCCCAGCCACCGGTGATCGGGGTGATGCGACCGACCTCGGCGACCTTCACCATGGCCTCGGCGAAGGAGCCGGCCTCAGGGGTGACCTGCGCGGAGGTGTCGACGGGGATGATGCCGCCCTTGTTGGCGGTGCCGTACGACTGCAGCTGCTTCTTGTTGGTGACGAAGGCCAGCCACTCCTTCGCGAGCTCCTGGTTCTTGGAGCGCTCGGCGACGGCGAGGTTGGAGCCGCCGAAGAAGACGGAGCCCGGCTTGTCGGCGGTCTTGCCCGGGATCGGGAAGTAGCCGAAGTCGGCCTTCTTGCCGGCCTTCTCGATGGCGGCGATCGCGCCGCCGGCCTCCCAGCCGAGACCGATCCAGGAGGCGACGCCGCCCTTGGGGACGACGTCGACGGACTGCTGCGGGGTGGCCTCGTCCTTGTCCTTCGGAGCGGTCGAGAAGGACTGCAGCTCCTTGTAGAAGTTCATGGCGGCGGCGGCCTGCGGGGTGGCCAGGCCGCCCTTCCACTTGTCGCCGTCCTTGACCGCGAGCTCGCCGCCCTCGTCCCAGAGGAAGCCGGCGAGGACGTACCAGCTCTGGCCCGGGAGGTAGATGGGCTGCGACTTGGCGTCGGCGGCCTTGAGCTTCTTCAGGCCGTCGATCCACTCGTCGCGGGTCTTCGGCGGGGTGACGCCGGCCTTCTTGTACGCGGCCTTGTCGTAGATCACGACGCGGCTGGCGGCCCACCACGGAGCGGCGTAGAGCTTGCCGTCCAGCTCGGCCGAGGGCAGCATGCCCTTGCTCCAGTTGGCGTAACCGAGCTTCTCCTTGTCACCGGTGAGGTCGGCGAGACCGCCGGTGACGGCGTAACCCGTGGTCTGGGTGTTGCCGAGCTCAAGGACGTCCGGCGGGGTGTCCTCGGAGAGGGCCGTGGTGACCTTGGTCTGGATGTCGGTCCACTGCTGGACCTCGACGTTGACCTTGACGCCGGGGTGGGCGGCCTCGAACTCCTTGTTGACGCCGTCGATCCACTCCTTGGGAGCGGAACCGTCCATGACCCAGACGGTGAGCGACTTGTCGCCGCCCTCGGCCTTGTCCTTGCCGTCACCGCTGTCGGAACCGCCACACGCAGCGATAGAGACCATCATGCCCGCGACGCCGATCGCCGCGATGAGCTTGCGCTTCACGCCACCCTCCTCAGGGATGCCTGCAACCCCTGCCCACCGCGCGAAGACATACGTCAGGTAGTGCTCGTGGGGCTGGGACCTGGTCTTTAATGGTTTAGACCAGTACCCGGAGCTTGGCCTAGACCTTTAGGGGTGTCAAGGGTGTATAAGAAGGGCAGTCGCGTCCGTTATCGGACCGACACCTGAGGGAGGCCGACGACCCGTGACCGGTCCGTGCCACCATGTGAGCCGCGACAGACGGAGGAGCCGGTGACGGCAGCAGCACAGTCGGGAAGGCAGGCCATGGCCACGGAGGCGGGCAGCACGGAGACAGAGGGCGGGGCGGCGACCCGCACCGCGCGCGTGCCCAAGTACTACCGGCTGAAAAGGCACCTCCTCGACATGACGGAGACCCTTCCGCCCGGCACCCCGGTACCGCCCGAGCGCACGCTCGCGGCCGAGTTCGACACCTCGCGCACCACCGTGCGCCAGGCCCTCCAGGAACTGGTCGTCGAGGGCCGCCTGGAGCGCATCCAGGGCAAGGGCACCTTCGTGGCGAAGCCCAAGGTCTCCCAGTCCCTCCAACTCACCTCGTACACCGAGGACATGCGCGCCCAGGGACTCGAACCCACCTCGCAGCTCCTCGACATCGGCTACGTCACCGCCGACGACACCCTCGCCGGACTGCTCGACATCACGGCCGGCGGCCGGGTGCTGCGCATCGAGCGCCTCCGCCTCGCCAACGGCGAGCCCATGGCCATCGAGACCACCCACCTTTCGGCCAAGCGCTTTCCCGCGCTGCGCCGTTCGCTGGTCAAGTACACCTCGCTCTACACCGCGCTGGCCGAGGTCTACGACGTGCACCTCGCCGAGGCCGAGGAGACCATCGAGACCTCCCTCGCCACCCCGCGCGAGGCCGGACTGCTCGGCACCGACGTCGGCCTGCCGATGCTGATGCTCTCCCGTCACTCGCTCGACGCCCAGGGCGAGCCGGTGGAGTGGGTGCGCTCGGTCTACCGCGGCGACCGCTACAAGTTCGTCGCCCGCCTCCAGCGCCCCAACGGCTGAAAATCGATCTGAACCCGCACCCCGGCACATCCGTGTGATGTGTCGGGGTTCGCCGTTTCCAGGGCCGCGGTTCGACACCGAGACCCGCCCGATACACGTCCGTTATTCGGACGAGGGTTCCCAAGGGGTGGGCGGTCCCCTACATTTCCTCGGCATTAGCCGGTGATCAGTGAGGGGACGTATTTCGCCATGTCAGAAACCGCAACCGGGAGACAACCGGTCATCACGCCCGTCAGGATCGTCATAGCGCTCTGCCTGGCGGCCCCGTTCGTGGCGATGCTCTGGGTCAGTTCCTACGCGAAGGTCGAACCCCTCTTCGCCGGCATCCCGTTCTTCTACTGGTACCAGATGCTGTGGGTGCTGGTGTCGACCGCGCTCACGATGGTCGCGTACAAGCTGTGGCAGCGTGACCAGCGCGCCCGCAAGGGAGGTGACGCGCGATGAAGGACGGCGTCAACGGCGTGGCGCTCGGCGTCTTCGTCTTCTTCTTCCTGGCCGTCACGGTCATGGGCTTCCTCGCCTCCAAGTGGCGCAGGGCCGAGAACGAGAACAGCCTCGACGAGTGGGGCCTGGGCGGCCGGTCGTTCGGCACCTGGGTCACCTGGTTCCTGCTCGGCGGCGACCTCTACACCGCGTACACCTTCGTCGCCGTCCCGGCGGCCATCTACGCGGCGGGCGCGGCCGGCTTCTTCGCCGTCCCGTACACCATCCTGGTCTACCCGCTGATCTTCACCTTCCTGCCGCGCCTCTGGTCGGTCTCGCACAAGCACGGGTACGTCACCACCTCCGACTTCGTCCGCGGCCGCTTCGGCTCCAAGGGCCTGTCGCTCGCGGTGGCGGTCACCGGCATCCTCGCCACGATGCCGTACATCGCGCTCCAGCTCGTCGGCATCCAGGCCGTCCTGGACGTGATGGGCGTCGGCGGCGGCGAGAACACCCACTGGTTCATCAAGGACCTGCCGCTGCTCATCGCCTTCGGCGTGCTCGCCGCGTACACCTACTCCTCGGGCCTGCGCGCCCCGGCGCTCATCGCCTTCGTCAAGGACACCCTGATCTACATCGTCATCGCGGTGGCGATCATCTACATCCCGATCAAGCTCGGCGGCTTCGACGAGGTCTTCGCCAAGGCCGGCGAGGCGTACGCGACGGTCAACCCGGCCACCGACAAGCCGCGCGGCGCCCTGGTGCCGGGCGAGGCCGGCCAGTGGACGTACGCGACGCTCGCGCTCGGCTCGGCCCTCGCGCTCTTCATGTACCCGCACTCGATCACGGCGACCCTGTCCTCCAAGAGCCGCGAGGTCATCCGCCGCAACACCACGATCCTGCCGCTGTACTCGCTGATGCTGGGCCTGCTCGCGCTGCTCGGCTTCATGGCGATCGCCGCCGGCGTCAAGGTCGCCAACGGCCAGCTCGCCATCCCGCAGCTCTTCGAGAACATGTTCCCGGACTGGTTCGCGGGCGTCGCCTTCGCCGCGATCGGCATCGGCGCGCTCGTCCCGGCCGCGATCATGTCGATCGCCGCGGCCAACCTCTTCACCCGCAACATCTACAAGGACTTCATCAAGAAGGACGCCACCCCGGCGCAGGAGACCAAGGTCTCCAAGCTGGTCTCGCTGCTGGTCAAGGTCGGCGCGCTCGCCTTCGTCCTCACCATGGACAAGACCGTCGCGATCAACTTCCAGCTGCTCGGCGGCATCTGGATCCTGCAGACCTTCCCGGCCCTGGTCGGCGGTCTGTTCACCCGCTGGTTCCACCGCTGGGCGCTGCTGGCCGGCTGGGCCGTCGGCATGGTCTACGGCACCGCCGCCGCGTACGGCGTCGCCAGCCCGACCCAGAAGCACTTCGGCGGCTCCTCCGCCGAGATCCCCGGCATCGGCGAGATCGGCTACATCGGTCTCACCGCCTTCGTCCTCAACGTCGTCGTGACGGTGGTCCTCACCTTCGTCCTCAAGGCCGTCAAGGCCCCCGAGGGCGTCGACGAGACCTCCCCGTCCGACTACACGGCCGACGCCGGCGACGCCGGCGTCCGCACCGAGCTCCCGAAGGTCGGCGCCGGCACGCACTGACCCGGCGGCACACGGACGGGGCGAGGGCCCGGGGCGGAAAACCCCGGGCCCTCGCCCCGTCCGGCCCGGCAGACTGCCCCGCATGGACTTCACGATCAGGGCCGTACGGCCCGAGGAGTACGAGGAGCTCGGCGAGATCACCGCGCGGGCCTACCTCGACGACGGTCACCTCACCTTCGGCGAGGACGACGACTACCTGCCGGTGATGCGGGACGTGGCCCGGCGGGCCGTCGAGGCCGAGGTGCTGGTCGCCGTCGACGGCGACGGACGGCTGCTCGGCGGGGTGACCTTCACCGCCGGCGGCGGCGAGTGGGCCGACATCGCCGGCCCCGGCGAGGCCGAGTTCCGGCTGCTTGCCGTCGCCCGCGCCGCCCGCGGCCGCGGCGTCGGCGAGGCGCTCGTCCGGGCCTGCGTCGAGCGCGCCCGGGCCCTCGACGGCTGCTCCCGGCTGGTGCTCTCCACCCAGGACCGGATGGCCGAGGCGCACCGGATCTACCGGCGGATCGGCTTCACCCGCCTGCCCGAACGGGACTGGAGCCCGGTCCCCGAGCTGTCGCCGCTGCTCGTCCTCGCCCTGGAACTCTGACCACGGGGGGCGACCGAGGACACAACATGTGGGGGGTGCCACGAGCGGCGCCCCCCACATGTATGCTCGTCCTCGCTGTCGACGCAGGGGAATCCGGTGCGAATCCGGAACTGTCCCGCAACGGTGTGCTTCGTGCGCTTTTCCGCACGTGGCGAGTCCGAGCACCTGCGCGCAGTGCGCCCGGTCCGTCCGTTCCGGGTGCCGACGACGTCCGGGCCTCGCGGAATGGGCCGGTGGACGCGGGCGCTTCCGCGCGTACGGATGCCCGCCCGCCCCTCCCCCGCCGTGGCCCCGGGCCGAGCGAGGGAGAGCCCCCACGTGACCATCGCGCCTGCGGGTCCGTCAGCCGCCGAGGCCGCCGCGATCGAGAGCGACGGCCCCGGGACCGTACTGCTGCGGACCCTGACCGACCTCACCGCCGACCTCACCGACACCGACCCCGGCCGGGTCGCCGCCGCCGCCCTGCGCGGCCGGCACGCCGGTTCGGACGAGGCGGAGCTGCGCGAACTGGCCACCGAGGCCGCCGCCGGACTCATCTCCGAGGACCCCGCCTACTCCCGGCTCGCCGCCCGCCTGCTCACCCTCACGATCGCCGAGGAGGCGGCCGGGCAGGGCGCGGTCTCCTTCTCCGCCTCGGTCGCCACCGGCCACCGCGAGGGCCTGATCGCCGACCGCACCGCCGACTTCGTCGCGCTGCACGCCGCCCGCCTGGACGCGCTGATCGACCCGGCCGCCGACGACCGCTTCGGCTACTTCGGCCTGCGCACCCTGTACTCCCGCTACCTGCTGCGCCACCCGATCACCCGCAAGGTGATCGAGACCCCGCAGCACTTCATGCTCCGGGTCGCGGCCGGCCTCGCCGAGGACGACTCGGTCCGCGCGCTGGACGAGGTCGCGGCGCTCTACGGGCTGATGAGCCGGCTCGACTACCTGCCCTCCTCCCCCACGCTCTTCAACTCCGGCACCCGCCACCCCCAGATGTCCTCCTGCTACCTCCTGGACTCCCCGCAGGACGAGCTGGACTCGATCTACGACCGCTACCACCAGGTCGCGCGCCTGTCGAAGCACGCGGGCGGCATCGGTCTGTCCTACTCGCGGATCCGCTCGCGCGGTTCGCTGATCCGCGGCACCAACGGGCACTCCAACGGCATCGTGCCGTTTCTGAAGACGCTCGACGCCTCGGTCGCCGCCGTGAACCAGGGCGGCCGCCGCAAGGGCGCCGCCGCCGTCTACCTGGAGACCTGGCACGCCGACATCGAGGAGTTCCTGGAGCTCCGCGACAACACCGGCGAGGACGCCCGCCGCACCCACAACCTGAACCTCGCCCACTGGATCCCGGACGAGTTCATGCGCCGGGTCAACGCCGACGCCGAATGGTCGCTGTTCTCCCCGGCGGACGTGCCCGAGCTGGTCGACCTGTACGGCGAGGAGTTCGACGCCGCCTACCGCAAGGCCGAGGAGGCGGGCCTGGCCCGCAGGACCATGCCGGCCCGTGACCTGTACGGCCGGATGATGCGGACCCTGGCCCAGACCGGCAACGGCTGGATGACCTTCAAGGACGCCTCCAACCGGACCGCGAACCAGACCGCCCTGCCCGGCCGCGTGGTGCACTCCTCGAACCTGTGCACCGAGATCATCGAGGTCACCAACGACGACGAGACCGCGGTGTGCAACCTCGGCTCGGTCAACCTGGGTGCCTTCGTGGCCGGTTCGGACATCGACTGGGAGCGCCTGGACGAGACCGTCCGCACGGCCGTCACCTTCCTCGACCGGGTCGTCGACATCAACTTCTACCCGACCGAGCAGGCGGGCCGCTCCAACGCCAGGTGGCGCCCGGTGGGCCTGGGCGCGATGGGCCTCCAGGACGTCTTCTTCCAGCTGAAGCTGCCCTTCGACTCCCCCGAGGCCCGCGCGCTGTCCACCCGGATCGCCGAGCGGATCATGCTCGCCGCGTACGAGGCGTCCGCCGACCTCGCCGAGCGCAGCGGCCCGCTCCCGGCCTGGGCCGAGACCCGCACCGCCCAGGGCGTCCTGCACCCCGACCACTACGACGTCGAGCTGAACTGGCCGGAGCGCTGGGCGGCGCTGCGCGAGCGGATCGCGACGACCGGCATGCGCAACTCCCTCCTCCTCGCCATCGCGCCGACCGCGACGATCGCCTCGATCGCCGGCGTCTACGAGTGCATCGAGCCGCAGGTCTCCAACCTCTTCAAGCGCGAGACGCTGTCCGGCGAGTTCCTCCAGGTCAACTCGTACCTCGTCGACGAGCTGAAGAAGCTCGGCGTGTGGGACGCGCAGACCCGGGAGGCGCTGCGCGACGCCAACGGCTCGGTGGCCGGCTTCAGCTGGGTCCCGGCCGAGGTGCGCGAGCTGTACCGCACGGCCTGGGAGATCCCGCAGCGCGGCCTCATCGACATGGCCGCGGCGCGCACCCCGTTCCTGGACCAGTCCCAGTCCCTGAACCTGTTCATGGAGACGCCGACGATCGGCAAGCTGTCGTCGATGTACGCGTACGCCTGGAAGCAGGGCCTGAAGACGACGTACTACCTGCGCTCCCGCCCGGCGACCCGGATCGCCCGCGCCGCCCAGGCGTCGACGCCGGCCGCCACCCCCGTCCCCGTCCAGCAGGCGGCCCCCGACGCCGACGCGATCGCCTGCTCCCTGGAGAACCCCGAGTCCTGCGAGGCATGCCAGTAATGAGCACCACCGAGAAGAAGAACCTCCTGGACCCGGGCTTCGAGCTGACGCTCCGCCCGATGCGCTACCCGGACTTCTACGAGCGCTACCGGGACGCCATCAAGAACACCTGGACCGTCGAGGAGGTCGACCTCCACTCGGACGTCGCCGACCTCGCCAAGCTCACCCCCGGCGAGCAGCACATGATCGGCCGGCTGGTCGCGTTCTTCGCGACGGGCGACTCGATCGTCGCGAACAACCTGGTCCTGACGCTCTACAAGCACATCAACTCCCCGGAGGCCCGCCTCTACCTGAGCCGCCAGCTCTTCGAGGAGGCCGTCCACGTCCAGTTCTACCTGACCCTCCTGGACACCTACCTCCCCGATCCGGACGACCGCGCGGCGGCCTTCGCGGCGGTCGAGAACATCCCCTCCATCCGCGAGAAGGCGCAGTTCTGCTTCACGTGGATGGACTCGGTCGAGAAGATCGAGAAGCTGGAGACGGCCGCCGACCGCCGCCGCTTCCTGCTCAACCTGATCTGCTTCGCCGCCTGCATCGAGGGCCTGTTCTTCTACGGCGCCTTCGCGTACGTCTACTGGTTCCGCAGCCGCGGCCTGCTGCACGGCCTGGCGACGGGCACCAACTGGGTCTTCCGCGACGAGACCATGCACATGAACTTCGCCTTCGAGGTCGTGGACACGGTCCGCAAGGAGGAGCCGGAGCTCTTCGACGACGCCCTCCAGCAGCAGGTCACGGACATGCTGAAGGAGGCCGTCGAGGCGGAGCTCCAGTTCGGCCGCGACCTGTGCGGCGACGGCCTGCCGGGCATGAACACCGAGTCCATGCGCGAGTACCTCCAGTGCGTCGCCGACCAGCGCCTCCAGCGCCTCGGCTTCCCCCCGGTCTACGGCTCCGAGAACCCGTTCGCCTTCATGGAGCTCCAGGGCGTCCAGGAACTCACCAACTTCTTCGAGCGCCGCCCCTCCGCCTACCAGGTGGCGGTCGAGGGCACGGTCGACCTGGACGAGGACTTCTAGTCCGTCCGGACACGCGAGAGGGCCCCGCACTCGGTCGAGTGCGGGGCCCTTCTCCGTACGCGGCTCAGTCGTTCGGGACGACCGGGTAGCGCGGGGTGCCCTCGGCCATCTGGCGGAGGGCGTCCTTGCGGTCGCGCTTGGAGAGCTTGTCGATGTACAGGAAGCCGTACAGGTGGTCCGTCTCGTGCTGGAGGCAGCGGGCGAAGTAGCCGGTGCCGCGGACCTTGATGGGGTTGCCGTGCAGGTCCTGGCCGTGGACCTCGGCGAAGTCCGGGCGGGCCAGCTCCGCGTAGGCGGTGGGGACCGAGAGGCAGCCCTCGTTGGAGTCGTCGAGGTGGCGGCGGTCGGCCGGCAGCTCCTGGAGCACCGGGTTCACCACGTGGCCGGTGTGGCGGACGCCCTCGTCGTCGGGGCAGTCGTAGACGAAGACCTTCAGGCCGACGCCGATCTGGTTGGCGGCGAGGCCGACGCCCTCGGCGGTCTTCTGGCTGGCGAACATGTCGTCGACCAGGGCCGCGAGTTCGGGGCCGAACTCGGTGACGTCCTTGCACTCGTGGTGGAGCACCGGGTTGCCGACGACCGTGATCGGACGGGAGGTGCCGCGCTCGCGGTGCGCGAGTTCGCGCGCCTCGCAGTCCTCCGTGTCCACGATGTAGCCGTCGTCGTCCAGGGCGTAGCCCGTGAAGATCTGCTCGCCCGTCTCCTGCTGCGCCATGTGCCGCCGCGCCTTCCTGAAAACCCGATTCCGTCAGGGGACAGCCTACGGGGCCGGGGCGGAAGGCTCAGCAGACCTCTTCGAGATCGCGCCATTCCCGGCTGTCGGGGCTGTCGGCGACCCAGCCGTCGAGGAGGCCGCGGACCAGGTCGGCCGGTGCCGCGATGCCGCACTCGCGCTCGGGCACCCACAGCTCGCCGGGCGAGCGGTGGCCGAGCGGTCCGGGGTGGCCGGGCTCGCTGTGGTCGTGCGGGTCGACGTGGTCGCCCTCGCCCTCGGCGCTGGGCATGGTCGACTCGGAGCAGGCGCGACAGAGGAGCCGTACGGACGACGACCAGTCCTCGGCGGCGAAGCCGGCCTCGGCGGCCAGCTGCTCCAGGGCGTCCCGGTCCGCCTCGGTGGCGGCCTCCAGGAGGACGACCCAGGTGGGGACGGGTGAGGGGGCCCACAGCTCGATCTCGTCGAAGACCGGGTAGGAGGGGCCGGCGGTGGTGGTGCGCTCGCCGTTCGGGACGCCGTCGTGGAGGACGACCTCGCCCCAGCGGCGGCCGGAGGACGGCAGCGGGATGGAGAGGACCTCGATGCGGGCCGGGTCGAGCCGGCGGCCCCACACGACCTCGGCCTCGCCCTCCGGGGAGAGCCGGACGGCGGCGCTGCCGAGCTCCATCCCGGCGGGCTCGCCGGTGGCGGAGGAGGCGCCGGGGACCTTCAGTCCGTACGCCTGCCAGGCGCGGCGGGCCAGCGGCCAGTCCTGCAGGGCGGTGGCGGCGATGCCGACGTTCCACCAGTCGGGGGCGCCGGTCTCCTTGTCGAGCAGGGCCACGGCCCGCAGTCCGGCGGCGCGGGCCTGCTCCCAGTCGTGCCGGAACTTGTGCAGCAGCGCCAGGTTGAACCAGGACTCGGAGAGCCAGGGCTCCAGATCGGCCGCCCGGGTGAGCAGCGCGCCCGCGTCCTCGTACCGGCCGTCGCCGATCAGCGTGAACGCGCGGTCGGTGGCCTGCCGCCACGAGGCGGAGGGCCGATGCCGTACCTTCCCGAAGATCCTCACGATTCCCGCCTGCCCGGTCGCTTCACCCTCTTGTTCGCATCCAACCATGCCGGGTCGGACGCGCGCTCATTACCCATGGGTTACCCCGTGGGGGCCGAGGTCACCCCAGGGGTTCCGCCGCGGGCCAGGACCCTGGCCAGGCAGGCGACGACCTCGGGGTGGTAGTCGCGGGCGGTGCCGAGCCGGAGCAGCTCCAGGGCTTCCAGGGCGGCGGCCGCGTCCTCGCCGGCGAGGTCGTCGTAGGCGTTCACGGCGCGGACGATGCGGGCGGCCCGGGGCTGCTCGCGGTACGGGTCGGCCTGCCGCTCGACGACGTGGGCGACGGCGGCGGGGACGCCGGTCATGCGGACGACCTCGCCGCCGAGGAGGGCGATCCGGCGCTGCTGGTCGGCGGGGAGGAGGGCGGTGGCGCCGCCGGCGACGGGGTCGACGAGGGAGAGCTGTCCGATGTCGTGCATGAGGGCCGCGTACTCCAGGACGGTCAGCTCGGCGCCGCCGAGGCCCAGCTCGCGGCCGACGGCGGTGGAGAGGGCGGCGACCCGGCGGGCGTGGCCGGGCGGGGTGCAGCCGGCGATCTCGGTCGCCCGGGCGAGGGAGGCGATGGTCTGCCGGTTGACGGTGCGGATGGCGGCGTACCGCCGGAAGGAGACCTGGGTGAGCAGCAGCGGTACGGCGAGGACGGGGAGCGCCCAGAGTCCGGCGGCGCCGACGCCGAGGGCCATGACGACGCCGGTGGCGCAGACGGCGGAGCCGATGCCGGGGAGGGCGCGCAGTTCGTCGCGGAGGAGGGGGCCGTACGGGTAAGCGGTGCGGGCGCGGAGCAGGAGGGCGGCGAGGACGGCGTCGCAGAGGCCGGTCAGTCCGAGGACGAGGACGAGGAAGAGGGCGTAGGCGGTGCCGAGGCCGAGGTGTCCGGTGACGGTGCCGGAGTTGTAGAGCGGCTGGAAGCAGAGGGCGGCGAAGCCGACGGTGAGGACCCGGCGGGCGAGGTGGTCGAGGTCGGGGCCGTGGCCGCGGGCGATGTGGGGCACGATGCCGGCGAGTCCGCCGGCGCAGACGACGGCGACGATCTGGAGGACGCCGTGGGTGGTGGCGGCGCCGGCGTCGTCGCCGAGGAGGGCGTAGGCGAGGGCGCCGGCGGCGGCGAGCGGGGCGGGTTCGCGTTCTCCGGGGTGGGCGCCGCGGCGGGCCAGTTCGCCGAGGGCGATGAGGGCGCCGAAGGCGAGGGCGTTGCCGGGTTCGGCGAGGCCGTGCCAGAGGGTGTGGGCGAGTCCGGCCGCGCCGAGGAGGAGGGCGGCGCCGTGGACGGCGCCGACGGTGACCGCCCCGGGTCTCATGCGGGCTCCTGGGTCTTGGCGGTGCGCGGGCCGGGGGCGCGGGGGGCGGGGACCTGGGCGCCGGGTTCGTCGGCGGTGACGGCGGTCTGCCAGCCCTCGCGGTCGAGGGCGCGGACGAGGGCGTCGACCATCCGGGGGTCGAAGTGGCTGCCGGCGCAGCGCCGCAGTTCGGCGAGGGCGGTGGCGACGGGGCGGGCGCGGCTGTAGGAGCGGGTGGAGGTCATGGCGTCGAAGGCGTCGGCGACGGCGACGACCCGGGCGCATTCGGGGATCTGCTCGCCGCGCAGCCCGTAGGGGTAGCCGCTGCCGTCGATGCGTTCGTGGTGGTGGAGGACGGCGTCGCGGGCCTCGCCGAGGAAGCCGATGCCGCGGATCATCTCGTGGCCGTACTCGGGGTGGAGTTCGATGATCCGGCGCTCCTCGGGGGTGAGCGGGCCGTCCTTGCGGAGGACGCGGGTGGGGACGCCGAGTTTGCCGACGTCGTGGAGGATGCCGGCGAAGCGGACGGTGTCGAGGCGGTCGCCGTCCATGCCGAGCTCACGGGCGATCAGGACGGAGGCGTGGCCGACGCGTTCGCTGTGGCCGCGGGTGTAGCTGTCCTTGATGTCGACGGCCTGGACGAGGGCCCGGATGGTGGCCTGGTGGGCGGCGCGCTCGCGGTGGTACTGGGCGAAGACCCAGCAGGAGAGGTACATGGGGAGCAGGACGAGGAGGGCGGCGGCGGGGCCGTGGGGGCTGCGCCAGAGGACGCCCATCATGAGTCCGGCGAGGCCGTGGACGAGGTGGGGGGCGAGGGCCCGGCCGAGGGGGCCGTGGCGCAGGGCGGCGCGGAGCGGGAGGCCGTCGGCGGTGGCGCGGACGCCGCCGTCGAGGGTGGTGAGGACGAGGCAGAAGACGAGGGCGGTCGCGAGGGCGCCGGGTAACGCGTGGCGCATGTCGGGGCCGGCGGTGGCGGTACCGAGGGCGGCGGGGGTGCCGAGGGCGCCGGCGGTGTGGGCGGCGGCCCAGGCGGCGAGGGCGGTGGCGGCGGCGCGCCAGGTGCGGCGCCAGCCGGCGGGGGGTTCGTCGACGCGGGCGAGGAGGCCGCCGGGGAGGGCGGTGAGCGCGGCGGCGGCCGGGGGCAGCAGCAGGGCGGCGGCGAGGAGGACGGGGAAGAAGGAGCCGGGGCCCAGGGGGACGGAGCCGGCGTGGGCGCGGCCGAGGAGGCGGCAGCGGGCGGGCAGCTCGCAGAGCGCGTACAGGGCGGCGAGGAGTCCGGCCGTCGCCCAGGGGGTGGGCGACGGGGGGAGGAGTGCGGGCAGGGCGCACGCTCCGGCGCCGAGGGCGGCGCAGACGATGTACGCGCGGGCCGTTCGCGGGAGGGGCTTCACGACCGTCACGCGGTCACGCTAGCGAGGACGGCGGCCGCGGAAGGCGGGCCGCCGTCGATTCCTACCATCGGGTGATACAAGCTGACGAGTGCGCGGACGGGTGCCCGCACACGCGTGCGGTCACTCCTGGGCGGCCGGGGTCTGCGGGGCCGGGCTCTCGGGGGTGACGGCGTCCTGTTCGGGGACCAGGTGTCCGGCGCGGATCAGGTCGATCCGGCCCATGACCTTGGCCCGCAGGTCGGTGGGGACGTCGTCGCTGCCGCAGCAGCGCTTGACGAGCTTCTTGACCGCCTGTTCGAGGCCGTACTTCTCCAGGCACGGGGAGCACTCCTCGAAGTGCACCTCGAACTTGGTGCATTCACCGTCGGGCATCTCTCGGTCGAGGAACTCGTAGAGATGATCCAGGACTTCCGAGCAGTCCGTCTCGTGCGGGTCTCCGCAGCTCATGAGTCCGCGCCTTTCAGATCCTTGGACGACTCTCCGGCGCCGGCGGGGACGAGGCCACGCTCGCGGGCGTAGTCCTCGAGCATGCCGCGGAGCTGGCGGCGGCCCCGGTGCAGGCGGGACATCACCGTACCGATGGGGGTCCCCATGATGTCGGCGATCTCCTTGTAGGCAAAGCCCTCGACATCGGCGAGGTAGACCGCGATGCGGAACTCCTCGGGGATCGCCTGGAGCGCTTCCTTCACGTCCGAGTCGGGGAGGTGGTCGAGCGCCTGCGACTCGGCGGAGCGCAGACCGGTCGACATGTGCGACTCGGCGCGGGCGAGCTGCCAGTCCTCGATCTCCTCGGCGGCGCTGCGCTGGGGCTCGCGCTGCTTCTTGCGGTACGAGTTGATGAAGGTGTTGGTGAGGATGCGGTACAGCCACGCCTTGAGGTTGGTGCCCTCGCGGAACTGGTGGAAGGAGCCGTACGCCTTCGCGTAGGTCTCCTGCACCAGGTCCTCGGCGTCCGCGGGGTTGCGCGTCATCCGCAGCGCGGCCGAGTACATCTGGTCGAGGTAGCCGAGGGCGTCCCGCTCGAAGCGCGCGTTGCGCTCCTCGGTCGTCTCCTCGGGGCCGTCGTCGGTCCCTGTGTCGGTCCCAGTGACCGGACCCACCTCCTCCAGCGCGGTGACGGGGCCGGTGCCGGACCCGCTCGTCTCGGAGGATAGACGAGGAACGGCTCCGCCCGCCGCCCGAACCGGGGCGGCCTTGGGGGCGGGCAGCACGGTCCAGTCGAGCTCCGCGGACCTGGCCCGCTCCGGGCAGATGGTCGAACCCATGCGACGGACTCCCTCTCTCGCTTCTCACACCGACGCTCTCCACAACAGCGCCCGCGACCCCCGCATTCCCGGGCCCGGGGCGGGTTTCAGCGCAGCGCGGCGAGCCAGTCCGCGACGCTCTCGACGATCCGCCCGACGGCCTCGTCCTGGCCGGTCGGCGCCCGCTTGGCGACGGCGAAGCCGTGGTCGCCGTACGGGATCTCGACCAGTTCGTACGCGCCTCCGGGCGGGAACTCGTCCGGCCTGCCGAACGGGTCGTTGCCGCCCTGGACGACGAGGGTGGGCAGCCCGGTGCCGAGGAGCTCCGCGGCGCGGGAGCTCTCCGGCTTCCCCGGCAGGTGGAGCGGGAAGCTCAGGGCGAGGACGGCGGCGGCGCCGAGTTCCGCGCCGGTCCGGCAGGCCACCCGGGCGCCGGCGCTGCGGCCGCCCGCGACGACCGGGAGGCCGGGCGCCGCGAGGGCCGGCCAGAGGCCGCGCCAGCCGGTGTCGAGGGTCTTCGGCGCGGGCGCGACCTTCTTCCCGGCGACCCGCCAGGGCTGCTCGACCAGGGCGACGGTGACGCCGTGGGCGGGCAGCGCGGCGGCGAGGGCGGCCAGGTCGCGGGCCTCGATGCCGCCGCCGGCGCCGTGGCCGAGGGCGAGGACGCGGCGGGCCCGGGGGGCGGTGTGCCAGGTGATGCGGGCCTCACCGGCGTCGGTGGGCACGGTCTCGATCTTCGTCACGTCCCCATCCTGCCGTCCCGGCGCGCGCCGGGCGGCGTTCAGAACAGCGTGCCGACCTCGGGTCCGGCCAGTTCGGCGAGGAGCTCGGGGCCGTTGTTGCGGACGTTGCTGACGGCGGTGGAGACCGGATAGGCCCGCATCAGGCCGCCCGGCGGCGGGGCGAGCAGGGCGCGCAGTTCGTCGAGGCCGGTGGTGGCCGGGTCGAGCCAGGCGTCCCAGCGGTCCTCGGTGAGCATCAGCGGCATCCGGGGGTGGATGTCGGCGAGCGTGCCGGGGCCCTCGGCGGGCGCCACGCCGAGCGGGCCGGTCTCCGCCTCGGTGGTGATCACGGAGCAGGTGGCCCACCAGGCGTCCGGGTGCTCGGGCGGGAGCGCGGGGTCGCGCCAGAACTCGTAGAGGCCGGCCATGGCGAAGACCGAGCCGTCCGCCGGGGTCACGAAGTACGGCTGCTTCCGGGGCCGCTTCTTCTTCCCCTCGACCTCCAGGTCGCGCTCGGCGGCGCCGGTCACCCACTCGTAATAGCCGTCGGCGGGCAGGATGCAGCGGCGGGCCTGGAAGGCGCGCTTGAAGGACGGCTTCTCGTGCACGGTCTCGGCCCGGGCGTTGATCATCCGGGCGGCGCCCTCCGGCGACTTCGACCAGGACGGGACCAGTCCCCACTTCAGGGCGCGCAGCTGGCGAACCGGCCGGCGCGTCTCCGCGTCCTTCAGAGGGCGTTCGAGGACCGCGTAGACCTCCTTGGTGGGGGCCACGTTCCAGTCCTGCTCCAGGGTCTCCTCCGGCTCCCACTTCTCGATCCCGAAGAGGCCCACGAGGTCCTCGGGCCGCCGGCTCGCCGCATAACGTCCGCACATACGTGCCACACTGCCACGATCCCCGAGCCAGAGAGGAGCGGACCGGAGGATGGACCTCTTCAGCCCGCAGGCCGCCCCGGAGGAGTGGCTGGTGATCGCCACCGGCCTCGCCGCGCTCGCCGTCACCGTGCCCCGGCGGATCTGGCTGGTCGCGCGGAACGCGATCACCATCGCCCACGAGGGCGGCCACGCCCTGGTCGCGCTCGCCTGCCGTCGCCGGCTGATGGCGATCCGGCTGCACTCCGACACCAGCGGCCTCACCGTCACCCGGGGCCGCCCGACCGGCCTCGGCGTCGTCCTCACCCTGGCCGCCGGCTACACGGCGGCCCCGCTGCTCGGCCTCGGCGGGGCGGCGCTGCTCGGCGCCGGCCTGGTCGCGGTGCTGCTGTGGGCGGCGACCGCGCTGCTGCTCGCCGTGCTGGTCATGGTCCGCAACGCGTACGGGATCCTCTCGGTCGTGCTGACCGGGGCGCTCTTCGTCCTGGTGACCTGGCTGGCGGCCCCGGAGGTGCAGGCGCTGTTCGCGTACGCGGTGGTGTGGTTCCTGCTTCTCGGCGGGGTACGGCCGCCCTTCGAGCTCCAGGGGAAGCGGCGGCACGGCGGGGCGCCCGACTCGGACGCGGACCAGCTCTCCCGGCTCACCCATGTGCCCGCCGGGGTGTGGCTGGCCTTCTTCCACACGGTGTCCCTCAGCTGCCTGATCGGCGGCGCCACCTGGCTTCTGGGCCGCTGACACCCCCGTACAGTGAGGGCATGACCGCAGCTTCCCCCGCGCACCCCGATCCGTCGCAGCCCGCCGCCCCCGCCGGCCCGGACCTCTGGCCCGCGCCGTACGCGAGCGGCCCCGTCGACGCGACCGTGACCGTGCCGGGCTCGAAGTCGGTCACCAACCGCGCCCTGGTGCTCGCCGCGCTCGCCGCCGAGCCGGGCTGGGTGCGCCGCCCGCTCCGCTCCCGCGACACCCTCCTGATGGCCGAGGGCCTGCGCACCCTGGGCGTGAAGATCGAGGAGGGCGTGGGTCCGGACGGCACGGGCGAGGCGTGGCGGATCATCCCCGCCCCGCTGCGCGGCGCCGCCACCGTCGACGTCGGCAACGCGGGCACCGTCATGCGCTTCCTGCCGCCGGTCGCCGCGCTCGCCGACGGCGCGGTCCGCTTCGACGGCGACCCGCGCTCCCACGAGCGCCCGCTGCACGGCGTGATCGACGCGCTGCGCGCCCTCGGCGCCCGGATCGACGACGAGGGCCGCGGCGCCCTCCCGATGACCGTGCACGGCGCCGGCGGCCTGGACGGCGGGACCGTCGAGATCGACGCCTCCTCGTCCTCCCAGTTCGTCAGCGCCCTGCTGCTCTCCGGCGCCCGCTTCAACCAGGGCGTCGAGGTCCGGCACGTGGGCGGCCGGCTGCCGTCGATGCCGCACATCCGGATGACGGTGGACATGCTGCGCGCGGTGGGCGCCAAGGTCGACGAGCCGGAGCACGGCGGCGAGCCGGACGTGTGGCGGGTCGCCCCGTCGGCGCTGCGCGGCCGGGACCTGGTCATCGAGCCGGACCTGTCGAACGCGCAGCCGTTCCTGGCCGCCGCGCTGGTCACCGGCGGCCGGGTGACCGTCCCGGACTGGCCGGCCCGCACCACCCAGCCCGGCGACGAGCTGCGCCGGATCTTCACCGAGATGGGCGGCGCCTGCGAGCTCACCGACGCCGGTCTCACCTTCACCGGCACCGGCCGGATCCACGGCATCGACGTGGACCTGGGCGAGGTCGGCGAGCTGACCCCCGGCATCGCGGCCGTCGCCGCCCTCGCCGACTCGCCCTCCACCCTGCGCGGGGTGGCGCACCTGCGGCTCCACGAGACCGACCGGCTGGCGGCGCTCACCCGGGAGATCAACGGCCTCGGCGGCGACGTCACCGAGACCGAGGACGGGCTGCACATCCGCCCGCGCCCGCTGCGCGGCGGCGTCTTCCACACGTACCACGACCACCGGATGGCGACCGCGGGCGCGATCATCGGCCTCGCCGTGCCGGGCGTGGAGATCGAGGACGTGGCGACCACGGCGAAGACCTTGCCGGACTTCCCGGGGATGTGGACCGAAATGCTCGGAGCCTGAACCATGCGGCGTTACGGCAAGCACACCGACGAGGACGACATCCGCCAGCGGCCCAACCGCAAGGGCACCCGGCCGCGGACCTCGATCCGCCCCAAGCACGAGGACGCCGTCGAGGGCATGGTCCTCACCGTGGACCGCGGCCGGCTGACCTGTCTGGTCGAGGACCGGACCGTGCTGGCGATGAAGGCCCGCGAGCTGGGCCGCAAGGCGGCCGTGGTCGGCGACCGGGTCTCCCTGGTGGGCGACCTCTCGGGCGAGAAGGACACGCTGGCCCGGATCGTCCGGATCGGGGAGCGGAGCTCGGTGCTGCGCCGCACGGCCGACGACGACGACCCGTACGAGCGGGTGGTCGTCGCCAACGCCGACCAGCTCGCGATCGTCACCGCGCTGGCCGACCCGGAGCCGCGCCCCCGGCTGATCGACCGCTGCCTGGTGGCCGCGTACGACGGCGGCCTGGAGCCCTTCCTGGTGCTGACCAAGTCGGACCTGGCCCCGCCCGAGAAGCTCCTGGAGCTCTACGGCGACCTGGACATCCCGCACGTGGTGGTGAACCGCGAGGAGCTGTACGACGGCGGCGCGGCGGACCGGGTCCGGGAGTACCTGGACGGCCGGGTGACGGCCTTCGTGGGCCACTCCGGCGTCGGCAAGACGACGCTGGTCAACGCGCTGGTGCCGTTGGAGCGGCGGCGGATCACCGGGCATGTGAACGCGGTGACGGGGCGCGGCCGGCACACCACCACCTCGGCGCTCGCGCTGCCGCTGGACGTGGTGGACGGCTGGGTCATCGACACCCCGGGCGTGCGTTCCTTCGGTCTGCACCACGTCGATCCGTCCCGGGTCATCCACGCCTTCCCGGACCTGGAGCCGGGCACGGAGGACTGCCCGCGCGCGTGCAGCCACGACGAGCCGGACTGCGGCCTGGACGCCTGGGTCGCGGAGGGGCACGCCGATCCGGCGCGGCTGTACTCGCTGCGGCGGCTGCTCTCCACCCGCGAGCGCCACGAGGGCGACTGACCCCCGGGCCGGGGTGTTTACTCCTGTCCTCATGCCGGTATGGACATAACCGCACAAGTGCGGATGATCCGACCGGGTGGGAGGCGGAACGATGGCGTGGCTGCTGGTGGTGGTCGCGGGGCTCCTGGAGACGGGCTTCGCGGTCTGCCTGAAGCTCTCGCACGGGTTCACCCGGCTGTGGCCGACGATCGCCTTCGCCTGTTTCGCCCTGGGCAGCTTCGGGCTGCTGACGCTCGCGCTGAAGAAGCTCGACGTGGGCCCGGCGTACGCGGTGTGGACGGGGATCGGGGCGGCCGGCACCGCCATCTACGGCATGGTGTTCCTCGGCGACCTGGTCTCGACGCTCAAGATCGTCTCGATCACCTTCGTCATCGTGGGGGTCATCGGCCTCCAGCTGTCCGGCTCCGCGCACTGACCCGCCGGCGGCAGCGCCGGGGCGACGACGTGACTGACGGCGAGCCGCAGGGCCAGTTCACACCCGGCCGCCCACCGCTCCCCCGCGCAGCGCGCGGTCGCCGCGAGGAGCTCCCCCGGCGCCGGCGGTCCGTCGTCGGCCCGCCGCTGCGCGGGTACGGGGGCGGGCGCGGCGCCCGGCCGGACCGGGCGGGGCCGGGGCAGCCCCTCGGTCCAGGCGCCGGTGAGCAGCGAGCGCAGTATCGGCCGGTCGCCGGCCCGGGCGACGGTCCACTCGGCGACGGCGGCGAGGTCGCGGGCGGACGGTTCGCGGGCGGCGAGCAGCCGGCGGACCCCGTCGAGGTAGGCGTCGGCCTCGCGCCGGACGAGGGCCCGGGCCAGTCCCTCCTTGCTGCCGAACTCGTTGTAGAGGGTCTGCCGGGAGACCCGGGCGGCGGCGGCGAGGTCGGCCATCCGGACGGCGGACCAGGGGTGGCGGGCCAGGGCGGTGAGGGCGGCGTCGAGGAGGGCCTCGCGGGCGGTCGGCATGGGCGCCTCCGGGCCGGACGGTGGTCCCCCAGGGTCGGCAGGCGCGCGGGCGGTGTCAAGAGCGCGGGCGCCGGGCGCGAGACGGTTCGCCGGGTGGTGTCGGGGCGGCGCTAGAGTGCCGGGCATGGCCGATTACCACGATGACCTGCGTCTTGCCCATGCCCTCGCGGATGCCGCCGACGCGGCCACCATGGCCCGCTTCCGGGCGCTGGACCTCAAGGTCGAGACGAAGCCGGACATGACCCCGGTGAGCGAGGCGGACCGGGCCGCCGAGGAGCTGATCCGCGCGGAGCTCCAGAAGGAGCGGCCGGGGGACGCGATCCTGGGCGAGGAGTACGGCGTGGAGGGCACCGGTCCGCGCCGCTGGGTGATCGACCCGATCGACGGCACCAAGAACTACGTGCGCGGGGTGCCGGTGTGGGCGACCCTGATCGCGCTGATGGAGGAGGACGAGACCGGCTTCCAACCGGTGGTCGGCGTGGTGTCGGCGCCCGCGCTGGGCCGCCGCTGGTGGGCGGCGAAGGGCCTGGGCGCCTTCACCGGCACCGGGCAGGACGCGGGGACCCGGATCGGCGTCTCCGGGGTGGCCTCGCTGGCCGACGCCTCGTTCGCGTACTCCTCGCTGAGCGGCTGGGAGGAGCGGGGCCGGCTCGACGCCTTCCTGGACCTGACGCGCGCGTGCTGGCGGACCCGGGCGTACGGCGACTTCTGGCCGTACATGATGGTCGCCGAGGGCTCGGTGGACCTGTGCGCGGAGCCGGAGCTGTCGCTGTGGGACATGGCGGCGGTGGCGATCGTGGTGCAGGAGGCAGGCGGCTCGTACACCGGCCTGGACGGGCGGCCCGGCCCGCACAGCGGGAACGCGGCGGCCTCGAACGGTCTGCTCCACGAGGAGCTGCTGGGACGGCTGGGGCACACGGCGACGCCGGACGCCTGAGCGCGCCCCCGGCCGCCCCCGGGGGCGCCTCGCGCGCCCCCTTGTCGGCCTCCTCCCCCGGTGCGAGTCTGAGACTCCCCCCGCTTGTGCGTTTGTGAACCGCCTCACATGGGCGGTTCGCCGAGGAGGTGGCTCCATCCATGCTCGTCCGTGACGCCATGAGCACGGTGATCCTCACCGTCGGCCCCACCCACACGCTCCGCCAGGCCGCCCGCCTGATGTCCGCCCGCCGGGTCGGCGCCGCCGTCGTCCTGGACGGCGACGCCGGGATCGGCATCCTCACCGAGCGCGACATCCTGAACTCGCTCGGCCGCGGCGAGGACCCGGACCGGGAGACCGCCGGCTCCCACACCACCCACGAGGTCGTCTTCGCGGCGCCGGGCTGGACACTGGAGGAGGCGGCCGAGGCGATGACCCGCGGCGGCTTCCGCCATCTGGTCGTCCTGGACCACCTCGGGCCGGTCGGCATGGTCTCGGTCCGCGACATCATCCGCTGCTGGCTCCCGGCGCACAGCGTGGCGGACTGAGCCGCGTTGGCCGGAGTGCGATCCGAGTGCCGCCGAGGTTGGCCGGTATCCCACTGGCCGGAAGCCCGGCCGCCCGTTTTCCGCCCGCTGTTACCCTGGCCCTCATGAGCGACCTGTTGGAACGACTGCGCGGACGCGGCTGGCGGATGACCGCGCAGCGCCGTGTCGTCGCCGAGGTCCTCGACGGCGACCACGTGCATCTCACCGCCGACGAGGTGCACGCCCGCGCCGTCGAGCGCCTGCCCGAGATCTCCCGCGCGACCGTCTACAACACGCTGGGCGAGATGGTCACGCTCGGTGAGGTGATCGAGGTCGCCACCGACGGCCGCGCCAAGCGGTACGACCCCAACGCCCACCGGCCGCACCAGCACCTGGTCTGCGCCGGCTGCGGCGCGATCCGGGACGTCCACCCGGCGGGCGACCCGCTGCGGGACCTGCCGGACGCGGAGCGCTTCGGCTTCACGATCTCGAACGTCGAGGTCACCTACCGCGGCCTCTGCCCGAACTGCGCGGCGGCCTGACCGTCGGAAAAGGGGCGCCCCCCTCGGGGGCGCCCCTTTTCGCATGCCCGTCGCCCGTACGTCGCGGGAACGCCGAAGGCCCGGATCGTATGGAGACGATCCGGGCCTTCGGGCTACTGAGTAGCGGGGACAGGATTTGAACCTGCGACCTCTGGGTTATGAGCCCAGCGAGCTACCGAGCTGCTCCACCCCGCTCGGCGACCTCGGCCGGTCCCAGCTCGACCGCGCGGGCGCACCAGACGCGGCCCTCGGACAGCTCGCCGCGGCGGGCGGCGAGCAGGCCGAGCCGGAGCGCCGCGCGGCCGTGTCCGGCCCGGGCGGCCCGGGTCCACCAGAGGGCGGCCTCCCGCTCGTTGCCCTCGCGGGCGAGCAGCAGTCCGAGGTTGAAGGCGCCGTTGCGGCTGCCGGCCTCGGCGGCCTCCCGGTACCAGCGAGCGGCCTCGGTGAGGTCGCCACGGCCGGCGGCCAGCATGCCGACCCGCACCTGGGCGCGCCGGTGGCCCTGCTGGGCGGCCCGCTCGTACCACTCCTCGCACTCGGTCTTCTGGTCCACGGGGGCGCCGAGGACCACCGGGCCGGGCTCGGGGCGGCGGGCGTCGAGGACCGTGGCCAGCCGGAAGGCCGCCTCGGCGCTGCCCCCGCCGGCGGCGCAGCGCAGGTGCCGCTCGGCGGTCTGCTCGTCGCCGTCGCGCAGGGCGGCGATGCCGACCTGGAGGGCGGCCTCGGTGTGGCCGGCGGCGGCGGCCCGCTCGTACCAGGCGAGCGCGGCGCGGTCGTCGTCTCGGCCGGCGTGCAGGATGCCGAGGTTGAAGGCGGCGTCGACCGACCCGGCCTCGGCGGCCTTGGAGAACCACGGCTCGGCGCCGTTCGCGTCGCCGGCCTGGAGGAGCAGCACGGCGAGCGCGTTGGCGGCCTCGCGGTGGCCGGCGTAGGCGGCGCGGCGGTACCACTGCTCGGCCTGCGGGAGGCGGTCCTGGGCGGCGCAGAGCAGCCCGAGGTTGTAGGCGCCGTTGACGTCGCCGGCGTCCATGGCGGCGCGGTACCAGCGCTCGGCGGTCTGCTGCTCGCCGCGGGCGGCGTGCAGGGCGCCGAGCGCGTTGGCGGCGTTGCCGTCGCCGTCCTGGGCGGCGCGCAGCCACCAGACGGCGGCGCTCTCCTCGTCGCCGGCGTCGCGCAGCAGGAAGCCGAGGGCGCAGGCGGCCTTGGCCTCACCCTCCTTGGCGGAGCTGAGGTACCAGCGTCCGGCCTCCTTCAGCTCGCCGCGGTGCTCGAGGATGGCGCCGAGGTGCAGGGCGGCCCGGCGATGTCCCCGTGCGGCGGCCTGCCGGAACCACTGCTCGGCCTCGCCGAGCAGCCCGGCGCCGGCGGCCTCGGCGGTCCGGGGCGGAGCGACGGCCGGCGGGCGGTCCTCGCCGGTGCGCGTGAGCTCGGCCGCACGGAGACGGCCGGCCGTGTCGTACGCGTGGCCGGCGCGGCCCGCGGAGGCGGCGGGGCCGTAGGCGTGCGGGCCGCGGATGGACTCGGTGGCGCGCCGCTCCAGGGCGACCGCCAGCCGGTAGGCGGCCTCGCGGTGGCCCTGCTCGGCGGCGGCGCGGAGCCAGCGCTCGGCGCCGACGTCGCTGCGGTGCTCCAGGAGGTCGGCGAGGGCGTAGGCGCCCAGCGCGTGGCCCTGCTCGGCGGCCTGGCGGAGCCAGTACTCGGCGGCGGGCTCGTCGCCGCGCTCGCGGTGGTGGCGGCCCAGCGCGTGGGCGGCGGGGGCGGAGCCGGCGACGGCGGCGACCCGCCACCAGCCGGCCGCCTCGTCGGGGTAGCCGCGCTGGTGGAGCAGGACGCCGAGGTTGTTGGCGGCGGCCCGGTCGCCCTCGGCGGTGGCGCCGCGCAGGAAGGGCTCGGCGCCGTCGAGGTCGCCGCGGCGCAGCAGCAGGGCGCCGAGGGCGCTCATGGCGTCGGTGTCGCCGCGCTCGGCGGCCTTCCGGTGCCGGCCCTCGGTCTCGGCCTCGGTCTCGGCCTCGGTCTCCGGCCCGGCGTCCGGGACGGTTCTGGCGGTGGTGTCGACGACCGCATCGACGGCGGTCACTGCCTCGATGATCTCGTCCGCGGCATTTCTGGCGTGCCGCTGCACAAACCGCCCTGTCTCCAACAGAGTTGCCCTGTCCCCCATAAATACCATCGTCGCACCACCCGCAACCCGCGCACACCCGGTATACCGCAGCCCGTGAGGTCACCTCAGCGTTTTGTCGACATGCCCACAGAGAGACAAGTCAAACACGAGACGCCTCAACTCGCCCCTTCCGTACCGCTCTTCGGCGCCCTCCGTCAGCACGACACGCGACGAGGGCCCGGATCCTTATGGATCCGAGCCCTCGTGTCAGTAGCGGGGACAGGATTTGAACCTGCGACCTCTGGGTTATGAGCCCAGCGAGCTACCGAGCTGCTCCACCCCGCGTCGGTGACGTCACACTATCACGACGCGGGGTGAAGCCCGCAGGTCAGCTGCCGGAGGCCCCCTGCGGCCGGATCTTCGCGCCGGCCTCAGCCGCCTTCTCCAGCGCGGCCTGGAGGTCGTCCTGGGCCTTGCCGTAGGCCGCCCAGTCGCCCTTCGCGAGGGCCGCCTCGCCCGCGTCGTACGCCTTCTGGGCGTCGGCGATGGCCTGCTTCAGCGCCGCGTCCGCCGAGGCCGGCGGCTGCGGGGTGGACGGCGGCTGCTCGGTGCCCGGCGGGGTGGGCGGCGGGGTCGTGCCCTCCACTCCGAAGACCGCGTTGAGGGCGTCCGTGAGGTTGTTCTCGAACACCGTGGTGTCCTTGGTGGTGTCGCCGTCCGGCTGGTCGGCGTCCACGTAGGAGACCGCGACCTTCTTCAGCAGCGGGTAGAGCGCGTTCCGCCCCTGGGCGTAGACCGGCTCCACGTAGAGGAACCCGCCGTCGAGCGGCACGGTCAGCAGGTTGCCGTACTGGATGTCCGAGTCGGCGCCCTTCATGTCGCGGACGAAGGTGGCCACGTCGGGCAGACCGTTGAGCTTGCTCTGCACCTGCGCCGGTCCCGGCACGTCCTCGGTGACCCGGAGCAGTCTCAGCCGGCCGTACTCCTTGCTGGTGGCGTCGGCGTCGACCGCCATGAAGCCGCCCAGGTTGGGCCGCCCGTTGGGGGTGAACGTCGTGGTCAGCGAGAAGCGCTGGGCCGTGTCCCCGGGCATCTTCATGCTCAGGTAGTACGGCGGCACGGCCACGTTGTCCTTGTTGGTCGGGTCGTCCGGCACCTGCCAGGCGTCCGAGCCGCTGTAGAACTGGGCCGGGTCGGTGACGTGGTAGCGGGTCAGCAGCTCGCGCTGGACCTTGAACATGTCCTGCGGGTAGCGCAGGTGCTCCAGCAGGTCGCCCTTGACCTCGGACTTGGCCTTCACCGTGCCGGGGAACGCCTTCATCCAGGTCTTGAGGACCGGGTCCTCGGTGTCCCACTGGTAGAGGGTGACGGTGCCGTCGTAGGCGTCGACCGTGGCCTTCACCGAGTTGCGGATGTAGTTGACCTGGTTCTGCTGGGCGACGACCGCGCGCTGCTGGTTGCCGACGGTCAGCGAGTCGGCCGTGGTGTCGCCGAGCGTGGTCCGCGAGGCGTACGGGTAGCCGTTGCTGGTCGTGTAGGCGTCGACGATCCACTGGATCTTCCCGTCGACGACGGCCGGGTAGGCGTCGCCGTCGATGGTCAGCCAGGGGGCGACGGCCTCGACGCGCTGCTTGGGCGTGCGGTTGTACAGGATCCGCGAGCCGTCGCCGATGGCCCCGGAGTAGAGGATCTGCGGCTCGCTGAAGGCGACGGCGTACGCGGCGCGGTTGAAGGCGTTCTCCAGGCTGACGCCGCTCTTGCCGGCGTAGCTGGTGGTCTTCTCGCCGTTCTCCTCGTAGTCCAGCTCCTTCTGGGGGCCGCCCACGATCGAGTACTGGTCGGTCTTCTCGCCGTAGTAGATCCGCTGCTGGTACTTCCCGAGGTCACCCGTGGTCGGCAGACCGGACTCGGTGAAGAGGGGGGAGCCGTTGGCGTCGGTCTGGGTGCCGCGGGCCATGATGGCGCCGTAGCCGTGGGTGTAGGTGAAGTGGTCGTTGATCCAGTTCCGCTTCGGGATGCCGCGGATGTTCAGCTCGCGCAGTCCGATGACGATGTCCTGGCCCTCGTAGCGGTCCACGTCGAGGGTGGTCGGGAACTGGTAGTACTTCCGCTTCTGCTCAAGCTGCTGGAAGGTCGGCGAGACGATGTTCGGGTCGAGGATGCGGTAGGCGGCCGCCGAGTCGGCGTCCGTGCGCAGCTTGTCCTTGGCCTTGACCGTCGACTTGCCCGAGTAGTTCTCCAGCTTGGTCCCGTCGATCGCGTACGCCTTACGGGTGGCGTCGATGTTCTTCTGGATGTACGGGGCTTCCTTGGCCTGCTCGTTCGGCTGGACCTGGAACTTCTGCACGATCGCCGGGTACAGACCGCCGATCAGCACCGCGGAGAGCACCATCAGGCCGAAGCCGATGACCGGCAGCTGCCAGGTGCGGCGCCACAGGGTGGCGAAGAAGAGCACGGCGCAGATGACGGCGATGCAGAAGAGGATCGTCTTCGCCGGCAGGTAGGCGTTGGCGTCGACGTACCGCAGGCCGGTCCAGTTGCCGGTGGCCTTGAAGTCGCTGGACTTCACCGCCAGGCCGTACCGGTCGAGCCAGTACGCCACCGCCTTCAGCGCGACGAAGACGCCGAGGAGCACCGAGAGGTGGCCGGTGGCGGCGGCGGTGGCCCGCGCGCCGGGGCTGGTGACCCGCAGTCCGCCGTACAGGTAGTGCGTGATCGCCGCGGCGATCAGCGACAGCACCACGGCGGCGAAGCCGAAGGCCAGCAGGAAGCGGTACCAGGGCAGGTCGAAGGCGTAGAACGAGACGTCCTTGCCGAACTGGGAGTCCTTCTCGCCGAAGTCCACGCCGTTGACCCACATGAGCCAGGTGCGCCACTGGCCCGAGGCGGAGGCGCCGGCGATCAGGCCCACCAGGGCGGTGACCGCGAGCAGCACCCACTTCTTGAAGGGGGCCACGCCCATCCGGTACCGGTCGAGGCTCTGCTGCTCCAGCGACATGGCGCTGAGCGGCGGCCGCAGCCGGTACGCCAGCCAGATGTTGAGGCCGACGACGAGCCCCATGAGCAGACCGAAGACCGCGAACAGGCCGATCTTGGTCCACAGGGTGGTGGTGAACACGGACGAGTAGTGGACCGAGCGGTACCAGAGCCAGTCCGTCCAGAACCCGGCGAACATCACGAACGCCATGGCCAGGACGGCCAGCACGCCCAGTGTCATCAGCAGGGTGCGGGCCCGCCGGGACGGCCGGCCGACTCTGATCCTTGGCCCGGACGGGCTGCCGCCACGGTCCGGCATCTGGAAAGCCAACGTGCGCCCCTCGGTGTTGATGCGTCGGAAAACGGGCTCCGCGATCGTAGAGCCCACTGGTGCAACTTACTGACGCTTTACCTAGTTCCCGTCTCCGGGGGAAGAGGAGGCAGGATATTGGTCATGTCCAACGTTTCCCCCTCGGGCCCGCCGATGGCCTCCAGTCCCCTCACCCGCGCGGTGCTCGAGATCGACGAGTACGCCTCGGGTCTCGGCTGGGACCGGCCCGCCCGTCTCTTCGCCCTGGTCGACACCGCCCGGCTGCGGGCCCAGGCGCCCTCGCTGAAGCTCGGCGCGGACGCCACCGCGTACACCCCGATCGAGCAGGAGGAGATCCCCAAGGGCAAGCCGCTCGACGAGTTCCTCGGCACCATCGCCTGGCCGGACGCGGTGGCCGGCTGCGCCCTGACGGTGGAGCGGCTGATGCTGCCGCCGTCGGCGGAGGCCCAGGTCCCGAAGGACCTGAGCGGCGCCAAGCTGAACAGGTGGGTGGCCGGGCACCCGGACCGGCAGGAGGTCCGGATGACGGTCGCCGTGCTGCGGGACGGGACCCGGGAGGCCGCGATCCGGCTGCGCGAGAAGGACTCGCCGACCGAGGTGCTGACCGGCCCCGACCTGGTGCCGGGGCTCGCCGACGCGCTGGCCGCGACCTTCGAGGGCTGAGCCGTACGGGCGCTGGGCCGGTCCCGTACCGGCTCAGCCCTACGACTCAGCCCTACCGGCTCAGCCCTTCGAGCAGCGCGGGAGGCCCGCCGTGTCGCCCGCGCGGAGCTTCTCCAGCGACTTCGTCGCGTCGTCGATGGTGTCGACCTTGATGAGGGTGAGGCCGTCGGGCGTGTCACCGGCGGCGGTGGCGCAGTTGTCGGCGGGGGTGAGGAAGTACTCGGCGCCCGCGTTCCGCGCGCCGACCAGCTTCATCTGGATGCCGCCGATCGGGCCGACCCTGCCGTCGTCGTCGATGGTGCCGGTGCCGGCGACGAACTTCCCGCCGGTGAGGCTCTCCGGGGTCAGCTTGTCCACGATGCCGAGCGCGAACATCAGGCCCGCGCTGGGGCCGCCGACGTCGGCCAGCTTGATGTCGATGGTGAACGGGAAGACGTGGTCGGTGCCGGCCTGGATGCCGACGATCGCCCGGTCGCCCTCCTCGGACTTCGCGGTGGTGAGGACCACCTTCCGGGTGACGGTGGCCTCCTTGTGCGCCTTCTCGGCGGCCGCCGCCTCCTTCGCCGGGACGATGGTGAACTCGACCTTCTCGCCCGGCTTCCGCTTGGTCACCTGCGCGGCGACGTCGGCCGGCTTCGTGACCCTCACCCCGTCGACGGCCTTGATCACGTCGCCGGCGTGGAGGGTGCCCTCCGCCGGGGAGTCCTTCACCACGGAGGCGACGACGACCCGGGTGGTGAAGGGGATGCCGAGCTCGTCGAGGGCGGCCACCTTGGCGCTCTCCTGCGACTGGCTGAACTCCTCGGCGTTCTCCTGGCTCGACTCCTCCTCCGTCTTCCCGTCCGGGTAGAGGGTGTCGTGCGGGACGACCACGTTGTCGTGGGTCAGCCAGCCGTAGACGGCCTCGACGGCGTTCATCTTGTAGTCCGCGCTGGTGACCCTGACCGTGGTCATGTTGAGGTGGCCGTCGGTCGGGTAGGTCTTGCGGCCGGAGATCTGGAGGACCGGCTCGCCGCGTGCCTCGCCGAGCGTGTTGACCGTGGGTCCGGGGCTCATCTCCGAGTACGGCACCGGGATCAGGACGCCGGCGATCAGCAGGCAGATCAGGACCAGGGTGGAGGCGAGCATCGTCGCGGTGCGGCGTGGCATGGAACGACAGTACGGGACTCGCCTGTGCGCGCACCCCTGGGGCGGTCCGTACGGGACGCCGTCAGGGCACGGCCGACGCGGCGGTCAGGACTCCGCGGGGGCCGGTTCGGGAGCCGGGCGGAACGGAGCGGAATCGGGCGCGGTCGGGTGGGCACGCTCCATGGCGTCCCGGAAGCGGGCGTAGCCGGCGAGTTCGGCCACGTCACCTATGGTCTTGTTCCTCTGGACCCAGCTTCCCCATATCGCCGCGCCGACGACTGCGAAAAGCGGAATCAGCAACCAGGCCAGCGCTGCCATCCCGACCTCCCATCCCCAGTGAGTTGATCAGCAGATTATTCATCTGTGCCAACAACGCTCGGGCCTGGGGGCCGGTTACGCAAATCGGGCGTTCGGCTACACCGTGTCGGCGCGCCTGCTTGCGCCGCTTTCAGGGCTTTCCGTCTTCGTACGGGGGGGACGCCCGGCCTCGGGGCGAGGGCTCAGCAGGCCCCCACCCACTCCTCGGTGCCGTCCGAGAAGGTCTGGTGCTTCCAGATGGGGACCTCGTGCTTGAGGTCGTCGATCAGCTTGCGGCACGCCTCGAACGCCTCGCCGCGGTGCGGGCAGGAGACGGCGACGACGACCGCCAGGTCGCCCACGGTGAGGTCGCCGACGCGGTGGACGGCGGCGAGGGCGCGGACCGGGTAGTCCGCCACGACCTTCTCGGCGACCCGGCGCAGCTCGGCCTCGGCGCTCGGGTGGCAGGAGTAGCCCAGCGCGTCGACGTCGGCGCCGCCGTCGTGGTTGCGCACGGTGCCGACGAACAGGGTCGTCCCGCCCGCGGCGTCGTCGCCCACGGCCCGGAAGACCTCGTCGACCGAGAGCGGGGTGTCGCGGATCGCGAGCAGCTTGATCGGGTCGTCCGCGGCCAGCTCACCGGGGTGGTCGTGCGTCGTGGTCATGCGGTCCATGGTGCCGCACGCCGCCGACATCCCGGAATAGCGTTTTCGACCGGTGGACCGGGACCCTCCGTAGGAGGGTCCTACAGGCCGCGCCGCTTCCTCATCTGCCGCACCAGGGCCGCGGTGCCGAGCAGGGCCACCGTGGCGCCCGCCGCGCCCGCGGCCGTGGCGTCCTTGCGGCCGAGCCGGCGGCCGGCGACCGTGTGCCGGCCCTGGACCTCCTCCAGGAGCGCCGCGAGGACCTCCTCGTTGGTCCACTTCGGCCGCCAGCCCGCGTCGTGGAGCCGGCCGACGCTGACCACCCAGGGGTGCATGGTGTAGGCGAGGTCCCCGGCCGGGGACGGGGTGAGGCCGATCCGGTGCAGCCGGGCCGCGGCGCCGAGGGCGACCGCGGAGGGCAGCTCCATGCGGCGGATGCCCGACAGCTCCTCGACCTCCTCCTGCTCCAGCCAGCCCTCGCAGCCGACCGCGAACTCGCCGTCGACCTTCTCCAGGGCCGCGTACTCCAGGGCACTGACCAGGTCCTCCACGTGGCAGAACTGCCAGGTGGGCCGGGAGCCGGCGACGACCAGGAGGCGGGGCGACTCGAAGTAGCGGGTCAGCGCCGTGTCCGTACCGCCGACGAGGACGGCCGGGCGGACCACCGTCACGTTGAGTCCGGGGTGGGCGCGGGAGCCGCGGCGGCCGAGCCGCTCGACCTCCAGCAGGTCGCCGACGCCGGTGGCCTCGGCGGTGGCCCGGAGCTCGGCGTCCTCGGAGAGCGGGATGTCGTTGTCGGGCAGGGCGCCGTAGACCATCGTCGAGGTGCACAGCACGACCCTGCGGACGCCGGCCGCGGCGGCGGCCGTGAGGACGGTCTGCGTGCCGCGCACGTTGTAGGCCGTCCGGGCGGCGGGGTCGGTCTCCAGGTCGAGGTCGACGGCGAGGTGCACGACGACGTCGGCGCCGCGCAGCTTCTCCGCGATGGCCGGATCCCGTACGTCGAGGACATGCCAGGTCGCCTCCGCCACCTCGCCGCGCCGCTCGTCGATGGCGACGACCTGCCGGACCTCCTCCGACTCGGCAAGATACCTGGTCAGCAGGGCGCCGACGCCGGTCGCGGCACCGGTGACCGCGACGACGGGGCCGCGCGCGGCGGACCGGGTTGAGTGGTTTCGCGCTCCGCGAACCTGCGGATCTGGGGAACTCACCGACCGACTCCAGAGGTTGTCTTCAGTACGTACGGGGATGACGCGTACGTACCAGGTGGCGTCCATCCTGCCGCAGGGCACGGCCCGGCGGAGACTTGAGCCCATATCCGACCCGGATGTCTACGCTGGTGTTGTGCAGCGGGCAGTCGCCGCCGGCAGAAGGCCGGTGGCCCTAGGAGCCGAGGAAACCTGTGAGTGACACCCCATTCGGATTCGGCCTTCCGCCGGAGGAGCCGGAGGACGGCGACGAGGGCAAGAAGAAGGACCCCGCCGGAGGTGGCCAGGGGTCCGGTGGCCAGGGCGGCAACCCGTTCGGGGCGAACCCGTTCGGTTTCGGCGTCCCCGGCATGGGCGGCCAGGGCGGCGCGGACAATCCGTTCGCCGCGATGTTCGGGTCGATGAACCCGACGGACCTGGGCGCGGCCTTCCAGCAGCTCGGGCAGATGCTCAGCTACGAGGGCGGTCCCGTGAACTGGGACATGGCCAAGCAGATCGCCCGCCAGGTGGTCGCCCAGGGCACCGCCGACGGCGTCAAGGACGCCAGCGTGGGCCCGGCCGAGAAGTCCGCGGTCGAGGAGGCGGTCCGCCTCGCCGACCTGTGGCTGGACCAGGCCACCTCGCTGCCCTCCGGGGCGAACACGTCGGTGGCGTGGAGCCGCGCGGAGTGGGTCGAGGCGACCCTCCCGGCGTGGAAGGAGCTGGTGGACCCGGTCGCCGAGCGGGTCGGCACGGCCATGGGCGACGTGCTGCCGCAGGAGATGCAGGCCATGGCCGGCCCGCTGATCGGCATGATGCGGTCGATGGGCGGCGCCATGTTCGGCCAGCAGATCGGGCAGGCCATCGGCGCGCTCGCGGGCGAGGTCGTCGGCTCGACCGACGTCGGCCTGCCGCTCGGCCCGGCCGGCCGCGCCGCGCTGCTGCCGCTGAACGTGTCGGCGTTCGGCAAGGACCTGGGCGTGCCCGCCGACGAGGTGCGGCTCTACCTGGCCCTGCGCGAGGCCGCCCACCAGCGGCTCTTCGCCCATGTGCCGTGGCTGCGGGCGCACCTGTTCGGCGCCGTCGAGTCGTACGCGCGCGGGATCAAGGTGGACACCTCGAAGCTGGAGGAGGCCGTCTCCCAGCTCGACCCGACCCACCCGGAGCAGCTCCAGGAGGCGCTCCAGTCGGGCATGTTCCAGCCGCAGGACACGCCCGAGCAGAAGGCGTCCCTGGCCCGGCTGGAGACGGCGCTCGCGCTGGTCGAGGGCTGGGTGGACGCGGTGGTCCACGAGGCCGCCAAGACCCGCCTGACCTCGGCGGACGCGCTGCGCGAGACGCTGCGCCGGCGCCGGGCCAGCGGTGGCCCCGCCGAGCAGACCTTCGCCACCCTGATCGGTCTGGAGCTGCGCCCGCGCCGGCTGCGGGACGCCTCCCGGCTGTGGGCCTCGCTCACCGACGCGCGCGGGGTCGACGGCCGCGACGCCCTGTGGGAGCACCCGGACATGCTGCCGACGGCGACCGACCTCGACGACCCGGACGGCTTCGTCCACCGCGAGCACCTGGACTTCTCCGAGCTGGACAAGATGCTCGGCGAGGCGGCCAGGGGCGACGCGCCCGAGGACGGGGACGACGCGAAGTGACGCTGCACGACGACGCGGTCCTCGTCCTCAAGGGGTACGAGGGCCAGCCGGAGCTGCGCGAGCTCTACCTGGAGCACCTGGCCGCGCATCCTGACGGCATGTACAAGCCCTGCTCGGCCGGTCACCTCACCAGCAGCGCGCTGGTGATCGACCCCTCGCGCGGGCGGGTCCTGCTCACCCTGCACCGGAAGCTGGGCATGTGGCTCCAGATGGGCGGCCACTGCGAGGAGGGCGATCCGACGGTCGAGGCGGCGGCGCTGCGCGAGGCCGCCGAGGAGTCGGGCATCGCGGGTCTGACGCTGCTGCCCGGCGGCCCGGTGCGGCTCGACCGGCATCCGATCCCGGCGCCGTGCCACTGGCACCTCGACGTGCAGTACGCGGCGCTCGCCCCGGCGGACGGGACGGAGCGGATCAGCGAGGAGTCGCTGGACCTGCGGTGGTACGCGTACGACGAGGTGGCCGGGGTCGCGGACACCTCGGTGGTGCGGCTCCTGGAGGGCACGCTGGCCCGCCTGTGAGCATGCTGATGTGACGGCGAAGGGCCCCCGGTCTCCGGGGGCCCTTCGCCGTGCTGATGTGCTGCCGTGCTGCCCTGGGGTCAGTTCCAGGCGTTGTTCTGGTTCTGGGCGTGGGCGCCGTGCTGGCCGACGCCGAACTGGGCGGCGACGCCCTGGCCGATCGCCGCGTTCTGCGGGGGCATGACCTCGCTGGGCTGGACGAGGGCGAAGCCCTGGCCGAGGAAGCTGAGCTCCCAGCCCTCGCCGGTGCTGCCGCGGCGGCTGCGGACGCTGGTGTTGTGCGTCTGGGCCTGCATCTGGACCCGCAGCGAGGTGGACCACGCGACGATCGCGTCCGCGTCGGCGCTGACGTACTTCTCCGGGGTGACCTGGAGCATCAGCGGCTGACCGGAGGTCATCAGGGCGACCTTGCCGCGGCCGGAGATGTTCAGCTGGTACTTGCCCGTGCCGGAGACCCCGTACTGGCTGTCGACGGCGATGACCTCGGTGTGGAGGCTGGTGTCGAGCGCGAGCACGTACGCGCTGTCGACGGTGAGGCCCTCCTGCTCGACCTCGACGACGTGGATGTACTGGGCGAGGTTGGCGAAGTAGACCGTGCCCTGGCCGGAGCAGCGCATCAGGTCGAGGCCCTCGCCGGTGCGGGCGCGGGCCTGCCGCTGGCTGGAGCTCTGGTACTCGCCGTCGAAGTCGACGAGCCCCTGGTAGGCGACCATGGCGCCCTTGCGGGCGAGGACGTCGTCGTGGCCGGTGAGGCTGACCCGCAGCAGCTGCGGGTTCTGGATGACGTACCGCTCCTGGCTCTGCTGCTCGGCGTGGTTGAAAAGCGGGCTCTGCATGATGTGTTCTCGCTCCCCCTCAGCCCCGGACCCGCAGGCGGTCGCTGCTGTCCTCGCTGGGCTGTACGACGACGATGCCCTGGCCCGAGAAGGCCATCTGGAATGCCTCGCCGCTGCCCCGCCCGATGAGGGAGGACGCCTTGAAGCTGCGCTTGCCCTTGACCTTGAGCGCCGGCGACCAGGCGACGAGCGCGTCGGGGTCGACGTACGTCTCGTCCTCGCCGCGGCCGCAGTCGACGACGATCGGGGTGCCGCGCGAGGTGAGCGCGACCCAGCCGGTGCCGGAGATCTCCACGTTGAACAGGCCCTGGCCGGCGAACTTGGCGAGGCCCTTGACCCGCTCGACACCCCACTGGAGGTGGGCGTCGAAGGCGAGGAGGTTGGTGCCGTTGACGGAGATCGAGTCGTTCTGGAGGTTGATCACGACGACGTCGGCGCCGTAGTCGGCGAGGTAGAGCAGACCGTCGCCGGTGCACTTCATGATCGGCGCGCCCTCGCCGGTGGCCCACTCCTTGGCGACCTGGCGGACGGCGGGCGGGTTGGGCTCGTAGCTGATGAAGCCCTCGTAGGCGACCATCGAGCCGGCCCGGGCGTAGAGGTCCTGGCCGGTGGCCATGGCGACCTTGAGCATGGTGCGGCCGTGGTTCTCCATGCGGGCCGCGATGGGGGTCGGGGCATAGCCCGCGAGTTGCTGGTTCATGGTGTCGGGCTCCCTCAGACCTCGTACGGCTGGACGACGATGAAGTTGCCGGGGGCGCCCCGGAACTGGAGGTTCACGGTCTCCCCGCTGTGGCCGGGGTAGGCGTTGCGCCGGAGCCGGACCTGGCTGGAGAGGATGACCTGGGAGGCGGCGGACCAGGCCACGACCGCGTTGCAGTCGGCGAAGGTCGTCGGGGTGACGGGCAGGACCACGGGGACGCCGTGGGTCTTGACGATCACGGTGCCGGTGCCCTGGAACTGCATGGTGAACAGGGCGCCGCCGGGGATGCCGTGGCCCTCGATGCGGCGGACCTCGTACTGGAGCGACTCGTCGAAGGCCAGCACGTTCTCCGCGGAGACGCAGATGGCGTCGCCCTGGAGCTCGATCGGGTGCAGATGGGCGCCGTTCTCGGCGAGGAAGACCTGGCCGCGGCCGGTGCAGCGCATGAGCTGCATCTCCTGGCCGGTGGCGTTGCCCACGATCCGGCCGGCGAAGCCGGCGCCCTTGTAGGAGAAGTCGACCTTGCCCTGGTACATGACCATGGAGCCCTGCCGGGCGAGGACGGGGGTGCCGCCCATGGCCAGGTCCACCCGCATGAGCTGCTGGTTCTGCGGGGTCCAGCGGGCGCCGGTGGCGGTCTCCTTGTAGGGGGCGAGCGCGGCGGCGAGGCCGGCGCCCGTGGCGGGCACGCCCTGCGGGACGCCCTGCGGCGGCATGCCCGGGGGCATGCCGGGCTGCTGCCCGTAGGGGGCGGGCTGGCCGTATCCGGGCTGCTGGCCGTAGCCGGGCTGCTGACCGTACGGGGCCTGCTGCGGCTGCCCGTAGGGGGCGGCCGGCGGCGGGGTCTGGCCCGGGATCTGCCCGTAGGGGGCCTGCGGGGGCTGCCCGTACGGTCCGGGGGCGCCCGGCGCGGGAGCCGGCGGCGGCACCGGGGAGGGGGCGAGCGGCGCGACCATGGTGGGCTGGGTGTGCACCGGCTGCGGGGCGGGCGGCGGGGTCGGCGCCTGGGGGCCGTAGCCGGGCTGCGGGGC
>NZ_JOGX01000055.1 GCF_000719555.1 Streptomyces sp. NRRL F-5727
TACTGCAGGGGGGACCCTGTGGGAGAGTAGGACGCCGCCGAACAATCATTGTGGGAAAGCCCCGCACCTTCTGGTGCGGGGCTTTTCTGCGTTCCGGAGGACCCGGTGGCCGGAGCCGGCGGAGGCGGGAGGTAAGGTCAGGGGTCAATGTCAGTACGGTTCCGAGCAGGAGGCCCCCGGGTGGAGGTCCAGGAGACCGAGGTCCAGACGGACCGGGTCCTCACCATCCCCAACATTCTCAGCATGGCGCGACTTCTCGGCGTGCCGCTGTTCCTGTGGCTCATCCTCCGGCCGGAGTTCGGCGGGCCCAACAGTGATGTGTGGGCCCTGGTCGTGCTGATGCTCAGCGGTGTCAGCGACTACCTCGACGGCAAGCTCGCCCGGAAGTGGAACCAGATCAGCAGCCTCGGCCGGCTGCTCGACCCGGCCGCCGACCGGCTGTACATCCTCTCCACCCTGGTGGGGCTCACCTGGCGCGAGATCCTGCCACTGTGGCTCACCGTCGTGCTTCTGGCCCGGGAACTCATGCTGCTGGTCATGGTGGGAATCCTGCGCCGGCACGGCTACCCCCCGCCGCAGGTGAACTTCCTCGGGAAAGCTGCGACTTTCAACCTGATGTACGCGTTCCCGTTGCTGCTTCTCAGTGACGGAACCGGCTGGCTGGCGTCACTCGCTGAAGTTTTCGGATGGGCTTTCGCCGGATGGGGTACAACTCTGTATTGGTGGGCAGGGATCCTCTACGTGGTCCAGGTCCGCCGACTCGTGAAGGCGGATACCGAGGCCGATTGAGCCCGTCCGTCCCGTGCCGAGCAGCGTCGCCGGCACGAACGAGGACGTCCGAGGGCGAGTGAACGGACAGGGCTGGTCGGCAGGACCGTCGTCTCTTCAAGGAGGACGCTTCCGACATGAAGGCCGTCGTGATGGCCGGTGGCGAAGGAACCCGACTTCGCCCCATGACCTCGAGCATGCCCAAGCCTCTGCTGCCGGTGGTGAACCGGCCGATCATGGAGCACGTCTTGCGACTGCTCAAGAGGCACGGTCTCAACGAGACCGTCGTCACCGTCCAGTTCCTCGCGTCGCTCGTCCGGAACTACTTCGGCGACGGCGAGGAGCTCGGAATGGAGCTCACGTACGCCAACGAGGAGAAGCCTCTCGGCACAGCGGGCAGTGTGAAGAACGCCGAGGAAGCGTTGAAGGACGACGCCTTTCTCGTGATCTCGGGGGACGCCCTCACCGATTTCGACCTCACCGATCTGATCCGTTTCCACAAGGAGAAGGGCGCCCTCGTCACGGTCTGTCTGACCCGGGTGCCGAATCCGCTGGAATTCGGCATCACGATCGTCGACGAGGAAGGAAAGGTCGAGCGCTTTCTGGAGAAGCCGACCTGGGGACAGGTCTTCTCGGACACCGTGAACACCGGCATCTACGTCATGGAACCCGAGGTCTTCGACTACGTCGAGGCCGATGTTCCGGTCGACTGGTCCGGTGATGTCTTCCCGCGGCTGATGAAGGAGGGCAAGCCGATCTACGGCTATGTCGCCGAAGGCTACTGGGAGGACGTCGGCACCCACGAGAGCTACGTCAAGGCGCAGGCCGACGTGCTGGAGGGCAAGGTCCAGGTCGACATCGACGGCTTCGAGATCTCGCCCGGCGTCTGGGTCGCCGAAGGCGCCGAAGTCCACCCCGACGCGGTGCTGCGCGGCCCCCTGTACATCGGGGACTACGCCAAGGTGGAGGCCCGCGCCGAGATCCGCGAGCACACCGTCATCGGCTCCAACGTGGTCGTGAAGACCGGCGCCTTCCTGCACAAGGCGGTCGTCCACGACAACGTGTACATCGGGCAGCACAGCAACCTCCGCGGCTGTGTCATCGGCAAGAACACCGACGTCATGCGGGCGGCCCGGATCGAGGACGGGGCCGTCATCGGCGACGAGTGCATGATCGGCGAGGAGTCGATCGTGCAGGGCAACGTCCGGGTCTACCCGTTCAAGACCATCGAGGCAGGCGCCTTCGTCAACACCTCCGTGATCTGGGAGTCCCGCGGACAGGCCCACCTCTTCGGGGCGCGCGGGGTGTCCGGGATCCTCAACGTGGAGATCACGCCCGAGCTGGCCGTCCGGCTTGCGGGGGCGTACGCGACGACGCTGAAGAAGGGCGCCACGGTCACCACCGCCCGTGACCACTCGCGCGGCGCGCGCGCCCTCAAGCGGGCGGTGATCTCCGCGCTCCAGGCCAGCGCCATCGACGTGCGGGACCTGGAGAACGTGCCGCTGCCCGTGGCCCGGCAGCAGACCGCGCGGGGCAGCGCCGGCGGGATCATGGTGCGTACCTCTCCCGGGGTGCCGGACTCGGTCGACATCATGTTCTTCGACGAGCGGGGCGCCGACCTGTCGCAGGCCCGGCAGCGGAAGCTGGACCGGGTGTACGCCAGGCAGGAGTACCGGCGGGCCTTCCCCGGCGAGATCGGCGACCTGTCCTTCCCGGCCAGCGTCTTCGACTCGTACACCGGCTCCCTGCTGCGGAACGTCGACACCAGCGGGATCGCGGAAGCCGGACTCAAGGTGGTCGTGGACGCGTCCAACGGGAGCGCGGGGCTCGTGCTGCCGAGCCTGCTGGGGCGGCTCCAGGTGGACTCGCTGACCATCAATCCGGGACTCGACGAGTCGCGGCCGACCGAGTCCGTCGAGCGGCGGCGGGCCGGGCTCGTCCGGCTCGGGGAGATCGTGGCGTCGGCGCGGGCCGCCTTCGGAGTGCGGTTCGACCCGGTGGGCGAACGGCTGTCGCTCGTCGACGAGCGGGGCCGGATCATCGAGGACGACCGGGCGCTGCTGGTGATGCTCGACCTGGTGGCGGCCGAGCGCCGGTCCGGGCGGGTCGCGCTGCCGGTCACCACGACCCGGATCGCCGAGCAGGTGGCCGCGTACCACGGCACCCAGGTCGAGTGGACGACCACCTCGCCCGACGACCTCACCAGGGTCGGCCGGCAGGAGTCGACCATCTTCGGCGGGGACGGACGCGGCGGGTTCATCGTGCCCGAGTTCAGCAGTGTCTTCGACGGGGCCGCGGCCTTCGTGCGGCTCATCGGGCTGGTGGCGCGGACCCAGCTCACGCTGAGCCAGATCGACGCCCGGATCCCGCGGGCGCACGTCATCAAGCGGGACCTCGCGACGCCGTGGGCGGTGAAGGGACTCGTGATGCGGCGGGTGGTCGAGGCGGCCGGCGGCCGGTCGGTGGACACCACCGACGGCGTGCGGGTCGTGGAGGCCGACGGGCGGTGGGTGATGGTGCTGCCGGACCCCGCCGAGGCCGTCACCCATCTGTGGGCCGAGGGGCCCGACGACACCTCCGCGCAGGCGCTGCTCGACGAGTGGGCGCAGGTGGTCGAGAGCGCGGGTCGCTAGCCCGGGAGCGGGCGGAGGCCGGGCGGCGGCGGTAGCGAGCCGCCCGGCCTTCCCGGGGCCATTCGGCGGTACGGCGTACGACGTGCGACGATGTGCGGCATGTCGCAGCAGCCCCCCGTTCGGAGCACCGGTTCTCCGCCCCCGCGCCCGGACGCGTCGATGTCGCTGCTGAACAACGTCATCGACCACGCGCTGGACGACGGGTACGCGGAGGCGACCGCCCGGCGCCGGGCCGAGGGCGGCGCGCTGCCCAAGCCGCTGCGGGCCAAGCTCGGCCTCGCGGCCGGACTGGTGCTCGCCGCCGCCGTGGTGACCGTCGGCGCCGCCGAGGCCCGGGTCTCGGCCCCCGTCGTCGCCAAGGAGCGGCAGGAGCTCATCGACCGGATCGAGGGCGACACCCGGGCGGCCGACGACCTGGAGCGGGACGTCGAGCGGATCCGCGCGGAGGTCGGCGAACGGCAGCGGGCGGCGCTCGAACAGCACGGCGGCGACCAGGCGGAACTGGTCGCGCTGCTCTCCGGCGCCACCCCCGTGCGCGGGCCTGGCGTGAAGCTCGTTGTCGACGACGCCAAGGGCTCCGACAGCGGGGGCGGCGGGCCGCGGGAGAGCGCCGGCTTCTCCGACACCGGGCGGGTCCGCGACCGTGACATGCAGCGGGTGATCAACGGGCTGTGGGAGTCGGGCGCGGAGGCCGTGTCGATCAACGGCCAGCGGCTGACCTCGCTCTCGGCGATCCGGGCCGCCGGTGACGCCATACTCGTCGACAACCGGCCGCTGGTGCCGCCGTACACCGTCCTCGCCGTCGGGGACGGGCAGCGGCTGAGCACCGCCTTCCAGGACAGCGCGGACGGGCAGTACCTGCACGCGCTGGTGGAGAACTTCGGGATCCGCAGCAGCATCTCGACCGAGGGCGAGCTGAGCCTGCCGGCCGCGCCGAGCCTGATCGTACGTACAGCTGAGCCGAGGGGGGCCGGGGCGGCGAAGCCGTCCGGCGGCGCCACGGCCGACAAGGGGAAGGCAACATCGTGATCGCCGTACTGGGCCTGATCGTCGGAGTCGTGGCGGGACTGCTGGTCCGGCCCGAGATCCCGGCGGTCGTCGAGCCCTATCTCCCGATCGCCGTGGTCGCCGCCCTCGACGCGGTCTTCGGCGGCCTGCGGGCCATGCTCGACGGGATCTTCGTCGACAAGGTCTTCGTCGTCTCCTTCCTCTCCAACGTGGTCGTGGCCGCGCTGATCGTCTTCCTCGGCGACAAGCTCGGCGTCGGCGCGCAGCTCTCCACCGGTGTCGTCGTCGTGCTCGGCATCCGGATCTTCTCCAACGCGGCCGCGATCCGCCGCCATGTCTTCCGGGCGTGAGGCCGATGAGTGTGAACCCGAACGAGCAGCCGGAGCCGGGCGGCGAGGAGCCGAAGGCGGCGGAGACGCCGGAGACGCGGAAGGTGCCGGAGACGCGGAAGGTGCCGGAGGCGGGCGAGCCGCGTGCGGCGGCCGAGCCCGTGGCCGGTGCGGAGCCGGGGCCGGCGCGGCCCGCGGAGGGTGGTGAGAGCGCTCCCGAGGGGGTTCTGCCCTCCTCGGAGGCCGGGGCCGGAGCCGGAGGCGCCCAGGACGGGCGCCGACGCCTGGCGGACGCCCTGTGGCCGCCGCGCGTGACGCGGGCCCAGCTCGTGGTGGCCCTGCTGCTGGCCTGCCTGGGATTCGGTCTCGCGATCCAGGTCTCCTCGACCAGCGAGGGCAGTGCCCTGCGCGGCGCCCGGCAGGAGGACCTCGTACGGATCCTCGACGAGCTCGACGACCGGACCCAGCGGCTGGAGGACGAGAAGGCCCGGCTGGAGAAGCAGCGGTCGGAGCTGGTGACCAGCTCGGACCAGGCCGAGGAGGCCCGTCGGCAGACGCAGGAGAAGGAGCGGCAGCTCGGGATCCTGGCCGGGACGGTGGCCGCCGAGGGGCCGGGCATCACGCTGACGGTGACCGACCCGGTCGGCGCGGTCGAGTCGGACATGCTGCTCGACGCCATCCAGGAACTGCGGGCGGCCGGTGCCGAGGCGATCCAGGTCGACGGGGTGCGGGTCGTCGCGGACAGCTATTTCACCGGTGGCGGTGACGACATGCGGATCGATGGAACGCAGGTGACCGCTCCGTACGTCTTCAAGGTCATCGGCAAGCCCGAGGATCTCGAGCCCGCGCTCAACATCCCCGGTGGAGTCGTGCAGACCCTCGAGAAGGAGCAGGCCACAGCCACGGTGGAGCGGTCGGCGAAGATCGTCGTCGACGCCTTGCGACCCGCGAAGCGGCCTGACTACGCTCGGTCGTCCTCCCAGTGAGAGGGGGCGAGGGGTCCCGCGACATGGGCTGGAGCGTTGCGGGGGGTCGGCGCACCACAACGGTGGTGCGTGGTGGAAACTGTCCGGAGGATGCGGACGTTGTGAAGGTGTCCGGGTCGGCAGGTGTGATGGATCTCGGTTCGTCCTGCCCCACGGGCGGGTCTGTTTCGGTCAAGGGGAATCGCCCGTGAAGTTGTTTGCGAAGTTGTTCGGCAAGAGCGCACGCGAGGACGGCGGCAACGCCAGGCACCGCGCGCCGCGCCATGCCCAGAGCGAGGAGCAGGGCGGCGAGCGCCCGCTCTTCCGTGACGAGGTCGGTGGCGACATTCCGGGCGCGCCGGGCGCGTCGTCTGTTGACCCCGCCGGTGCCGCGCGCATAGGTTTCGGTGAACCATCAACCTCAAGTACGGGTGGAGGGTTTACCCCCGATCCGTACGCGACCCAGACCTCCGCGGGGCAGCCGCGGCAGGAGGACGCGTCCATGCCGGTGTGTACGAGGTGCGGTCACCGCAATACGGCGGACAGCCGGTTCTGCTCCCACTGCGGTACGCCGCTGCGGGGCGGGATCGCCGCCGAGCGTCCCTCCGAGACGACGTCGACGATCTCGATCTCGGGTCTTGAGGCGTACGACGCGGAGACCACCGGTCAGATCGCGATGCCGGCGCTGTCCCCCGAGGCCCTCGCGGCCGTCGAGGCGCTGCCGCCGGGCTCCGCGCTGCTGGTGGTGCGCCGCGGTCCGAACTCGGGCAGCCGCTTCCTCCTGGACGGCGAGCTGACGACGGCCGGCCGGCACCCGCAGAGCGACATCTTCCTGGACGACTTCACGGTCTCCCGGCGGCACGTGGAGTTCCGCCGGCGCCAGGACGGCAGCTTCACCGTCGCCGACGTGGGCAGCCTCAACGGCACCTACCTCAACCGCGAGCCGATCGACTCCGACGTGGTGCTCAACAACGGCGACGAGGTGCAGATCGGCAAGTACCGGCTGGTCTTCTACGCGAGCCAGCGAGGCGTCTGACACGCCTGGCGGAGATCCTTCAGGAAAGGTCCATGGTGCGAACACCGACGGGCGGTGCCGGCTCCGGCACCGCCACCGCGGGTGACCGGCTGGTGAGTATCGGCACCGTGCTGAACCAGCTGCGGGACGAGTTTCCCGAAGTGACGATCTCCAAGATCCGCTTCCTGGAGGCCGAGGGGCTCGTCGAGCCCCGGCGTACGGCCTCCGGATACCGGAAGTTCAGTCCGCAGGACGTGGAGCGGCTCGCCGCCGTCCTGCGGATGCAGCGGGACCACTACCTTCCGCTGAAGGTCATCCGGGAGCACCTCGACGCCCTCGCCCGCGGCGAGCAGGTGCGGCTCCCGGCGCCCGGACGGCGCCGTGACCTGCTGGACGGCCTGCTCGACGGCCCCTCGGTCGAGGAGGCCGGTGAGCGGCCGGCCGTGGTGCGGCTCGGCCGGGCCGAGCTGGTCGCGGCGGCCGGGGTCACCGAGGTCGAGCTGGCGGAGTGGGAGTCGTACGGCCTGATCGGCGAGAGCGACGGCGGCGGCTACGACGCGGAGAGCGTGAACGTGGCGCGGATCGTCGCCGATCTCGGGCGGTTCGGGCTCGAACCGCGGCATCTGCGGGCCGTGAAGGCGTCGGCGGACCGGGAGGCCGGGCTGATCGAGCAGGTCGTGGCGCCGCTGCGCCGCCACCGCAACCCGCAGACCAGGGCGCATGCCGAGGAGACCGCCGCCGAGCTGGCACAGCTGTCGGTGCGGCTGCACGCCGCGCTGGTGCAGACGGCGCTCGGCATCCGCCTCCAGTGACCTTCCCGGAGGGGTCCGTCGCCGGGGCGCGGGGGCGCTGAGCGGGGGCCCGACTATCCAAACCGGTCGGGCACGTCCTAGGGTTGCTGTGTGAACGAGCTCGACGTTGTGGGTGTCCGGGTGGAAATGCCCTCCAACCAGCCGATCGTGCTCCTGCGCGAAGTGGGAGGCGACCGGTACCTTCCCATCTGGATCGGACCCGGCGAGGCGACCGCGATCGCCTTCGCCCAGCAGGGCATGGCGCCGCCCAGGCCGCTGACGCACGACCTGTTCAAGGACGTGCTGGAGGCCGTGGGCCAGGAGCTCACCCAGGTCCGCATCACGGATCTGCGGGACGGGGTCTTCTACGCCGAGCTGGTCTTCGCCAGCGGTGTGGAGGTGAGCGCGCGGCCGTCCGACGCGATAGCCCTGGCCCTGCGGACCGGTTCGCCGATCTTCGGCAGCGACGGTGTCCTCGACGACGCCGGCATCGCGATCCCCGACGAGCAGGAGGACGAGGTGGAGAAGTTCCGCGAGTTCCTCGACCAGATCTCGCCCGAGGACTTCGGGAGTCAGTGACCCGGGGCCCCGAGGGCCGGTGGCGGGGAGGTTTCCCGGCGCCGGACCGGCCGGGGTGTGAAGGGGCGTTCGAGCGGCGCCGTCGGCGCATTCGAGTAGCCTTTCCCCGATGGGGGCGGGTGAAACCACTCTCCGGGTGATTATCACTCGGCGTGCCGAGTGTGGCGATCGTTGACGCACCCCTGGCGACTGCCTACCTTCGAGTGGGCAGGTCAAGGACGGAGGGTCGGCGTGATGAGCAGCGCGGACGGTACGGCAGGGAGCTCACTCGGACGTGTGTCCGAGGAGAGCGCTCCGTATCCGCTTCACGGCAGTGTGGGCGACTTCGGCACGGAGACCGGCGCCGGGGTGGCGGACGAGGCGATCGGCTACCGCGGTCCCACGGCCTGCGCGGCCGCCGGCATCACCTACCGCCAGCTGGACTACTGGGCGCGCACCGGGCTCGTCGAGCCGAGCGTGCGGCCCGCGTACGGTTCCGGCACGCAGCGGCTCTACAGCTTCCGGGACGTCGTCGTCCTGAAGATCGTCAAGCGGTTCCTCGACACGGGCGTCGCCCTCCAGAACATCCGGGCCGCCGTGCAGCACCTGCGCGCCCGCGGTTTCCGCGATCTGGAGCGGATGACACTGATGAGCGACGGCGCGACGGTCTACGAGTGCTCCTCGCCCGACGAGGTCGTCTCGCTGCTCCAGGGCGGTCAGGGCGTCTTCGGCATCGCCGTGGGGGTCGTCTGGCGGGACGTCGAGTCGGCGCTCTCGCAGCTGCACGGGGAGCGGGTCGACACCGGAGAGACGCTGGTCCGGCACAACCCCCAGGACGAGCTGGCGCGCCGCCGGCGCGACCGGGCCGTCTGAGGGTTCCTCCCGGCCGGGGCGGGCGGCCCGCCCGTTCCGGCGATTGTCAGTGGCGTGAGGCAGCATCGGAGACGTGAGAGCCGCCCCCACGATCCTGCATCTGGACATGGATGCCTTCTTCGCCGCCGCCGAGCAGGCGTCGAAGCCGAGCCTGCGCGGCAAGCCGGTCGTGGTGGGCGGGCTCGGGCCGCGGGGCGTGGTCGCCACCGCCTCGTACGAGGCGCGGCGCTTCGGGGTGCACTCGGCGATGCCGATGGGGCAGGCGCGGCGGCTGGCGCCCCACGCCGCGTACCTGGTGCCGCGGTTCGCCTTCTACCGGGCGATCAGCGGCCAGGTCATGGAGCTGCTGGGGCGGCTGTCGCCGCTGGTGGAGCCGCTCAGCCTGGACGAGGCGTTCGTGGACCTGGAGGCCGGCGGGCTCGCCGACGACAGCGCGAGCGCCCGGGCCGTGGGGGAGCGGCTGCGGGCCGAGATCCTGGCGACGACCGGGCTGACCGGTTCCGTGGGGCTCGCCGGGTCCAAGATGCTCGCCAAGATCGCCTCGGAGGAGGCGAAGCCGGACGGGCTGGTGCTCTTCGAGCCGGGCACGGAGCGGGCGCTCCTGGCGCCCCGGTCGGTGCGGATCATTCCCGGGGTGGGGCCGGCCACCGGGGACCATCTGCGGCGGGCGGGGATCACGACGGTCGCCGACGTGGTGGAGGCGGGCGAGGACGAGCTCGTACGGATCCTGGGGCGGTCGCACGGGGCCGGGCTGTACCGGATGGCGCTGGGGCACGACGACCGGCCGGTGGTGGCCGAGCGGGACGCCAAGTCGGTCTCCGTGGAGGACACCTTCGACGTCGACCTGCACGACCGGCTGCGGATCCGGCTGGAGGTGGAGCGGCTGGCGGAGCGGTGTGTGGCGCGGCTGCGGGGCTCGGGGCACTCGGGGCGGACGATCGTGCTCAAGGTGCGCCGGTACGACTTCTCGACACTGACCCGGTCCGAGACGCTGCGGGGGCCGACGGACGATCCGCTGGTGGTGCGGGAGGCCGCGGAGCGGCTGCTCGAGCTCGTGGACACGACGGGCGGGGTGCGGCTGCTCGGGGTCGGGGTGAGCGGGCTCGCCGACTACACGCAGGAGGACCTGTTCGCCCAGGCGGAAGCCTCGGAGGACGCCGCAGGAGACCGTGCGGCGGAGTCCGTGGAGGGGGCCGCGCCGCCCGAGGTGCCCGCCGCGCCGCCGACCGCCACCGAGACCGCGGTACGGCGGTGGGCGCCGGGTCACGACGTGCGGCACGCGGTCCTCGGGGCGGGCTGGGTGCAGGGGAGCGGGCTCGGGCGGGTCACCGTCCGCTTCGAGGAGCCCGGCGGCACGGCTCCGGGGCGGGTGCGCACCTTCCCGGTGGACGATCCCGACCTGGAGCCGGCCGATCCGCTGCCGCTGGTGCCCGGCGGGGTGACGGGGGCGGAGCGGGCCGCCCCGGTCGTCCGCCCGGGTGAGTGAGCCCGCCCGGACAGCTCCGGGCTAGGCGGCGTCGTCCTGGCCCGCGAGCCGGCCGAAGTCCGGGATCTGCGCGGGCGGGGGCGGGAGCGTCAGCTCGTAGTGGCGGTAGAGCTGCAGCTCCTGCTCGGGGGAGAGGTGACGGCCGACGCCGAAGTCCGGGGCGTCCTTGATGAGGGAGCGCTCGAAGGGGATGTGGAGGCCGTCGTCGGCCAGCTCGCTCGGCTCCAGCGGGACGAAGGCGTCCCGGCTGAACAGGCCGGTGCGGACGGCCGCCCACTCGGGGATGCCGGTCGCGTCGTCCAGGTACACCTCGTCCACGGTTCCGATCTTGTGTCCGTTCCGGTCGAACGCCTTGCGGCCGATCAGGCTGCGCGGATCGATGTCGGTCTGCACGGTCCCTCCAACTGGTCGCAGCTGCTCTACACCCCTACGAAAGTGCACAACTGGGATGTCGGCCACTTGAGCGATGGGAGCGACAACGGCGCTGGTAGGCTGGCTGTGGCTGTCGACACCGTGCGGGAGAGTCCTCCGGAGAAGGTTTCCGGGGGCGCCGAAGGAGCAAATCCTCCCCGGAATCTCTCAGGCACCCGGTACCGCGCGGGCGAGGTCACTCTGGAAAGCAGGGCGGGAGTCCGACGGCCCCCGCTCTCACCGACGGTGAAAGCCGGCGTGCCTCGGGCGTGCCGGTGAAGCTCTCAGGTTGAGATGACAGAGGGGGAGGCCGTCCGGGCACCCACGCCGTGGTGCCCCTCGCAGGTCGTGACGACCAGGAGGCCCCCGCATCATGACCGCCAACCGCACTCCGCTCTCCGAGCTCGAGCAGGGAATCCCCTTCGAGCAGCGGCACATCGGACCCGACGCCGAGGCGCGGGCCAAGATGCTCGCCCAGGTCGGGTACGGCTCGCTCGACGAGCTGACGGCCGCCGCGGTGCCGGACGTCATCAAGAACGCCGAGGCGCTGGACCTGCCCGGCGCCCGCACCGAGGCCGAGGTCCTCGCCGAGCTGCGCGCGCTCGCCGGCCGCAACCAGGTCCTCGCCCCGATGATCGGCCTCGGCTACTACGGCACCTTCACGCCGCCGGTCATCCTCCGCAACGTCATGGAGAACCCGGCCTGGTACACGGCGTACACGCCGTACCAGCCGGAGATCTCGCAGGGCCGCCTGGAGGCGCTGCTCAACTTCCAGACGATGGTCGCGGACCTCACCGGGCTGCCGACCTCCGGCGCCTCCCTCCTCGACGAGGGCACCGCCGCCGCCGAGGCCATGTCGCTCGCCCGTCGGGTCGGCAAGGTGAAGAACGGCGTCTTCCTCGTCGACGCCGACGCCCTCCCGCAGACGATCGCCGTCATCCAGACCCGCGCCGAACCGACCGGGGTCGAGGTCGTCGTCGCCGACCTCTCCGACGGCATCCCGGCCGAGATCGCCGAGCGCGGCGTCTTCGGCGTGCTCCTGCAGTACCCGGGCGCCTCCGGCGCGGTCCGCGACATCAAGCCGCTGATCGACGCCGCCCACGAGCTCGGCGCGATCGTCACCGTCGCCGCCGACCTGCTCGCGCTCACCCTGCTCGCGTCGCCCGGCTCGCTCGGCGCCGACATCGCCGTCGGCACCACCCAGCGCTTCGGCGTGCCGATGGGCTTCGGCGGCCCGCACGCCGGCTACATGGCGGTCCAGGACAAGCACGCCCGCTCGCTGCCCGGCCGCCTGGTCGGCGTCTCCGTCGACGCCGACGGCAACAAGGCGTACCGCCTCGCCCTGCAGACCCGCGAGCAGCACATCCGCCGCGAGAAGGCCACCAGCAACATCTGCACCGCCCAGGTGCTCCTCGCCGTCATGGCCGGCATGTACGCCGTCTACCACGGCCCCGACGGCCTGAAGCAGATCGCGCAGCGCACCCACCGGTACGCCGCGATCCTCGCCGCCGGTCTGACCGCCGGGGGCGTCGAGCTCACCCAGGGCGCCTTCTTCGACACGATCACCGCCCGGGTGCCCGGCCGTGCCGACGCCGTCGTCGCCGCCGCGCGCGAGGCCGGTGTCAACCTGTACCGGGTCGACGCCGACCACGTCTCCGTCTCCTGCGACGAGACCACCGGCCGCGAGCAGCTCACCGCCGTCTGGGGCGCCTTCGGGGTCACCGGTGACGTCGAGGCCCTCGACGCCGCCACCGAGGACGCCCTGCCGGCAGCGCAGCTGCGCTCCGACGCGTACCTCACCCACCCGGTCTTCCACGCGCACCGCTCCGAGACCGCCATGCTGCGCTACCTGCACCGCCTCGCGGACCGCGACTACGCGCTCGACCGCGGCATGATCCCGCTCGGCTCCTGCACCATGAAGCTGAACGCGACCACCGAGATGGAGCCGGTGACCTGGCCCGAGTTCGGCCAGATCCACCCCTTCGCGCCGATCGAGCAGGCCCAGGGCTACGTCACGCTCATCACCGAGCTGGAGGAGCGCCTGGCCGAGGTCACCGGCTACGACAAGGTCTCGATCCAGCCCAACGCCGGTTCGCAGGGCGAGCTGGCCGGTCTCCTCGCGGTCCGCGCCTACCACCGCGCCAACGGCGACGAGCAGCGCACCGTCTGCCTCATCCCGTCCTCCGCGCACGGCACCAACGCCGCCTCCGCCGTGATGGCCGGCATGAAGGTCGTCGTCGTGAAGACCGCCGAGGACGGCGAGGTCGACGTCGAGGACCTGCGCGCCAAGATCGCGCAGCACCGCGACGAGCTCTCCGTGCTCATGATCACCTACCCGTCGACGCACGGCGTCTTCGAGGAGCACGTCGCCGACATCTGCGCCGAGGTCCACGAGGCCGGCGGCCAGGTGTACGTCGACGGCGCCAACCTCAACGCGCTGGTCGGCCTCGCCAAGCCGGGCCACTTCGGCGGCGACGTCTCGCACCTCAACCTGCACAAGACCTTCTGCATCCCGCACGGCGGCGGCGGCCCCGGCGTCGGCCCGGTCGGCGTCCGCGCCCACCTCGCCCCGTACCTGCCGAACCACCCGCTCCAGCCCACCGCGGGCCCGGAGACCGGCGTCGGCCCGATCTCGGCCGCCCCCTGGGGCTCCGCCGGCATCCTGCCCATCTCCTGGACGTACGTCCGCCTGATGGGCGGCGAGGGCCTCAAGCGCGCCACCCAGGTCGCCGTCCTCGCGGCGAACTACATCGCCAAGCGCCTGGAGCCGCACTACCCGGTGCTCTACACCGGCCCCGCCGGCCTCGTCGCCCACGAGTGCATCGTCGACCTGCGTCCGCTGACCAAGGCGACCGGCGTCACCGTCGACGACATCGCCAAGCGTCTGATCGACTACGGCTTCCACGCGCCGACCATGTCCTTCCCGGTCGCCGGCACGCTGATGATCGAGCCGACCGAGTCCGAGGACCTGGCCGAGCTGGACCGCTTCTGCGACACGATGATCGCGATCCGCGCCGAGATCGAGAAGGTCGGCTCCGGCGAGTGGCCCGCCGAGGACAACCCGCTGCGCAACGCCCCGCACACCGCGGCCGCGCTCGGCGGCGAGTGGGCCCACGCCTACGACCGCGACGTGGCGGTCTTCCCCGCCGGCGTCTCGGCCGCCGACAAGTACTGGCCGCCGGTCCGCCGCATCGACGGCGCCTTCGGCGACCGGAACCTGGTCTGCTCCTGCCCGCCGCTGGACGAGTACGACCACTGACCGCGGGCATGACCGAGGGCCGGTCCGGAGTCTCCTCCGGGCCGGCCCTCGGTGCTGCGCCCGCGGTGTCTCAGGCCGCCGTCGTCACCCGGCCCGTCGTCAGCGGCCGGTGCGGAGCGATGATCTGCCCGTCCGGCAGCAGTTCGCCGGTGTCCTCGAAGAGCAGGACGCCGTTGCACAGCAGGCTCCACCCCTGCTCCGGATGGCAGGCCACCGGGCGGGCGGCCTCACGGTCGGCGGAGTCGGCGGTGGGACAGGCAGGCTGGTGCTGGCACATGGGTGGGTTCTTTCGCTGCGTCGTGGTGGATGTCCTGCGGCTCTTCGCGCTCATGGCCGCCCCCGTCGGTCGGTTCGGTTCCGGTCCCAGTCTTGCCGCACGGACGCCCTTCCGCAGGTATTTCGCGTCAGCTCGTCCGCTCCTGGGAAGACGCATCACCCGCAGGGGCGGTTCAGGTCAACACCCCCGCCTTTTCGGGTGGTTCGGGGTGGCCCGAGCGGGCTAGTCCGTACGGGAGGGGTGTTCGGAGAGGCCGTTCGGACGCGGGTTACGGACAGCAGTGCGCCCCGTGACCCGGGCGGGTCACGGGGCGGTGCGGGCGGAGCGGATCAGGCGGGCGCCGCGGAGCCGAGCAGCGGCGGCGGCGCGAGTCGCGTACTGAGCACGGGCAGCAGATCGGCCACCCGGTAGGGGCGGTTGGCGGCGATGCCGGGGGGTGCCGGGGCGAGCGGCACCAGGACGTCGTCGGCGGCCGCGTCCGGCTCCGTGCCGTCCGGGTCCGGCTCGGCGTGCAGCCACAGCGTCAGCATGTACAGCTCCGGCACCGAGAGCAGCCGCGGCTGGTACGTGCCTGGCAGTGCCTCGGCCTGGACCAGGGCCCGCTCCGTGGCGGCGACGTACGGCCCCTCGAAGAAGTGCGAGAAGGACCAGCCGTCCGGGGTGAGCATGGTGTCCGCGGCCGCGATCGCCCGGTCCCCGCTCCGGATCAGGAAACGCCAGCCGACGAGCCGGGTGCCGGGCGCCTGCCCCGGTCCCTCGGAGATCCTCAGCACGTGGACGGGCAGCGGGACTTCGGGACTCAGCGGTCCCGGCGCGGCCCGCAGGGCCGGGGTGCGGGCCTCGCGTACGGCCGTGGGCGAGCCGAGTGCCGCGAGGACACTGCGGAGGGCCGGCGCGGGAGCCGGGGAGGGTCGGAGCATCGTGTGGGTCGCCTCTCGCTCAGGAGACACGGGGATACGGGTTCGCGCTGCGGGGTCGGGTTCGACGGCGCTGTCGGCGGCGGGGGCGGAGCGGGGGGCCATGGGTCATGGCCGTCGCCGGCGCTCCGTCTCGTCCGCGGAGTTTATACGACGCGTGTTCACAGATTGTTTCCGCTAGACGCCGCCGATATTCCTGACAAGGCGTCATCAGGTCGTATGCGGCGGGCTGCGGTGCTGATTCGGAGCGAGGACAGGATCTCCGTCCTCGCATTCCCCGGCAAGCCGGACGTCTGAATTCCGAAAGTCCGGCCGAACGCTCCGGCGGACCGATATGACAGTGGTATATGTCGTCGGCCCTTCCGGAGTCGGAGAGGCGTGCGGCGACAGGTGCGTACCAGACTATCCACGGAGCGGCCTGAAAAGCAGGCGTTGTCGATCAGTGGCGTGGGCATCATCGTCCGTACGCGCGGCCCGCCCGGGGCCGCCCGCGCGGGAGGGACGCCTCGATGGGGGAGAAGGTCGCGACGGACGGGTTCGGCCCGGCCGACCGACAGCGCTACCGGCGCAAGCTCCAGCAGTGTCTGGCGGGGCTCGCCCGGCTCCTCGCGGAGCAGCGCTTCGACCGCCCGCGGAACCTCATGGGCGTCGAGATCGAACTCAATCTCGCCGGCTCCGACGGACTCCCGCGGATGCTCAACGACGCCGTCCTCGAAAAGATCGCGAGCACGGATTTCCAGACCGAACTCGGAATGTTCAACCTGGAAGTCAACATCGCCCCGCGCCGACTCGGCGGCCATGTTTTCGACCGGCTCGCGGAAGAGCTCAGAACCGGGCTGGGATATGCCGACCGCAAGGCGGCCGAAGTCGACGCCGGGGTCGTCATGATCGGCATTCTGCCGACCCTCTCCCAGCGTGAGCTCGTCTTCGAGAACCTTTCCTCCGCCGACCGCTACGCCCTGCTCAACGACCAGATCCTCACCGCCCGGGGGGAGCAGATCACCCTCGACATCCAGGGCGTCGAACGGCTCCGGCACACCTCGGAGTCGATCATCGCGGAGGCCGCCTGCACCTCGGTCCAGCTGCACCTCCAGGTCACCCCGGCCCGCTTCGCCTCCGTCTGGAACGCGGCCCAGGCCGTCGCCGGCGTGCAGATAGCGCTCGGCGCCAACTCGCCCTTCGTCTTCGGCCGGGAGGTGTGGCGCGAGTCCCGCCCGCCGCTCTTCACGCAGGCGACCGACACCCGTCCGCCCGAGCTCCAGTCCCAGGGGGTGCGGCCGCGCACCTGGTTCGGCGAGCGGTGGGTGGACTCGGCGTACGACCTCTTCGAGGAGAACGTGCGCTACTTCCCCTCGCTGCTGCCGCTCTGCGACGAGGAGGACCCGCTGCGCGTCCTCGACGAGGGCGGGGTGCCGCAGCTCAAGGAGCTGGTCCTGCACAACGGCACCGTCTACCGCTGGAACCGGCCGGTCTACGGCTGGGTCGACGGCGTCCCGCACCTGCGGGTGGAGAACCGGGTGCTGCCCGCCGGCCCCACGGTCACCGACGTCCTCGCCAACGCCGCCTTCTACTACGGGCTCGTCCGCTCCCTCGCCGACGACCCGCGCCCGCTGTGGAAGCGGATGGCCTTCGAGGACGCCGAGGCCAACTTCGACACCGCCTGCCGGTACGGCATCGAGGCGGAGCTGCGCTGGCCCCGGCCGGGCCGCGCGGGCGGGATCGCCACCCAGCCCGCCGTACGCCTCGTGCTCGACGAGCTGCTGCCGCTGGCCGCGGCGGGGCTGGACGCCTGGCACATCGACCCGGCGGACCGAGACTTCTACCTGGGCGTCATCGAGCAGCGCTGCCGGCGCCGGGTGAACGGCGCGTCCTGGCAGGCCGACACCTTCCACCGGGCCCTGGAGTCCGGTCTCGACCGGGAGGCGGCGCTGGCGGCGACCACCCGGCGGTACCGGGAGCTGATGCTGGAGGGCGAGCCGGTGCACACCTGGCCGGTGGGGGCCGAGGGGGCGTGAGGGGAGGCGGGGGCGGCCCTGGATGGCGCTTCCGGTGCGCCGTCGCGCATGATCGTCGTACGCGGGACCGAGGCGGGTCCCGGGGCGGTCGCGACGGGAACGGGAGACGGGTCTGGTGTCGGAACAACGGGTCGTGGACGCGGCCCCGCCCCCGGGCGGTCTCTCGCGGCGGATGCTGCGCTCCGAGACGCTCATCGTGCTCGCGCTCTCGCTCGGGGCGAGCGCGGTCTCCTCGCTGATCAGCTTCGTCGGCTCGCTGACCCGGCCCGGCTCGCTCAAGGAGCAGGCCGCGACGCTCAACGGGTCGTACGCCCCCGGGCGTCCCTGGCTCGACCTCACCTGGCAGCTCTTCGGGATCGCCACGGCCCTGGTGCCGGTGGTGCTCGTGGCGCACCTGCTCCTGCGGGAGGGGTCGGGGCTGCGGGACATCGGCTTCGACCGGACCCGGCCGTGGTCGGACCTCGGGCGCGGGACGCTGGTGGCGGCCGGCATCGGCAGCGCCGGCCTCGCCTTCTACCTGGCGGCGCGGGCCTCCGGCTTCAACCTGACGGTGGTGCCCGAGTCGCTGCCCGAGGTGTGGTGGAAGTACCCCGTCCTGATCCTGTCGGCGATCCAGAACTCCGTGCTGGAGGAGGTCATCGTCGTCGGCTATCTGCTGCGCCGGCTGGGGCAGTTGGGCTGGTCGCCGATGGCCGCGCTGGTGGCGAGCTCGGTGCTGCGGGGGTCGTACCACCTGTACCAGGGTGTCGGCGGCTTCATCGGCAACATGGTGATGGGCGTCGTCTTCGTGCTGCTGTACCGGCGGTGGGGGCGGGTGGGGCCGCTGGTGGTCGCGCACGCGCTGCTCGACATCGTGGCCTTCGTGGGCTACGGGCTCCTCGCGGGGAAGGTGGACTGGCTGCCGACCGTGTGAGCGGGGCGACCGGAGGGGGCGTACGGCATCGGTGCCGTACGCCCCCTCCGTCGTACCGGTCTGTCGGGTGCCGGGGCCTCAGGCGTGCAGGTCGCCGTCGATGACCGTCACCGCGTGGCCGGTCAGGAGGGTCCGGTCGCCGCGCAGTCGGGTGCGGACCAGGCCGGTGCGGGCGCCGCCCTGGAAGCCGGTGAGCTCGTCGCGGCCGAGGCGGGCGGACCAGTACGGGGCGAGCGCGGTGTGGGCGCTGCCGGTGACCGGGTCCTCGGCGATGCCGACGGCGGGGAAGAAGCCGCGGGAGACGAAGTGGTAGCCGTTCCCCGGGTCGGCGGCGAGCGCGGTGGCGATCACGCCGCGCGAGGAGTGCGCCACGAGGGCGGTGAGGTCGGGGGCGAGGGCGCGGACGGTGGCCTCGTCGCGCAGCTCGACCACGAGGTCGCCGATGTGGTCGGGGGTGTCGTGGACGGCGAGGATCTCGGCGCCCAGCGCCTCCGCCAGGCCCGCCGGGACCGGGGCCGGGGTGAGCGAGGCGGTCGGGAAGTCCATGGTGATCGAGCCGTCCGCCTCGGCGACGGCGCCGAGCACGCCCGAGCGGGTGGCGAAGCGGACGGGTCCGGCCGCCGCCCCGGTGCTGTGCAGGACGTGGGCGGTGGCCAGGGTGGCGTGGCCGCACATGTCGACCTCGGTGGTGGGGGTGAACCAGCGCAGCGCCCAGTCGGCCTCGCCGCCGGGCGGCAGCGGGTGCGCGAAGGCGGTCTCGGAGAGGTTGACCTCGGCGGCGACCTTCTGGAGCCAGGTGTCGTCCGGGAAGGAGTCGAGGAGGAGGACTCCGGCGGGGTTGCCGGAGAAGGGCCGGTCGGTGAAGGCGTCGACGATTCGGATGCGCATGACCGGGACCGTACCGGCGGCGGGAGAGGGCGGACCAAGGCCAATCCGGGATGTCTGGACCGGGAGCGCTCCGCCCCGGACAGTCGGTCGTTTGCTCGCCGAACACTTCCGATATATCGTTGAAGCATCGCGACAGTTCAACGATGGAATCTCACGGAAGGAGCGTTGCGATGCGTTCACATGGACACGACCACGGACACGAGTTCGGTCACGGTCCCGGCCACGGTGCCGGGCGCGGACAGTGCGGGCCCGGACCGCGGGGCGAATTCGAGGGACGGCGTGCCGCCTTCGGGCCCTTCGGCCCCGGTTTCGGCGGCGGGCCCGGTTTCGGCGGCCCCTTCGGGCGCGGCCGGGGCGGCGGCCGGGGAAGGGCGCGGCGCGGCGACGTGCGCGCCTCGATCCTGGCGCTGCTCAAGGACCGCCCGATGCACGGCTACGAGATGATCCAGGAGATCGGCGAGCGCAGCGGCGGGGCCTGGAAGCCCAGCCCCGGCTCGGTCTACCCGACCCTCCAGATGCTGGAGGACGAGGGGCTGATCGTCAGCGCGAGCGAGGGCGGCAAAAAGCTCTTCTCGCTCACCGACGCCGGGCGCGAGGAGGCCGAGGCCGGTGCCGAGGCCCCCTGGGAGGAGGCCGGCCGCGGGGTCGACTGGGAGGCGATGAACGAGGTCCGGCAGGCCGGTTTCGGTCTGATGGAGGCGTTCGGGCAGGTCTGGAAGACCGGCAGCGCCGAGCAGCGGCAGAAGGCCGTCGGGGTCATCAACGAGGCCCGGAAGAAGCTGTACCTCATCCTCGCCGACGAGCACTGAGCCTCGGCGGGACGACGGAGGGCCCCTCGGCGGCACGCGCCGCCGAGGGGCCCTTCCCGTCTCCGTGCGCTCAGGCGACCAGGCCGGAGAGCTTGCGCAGCGACTCGTTCAGCGCCGCCGTCGCCGAGTCCTTCAGCTTCCCGGCCATCAGCGAGACCGCCGCGCCGGTGAACTCGCCGTCGATGCGGACCGTCGTCGCCCCGCCCTCGTCGGCGAGCGAGTAGCGGGTGCCGACGATCACGCCCATCGGGCCCTTGCCGCGGATGGCGAGGGTCCGGCCGTCCTCCAGCTCCTCGACGGTCCACAGCACCTCGGCCGGGAAGCCCATGAGCTTCATGTTCTCGGTGAACGTGGATCCGGCCGCCAGGGTCTCGGGGCCGCCGTCCGGGAAGCTGGTGTGGGTGGCGTTCCACTCCCCGTACGAACCGAAGTCGGTGAGGCGTTCCCACACCTTCCCGGCCGGTGCCTCGATCCGTGCCTCCGCGCTGACTTCGGCCATGACGACCACCCCTTCACGCGTGCCCGCTGGGTTCTGGTGTCGCGGAACGTAGCCGGAGGGGCGTGAACATTCAATACTGATGAACCGTCAGTTCTGCGGCGGCCGGCCCCGTGCCGCCGATCCACCAGATCTCGGCCGCGTCGAAGGCGTCCGAGACGCGCGGGCCGCCGTCCTCCTCGTGCCGGTGGAACGCGGCCCAGAAGAGATCGCCCGGCAGCGCCTCCCGGGGTGCGTACACCCGGTACACGAACTGCCGGCCGTCACGTGCGGCCAGGCCCACCATCCAGAACACACAGGAAAGACGTCCGGCGGCGGCACATGGTTGCCTTCCGGGCGCGAGGCAAGGCGGCGCGCGCCCCGTACGGGAAATCGTCCGGATCTCCTCCCCGAGGAGGAGGAGTCGCGCGCATGTGCACGACTCCGGTGGGACGCGGACATGGTTCTCCCGTGTGATGACCGGCGCGGGCGCGGCTGGTGAGGTGGGAGGGTGCAGCCTCCCGTCCCGTCGCGCCCCACTCCGGCCCCGGCCCCCGCCGGGCCCGCGCCGCTCCTCGCCACCGTGCTGGGGGCCGCCCGCCGCCGCGCCCTGCGGGACGGCGACCGCCAGGTGGACACCGCCCACCTGCTGCACGCCCTCGTCGAGTCCGACCCCGAGACCCGCGCCGCCTTCGACGGCGAGCACCGGGTCGCGCGCGTCCTCGGCTACCTCGTCCAGCGTTCGATCGGATACGGGCTCCGCTGGCAGCGGTCCGGCGAGGGCGGCGGCGCCCCGCTGCCGCTGCCCGCCGTCCGGGCCGGGGAAGGGACGCTGCGCCGCACCGCCCGCTGGTCCCCGGCGGCCGCGGCCGCCCTGGAGGAGGCGCTGCGGCGCGCCGCCGCCCGCGGCGAGGAGCAGCCGAGCGGGCTCGACCTGCTGGCCGGACTCGCCGCCGACCCCGGCAGCCGGGCCGGCGAGGTGCTGCGGCACGCCGGGATCGACCCGCCCGCGCTCGGCGCCCGCGCCGTCGCGCTCGCCTCCCTCCACGGGCCGGACGACGCGGGCCTCCCCGACGCGGAGGGGCTGCCGCCCGGGTTCCTCCCGGAGGGCGCGGAGCGCTGAGTTCCGGCCCGCGGGCGGGCTTTCCGGACCCGTCGTCTCAACAGGTGCGACGGGGGTTACGCACCTGACCGGGTCCTGTCATGATGGCCCGATGCACGCGTCTCAGGGGAGAAGCGCCGGCCTGGGACTCGCCCTGGCCTCGGCCTTCGCATTCGGTGGTTCGGGAGTGGCGGCCAAGCCGCTGATCGAGGCGGGCCTCGATCCGCTCCACGTCGTCTGGCTCCGGGTCGCCGGCGCCGCGCTCGTCATGCTGCCCGTGGCCTGGCGCCACCGGGACCTGCTGCGCCGCAAGCCCGGCCTGCTCGTCGGCTTCGGCCTGCTCGCCGTCGCCGGCGTACAAGCCTTCTACTTCGCCTCGATCTCCCGGATCCCGGTCGGCGTCGCCCTCCTCGTCGAGTACCTCGCCCCGGCGCTGGTCCTCGGCTGGGTCCGCTTCGTCCAGCGGCGGCCGGTCACCCGCGCCGCCGCGCTGGGCGTGGTGCTCGCCGTCGGCGGTCTCGCCTGCGTCGTCCAGGTCTGGTCCGGCCTGAGCTTCGACCTCCTCGGGCTGCTCCTCGCGCTCGCCGCCGCCTGCTGCCAGGTCGGCTACTTCGTCCTCTCCGGCCAGGGCGCCGACGAGGCCGAACCGGCCGATCCGCTCGGTGTGATCGCGTACGGGCTGCTCGTCGGGGCGCTGGTGCTCACCGTGATCGCCCGCCCGTGGGGGATGGACACCGGGGTCCTGGCGGGGCGGGCCGATCTCGACGGGACCTCCGTCCCGGCCTGGCTGCTGCTCGCCTGGATCGTCCTGATCGCCACCGTCCTCGCGTACGTCACCGGAGTCGTCTCGGTGCGCCGGCTCTCGCCGCAGGTCGCCGGTGTCGTCGCCTGTCTGGAGGCGGTCGTCGCGACCGTCCTCGCCTGGGTGCTGCTCGGCGAGCACCTGGCGGCCCCGCAGCTCGCCGGCGGCGCGCTCGTCCTCGCCGGCGCCCTCATCGCCCAGTCCGCCGCGCCGAAGCCGGCGTCGGAGGGGCCCGTCGCCGGGTCCGACGGCCCGGACGGAGCCCAGGACGCCGGGCGCGAGGGCGAGTTGTCCGGCGGTCGGACCACCGCATAGGGTGCCGGTCATGCATTCGACCGTGCTTCCGCCGCCCGCCGCCTAGCGCGCGCGGCACCTTCTCCGAGGACGACGACCGGCTCGGGCGGGCGATCACGCCCCCGAGCGGTCCGTCGCCGCCCGCGCGCGGAGCGAGCGACCACCCTTCACCCGGTCCGTCCGCACGGACCGTCCTCACGGAGAAACCACGTGTCGAACACGCAGTCCTTCCCTGCCGCGGAGTCCTCCTCCGCGCACTCCGCCCGTCCCGTCGGGCGGAGCCTGCTCCACCTCGTCGTCGCCGGCATCGCCTGGGGCACCGCCGGTGCCGCCGGCTCCCTCGTCTTCCGGAACAGCGACATGGGGCCGCTGGCCCTCTCCTTCTGGCGCTGCGCCGGCGGCCTCCTGCTGCTGCTCGCCGTCCCGGCGCTGCGGTCGCTGCGGGGCGGGCGGGCCCGTGTCACGGCCGCCCCCGCCGTCGAGTCCCGCCGGATCCGGCTGATCCGGATCGTCGGCACCGGAATCGGGCTCGCGGTCTTCCAGACCGCCTACTTCGCCGCCGTCGAGGCCACCGGGCTCGCCGTCGGCACCGTCGTCACCCTCGGCGCGGGACCCGTCCTCATCGCGGTCGGCGCCCGCGTCACCATGGGCGAGCGGCTCGGCCTCGGCGGCCTCGCCGCCGTCACCGGCGCGCTCGCCGGGCTCGCCGTCCTCGTCCTGGGCGGCGGGGGAGCCGAGGTCCGGCTCGCGGGCGTCGGCCACGCGCTGCTCTCCGCGGCCGGGTTCGCCTCGCTCACCCTGCTCACCCGATGGCTCGGCCGCACCGGCGGCGGCGCGGCCGGCTCGCTCGCCAGCACCGCGTGGACCTTCGGCGTCTCGGCGGTCGTCGTGCTGCCCCTGGCGGTCGTCGAGGGGCTGCTGCCGCACACCGAGGACGCCGTCCGGCTGCTGCTCCTGCTGCTCTACGTGGCGGCGATCCCGACGGCCCTCGCCTACGCCCTGTACTTCGCCGGGGCCGCGGTCGTCCGGGCCGCCACCGTCTCCGTGATCATGCTGCTGGAGCCGGTCAGCGCCGCGCTCCTCGCCGTCACCCTGCTCGGCGAGGAGCTGACGGTGACGACCGTGCTCGGCACGGTCCTGCTGCTCGCGGCCGTCACCGGGCTCGCCCTCGCGGAGGCGCGGACGGCGGCCGGGCGGCGCGGGAGTGTGGAGCCGGCGTCCGTGTGAACCCGTGAAAGGGCCCCGGCGTCCGTGCGAGCCCGGACCTCCGTCACCTCCGGGCACGGCCCGTCGGCCGCACCCAGGGCGGGTCGCCGGGCAGGCCGTTGACGGCGAGCCGGCCGACGTCGTGGCGGGCGAGCCGGTCGCGCCCCTCGGTGTCGTCCGGGGCGGCGTCCCAGGGGTGGATGAGCCTGCCGGCCCCCTCAGAGCGCGGTCAGGTAGTCGGGCAGGGCGATCGCCGGGTCCAGGTCCGCCGACGGGACCGGGGTGCCGGTGCGCGGGGCGACCGGGACCACACCGGCCCAGTGCGGCAGCGCCAGGTCCTCGGCGTCGTCGTTCGGCCCCGCGGCACGGACCTTCGCCGACACCTCCTCCAGGTCGAGCCGGATGACGGCGGTGGCGGCGAGCTCCTTGGTGTTCGCGGGCCGTGAGTCGGCGGAGCGGCCGGGGACGACCTGGTCGACGAGGGCGTCGAGGGCGGTGCGCAGCTCCTCGGGGTCGGTGACCTGGTGGGCGACGCCGTGGACGACGACCGAGCGGTAGTTGAGCGAGTGGTGGAAGGCGGAGCGGGCCAGGACCAGGCCGTCGACGTGGGTGACGGTGAGACAGACCGGCAGGCCGGGGGCCCCGGCCGGGTCGCCGGAACCGGTACCGGCCGCGGCGGGGCGCGCGCCGGCCATGCGGAGCGGGCGGGAGCCGGTGGAGCCGTGGACGTACAGCCGCTCGCCGATCCGGCCGTAGAGGGTGGGGAGCACGACGGGCGCCCCGTCCCGTATGAAGCCGAGGTGGCACACGTACCCCTCGTCGAGGATCGCGTGGACGAGCGCCCGGTCGTAGGAGGCGCGCTGCCGGGAACGGGTGGGCACGGTCCGGTCGGTGGGGGTGTAGTCCGCGAGCCGTTCGGGGGTGGTGGTCGTGGCGCTCATGGCGGCCCCTTTGCGATCTCTATTGCACTAGTGCATAATCTGTTTTGTGCTAGGAGAGTATCGGATCGAAGGTCGTCGCGCATCGGAGATCGCCGCCAGCGTGGAGCGGGGGGTGGGGTCGGGCGCGCTGGAGCCCGGCCGGTCGCTGCCGCCGCTGCGGGAGCTCGCCGCCGAGCTGGGCGTCAACCCGAACACCGTCGCCGCCGCCTACCGGACCCTGCGCGAGCGCGGCGTGATCGAGACCGACGGGCGGCGCGGCAGCCGGGTGCGGCCGCGCCCCGCCACCACCGCGCGCGGCTCCCTGCGCGTCGAGGCGCCGCCCGGCGTCCGGGACCTCAGCGGCGGCAACCCCGACCCGGCCCTGCTGCCGCCGCTCGGCCCGGCCCTCGCCGCGGCGGCCCGGCGGTACGCCGAGCGGCCCGGCCTCTACGGGGAGGCGCCCGTCGACCCGGAGTTCGCCCGGCTCGCCCGCGCCGCCTTCGACGCCGACGGCGTCCCCGCCGGGCCGGTCGGGGTGGCCTCCGGCTCCCTCGACGCCATCGAGCGGGTGCTCGCCGTCCACCTCCGGCCCGGCGACGCCGTCGCCGTCGAGGACCCGGGTTGGGGCAGTCTCCTGGACCTCGTTCCCGCCCTCGGACTCCGCCCCGTCCCGGTCGCCGTCGACGACGACGGCCCGCTCGCCGCCGACGTCGAGCGGGCGATCGTGCGCGACGGGGTCCGCGCGGTGATCGTCACCGACCGCGCCCAGAACCCCACCGGCGCCTGCCTCGGCGCCGCCCGCGCCGCCGCGCTGCGCCGGCTCCTCGCCGCGCACCCCGGGGTGCTGCTCGTCGAGGACGACCACGGCCACGGCATCGTCAGCCGGCGGCTGCGCCCGCTCGCCGGGGTCACCGGCCACTGGGCGCTGGTCCGCTCGGTCGCCAAGGCGTACGGGCCGGACCTGCGGATCGCCGCCTTCACCGGCGACCACGAGACCGTCGACCGCGTCCTCGGCCGGCAGCGCCTCGGCCCCGGCTGGGTCAGCCGGCTCCTCCAGCAGACCGTCGTCCACCTGTGGAGCACCGGCGCGGTCGACCCGGAGGCGGTCGCCGACGCGTACGGGGAACGGCGCGACGCCCTGGTGCGGGAGCTCGCCCGGCGCGGTGTCCGGGCGCACGGGCGGAGCGGGATGAACGTCTGGGTGCCGGTCGCCGACGAGACCGGCGCCGTCGCGCGGCTGCTCGGCGCGGGCTGGGCGGTCGCCCCCGGCGCCCGCTTCCGCATCGCCACCGGGCCGGCCGTCCGCCTCACGGTCTCCCCGCTCTCCCCCGACGACGTCGACCCGCTGGCCGACGCCGTCGCGGCCGCCGCGGGCCCGGCCCCGGCCCGCAGCTACGGCTGAGGCCGGGGCCGGGCCCGGGCGGGGGAGAAGTGCCGCCGGTCAGGTGCGAGCCGCGGTTCCGGCCGGCGCCTCCGAGGGCTGGGGCGCCGGTGTCGTACGGGAGGGGGCCGGGGTCCGCGCCGAGGTGCGGGTCTGGGTGAGGGCCGCGCCGAGGAGGACCACGACGGCGCCCACCGGGGTGTTCCAGGCCAGCTGCTCGCCCAGGAAGGCCACGCCCGCCGCCGTCGCGATCACCGGGATGAAGTACGTGACCATCGAGGCCGTCGTCGGGCCGACCTCGGCGACCACGCCGTACTGGAGCAGCATCGCGTAGCCGGTGCCGAGGGCGCCCAGGGCGATCACCGAGAGCAGCGGAAGCAGCTCGAACGACTCCGGGAGGGTGGTGAAGAGCGGGGTGACGAGGGCCAGCTGCAGGGTGGCCAGGCCGACCTGCCCGGTCGCCAGGGAGAGGTGCGAGGCGCCGGTCCCGCTCAGGGTGCGGCGGACGTAGATCCAGCCGACCGCGTAGCTGAACGAGGCGAGGAGCGCCAGCGCGGTGCCCGTGACGTCCAGGCCGGAGAAGCCCTGCCAGGCGCCGAGGACCGTCAGGACGCCGATGAAGCCGATGCCGAGACCCGCCGCGCGCACCCGGGTGGGCCGGTCCTCGGAGAGCGCCACGAGCGAGAGGACCATGCCCCAGAGCGGGGTCGTCGCGTTGCAGATCCCGGCCAGCGTCGACGGGATCGTCAGCTCGGCGTACGCGAAGAGCGAGAACGGCAGCGCGTTGAGCAGGAAGGCCGCCACCGTCAGGTGCCCCCACGTCCTGGCCCCGCGCGGCAGCCGGTCCCGCTTCGCCACCAGCGCCACCGCGAGCACCGCCGTACCGAACAGCAGCCGGCCGAAGGTCACCTGGAAGGGGGCGAAGCCCTCCGTGCCCACCTTGATGAACAGGAAGCTGAAGCCCCAGATGAGGGCCAGCACGCCGAAGCGGACCCGCCAGTCGAGGAGGTGCGCCCGGAGGGGGCGGCGGACGGGGGAGGGGGACGGTCCGGGCGAGGGGGCGGAGGCGGCTGCGTTGCTCATGTACTCAGGGTGACGGCCCCGACGTCGTAGAACAAGCGAGATTACGTCGACCCGTTCGCTTAGTATTGCTTACATGTTGAACCTGGAGCGCCTGCGCACCCTCGACGCCGTCGCCCGGCACGGCTCCGTCAGCGGCGCCGCCGACGGACTGCACGTGACGACCTCCGCCGTCTCCCAGCAGCTGTCCAAGCTGGAGCGGGAGGTGGGCCAGCGGCTCCTCGCGAAGAACGGGCGCGGGGTGCGGCTCACCGACGCCGGCATGCTGCTCGCCGAGCACGCGGCCCGGATCCTCTCCCACGTCCAGCTCGCCCAGGCCGACATCGAGGCCCAGCGCGGCCAGGTCGTCGGCGAGGTCCGGCTGGTCGGCTTCCCGACCGCCGCGCGCGGCCTCTTCCCCGCCGCCCTCGCCTCGCTGCGCGCCCGCCACCCCGATCTGCGGGTCCGCACCGCCGAGCTGGAGCCCGAGCAGGGGGTACGGGCGGTGCTGCGCGGCGACGCCGACCTCGCCATCGTCCTGGACTGGAGCAACCGCCGGTCCCCGGTCCCCGGCGAGCTGGAGCGCGCCCATCTGCTCGACGACGCCGCGGACGTCGCCCTGCCGGCCGGGCACCGGCTCGCCGGCCGGGAGGCGGTGGACCTGGAGGACTTCGCCGACGAGGACTGGGTGTCCTGGCCGGAGGGCGAGTTCTGCCACGACTGGCTGATGTTCACCCTCCGCTCCCAGGGCATCGAGCCGCGGATCGCCCACTTCGCGGGCGAGCACCACACCCAGCTCGCGCTCGTCGCCGCCGGCCTCGGGGTGTGCGTCACGCCCCGGCTCGGCCGGCCGCACCCGGACGGCGTGGTCTGCGTGCCCGTACGGCAGCAGATGCGCCGGCACATCTACGCCACCTGGCGCACCGACGCCGGCCGCCGGCCATCCCTCCGCGCGGTCGTCGAGGCGCTCCGGGAGGCCGGGCGGCCGCACGCGGACTGACCTGGGCCCCGGTGGCTACGCCCCGCCGAGCTTGCGGAAGTCCCAGGTGGTGACGGTGTCCGGAGTCAGCCGGAGCCAGGCGTGCCGGCCGTCGTGCGGCATGGCGTCCAGACCGAAGTTCTTCGCCGCGAACAGCCGCTCCACCGCGTCGAGTCCGGGACACGGCTCGCCCGTGCGCGGCGCCTCGCCGACGAAGACGGCCGTCCCCGACAGCTCGGCTCCGCGCAGCTCCCCGTACTCCTCGCCGTCGTCCACCAGGACCGAGAGCCGGGGATCGGCGCGCAGTTCGGCCCAGCGGCGGCTGCGGGTCAGCGAGTAGAGCCAGAGCGAGGTGCCGTCCCACGCGAACCACAGCGCGCTGACGTGCGGGCGGCCGTCGGCGGAGACGGTCGCCACCCGGCAGGTGCGCTGTTCGGTCAGGAAGGAGTCGAGCTCCTCCGGGGTCATCATGATCCGGCGTCCACGGCGCTGTGCGACGGTCATCGTCCGCACCCTTCTGGATTTCTGATGGGATGTCAGAAATCATGGGTGCGCGTCCGCGCCGGTGCAAGGGGCAGCGGCGGGACGCGGAGGCGAGGGGGAGCGATGGGGCGCAGGGAAGAGCTCGACGAGCGGCTCCGTCCGGACGGCGTCGTGCTGCTCACCGTCGAATGCCAGGAGGGGGTCGTCGGCGCGCTGAGCGCCCTGCCCGAACTCGCCGCCGTCGCCCGGAGGTCGGGCGCCCTGGCCAATGTGGCCCGGCTCGTCGACGCCGCCCACGGCGCCGGAGTCCAGGTCGTCCACGCCGTCGCCGAACGGCGCCCCGACGGACGCGGCTCCAGCAGCAACGCGCGCCTCTTCCGGGCCGCCGCACGGCTTCCTGTGCAACAGCACAGCGGCTCGACGGCGGTCCGCGTCGCGGAGCCGATCCAGGTGGCGGACGAGGACCTGGTGGTGCGGCGGCTGCACGGCCTGTCCCCACTGGCCGGGACGGGGGTGGACGCGCTGCTGCGCAACCTCGGCTGCCGGACCCTCGTCGTCACCGGGGTCTCCGCCAATGTGGCCGTGCCCAACGCCGTCTTCGACGCGGTGAACCTCGGCTACACGGTCGTCGTCCCCCAGGACGCGATCGCGGGGGTGCCGGCCGACTACACCCCCGCGATGATCCGCAACACCCTCGCCCTGGTCGCCACCATCGCGACCACCGACGACCTCCTCGCCGCCTGGAAGGCGCCGAGGCGCGGCGCGTAGCGGAGCGGCCGCCGTTCCGTCCTCAGCCGAAGGAGATCTCCTCGCCCGTCACCTCGATCGGCTCCGGAGGCAGGGGAGCCGTCGCCGGGCCCGACGTCACGCTGCCGTCCGACATGTCGAACCTGCTCTGGTGGCACGGGCAGATGATCACGCCGTCCTTCACCTCGCTGACGGCGCAGCCCGCGTGCGTGCACTTCGACGAGAACGCCTTGTACTCGCCCGCCTTCGGCTGGGTGATGACGACGCCCTTGTCCGCCAGGACCTTGCCGCCGCCCACCGGGATGTCGACGGTCTTCGCGAGCGGTGCCCGCGGCGCGCCGTCCGTGCCACCCGTGACGGTGCCGCCCTCCGCGTCCGAGCTGCCGCACCCGGCCAGCGCCGCCGAGGCGAGTCCCGCCCCGCCGGCCGCCACCACGGTCCGCCGTGCCACTCCGCTCATGCCTGCCCCTCTCCCGCGCGGGCGCCGTGCGCCGCGTCCGTACCGTCCCCGCGCACGAGCGTCACCGGTGCGCTCCCTGAACGGCGTCTGGCTTCCGGGAGTGACGGTAGACGCAGTTCCCGTGACGTACGACCTGTTCGCGGAGGTTTCCCCGCGCCGTGCGCGGTCCCGGCGCCCGACCCGTCCGGGATGCTCGTCCCCGCGGAAGCACGGCGAACCTCCCCTGCCCGGCCGGGGCTGCCTCCGGTCACGCTGCCCACCAGGTGCCACGACACCGTGCTCGTGTCCTCAGACCGCGCCCGCCCGCAGATCGGCCAGGACGGCGCGCGCCGCCCGGGCACCCGACGCCAGCGCGCCCTGGACGGACGCCGTCGCCCGGTGGTCCCCGCACACGTAGCGGCCGGGAGACCACCGCACGTCCCGGACCAGCGGTGCCGGTCCCGGCATCGCCGGAAGGGCGTCGGCGAGGGTGACCCGGTGGACGGGCTCCCAGTCGCCCGTCTCCGTGCCGTACACCTCGCCCAGAGCCCTGACCACGGCCTCCGTCTCCGCCGGGCCGGGGTCGCCGAGCACGGACGTCGACACCAACGCCCGGCCGTCGGCGGAGAACCGGGGCTGGACGGCGGTGAGGACACAGGTGTTGAGGAACCTGCGCCGAGCGTCGACGACCAGCACCGGCTCGTCCAGCGGAGGACGGACGGCCGCGTGGTACAGCGTGGTGACGGTCCGTCCGTCGGGCACGCGCAGCCCCGGCAGCAGCTCACCGGCGATCCGCTGCCCGGTGGCGACGACGACGGTCCGGGCGAGCACCTCGCGCCCGTCCGTGAGGGCGACGCCCCCGGCCGTCAGCTCCGAGACGGCGGTCCCGGTCCGCAGCACCTCCCGCGGCAGCCGGGCCGCGAGCTGCGCGGGCACCGCGCCGATCCCGTCCGCCGGCAGGCACAACGTGCCGCGCAGCATGCTCCGCCACACCAGATGGAAGAAGCGCGCCGAGGTCTCCAGGTCGTCCTCCAGGAACACCCCGGAGAGGAACGGCCGGAAGAACGTCTCCACCAGCCGCGGCGACACCCCCGCCGCGGCCAGGGCGTCGAGCGTCGTGCCGTCGGCGCCGCGCCGCAGCACGGACGCCGGCGCCAGCGCGTCCCGCGCCGACAGCGCGGCGAGCGCCGCCAGATCACGGGCCGACGCGAGCCGCCCCGGCAGCAGATCCCGGCTGTCCCGCGGCCGGCGCGTCGGGTCCGTGAACCGGCGAGGCCCCCGGTCGGTGTGCACGAGCACCCCCGGCGTGAACGGCCGCAGCCGCAGCCCCTTCAGGTCCACGCGCCGCTTCACCTGCGGATACGAGGTGTTGAACACCTGGAAGCCGCGGTCCGCGGTGAAGCCGGCCACCCGGTCGGTGCGCATCCTGCCGCCCACCGTGTCGCCCGCCTCCAGGAGCAGCACCCGCAGGCCCGCCCCGCACAGGTCGCCCGCGCAGGCGAGACCCGCGGCTCCCGCTCCGACGACCACCGTGTCGTACCGCGTTCGGTCCTTCGTCCTCTCCATGCCGTCCTCGTTCTCGTGGGTGCGTCGTGCGCGGAGCCGAGTGCCGCCGGGCGTTTCTCCCCCCGGCCGCGAAGGCTTCGCTTTCGTCGTCCACCGGGTTCTTCCGCTCCGGGACGCGCGGCGGATGCGCAACGGTCCTGAGCCTTCGATGCGGAAACGATGCGAGTTGTGCCGACGGGCGAGCCGGACGGACCGTGAGGGGGCACGGGGCCGGTGAGGCCCCGGCGCCGCCGCCCCGGCGACGGCACACCCGGTGGACGCCCGCTCCACCATCCGGAGGAGGAAGCGCCATGACCCCGCACCGGACGACCGCAGTCCCCGCCCCCACCGAGGCCGACGCACTCCTGGTCGACGCCTTCGCCGACCCCGCCGCGCTCACCGACGAGGAGATCGCCCGCGGTCTGGTCGACGGCGACGAGCACTGCCTGGCCGTCGCCTACCAGCGCTGGGGCCGCCTGGTCCACACGCTGGCGGCCCGCGCCCTCGGCGACTCCCGGGAGGCGGAGGACGTCACCCAGCAGATCTTCGTCGCAGCCTGGCGCGGCAGGGCGAACTTCCGCCCCGACCGCGGCACTCTGCCCGCCTGGCTCACCGGCATCACCCGGCGCAAGATCGCCGACGCCCTCACGGCCCGTACCCGCCGCACCGAGCTCGCGGTGACCCTCGGCCGCTCCCTGGAGCACGAGAGCCGGACCGACGAAGGACCCGAGCGGATCCTCGACCGGATGGTCGTCACCGAGGAGCTGTCCAGGCTTCCCCGCGCCCAGCGCGACGTCCTGGAACTCGCCTACTTCGCCGACCTGACCCAGACCCAGATCGCCGACCGCACGGGCATGCCGCTCGGCACGGTCAAGAGCCACGCCCGCCGCGGCCTCCTGAGCATGCGGCACAGCCTCGAACTCGCCGGCGCCGGCCGCTGACCGGCCACGGTCCGGCCGCCGCCGGCCGGGCACGCTCTGACCCCGCCACGACCCGGCCGCGGCGAGCGAGGACCCGCCCCGGCCCCTCCGGACGGCCGAGGGACGGACCGCTCTGCGCTGCCACCCAGGACGCCCCCCGCCCGGCGCCCCCTGCCTGGCGCCCTTGCCCGGCTCCCCTGCCCGGCGCCGCGGACGGTCTGCGTCCTCGACGGAGCATGGGGCTCAGTCCCCGCCGCGCTCCGCCGCCTCCGCCTCCTCGGGCCGCTCCCCGTACAGCCGGGAGACGACGCCGAGCGCCTCGCGCAGGCCGCCGGGGCGCACCATGCCCGGGTCCAGCGTCCGGCCGAGCCAGCCGGGGCCCGCGAGGAGGACCAGGGCTGCGGTGCGCGCGCCCCGCACCCCGAACGCCGTCCCGGCGACGTGCCGGGCCAGCGCGTGGTTCGCGGTGGAGCGGGATTGGGACCACAGGACGACGGCGGCCGGGCCGGAGCGCCGCACCGCCGCGTCCAGGGCCTCGAAGGGAACGGCCGCGCCGAACATCCGGGTCGGCAGAGACCGTTCGGCCAGCCCGGCGGCGAGCGCCTCCAGCGGCAGTGTGTGCTGCTCCGAGGGAACGCACGCCAGCAGGACCGGCGGGGCCGGGGACACGGGCGCCGGCCCGGTGACGGCGGCCCGCCGCAGGGCGGTGGAGATGTGCCAGGAGAGGAGGTGCTCGACCTCGACGTACCGGTCGCCGGACGACTCCCACTTGCGGCCCACGGCGTGCAGTGTCGGGGCCATGATCTCCTCCCAGGCGGTCACGAGCCCGTACTCCGCGAGTGCCGCCCGCAGCACCGCCTCCATGGCCGGCGTGTCGAGGCGCACGGCGGCACGGGCGAGCCCGCGGCACTCCTGCCGCACGTCGCCCAGCGGCAGACCGCCCCCTCCCGCCGGACCCCGCGCCGTCACCGGCTCCGCCGGACCCCGCGCCGTCACCGGCTCCGCCTCGTGCCGCACCGCCGGCGTCTCCGGCTCGGGCGCGACGGGTGCCACCGCCCCGTCGCGCTCCATCGCTGCCCGCACCTCGCGGGCGGCCCGCGCCGCCTCGGCGGGCGGGACGCCCGACGCCGTCAGACGGCACATCTCCTCAAGCATCGCGACGTCAGCGGGGCTCCAGCGCCGGTGCCGCCCGTCCCCGCGGACGGCGGGTCCGATCCCGTACCGCCGGTCCCAGGACCGCACGGTGGTGGGGGAGACCCCCAGGCGTCGGGCCACCGCCCCCGTGGTGATCCCGTGAACGGTGTCGCGCATGGTCACCACCGTGCGATGCGGAAACGATGCGAGCCCTGCGGCGCGTTCACGGGCGCCACGCCTCGGCGGCCGCCGGCAGGCGGGTGACCACGCCGTCGGCCAGCCCCTCGAACTCCCCGCGCAAGAAGGGCGCGGCCAGCCGGGCGAAGCCCTTGAACGACAGGGACGCCGCATAGGTCAGCCGCGTCGACGTCCCCTCTTCGGCGAACCGGAGGTCGTCCCGCGCGGTCACCGTCCGGTTCTCCCCGACGAACACCAGCCGCGCGGGCTCCCGTACGACGAGCTCGTACCGCAGCTCGGTCGTACGGCCCCGGAAGCGCGACGTGTTCAGCCACCGCGCGCCCGGCCGCACCGGCCCGTCGTCGAGCCGCACGCAGCGGACGGTGCCGGGATCCCACTCCTCGGTCCTGGCGAAGTCCTCCAGATAGGCCACGACCTCGGCCAACGGACGCCGCACCACCATCACCCGCTCCACGCTCACCACCGCAACGGCCCTCCTCCCGCTGTCCGCCGGGCCGCGTGACGGCCCCGGTCGTCAGGGTTTCCGGCCGTCGGGGCCGACCGGATGCACCGACGGCGTGCGGAGCGGCCACACCGCCACCGGCCGGCCGGGGCGCGGATCACCGGCGGGGGTCGGGATCGTGCGGACGGCCGGGTCAGGGGGAGTGGACGGGCACACGGGCACCGAAGCGCACATGCAGGCCGGAGGAGTACAGAACGCTCACGGGCCGCGAGGACACGGCGAGCGGCAGGCCGGTGGCGGCCGCGACCAGTTCGTCGTCGAGCGAGAGCAGCTCGGCCTCGCGCAGACGCCAGGGGGCGTGCCACAGGGGCCAGTAGTAGGTGCCGTCCCTGGTCGCCGCGTGCAGCCCCCACCGAGCCGTCAGGAAGTCGTCCAGCGCGTCCGGGCTCCTCCCTTCCCCGGCCAGGTCGGCCCAGACGCGCGACCGCGGTCCTCCCGGACACCGGCGGCGCACGGTGTACAGCACGCGGTCGTCGAAGCGGCGCCTCCGTGCCGAGGCCCAGTGGTAGGGGAGGCGGTACGCGGCCCGCGCGGCGAGCACGGGGAGCAGCCGCGGGCAATCGAGGCTGAGGAACACCACCCCGCGGCGCCCGTGGCCGTCGACGCTGTAGAGCCGCACGTTGATCTCGGGGAACCGCCCGAGGACCGGGAGCGCGGGCCCTCGGGCGAAGGCGAGGTCGCGCATCTCGAAGAAGACCAGTCCGACGAAGGTGCGCCCCTCGGACGTGTCGGGGCGCGTGCCCTGCGGGAAGAAGCCCGCCACGGCATCGGGGGTGACCGCCCAGTGGACGAAGAGCAGGTCCTTCCAGTCCTGCCGGAAGGAGAGGTCGGGAAGGGAGCGGGGTGCCGTCCGAGACACCGGTTCCGGGTCCTCCGCCGACGGCGGCCGGCGCTCCCCGGGACCGTTCCCGGGCGCACGGTCCGGGAGCGGGAACATCAGCGCCTCCCCGGGGGGTCGGCCGCCGCGGACGTACCCACAGGGCAGCGTGAGGGATGTCGGGCGATCCGGACGATGCGCATGGAACCTCCTCGCTCGCGGTCCCGTCCTCGACCACCGTCCGGCAACGGCCGAGTGGTCGACAAGTCGCATCGATCGTGCATCGCCGCCCACGCCGTGAAGGGAGGCGCCCCGGGGGACGGGGCCGACGGCGTCTGCGGGGGTTCCCCACCCTGCGCCCACGGAAGAACCGCCTGTCTCGGGCGGATGCCCTCGGCCCGCGCCTCGAACTCCTCGTCGGCGAAGGGCGGCTGCGGGCGCGTCGGCGAACGGTGCGGTGCGGCATGACGGCGAGTCCCGTATCGATGCACCATCGATACGGCTGGCGGTCGCGTGCCTGCCGGGGGGACGGTGGAGACCCGGCGGCGTCCGGCCGCCGCACCTCCAGGGAGCGACCATGAGCGTGCCGTTCGTACCTCCTGAGGAAACCCCGCCCGCCGAGGGCTCCACCTCCTCGGCGCACCTCGAACGCGCCGACGGCGGGATCTGGGAGCACCCGATGATCTGGGTCTCCCTCCTTCTCTTCGGCGCCCTTCTCGGCGGACTCTTCTTCCTGTTCCGGTTCTTCGGCCTCTGATCCCGCCGCCGGTCACGTTCCGGCGGACGGGTGACTCCTCACGCGTCCGCCGGTCACGTTCCGGCGGACGCGTGACTCCTCACGCGCGGACCGGGGCCACCGAGGCCATGCTCCGGGCCAACCGCCGCGCCATCCAGTCCGGACCCCGGCGCCGCACCTCGGAGGTCCATCCCGGCAGACCGGGCGGCACCTCCGCCAGCAGCTCCCGCAGCGCCTCTCCCGCCGCGCGCGGAGTCAGCCGGGACGGGTCGAGGCAGAGCGCGAGGCCGGCCCTCTCCGCATCGTGAGCGATGCAGAACTGGTCGCTGGAGAACGGCAGGACCAGCGCCGGAGTACCAGAGACCAGGCACTCCGTGAAGGAGTTGTTCCCGCCGTGGTGGACCATGGTGTCGGCCTTCGCCAGCAGCCAGCGCTGCGGCACGACGTCCGCGACGTGCACGTCCGGCCCCGCCAGCGGGGAGAGGGCACCCGCCCGGTCGCCCGCGGCGACCACCACGGCGGCGTCGGGGACGTGGGACCGGATCCCGCGCACGACGACGGCCAGCACGTCGTCGCGGGCGGAGAGGAAGGTGCCCAGGGCGACGAGCACCAGCCGGCGGCGGGCCGCCCGGAGTCGGCGCACCACCCCCTCCCACGCCCCGCCGGGGCTCGGCTCCGCGGGCGGCGAGCAGTGCCCTCCGTAGAAGAACTCCGGGTTCTCCCGAGGCCGTTCAGGCAGCCAGGGGAAGGGCGGGTAGGCGAACGCCACCGCGTGGGACGACGCCAGCGCGAAGGCGCGCCCGGGCGCCGGGGCGGCCGGCGCGTGAGCACGCGCGACCTCGGCGAACCGGGCGGTGAACGCCTCCTCGGCGGTCTCCGCCGCGCGCCGCAGCTCAGCCAGATCCTCCTCGCCGGGGCGGACCGCACGGGGCCAGGCGTGGGGGACGCCGAACAGGGCCTCGGGCGCGTGCGGCACATAGGTCGGGTGCCCGGGGCAGTACGTGGCGTACGGAAGGCCGAGACAGTGCAGCGCCAGCGTCACCGGGTAGCTCAGCTGGTCGACCACGTACCAGTCGGGCGACAGACGGGCGTGCAGTTCCCGCAGCCGCGCCAGAACGGCCGACGGGTCGCCCAGCAGGTCCTCGCCGCGGTGCCGTGCCTGGGTGAGCAGCGCCGCGACGGCCCCGCTCCGGGTGGAGGCGAGGAACTCGTCCAGCCGCTCCGTCTCCCGGGCCCCCTGCCGGGTGCTCCGCGCGACGCCGGTGTTCGCGTTCCGCGTGACGGTCAGTGGCACGAACCGCGCCCCCGCTGCCTCTGCGAGCGGGGCGAAGGGCGGTGCGGTCGCCAGGTGGACCTCGCAGCCCGCCCGGGCGAGTGCCCCCGCCAGCACGGAAAGGGGCTGGGCGTGCGAGAGGAACGGAGGGCTGACCACCACGACACGTGGCCGGCGGATTCCGGTGGCACCGGGACGCGAGTGCTTCATGCCGGGGCTTCCTCCGCCCGCCGTCCGACGGATGCGGGCGTGCACGGCACCGCAGCCTCCGCCGGGCGCGGGCAGGCCCACCGGCACCGCCTGCCGGGCGCGGGTCCGCCGCGCAGACCGCCTGCGGCGTGGCCGGGCCGCGGGTACCGCTGCCGCGCGCGGAGCGGCGGGGGTGCCGGCCGACCGCCGACCGCCGACCGCAGGGACCGTCTGCCGGGCGCGGAGCGGCGGGGTGCCGGTTCGACCGCCGGCCGCAGGGACCGTCCGCCGGGGGCGGGGCCTGCCGGGGGCGGGCGGCCGTCGGGCCCGTCTGCCGGGCGCGGGGACCGCGGGCACCGGTCATGGGCTCGAATCGGCCACAGTCCGTCTGCCGGGGAGGCTCGCTGTGACCTTCTGCCGGGGAGGCCCGACCGTCTGCCGGGCGCGGGCAGTCCGCTGGTGCCGCCTGCCGGGCGCGGGTCCGCCGCGCAGACCGCCTTCCGGGCGCGGGGCGGTCGCCGGGTCCGTCCGCCGGGGGCGCGCGGCCGTCGCCCGGTGCCTGCGCTTCCCGCCGTCGAAGGCGCGTGCATCCACGCCCCCGGCCCCCGGCGAACAACTCCCCGCCGACCGTCGTCGAGGAGTTCCGATGAAACGCCCCGCTCCCGCCGTGCCCGTCGACCCCGCCCTCCGGGGCCGCCCTCCCGGGAGGCCCGATCCGTTCGCTGCGGCCAGGGCCGCCTACTGGAAGCACGCACCCCCTCCCTCCCCCGGGCGCCGTGCGGCCGCGCCGAACCTCTTCGCCGAACTCGTCCGGGCCGAGTACGGCCCCGATGGCGCACCGGCGGGCCGACCCGCCGCCGCGACCGCCGGGGATCTCGTCCTGGCCGGGCTGCGCCGCCGCGTACGGGCGGGCCGGACACCGCCTCCCGAGACGTGCGTGCGCCTCCTCGACGACGGCGACCACACCCGCGCGGCCGTCTTCGACGCGTGGCCGGAGGTCGTCCGGCGCCACGGGGCGGAGCGTGCCGCAGCCGCCGTGCGGCGCGGCCTCCTCGGCACCCGCTCCCCGCACCTCGTCGCGACCCTGCTCGACCTCGCCGCGGCGGAGTCCCTCGCCCCCCTCGCGCGGCCCGAACTGGTCCGGCTGACCCACGCGCCCGAACGGACGGTACGCCACGCGGCCTGGCGCCTTCTCGCCGCGTACGACGGCTCTCTCCTGCCGCCCCACGCCGGCGTCACGCCCGGAGCCCGTCCCGCGGACGCCTACGAGCGTCTGCTCCGGGAGGCCCTGCGGGCCCCTGCTCCGCCCGCCGTCCCGCAGAGCGCGGAGCTCCGCCCCGGGACGCTCGTCGCCCAGTCCATGCTCCTGGGGCACCTGGACCGGCCCGGTGAGGGGCTCAGTGGCGGCCTCGGCGTCCTGCTGGGAGCCCTCGGCGACGCGCTCGCACGGACCGACGGCGTCGCGGGCGTCCTCACCCTCGTCACGGCCTGCGTTCCCGAACTGGAGGCCGACCCCGTCCTCCTGCGCCGCCGGGGACCGCGGCACTGGGTGCTCAGGCTCCCCGTCGACAGCCCACGGCAGGTCCGGCCCGAGGAGCTGGGGCGGCACCGCGAGGCGCTGGCCTGGTGGGCGACCCGACTCCTCGGCTCACTCGGCAGGCCCGTCGACGTGCTCCACGTCCGCTACGCCGACGACGGCTCGCTCGCCCTCGCGGAAGCGGCCCGCCGGTCGGGCGCGGCCCTCGTCTTCACCGCCGCGCCCGACCCGCACCGCCAGATGACGGAGCGGCATGCCGCGCCCGGCACCGACGCGAACGCCCTCCGGCACGACCTGCACCGGGTGTTCGTCGCGGACCGGCTGGTCGACCGGGCCGACCGCGTCGTGGGCATCGCGGGCGCCGGGGGTGGAGCGGACGAGCTGCTCCACCACTTCCCTCAACTGGCCGGCCGGGCGGGAGGGGTTCCCGACGCGCCACCGGAGGGCATCCCGCCGTACCGGCCTCCGGCGGACGCCGGCCGGCGGATCGACTCCCTGCTCGCGGCCGTCGGCACCCGCCTCGGCGCCGCGGCCGGACCGGGCAGGCCGCGCCCGCCCGCGGTGCTGCTCACCGTCGGGCGCCTGCACCCCGTCAAACAACAGGACGTCCTCGTCCGCGCCTGGGCCGAGTCGGGGGCCTTCCGGGAGTCGGTCCTCGTCTGCGTGGGCGGCAGCCCGTCGGACGCCGATCCCGCCGAGCGCGCGATGCGCGCACGCGTCGAACGGGCCGTCGCCGCCTTCCCCGAGGCGGCGGAACGCCTGCTCCTCCTGCCGGCTCTCGCCAACGCCGAGGTACGCACCCTGGAGCGTCGGCTGGCCGATCCCGCGAACGGTCTCCGCGCCCGGTACGTGTGCCCGAGCGCCAAGGAGGAGTTCGGGCTGGCCGTGCTCGAGGCCATGGAGGCCGGACTCCTCGTCGCCGCTCCCGTACGCGGCGGCGTCCCGCACTACCTGGTCGACGGCCGCAACGGCCTGCTGATCGACACCTCCTGTGCCCGGACGATCGGCGAGGGGCTGCTCAGGCTCCTGCGGGTCGACGACGGCGCGGCGGCCGCGATGGCGCGCAGCGCGCGGGACCTCGTCCGCTCCACCTACTCCTCGAACGCCATGGCGCGGGCCCTGGCCCGCCACTACACGGCCGTGGCGCCCGGTACCCCTACGGGCCGGAAGGCCGCAGCGCCGCCGCGTGAAGGGCCCCTCCGCCGACCGGTCGCGCCGGAGGGCAGGACCCGCACCGGAGGGAAGGACACGAGCCTGAGAGCCCTTCGGCCGTGAGGGGCCCCGGCGCGGGAGCATGCCGTCCCGGCCCGGGGTGGTCCCGTGGACGGCGGCGCGAGGCCGGTCAGGCGGGAGGCTCCGGCTCCAGGTGACGGGAGGTTTCGGCGGGCCCCGCCGAACGCCACGCGTCGGCGCCGCAGTTCGGCGGGAACGCCGGGAAGAGGTGCCCGGCGACGTCGATGCGCCACGTGTGCGCGGCGGCGCAGTCGCAGACGTACTCGCCGGCCTCGGGCGTGTACGTGCCGGGAAGGTACCGGGCGGGTGTGGTCATGGACTTCTCCTCGGTCGGTCGACGTGACTCCGCGACGACCTTCGTTCGCCCGCCCGGCGGCGGATGCGGGGGCGAGGCCGTTCACCCGGACGGCCCCGCCGTCCTGGCGAGGGGGTGGGCGGCCCTTCGCGTCACGGCGGCGCGTCCCCCCGGAGGCGCTCCCGCTCCCGCTCCTGCTCCAGCAGTTCGGGCAGGTCCCGCAGCCGGTCCAGACCCCGCACCGACCGGATCATGCGGGCGTTGCGGCCGAAGCGGTCCCGGTGCCGGTGGAGGAAGGCCCAGTACCCGGCGGTGAACGGGCAGGCGTCCTCGCCGACCCGCCGGTCCGGACGGTAGCGGCACGGGCCGCACAGATCGCTCATGCGGTCGATGTAGGAACCGCCGGAGGTGTACGGCTTCGTCGTCATCCTGCCGCCGTCGGCGTACTGGGACATGCCGACCACGTTGGGCAGCATCACCCAGTCGTACCCGTCGACGAAGCAGCGGTGGAACCAGTCCGTCACGGCCGCGGGATCCCAGCCGCGCTGGAGGGCGTGACCGCCGAGGACCATGAGGCGTGGGATGTGATGGGTCCACCCCGTGTCCCGGACCTGGCGCAGCGCCGTCGCCAGGCACCGGGCCGAGACGGCGTCCGCGTCGAGCTCGTCCCACCAGCGGGGCAGGGCGCCGGTGTGGCCGAGCACGTTCGAGCTCCTGTACTCCTCGCCGAAGTACCAGTAGAGGTGCCAGACGTACTCGCGCCAGCCGGCGATCTGGCGGACGAACCCCTCGACCGAGTTGAGCGGCGCCCCGCCCGCCCGCCAGACGGCCTCCGCGCCTTCCACGCACTCGACCGGATCCAGCAGCCCGAGGTTCAGGGACGAGGACAGCAGGCTGTGGCTCATGGTGCCGTCCCCGGCGAGCATGGCGTCCTCGTGCGCGCCGAACCCCGCGAGCCGGTGGCTCAGGAAGCGCCGCAGCGCGGCCAGGGCCTCCCGGCGGTCGGCCGGGAACGCCCGCGGACCGTCGCGGCCGACGAAGGAGACGTCCCCGTCCCGCTCCCAGCGGTCCAGGTCGCGCCTCACCTCGTCGTCGACGGAGTCCTCCCGCGGGCGGTACGGCGCGGGCGCACCGAGCGTCGGGACCCCCCGCGGTGGCGGCCGGCGGTTCTCGTGGTCGAGGTTCCAGGCCCCGCCCGCCGGCTCCCCGCCGTCCATGAGGAGGTCGTGGTCGCGGCGGACGTGCCGGTAGAAGGCCTCCATGCGGAGCGTGCGCTGTCCGCCCGCCCAGTCGGCGAACGACTCGGGGTCCACCAGGAACCCGCGCGGCGGCAGCACGGCGACGTTGTCGAGCGAACGCACGAGACGCAGGGCCGCCCGTGAGGTCGGGTGATGGACCGTCACCCGCCCGCCGCCGACGGCGCGCCGGAGCCCTTCCCGGTAGGTGTCCGCCCGCACGTACGTCACCCGGTCGCCGAGCTCGGCGGCGCGGTGCCGCATCGCCGAGAGGATCAGGTGGGCCTTGGCCCGGTGGAAACGGCGGCGCCGGAAGACGGCCCGGGATTCGATCATGACGACGGGCGCGTCACGGGCGGGGCCGCCGTCCCCCGCCCTGAGGAAGGCGGGCCCGAGCTGATCGCCGAAGAGCCAGTGCGTGTCCGTCATGCCGCATCCGTTCCCGTGCGCGGTGCTCCGCGGCACCGTCCGTACACGTCCGTACCTGTTCGCCTCGCGGACGCCCGTCGGATGCGGAGGCCGGCGGCGCGGACGGCGCGGTCCGCCCGGCGGGGGAGAAGGACATCCGCAGCGCATCCAGAACGGGACGAGTCGCGAAAAACGTGCTGAAGCACCATGAAAGGTGCCCCAGGAGACGTCGGTCCGCCCGCGATCCGCCGCCAGGGCGGGAACCGGGGGACACCGGAAGCAAGGGGAACGCTGTGCGACTCAAGGACGAACTGCCCGTGGACCACCATCTGGCCACGGTGTACCGCTGGGGCGCGGCCCTCTGCGGATGCATCCTGCTCGTGTTCGGCTGCCTCGGCTTCGCCGACGCGCTCAGCCCGTTCGACACCTCCGGTGACCGCATCGCGGGGATGACGACCAACACCGCCCTGAGCGCGATCTCCGTCGTGGTGGGGCTCGTCCTGCTGGTGGGCGCCGCCGTGGGAGGGAACGCCGCCTCGACACTGAACCTGACCGTCGGGGGCCTGTTCCTGGTCAGCGGGTTCTACCACCTGTTCGTGCTGGACCGGCCGGCCAACTTCCTCGACTTCGGCATGACCAACGTGATGTTCAGTTTCGTCATGGGGCTGCTGATCCTCACGTTCGGGATGTACGGACGGGTCTCCAGCAAGCTTCCCCACGACAACCCGTACTGGCGCCGGCGCCACCCGCGCGAGGCCGCCGCGGAGTCGCTCGCACGGCGCCGGGCCTCCGGCGTCCTGGCGCGGGACGGGCAGGCCGCGCCGCCGTCGCTCCCCGGCACGTCCTCGCCGGCGGTTCCGGAAGGTCCGCCGCGGTGAGCGGCGGTGGGGGGGAGGGGCCCCGACTCCCCGACGACGGCGGGGGGATCGCCGGAGCGCGGGTGCTCGTCGTGGGGGCGACGGGGGAGATCGGGGGCCTCGCGGCGCGGTCACTGCGCCGGCGGGGAGCGGCGGTGGCCCTGGTCGGCCGGGACGCGGGGCGACTCGCCGAGCGGTCGGGCGCGTGCCCGCGTCGCGTCTTCGACGCCTACGACCTCGACGGCTGCGAGGGGCTGGCGGCGTGGACGGTCCGTTCCCTCGGAGGGCTGGACCATGTCGTCGTGGCCGTCGGCGTGGCCGGCTTCGGGCGCGCCGAACACGTCGGGGAGGCCGCCGCCGAGCACCTGATGACCGTGAACGCCCTCGCGCCCATGGCCGTCGTCCGCGGCGCCCTTCCCCTGCTCGAAGCCGGCGGGGCGGTCGCGGTCGTGACCGGCGCGGTGGTCGACGCGCCGCCGCGGGGCATGGCCGACTACGCGGCCGCCAAGGCGGCGCTCGCCACCTGGCTGGCGGTGGTGGGCCGGGAGCAGCGGGCCCGCGGCGTCCGTGTCCTCGACGTACGGATGCCCCATCTGGAGGGCGGATTCGCCGCCCGGGCCGTGACCGGGAGCCCGCCGGTGCTGCCTCCCGGCGCCGACCCGGTGGCGTCCGTCGAGCACCTCCTGGTCGCTCCCCTCGCCGGCGCTGCGGGCCGGGAGCCGTGAACGCTCCCGGCGGAGGCGTGGAGCGTCAGCCGGCGGTCGCCCAGGGGCTGTCGGCGCCGGCGGCGGCGGGGTGCTCGGCGCGGGCCGGGCAGCAGCCGATCGGGCACAGGTCGTGGGAGGGGCCGAGGGCGCCCAGGGCGCACCGCTGGGCGCGTGTGCCGCGCTCGGCGGCGGCCCGCTCCAGGACGAGCTCGCGGACGGCGGCGGCGAACCGCGGGTCGGCGCCGACGGTGGCGGAGCGGCGGACCGGGAGG
>NZ_JOGX01000056.1 GCF_000719555.1 Streptomyces sp. NRRL F-5727
GCCCGGGGGCGGCGGGGGAGGGGGCGGTACGGCACCCGCAGGCGCGCCCGCCCCGGCCATGCGATGGCCGCAGACCTCGCACCAGTCGTCGGAGACCGACTGGTGTCCGTTCGGGCAGGTCGGCATGTCGGTGCTTCCCCCTCTCGTCGTCCGGCCCGGTCGGCCGGGCTACCTCGTGACGCGAACGGTCTTGGTGGAACGCGTCTCGAGTGTCATCTCGTCCGCCTCCGCGACCTTCGCCTTCAACCGCACAGTACCCGCCGCCGCGTCGACCACGTCCACCACCTTCGAAAGGAGTTTCGCGGTATCCGCGTTCCCGGAGGCCGCCGCGAGCTGCACCGCACGGCCCAGTTTCGCGGTCGCTCCGTCCTGATCGCCCGATTTGCGGGCGTCGAGACCGGCCTGGATGGCGTCCGCGAGCTCCGCCTGTCCCGTGTAGTGGGCGACCTGGGGGTCGATGGCCGTGGTCATCGCCACGTCGTGCGTCCACACCGCCCGTATCAGTCCTTGGGACACCGGCCGGGCGTCGCCGCCGGCCGGGTCGGGGACGATCAGGGAGGCCCGGGCGGCGAGCATCTCCTGCCCGACCGCGTTCGCCGGCACCCGGACCCGCACGTGGTAGTCGCGGGACTCGTCGCCCCAGGAGCCCGTCGGGTAGTCCCCGGCGCGCGGACCGGCGTCCGTACGGCGGGCGGTGAGGTCCACGACCGTCGGGGCGACCTGCTTGACGAAGACGAGCTCCGCGCCGACCGGTGTCCACAGCCGCAGCGCCACGTCGGCGACGCCCTTGCCCATGACGTTCTCCATCATGGCCGTGAAGTCGGCGGCGAGCCCCGCCGGATCGGCGACGATGTCGGCGGAGCCGAGCAGCGCCGAGGCGATCCCGGTGACCTCCTTGACCTCCCAGTCGGTGCCGACGCCCCGCGCGTCGCAGGTGAAGCGGCCCGCGCAGGCGTCGAGCGCGGCCCGCAGCGCCTCGGGGGACTCGTGCTCGTTGCGCCCGTCGGTGAGCAGCACGGCGTGCCGGATGGCCAGGTCCTCGTCGCCGAGGAGGGTGTCGGCGAGCCGCAGCCAGGTGCCGATCGCGGTGCCGCCGTCGGCGGTGAGCCGGGCCAGCGACTCCTTCGCCTCGGCGCGGGTCCGGGGTCCGGCGACGGCGAGCCGCCCGTGGTCCGGGTAGACCTGGGCGGCGAGGTGGTTGCCGGCGACGACGGCGAAGGAGGTGCCGTCCCGGAGGGTGTCGATCGCGGCGGCGGTCGCGGCCCGGGCGCCCTCCATCTTGGCCGGCGGGTAGTCCATCGAGCCCGAGCAGTCGACCATGATCACCACTCCGGCGGGCCCGCCGGACGTGACCCCGCGCGCGCCGCTGGTGCCGCCGCCGGTCGCGGTGACGGTGACGATCGCGTCGACGTCCCGCCCGCCGACCGGCAGGTACTCGTTCTGGTAGACGTCCACCGAGAACTGCGGCACGGACGGCTTGGCGAAGTTCGCCATCTGGTGTGGACTCCTTGGCAGCAGCGGAAGTGACGGGGGGTCAGGAAGAGCCTGCCCCCGCCGGCGGCGGGGCGAACGGCGTCAGCGCGACCGTGATGTTGTCGTGTCCGCCGCCGTCGAGGGCGTGGCCGACCAGGACCCGCGCCGCGTGCAGCGGCCGGACCGCCGCGTCGGCGGGCACCGCCCGGGCCATCGACTCGGCGGCCTCCGCGTAGTTCCACAGACCGTCCGTGCAGACCACCACCACACCGGGCCGGTCCGGCTTGAACGCGGCGGTGTGCGGCTCCAGTTCGTACGCGTCGGCGCCGAGCCAGCCGGTGATGGCGTGGGCGCGCTCGTCCGCGTACGCCTGCTCCTCGTTCATCAGCCCGGCCTTGACCATCTGGGCGGCCCACGAGTCGTCCTCGGTGAGCCGCGCGGCGGGCGCGGACCGGTCGTCGGGCACCCAGTAGGCGCGGCTGTCGCCGACCCAGCCGACGACGAGGAGCTCGTCGGTGACGACGGAGCCGACGATGGTGCAGGCGGGCGAGTTCCCGCCGTGGAGGGAGTCGGCGCTCCCGCCGTCCGGGCCCGCGGTGCGGGCCAGCGCGGTGACGGCCTCGGCGGCGGCGACGATCGCCTCGTGCATGGCCTGCTGCGGGTGGGTGCCGCGGGGCAGCGCCTCGCCGAGCACGGCCCCGGCGGCGCGGGCCGCGGCGGCGGACGCCTCGTCGGGGCGGTGGGCGGAGGAGACGCCGTCGCAGACGACGGCGACGGCGGCGGGACGGCCGTCGGGCAGCGTCGTCTCGGTGAGCGCGAACGCGTCCTCGTTGCGGTGGTGGCGCAGTCCCCGGTCGCTGACGGCCGCGACCGTGCCGAGCTCCCGCTCCATGTGGTCGCGCTCGCGGGGCTGGGCGTGCCCGCAGTTCTCGCAGTAGCCGTCCCCGTCGACCCGCCCGGCCCGGCAGGCCACGCAGACCCCGTCCGGCACGTCCCCGCCGGCCCCGTCCGCGGGCGCGGCCGCGGGGGCGGGCTCCGCCCGGACGGCGGCCCGCGGGTCGGGCGCGGCCAGCTCGAAGTCGCCGCCGCCGCGCACGGTCGGCCCGGCCGGCTCCGCCGGCCCGTCGGTGCGCACCGGCACCGTCGGCAGCTCCCGGCCGCCCGAGTCGGTGCCCGGCAGCTCGCCGGGGTGCTGGGTCATCGTCGACAGCGAGCCGGGGTCCCGGGGCGGCGCCTCGGGCCAGACGGGCGCGGCGATCGGCATGGTCGGCCGGTCCTCGCCGGCCGGCAGCTCCGCGGCGGCCGTCAGGTCGTGACCGCAGGCCCCGCAGTAGCGGTCCCTCGGATCGACGGGCTCGGCGCACTCCGGGCAGGCGTCGAGTCCGTGCGCCGGCGGCTGGGGCTTCTGGGACATCCTCACACCCACGTCCTGGGGCGGTAGCGGTTGGCCCGCTCCACCAGTTCGATCCTCTCCTCGCCCTGCTGGGCGAGCCGGGCCAGCACCCGGTAGGCGCGCTCCAGGCCGAAGCGGAGCCCGCTCTCGTCCAGTGCGCTGCCGAGCAGCGGCTCCCCGCCGCCCGGCGCGGCACCGGGACTCCCGGAGAGTACCCAGTCCAGGGCCGTACCGAGCACCTCCGTCGACAACCGCTCCCGGCGCACCGGGTCGAGGCCGAAGCCGCCCAGCGCCGAGACCTGCGCGGCGGCCGCGGTCAGGTCCGCGCCGAGCGGTTCGCGCGGCGGGCGCCGCCGCAGCCGGGCACGGACCGCCGCGACCCGGGCCGCCGTGTAGTGGATGGAGGACTCCGGTACGGATTCGAGCGCGGCGACCGCGCCCGTACGGTCCCCGGCGGCGAGCCGCACCCGGGCCAGCCCGAAGGCGGCGCTGACGAAGCCGGGGTCGGTCGTCCACACCAGGTGGTAGTACTCGGCCGCGTTGTCGAGCTGGCCCAGCACCTCGGCGCAGACGCCGAGCGCCAGCTTGGGCGCCGGCTCGCCGGGGAAGGCGTCGTACACCGCGTCGAAGGCGAGCGCCGCGTGTGTCAGGTCGCCGCCCACCAGCGAGGCCACGCCCCGGTGCCACACCACCCGCCAGTCGTCCGCGTCCCACTGCTCCAGCGCGCCGAGGGTCTGCCCGGCGGAGACCAGGTCCCGCAGGTCGAGCTGGGCCCGCAGGGCGCGCAGCCGCAGCTCGGGGGTGTCGGCGGGCGCGGCCCGCAGCGCGCCGAGGAGTTCGGCGGGCGCGGCGGCCTGGAGCCCGGCGAGGAAACCGGCGTTGGCGTCCGCCGGGTCCACCCGCGGCACCGGCAGCGCCAGCGCGGTGGCCGCCACGTCGAGCGGGGCGAGCAGCGCGTCGAGCGGCTGCCCGGCGGGGACGCCCGCCGCCGCCGGGGCGGCGGAGCGCCGGGCCCGGCCGGTGCGGCGCGCCCCCAGCACCGACACGTCGTCGGTCTGCTCGGCGAAGAGCACGGTGTCCGTGACCCGGGTCTCCGCGCCGAAGAGCGTCGACAGCGCCGGCCGGGGCCGCCCCGACTGGAGCGCGACGACCTCCCGCAGCACCCCGGTCAGCTGCTCCGCCATCTCCTCGGCGGAGGCGAAGCGGCGGGCCGGGTCCGGGTCGGTGGCCCGCACCAGGAACCGGTAGAACGACTCGTACCGCTGGAAGACCTCGATGTGCCGTGGCTCCGGCAGCGAGCCCGCGAAGACGTTGGTGTAGCCCTGGAAGTCGAAGGTGAGCACGGCGAGCGTGCGGGCCACCGTGTACAGGTCGCTGGCGACCGACGGGCCGACCTCCGCCACCTCGGGCGCCTGGTAGCCGACCGTGCCGTAGATCGCCGACTCGTCGTCGTCCATCCGCCGGACCGCGCCCATGTCGATGAGCTTCAGCTGGTCCTCGGTCTGGAGGGCGTTGTCCACCTTGAAGTCGCAGTACAGCAGGTTGCGGCTGTGCAGGTGGCCCAGCGCCTCCAGGGCCTCGATGCCGTACGCGCACGCCTGCTCGACCGGCAGCGGGTCGCGCCGGCCCTCCGGGGTCCGCCGGTCGTTGGCGATCTCCTTGAGCGACTTGCCGCCCACGTACTCCATGACGATGTAGCCGTCGAGGGAGCCGGTGCGCGGGTCGAGGTGTTCGACGAAGTTGTAGATCCGGACGATGTTGGAGTGCTCGATCTCGGCGAGGAAGCGGCGCTCCGAGATCGCCGCCGCCATGGCGTCCTGGTCGCCGGTGTCGAGGAGGCCCTTGAGGACCACCCACCGGTTCGAGACCGCCCGGTCGACGGCGAGGTAGATCCAGCCGAGGCCGCCGTGCGCGAGGCACCCCGCCACCTCGTACTGGCCGTGCACCACGTCCCCGGCCCGCAGCTTCGGCACGAAGGAGTACGGGTGCCCGCACGAGGTGCAGAAGCCCTCGGTGCGGCCCGGCCGGTCACCGCGCGCACGGCCCACCGGCGCACCGCAGTCGGAACGCGAGCAGAATCGCTTCCGCTCCGGCACCTCGGGGTGCGCCATCACCGCCGCGCGCGGGTCCGGGCGCGGCACCTCCGGGATCGCGACCAGCCCGGCGCCCAGCCGCTTCCGTGCCGACTGCGCGGCGGAGGAGCCGGAGCTGCGCACCGACACCGAACGGCCGGTGGCCCGCCCGGACAGCGACCGCGACAGCCGCCCCGACACCGAGCGGCGGGAGGACGAGGAGCGCGACGAGGCCCGTGAGGACGCCCGCGAACCGCTGCGCGCCGACGCCGAGTCGGGGCCCCAGGCCGCCGCCTCGGACGGCGCGCCGAAGCCCGTGCCCGTGCCGCCGTGCTTCCCCGGCACCGCGACCCCGGTCGGGTTGGCCTGGAGGTGCCCGCTGGGCGCCACCACCGGCGCGAGCCCGCAGGTGTCGCAGTACAGCTCGCCGCCGCCGACGTCCTCGTACGCGCCCTCGCACGTGGGCCGCTGGCAGCTCCCCGGCGCTCTCAGACCGCTCACCACTGTCGTCCTTCCGTGTCCCGCGGACCGGACAGCAGCTCCGCCACCGCCCGCTGGTAGCGCAGCACGGCCTGCTCCGCCGCCCGCAGGTCGCAGGGCGCGCTCCACAGCATCCGGCGCGCCGTGTCGTACCGCTCGGTCAGGAACGGGTCGTCCGCCCCGCCGAGCCGGACCGCCTTCGCCCGGTACGCGTCCAGCCGGCCGCGCAGCTCCGCCCGTACCGCCAGCGGCGCCGTCACCGCCGTCAGCGAGTCGCGGGCCCGCAGCAGCTCCTCCTCCGCCTCCCGCTCCAGCGCGTCGAGCAGGGGGGAGAGCCGGTGCCACCGGGCGTGCCTGCGGTGCTCGGCGGCGGCCTGGAGCCGCTCCTGGAGCGCCGTCGGCGGCCCGCTCACGGCCGGCACCTCGGAGGCGGCGATCTTCGCCAGCACCTCGCCGCGCGCCACCCGCGCCTCGGCGAGGGTCCGGTCCGCCCGGGACAGCACGTCGCGCAGCCGCAGCAGCCGCTCCTCGGAGTCCTGCCGCACCGCGAGGACGGCCTCGATCTCCCGCCGCACGTCCTCCAGCGCGAGCGCCGCCCGGTCGTACCGCGTGGTGTCGGGACGGCCGCCGCCCGGCGCCGAACTGCCCGCCGCCGGACGCCAGAAGGCCAGCGGGTCGGTCACCACCCGGGACCGCAGCTCGGCCAGCTCGGCGGTGATCGACTCCAGCTCGTCCCCGGCCGGATGCTCCCCGGGCCGCACCCCGACCGAGTGCGCCAGCGAACGGGTCCGGCCCAGCTCGGCGGCGAGCAGGTCTATCCGCGCGGGCAGCGCCGACCACACCGCGTCCGCCGTCACCACCACGTCGAGCGAGGCCGCGTACAGCTCGTTCATCCGCCGCACCAGGCCGTCGAGGGTGAACCGCTCGGCGAGCAGCGCCTCTTCCCCCGCCCCGCCCGGCACGTGCACCGAGTCGCCGCGCAGCCGCTCGGTCAGCTCCGCCAGCTCCTCCCGGTTCGGCCACTTGTGCCGCGACCGGACCTCCCGGGCCTCCCGCAGCGCCGCCGTGTAGGCGTCGAAGCAGGTCCAGAGCACGGTGATGGTCCGCTCGGTCGACTCCCAGCGCTCCCGGGTGGTGCCGGTCAGCCCGGCGCCTTCGAGGAGCCGCCGCCCGGCGTGGTCCTGGAGCGCGAGGAGCGAGTCCTCGACCGCCTTGTGCTCCGCGCCGAGGCGCGCCAGCGCACGGTCCACCTCGTCCCGGTCCATCACCGGCCCAGGGGGTCCCGTGACGCCCATCGCTCTCCTCATCTCCTTCTACCTGTACAGCGGGAGGGGCGGTTCGGCCTTCCCGAGGCCCGCCTCCAGCCAGGTCCGGTACGCCGCCTGCCAGGGGCCCTTCCGGTAGTCCTCCAGGACCTTGTTGACGCGGCGCACCAGGTCGTCGTTGCCCAGCTTCGCCGCCACCCCGTAGTACTCCTCGGTGAACGGCTCGCCCTTCAGCTCCACCGCCGGGTCCTGCGCGGCCTGTCCGGCCGCCAGCGCGTTGTCGGTGACGACCGCGTCGACCTCGCCCATCTGGAGCCGCGCCAGACAGTCCAGCTGGTTGGGGACGGTCAGCAGGTTCCGGTCGGCGGGGGTGCCGTCGCCCTCGTCCCTGATGACCGCGCCGAAGGACTTCTCCTCCAGCGCCTCGTAGGCCGTGGACCCCTCGGCGGTGCACACCCGCCGGCCCTTCAGCGAGGCGTCGTAGCCGGTGATCGGGGAGTCCTTGGGCGCCAGCACCTGCTGCCCGGCCCGGAAGTAGGCGGTGGAGAACGCCACCTGCTTGATCCGCTTGCAGTTGATCGTCATCGTGCGGACCACGAGGTCCACCTTGCCGCTGTCCAGGGCCGCGATCCGCTGGTTGGTGGGCACGGCCCGCAGCACCACCGCCTCCTCGTCGCCCAGCAGGTCCTTGGCGATGGCCCGGGCCAGGGCGATGTCGAAGCCCTCCAGGGTGCCCGTCTCCGGATTCCGGAAGCCCCAGCGGTAGCTGGACTGGTCGACGCCGACGATCAGCTTCCCCCGCTGCTTGATCGCCGCGACCGACGGCCCGTCCACCGCCGAGGGCCGCAGCGACGCCTGCGGGTTCTCGCAGGTGTCGGCCTTGACCTGGAGGCCCGTGCCCACGCCGGGGCCCGGCCCGTGGGCGCCGCCGGACGGGACCGCGCCGCCCACGTCCCGGGTCAGCGGCAGCAGAGTGAGGGAGGCGGTCAGCGCGCAGGCCACGCCCATCGTGGCCACGCCGCCCCAGCCCCGCAGCCGCCGGGCCGCCCGTCGCGCCATCGGCTCGCCGTCGTGTGCCATTCCGCCCCCTCTCACCGGTACTCCGACAGTCTTCGGTTGATGCCGAGCACCGCGGCCAGCGCGCCCAGCGCGCCGAGCGCCGCAGCCCCCAGCGGCAGCCCGGCCAGCGCGTCCACCGCCCCGCGCGCGGAGCGGGTGAACTCGTCCTGCTCGTGGGTGAGGGCCCGCTCCAGGGCCGCGTCGACCTGGTCGAAGGACCAGCCGGCCGACTCCTTCGGCTCCGCCTCGCCCTTCGGCCCGACGATCAGGTCGAGGGCGCCGCGGTAGTCGCCGTCCTCGCCGCGCTTCTGCGCCTCGGCGTGCCGCTTCCGCCACTCCTCGACCCGGGCCGTGGCCTCGGCCAGCGGGGCCCGGCCGGCCTCGTCGTCGGCGAGCCGGGTCGCCCGGGCGAGCGCGTCGGCGAGCGCGCCCATCCCGGTCGTGTACTCCGCCTCGTACTTGTCGTTCTTCCCGTCCTCGGTCAGCACCGCGCCCCGGGCGACCTGCGTCAGGTTCTCGTTGGCGCGGGCCTTGAGGGAGCTGATCCGCGCCTCGTTGAGGAGCTGGAGCGACTGCTGGCCCTCGGACTGCGCCGAGCCCAGACCGGTCCGGGCCACCGTGTGCGCCCCGGCCAGCCACAGCAGCACCACCACGGAGGCGGCGGTGGCGGCGAGCAGCCCCCGGCTGAAGACCCGGTTGGTCCGCCGGTACTCGCGCCGCTGCGCCCACGCCAGCACCCCGAGGGCGAGCACGCCGGCGCCGAGCGCCAGGTACGGCCAGGCGCGGGCGTCGTCGTCGTCCTGGTGCAGCCGGGCGGTCTCCGCCGCGTACAGCCGCTCGGCGGCGGGCAGCAGCCGGGTCGTCATCTCCTGGTTCGCGTACCGCAGATAGGCGCCGCCGAGCGGCAGGCCCTGCCGGTTGGCGGCCCGGGCGCGCTCGATCAGCCCGGTGTAGCGGGGCAGCAGTTCGTTGAGGGTGGTGATCTCGCGGGCCGACTCGTCCGAACCGTCCGTGTTCGCCGCGGCCTTCACCAGGAGCCGGGAGGCGGTCGTGATGTCCCGGTCGTAGCGGGCGCGGGACTCGGCCGGTTCGCGTATCCCGGCGAGGAAGCCGGCCGCGGCGGTCGAGTCCGCGTCGGCCAGGGAGCGGTAGATCGCGGCGGCGTCGGCGCTCAGCGGCTGGCTGCGCCCGACGACGTCCTCGGCGGAGCCGGCCCGGTCGGCCGCCTCGAGTCCGGCGACCGTGCCGAGCGCCAGGACGAGCAGGGCGAGGACGGCCCCGAGGATCCGCAGCCGGCCCGGCTCGGTCGTCGCCGCCTGCCGCATCACCTCGCGCCCGGTCGCCCACGCACCCCTTGCGGGCGGTGGAGCGGCGCCGACGGCGGCGGCGCGCGAGACCTGACCGGGAACGGCCGGACGCGCGGGCGCGGATGCCGGGTGCGGCGCCGCGGCGGGCGCGCTCGGCGGGTGTGTCACGTGACCTCCCCCTCGGTCTCGACGTCGATCGACCCCGGCGAGCAGTATGGCCGCAGGCGACCCGCCCGCACACCGGGAATGACACGATCTTGTGCCTATCGTGCCCCACTCTCCCGGGACTTCCGCGGGCGAGGCCCCTTCGCCGGCCCGCCGGCCGCCCTCGGGCCTCCCCGAACTCCCCTCGATCCCCCCTCGAACTTCCCTCGAACTTCCCTCGAACACCTCTCACTCTGAATACGACGGATCCCCCGGATCGGTTCCACCCGGGGGATCGCTCGAACAGGTGAACATGTCGGGCGTCAGTCCGCGTAGTGCGCCCGCAGCCGCGCCGCCGCCCCCGCCACCGCGCCGGCCTCGTCCAGGGCGAGCAGCCCCGCGCCCAGCACCGGCGGCGCCGTCACGAACCGGACGACCGCCTTCGGCGCCCGCTCCCCGAGGAGTTCGAGGATCCGGGCGTCCAACTGCGGATGCCGGGCCGCGAGGACGCTGCCGCCGAGGACCACCGGCGCCTCCTCGTCGAGGAGTCCGAGCCGCCGCAGCGCCACCGTCGACAGGGCCACGACCTCCTCGGCCATCCGGTGCACCAGGGACAGCGCCACCGGGTCGCCCTCCGCCGCCACCCGGAACAGCACCGGCGTCAGCTCGTGCCGCCGCGCGTGCGGGATCCGGCCCAGGTGCACGGCCTCGATCAGCGCGTACATGCTCTCCAGGCCGAAGTGCGCGGGCAGCGCCCGGGCCAGCTCGGTCGGCTCGCCCCGGCCGTCCTCGGCCCGGGCCGCGCACCACATGGCCTCGTCGGAGAGGCCGCCGCCCCCGCCCCAGTCCCCGGAGATCTTCCCGAGCGCCGGGAAGCGGGCGGTCCGCCCGTCCGGCGTCATGCCCACGCAGTTCACCCCGGCCCCGCAGACCACGGCCACCCCGCGCGGCTCGTCGAGCCCGGCCCGCAGGATCGCGAAGGTGTCGTTGTGGACCCGGATCGAGCGGCTCAGGTGCCGGGCGTACAGGGCCTGTTCGAGCTCCAGCTCCTCCACGGGCAGATCGGCGTTGGCGAGACAGGCCGTGACGTGCGCGAACGCCGGAGCCCCGGCACCGCCGGCCTCCTCCCAGGCCCGCCCCACGATCTCCGCCAGCCCGTCGACGGCCGTCGCCACCCCCACCACCGGCGGCTGGAAGCCGCCCCCGCGCGCCGAGCCCAGCACCGTCCCGTCCGGCGCGACGACCGCCACGTCGGTCTTGCTGTTGCCCGCGTCGACCGCGAGCAGCGCCCCGTTCACGCCCACGCGAGGTGCTCCCGGTTGTGGGCGACCAGCCGGTCGGTGAGCTGCTCGGCGTACGCGTACTGGCCGACCAGCGGGTGGGCGAGCAGCGCCTTGAAGACCCGCTCCCGGCCGCCGCGCAGGGCCGCGTCGAGCGCCAGGTCCTCGTAGGCCGTGACGTTCGCGATCAGACCGGCGTACAGCGGGTCCACCGGCGCGACCGGCAGCGGCACCGGGCCGCCGGGCCCGACCGCCGCCTGCGTCTCGATGACGGCGTCGTCCGGCAGGAACGGCAGCGTCCCGCCGTTGCGGGTGTTCACCACCTGGTACGGCGAGCCCGCCCCGCCCAGCAGCGAGGCCGCCAGGTCCACGGCGGCCTCCGAGTAGAAGGCCCCGCCGCGCTTGCCGAGCAGCGCCGGCTTCTCGTCGAGCGCCGGGTCCCCGTACATCTCCAGGAGCTCCTTCTCCATCGCGGCGACCTCGGCGGCCCGCGACGGCTTGGTGCGCAGCTCCTCCACCACCTCGTCGTGCGCGTAGTAGTAGCGCAGGTAGTACGAGGGGACGACGCCGAAGCGGTCCATCACCAGGCGCGGCAGGTGCAGGTCGCCGGCGATCGTGTCGCCGTGCTCGGCGAGCAGCCGGGGCAGCACGTCCTCGCCGTCCGGGCCGCCGAGCCGGACGCCGGTCTCCCAGGTGAGGTGGTTGAGGCCGATGTGGTCGAGGTGGATCTCGGCCGGGGCCACGTCGAGGAGCTTCGCGAACTTGCGCTGGAAGCCGATGGCGACGTTGCAGAGTCCGACGGCCTTGTGCCCGGCGTTCAGCAGCGCGCGGGTGACGATGCCGACGGGGTTGGTGAAGTCGATGATCCAGGCGTCCGGGTTGGCGCGCCGGACCCGCTCGGCGATGTCGAGGACGACGGGGACCGTGCGCAGCGCCTTGGCGAGGCCGCCGGCGCCGGTGGTCTCCTGGCCGACGCAGCCGCACTCCAGCGGCCAGGTCTCGTCCTGGTTCCGGGCGGCCTGGCCGCCGACGCGGAGCTGGAGGAGGACGGCGTCGGCGCCCTCGACGGCGGCGTCGAGGTCGGTGGTGGTGGTGATCGTCCCGTCGTGGTCCTGCTTGGCGAAGATCCGGCGGGCGAGCCCGCCGACCAGGTCGAGCCGGTCGGCGGCCGGGTCGACGAGGACGAGTTCGGTGATGGGCAGGGTGTCGCGCAGCCGCGCGAATCCGTCGATCAGTTCGGGGGTGTAGGTCGAACCGCCCCCCACGACAGCGAGCTTCATGAGTGTCTCAGCCCTTCACTCCGGTCAGGGTGACTCCCTCGACGAACGCCTTCTGCGCGAAGAAGAACACGAGGATCACGGGGGCCATGACCAGGACGGTCGCGGCCATGGTCAGGTTCCAGTCGGTGTGGTGCGCGCCCTTGAAGGACTCCAGGCCGTAACTGAGCGTCCAGGCGGCCGGGTTCTCGGAGGCGTAGATCTGCGGCCCGAAGTAGTCGTTCCAGCAGGAGAAGAACTGGAAGAGGGCGACGGCGGCGATGCCGGGCTTCGCCATCGGCAGCACGATCCGCAGCAGGGTGCGCAGTTCGCCGCAGCCGTCGATCCGGGCCGCCTCGACGTACTCGTCGGGGATGGTGAGGAGGAACTGGCGCAGCAGGAAGACGGCGAAGGCGTCGCCGAAGGCCAGCGGGATGATCAGCGGCCAGAGCGACCCGGAGAGGTCCATCTGCTTGGCCCAGAACAGGTACATGGGGATGATCACGACCTGCGGCGGCAGCATCATCATCGAGATGACGAGCAGCAGCGACAGGTGCCGGCCGCGGAAGCGGAACTTGGCGAGCGCGTAGGCGACGGGGATCGACGACACCACGACGAGGACGGTGCCGAGCCCGGCGTACAGCAGCGAGTTCCTCCACCAGGTGAGGAAGCCGGGCGTCTCGAAGACCTCGGCGTAGTTCTCGAAGTGCCAGGAGTCCGGGGTGAGGTCGCGGGTGAGCGCCTGCTGGTCGCTCATCAGCGAGGTGAGGACGACGAAGACGAACGGCAGGACGAAGAAGAGGGCCGCGGCGATCCCGAGGGAGTGCACGGCGATCCAGTGCAGCAGGGCCTTGCGGCGGGCCGTCCGGGCGGCGGGCGCGGTCAGGGACACGGTCATGGTTCAGTCACCCGAGCCGATCAGGCCGCCGCGCCGCCGCATGAGCAGGGCGGTGAAGGCCATGGAGAAGGCGAAGAGCACGAGCGCGATCACACAGGCCGCGCCGTAGTTGAACTGGCTGAAGCCGAGGCTGTAGACGAGCTGCGGCAGGGTGAGCGTGGAGTCGTCCGGGTAGCCGGGGACGAAGGTGACGCCGGAGCCGCCCATCACGCCCGAGGCGACCTTTGAGGCCACGATCGGCTGCGTGTAGTACTGCATCGCGCCGATGACCCCGGTGACCAGGGCGAAGAGGATGATCGGCGAGATGTTCGGCAGGGTGATGTGCCGGAACCGCTGCCAGGGGCCCGCGCCGTCGAGCTCGGCGGCCTCGTACTGCTCCTTGGGGACGTCGAGCAGGGCGGCCATGAAGATGACCATGAGATCGCCGATGCCCCACACGGCGAGGACGGTGAGGGCCGGCTTGGCCCAGGCGGCGTCGTTGAACCAGGCGGGGGCGGGCAGGCCGACGGCCTCCAGGAGCGAGTTGACCGGCCCGGTGCCGGGGTTGAGCAGGAAGACGAAGGCGAGGGTCGCCGCCACCGGCGGGGCCAGGTAGGGCAGGTAGAAGAGGGTCCGGAAGACCCCGGCGCCCGTCTTGATCTTCGTGATCAGCAGGCCGATGCCGAGGCCGAAGACGACCCGGCAGCTCACCATGACGACACAGAGCCAGAGGGTGTTCTGGAGGGCGGGCCAGAACTGCGGGAACGACGTGAAGACGTACGTCCAGTTGTCCAGGCCGCGCCACTCGGGCGGGTTGAGCCCGTCGTACTTCATCAGCGAGAAGTAGACGGTCGAGACGAGCGGATAGGCGAAGAAGAAGCCGAAGCCGATCAGCCAGGGCGACATGAAGGCCAGGGTGCGGAGCGCGTTGCGGCGGCGTTTGGCCCGCAGCGTGTTCCGCGCCCCGGGGGCGGAGGCGGCCGGGGCGGCCGCCTCCGTCGCGGGCAGGGTGTCCGTGCTCATGGGCGGTGTCCGGCCGTCACTTCGCCGCGGCGATGTCGCGGTCGATCTGCGCGGCGGTGTCCGCGAGGCCCTTCTTCAGGTCGGTGACCTGGCCCTTCTCGTACCGCTGGGCGAACTTCTGGAGGGTGTCCTGGTACGCGGAGCCGTTCACCGCGCCGTCCGAGGTGGTGGACTTCGGGTGCCGGGCGATGTCGAGGAAGGTCTTGAAGCGCGCGTCGAACTTCAGGTTCGGGGACTTCAGGGCGTCCAGGGTGGAGGGGACGTTGCCGATGGAGTTGGCGAAGCTCACCACGGCCTCGGTGTCCGTGGTCATGTACTTGACCAGCTCCCAGGCGGCGTTCTGCTTCTTCGACTGCGGCGCGATGCCCATGATCGTGCCGGAGAGGTAGCCCTTGCCGTACTCGGCCACCTCGTCGTCGGCGACCGGCAGCGGGGCGACGCCGACCTCGAACGGGACCTTGGCCTCCTTGATGAAGTTCAGCCGCCACTCGCCGTCCAGCTGCATGGCGACCTGGCCGGTCTGGAAGGGGTGCTTGGCGCCCCACTCGTCACCGAAGGTGGTGCGGTACTTGTCGAGCTTCTGGAAGCCGCCGAGCGCGTCCACCAGCGACTTCTGGTACGTCATCATCTCGGCGAACGCCGGGTCCGTGCCGACCGTCGACCTGCCGTCCTCGCCGAAGTAGCCGCCGTGGCTCCACTGCGACATGTAGTGCGAGACGACCGTCTCGTAGCCGAGGTAGTTCGGCATGAAGCCGAGCCGCTCGTACGAGTCGCCCTTGGCCTTCGTCAGCTTCTTGGCGACCTCGGTGAACTCGGACCAGGTCTTCGGCGGCGCCTCCGGGTCGAGGCCGGCCTGCCGGAAGGCGTCCTTGTTGTAGTAGAGCCCGTACGCATCGGAGAGCAGCGGCAGCGTGCAGCGCTTGCCCTCGAACTGGGTGTAGTCCTGGAGGACCTTCGGGAAGATCGCGTCGAGGTCCAGCTTGTCCTTCTCGACGAAGGGCTTGAGGTCGGCGAGCGCGCCGGTGTGGCAGAACTTGCCGACGTTGGCCGTGGTGAAGGAGGCGACGACGTCGGGGCCGTTGGAGCCGCCCGCGCGGAGCGCCTGGCCGAGCTTGTCGTCGTTGATGTTGCCGACGACCTTCACCTTGATGTTCGGGTGCGCCTTGGTGAAGCGGGCGACGTTCTCCTCGATCGCCTTGACCTCGGAGGGGGCCGACCAGCCGTGCCAGAAGGTGAGGGTGGTCTCGGCCTTCGGGTCGTCGGCGGCCGTGTTGCTCGCGGAGCCGGTACAGGCGGTGGCGAAGAGGGCGAGCGAGGCGGTGGCGGCGAGTGCGGCGGCGGCTCTGCGGGCGCGTGCGGGCATGTCGGTGTCTCCCTTGGCGGGCTCTGGAGGGGAAGGGACGGGAAGCGGGAAGGACGGGGGTCAGCGCGAGGTGTCGAAGACCTCGTCGCGGGTGGTGGCGAGGGCGCTCTCCAGCGCGCCGCGCAGCACGGGCTCGTGCGGGACGGCGGTGAGGACGAGGCGCGGCCGGGAGGCCGCGAGGTCGGCGAGCTCGGCCTGGACGCGGGCCCGCAGCGGTTCGCCGCCGGCGACGAGGACGTCTCCGGACAGCACGACGAGTTCGGGGTCGAGGACGGCGACGAGCGAGGCGAGACCGGTGGCGAGCCGCTCGGCGTACCGGTCGAGCAGCTCCGCGTACGGGCCGTCGTCGGGGGTCTCGGCGGCCCGGGCGAGCAGCCCGGACGCCACGGCCACGTAGGGCTGCTCGGGCGTGTCGATGCCGGCGGCGCGGGCGATCCGGGGCACCGACTGCACTCCGGCGAGCTCCTGGAAGCCGCCGGAGTTGGCCTGGGTGACCTGGCGCACCAGCGGGGTGCCGGGGACCGGCAGGAAGCCGACCTCGCCGGCGCCGCCGGTGAAACCGCGGTGCAGCCGGCCGCCGAGGACGAGGGCGGCGCCGAGGCCCTCCTCGTTCCACAGCAGCACGAAGTCCTCGTGGCCGCGGGCCGCGCCGAGGGCCCGCTCGGCGATCGCCACCAGGTTGACGTCGTTCTCGTACTCGAAGGGCATGGGCAGCACCGCGGCCAGCTCTTCGAGCAGCGTGGGGGAGTGCCAGCCGGGCAGGTGCGAGGCGTACCGCAGCCGTCCGGTCGCCGGGTCGAAGGCGCCGGGGGTGCCGATGACGAGCCGGCGGACGTCGGCGCGGGTGAGCCCGGCCGCCTTGACGGCCCCGTCGAGGGCGTCGGTGACCTGGCGGACCACGCCGTCGCCGGTACGGCCCTCGGTGCGGAGCTCGTACTCGCCGGCGACGGCCCCGGTGATGTCGGCGACGGCGGCGCGGATGCGGTGCTGGTTCACGTCGAGCCCGGCGGCGTACCCGGCGCTCGGTTCGAGCGCGTACAGCTGGGCGCTGGGGCCGGGGCGGCCCTCGGTGGTGCCGGTGACCCGGACCAGGCCCGCCGCCTGGAGGCGGGCGAGGAGCTGCGAGGCGGTCGGCTTGGAGAGGCCGGTGAGCTTGCCGATCCGGGTCCGCGAGAGGGTGCCGTGCTCCAGGAGGAGGTCGAGCGCGGCGCGGTCGTTCATGGCCCGCAGCACCCGCGGGGTGCCGGGGGTGCCCTGGATGCCCGCCATGACGGTCGCACCTGCCTTCGCTCTGTTAGGAAAGTTTCCTATCCGGTGGGGAGGACGGTAGGACGGGCGTCGGCGGGGCGTCAATACCCGCACACGCACGACACCCCCGACGGCAACCGAAGCGTTACCGGCGGGGGTGTCGAGGAGAGGTCCTGCGGAGGATCAGGGCTTGTTGAGGTCCGCCCGCGGCAGCGGCGTGGCCGCCGCCGACTGCGGCGAGGTCGCGCTGGAGAAGACCGAGGGGGCCGCCATGCCCGCCGTCGGGTCGGCCGGCGCCTCCTCCTCCGCCTGCGCGGGCAGCCCGCCGACGATCCGGATGCCGGCCTCGTCCAGACCCCGCTTGATCCGCCAGCGCAGCTCGCGCTCCACGCCCAGCTTCTTGCCCGGCATCGTCTTCGCGGAGACCCGGACGGTCATCGAGTCGAGCAGCACCTCGGTCAGGCCGAGGACCTCCACCGGGCCCCACAGCCGCTCGTTCCACGGCTCGTCCTTCGCCATGGCCTCGCCCGCCGCCGTGATCACGCCCCGCACCCGGTCCAGGTCCTCGGTCGGCCGGACCGTGACGTCGACCGAGGCCGTCGCCCAGCCCTGGCTGAGATTTCCTATCCGCTTGATCTCGCCGTTGCGCACGTACCAGATCTCGCCGTCGATCCCGCGCAGCTTCGTCACCCGCAGCCCGACCTCGACGACCTCGCCGGAGGCCACGCCCGCGTCGACCGAGTCGCCGACGCCGTACTGGTCCTCCAGGATCATGAAGACGCCGGAGAGGAAGTCCGTCACCAGGTTCCGCGCGCCGAAGCCGATCGCCACACCGGCCACACCGGCCGAGGCGAGCAGCGGCGCCAGGTCGATGTCGAAGGCGCCCAGCACCATCAGCCCGGCCGTGCCCAGGATCAGGAACGAGGCCACCGAGCGCAGCACCGAGCCGATCGCCTCGGACCGCTGTCGCCGGCGCTCCGCGTTGACCAGCAGACCGCCGAGCGCCGTCCCCTCCACCGCCTGGGCGGAGCGGTTCATCCGCTCGATCAGCTTCGTCAGGGCGCGGCGGACGGCCCATCGCAGCAGCAGGGCGACGACCAGGATCAGCAGGATCCGCAGCCCGGTGTTCAGCCAGGTGGACCAGTTCTCCTCCACCCAGCTCGCCGCGTCGGTGGCCTTCTCGGCCGCCTCGTCCAGAGTCACCGGGATGGGCTCGGGGTCGGTGGCGGCCGCCAGCACGGACCAGGACACGGGACAACCTCCAGGCATCGCGTACGCAGGCCATCCACCCTAACGGGGCATCGGATGCGGAACGGTCGCCCTGTTCGAGGGAGAGACCGACCTCACCCGGGCACATACCCCTGAGACATGCCGATGTGGTCGAGAACACGTCCGGCCCGTCCCACGCGATCGCGCGAACGTGGTGGCGCTCCGACCAGGCATGAGGAGAGACTGAGAGCAGTTCGTCCCGGCGCGAGCCACGCGCCGCCGGCGTCATAGGAGGCATCCGTGCCGCATGTCCTGGTCCTCAACGCGTCGTACGAGCCCCTGGGCGTCGTACCGCTCCGCCGCGCACTCGTCCTCGTACTGGAGAACAAGGCCCTCTGCATCGAGGAGTCCGGCGCCTTCCTGCACAGCGAGCATCAGGTCGTCCCCGCGCCCAGCGTGGTACGGCTGAAGCGCTTCGTGCGGGTCCCCTACCGGGGGCCCGTTCCGTTGACCCGACGGGCCCTCTTCGCTCGCGACGGCGGGCGTTGCATGTACTGCGGGGGAGTGGCGACCAGCGTCGACCACGTCATCCCGCGCAGCCGGGGCGGGACACACGCCTGGGAGAACGTGGTGGCGGCCTGCCGCCGCTGCAACCACCTCAAGGCGGACCGGCACCTGCGGGAGATCGGCTGGCGGCTGCGCCACCAACCCGCGCCGCCGACCGGCCTGGCCTGGCGGATCATCGGCACCGGCCACCGGGACCCACGGTGGCTGCCCTACCTCACGCCGTACGGCGCCGAGGACGCGATGGCCCGGATCGACTCCGTCGCCGACACCCCCGCGGGGGCGTTGACGACCGGCTGAGATCCGGGCCTTTCGCGTCCCCGGGCCGGTCCGGCGGGCGTACGGGGGCGGGGGCGTCGTTCAGGGGGCGGCGCCCTCCTCCGGCGCGTCCTGCTCCGGCGCGTCCCCGTCCGGCGCGTCCTGCTCCGGCGCGTCCTTCACCGGCGGGTCCGGCTGGGGCGCGCCGCGGTCCGGGGCCGGCTCCCCGGCCGGCTCCTGGGCCACCGCGTACGTCTCCACCGACCAGAGCGAGTAGCCGTACGGCGTCGCCCGCTTCTCGCCCTGCACCCGCAGGAAGCGGGTGTCCGCCGCGTCCATCCGCACCGACTCCCGGCCGCCCCGCCCGTCCGTGACGGTCGCCGCGGTCCGCCAGATCCGGCCGTCTGCGGAGACCTGCACCCGGTAGCGGGCGGCGTGCGCGTCCTGCCAGTGCAGCACCACCTGCCCTATCCGGGCCGGCTCGGCCAGCTCCAGCTGGAACCAGGCGCCGTCCTCCGCCGGCGAGGACCAGCGGGTCGCCGGATCGCCGTCCACCGCCAGCGCGGCCGGGAAGTCCGCCGTCTCGTCGCCGGACGAGGAGGCCGTCGCCGTACGGGCCAGGTCCGGGCCGCCGGTCCGCGGATAGGCCCGCACCGTCAGCACCCGCTCCTCGCCCGCGAAGGCCACCGGCACCCGGTACTCCCCGGACGGCGTGCCCGGCGCCACCGACACCTCCATCGGCACCGTGGTCGTGCCGCCGCGCTCCACCGACGCCTCCTTCGGCAGCCGTACGGTGACCCCCTTCGGCGCCTTCGCGGTCAGCGGGCCCCGCACCCCGGCCGCCCGGTTCCCGGTCAGCTTCAGCTCCACCCGGCCCGCCGCGCCGCCGGCCTCCAGGTCCGTCTCCGTCCGGGCCAGCTCCAGACCGGCCCGCGGCCCGTCCGCGAACCACGGCACCAGCGACCGCACGTCGGGCGCCGGGCCCTCGCCGTCCCAGACGATCCGCAACGCCTCGGCGCGCAGCCCCTTCAGCTCGGTCTGCGTCCAGCCCGACGCGTCCAGCGGCCCCAGCGCCCGCCAGCCCTCGCCCGCCACATACGCCTCCACGCGCGCGTGCGGGGCCCGTTCCGCGCCCGGCCTCCCGTCGCCGGCGGGTTCCCGCACGGCCTTCCCGGCCAGCACCGTCACCGCCTCCACCGGCCGCGCCCGGTCCAGCTTCACCGTGTACGAGCCGGAGGCCCGGTCCACCTCGCGCTCCGGGTCGCGGTCGGCGCCGGTCCAGGCCGCCGCCTCCTTCACCGCCCGGTCCAGGAACGGGTCGAGGACCCCGTCGCCGACCGTCGCCCCGCTCGCCGCGATCCGCGGCCGCAGCGGCTCCAGACGCAGCTGCGCCTGCCAGGCCGCCGGACCGTCGCCGCGCGCCTGCGCGAGGAGCATGTCGACGGCCGCCTCGCCCGCCGCCCCGTACCGGGACAGCTGCTCCAGCCAGGGGCCCGACTCGGCGCGCAGCGCCCCGCCGGCCGTGCCGGCCAGCCGCTCCGGCGCCTCCCGCATCACCGTGAACGCCGCCCGGAGCTCCCGCCCCGCCGCGTCCCGGGCCGCCGCCGTGCCAGAGCTCCGGGCCTTCCAGAAGGCGCTGATCAGCGGCTTCAGGCCGGCCGACTCGGCGTCCGGGGCGAGGATCGACGAGGCCGCGTTCCCGGCCAGCGCGCCGAGCGCCGCCCGCGCCGCCGGATCCGGTCCGGCCAGGTCGGCGACGGCCGCCCGCCAGGACTCCGCGGGCCGGTAACCGCGCGGGTTCCAGGCGAAGTCGGCGGTGGTGAACAGCGGGATCCGGGACGCGGCCGGCTGCTCCATGGCGTGCGCCAGATAGGCGGCCGAACCGGCCGCGACCGCGGGCTCCCGGCCCGTGGCGGGGCCCAGGAACAGCCGGTCCTGCGCGTAGTCGTTCACCGGGTAGTTGTCCATGGTGACCAGCGGCCGCCGGCCCAGGGCCGCCCGCACCCCGGCCAGTTCGGTGCCGGTGATGGTGCGCGGCACCACCCCGACGCCCGTCCACGCCACCCGCACCCGCGCGTCCAGCGCCCCCGCGAGCGCCGACCGGTACTCGCTGGTGCCCTCCTGGTAGTACTCCGTCGGCAGCACCGTCAGCGGCTCCGCGTCCGGATGGTGCTCGGTGAGGTGCCTGGCCACCGCGTTCGCCACGCGCGCGTGGGCGCGGGCCGCGCCCGCCGCGTCCCGCCCGAACTCGTCGGCGTCCTCGTCGCAGGTCCACTCGCCGTACCCGGCGTCCGGGAACTGCAGCTGGAAGGAGCGGAAGCCGAGCTCCCGCATGGCGTCCAGCTTCCGCGTCAGCGCCGCCACGTCCGCGTCCGAGGAGAGGCACATCGACTGGGCCGGGGCCACCGCCCAGCCCAGCGTCACCTTGTTGGCCAGCGCCCGCTCGGACAGCGCCCGGAAACCGGCCCGCTGCGCCTCCGGGTACGGCTCGCGCCACTGCGCCGCGCGGTACGGGTCGTCACCGGGCGCGTACAGATAGCGGTTCTGCTTGGTGCGGCCCAGGAAGTCGAGCATCGCCAGGCGCTGTTCCGTCGTCCACGGGGTGCCGTAGAAGCCCTCCGCGATCCCCCGCTCGGCGGTGCCGGGCCAGTCCCGGACGACGACGCCGGGCACCACCCCGCCGACCCCGTCCGGACCCTCGCCGAGCAGCTGACGGAGCGTCTGCACGGCGTGGAACAGGCCGTCCTCGCCCGTGCCGTCCAGCACCACGGTGTCCCGCCCGCCGAACCGGCCGGTCGCCAGCCGGTAGCCGCCGCGGGGCAGGTCGGCCCGCTCGGCCACCCCGAAGGAGGCCAGCGCCTCCTGCGCCGCCTCGCCGGACGGCCCCGACAGGCGCAGCACCGGGCCCGCGCCCGGCAGCCCCTCGTGCACGGTCCGCACCCCGGCGTCGGCGAGCAGCCTCCGCACGGCCGCCAGGGCCGCCGGATCGGCGTCCTCGTCCGCCACCAGGGTCACCCGCTCGCCGAGCCGCACCGCGGGCCCGGCGGCCGTCAGCGACTGCGGCCGGGGCCACACCGAGGGCTCCGGCGCCGCCGCGCGCGCGGTACGGGCCCGCGGCGCGGGGACGCCCGGGGCGGCGGGACCGGCCGCGGGGGCGGCCGTCGGCGCCGTCGGGAGGGCGGCCAGGTCGGGCGCCGCGGCGGGCGGCGGGACCGCGCCCGCCGAGCCGGGCACGGCACCGCCGAGGAGCCCGCCGATGACGGCGGCGGCGACCGCGGTCGCCGTACGCGGCCCACGGCCCGGACGCACGGGGGTCACGGGGTCTCCCTTCACCGGGCCCGGGACCCGCCGGATCGTCAGGGGCGGGTCCTGCCCGGCCGGTTGGTCACGAGCGGGTTACGAGCCCACCACCCGTCGCACGGAGGTGTCAATGCGACGGGGCGAAGTGTCGGCTTTGCCCGGTGAACCTCCGGCGAGCTGTCGCCCTTTCGCCCCGTTCCCCCGGTAAAAGGGGCAAAGGGAGGCGCGGTGGGTAGGGCTATCACTCGCCGCACCCACGGCCGCCGGTCACCAGCCGTCCGGCCGCCACCCGTCGAGACGAACCGGGAGACCCCCGTGACCACGACCGCCCGCCCCCTGTCCGGACGGATACGGATCCCGCGCCAGGCCGCCTCCGGCGACGCCCCGCCCGCCGGTCCCGCGCCGCTGACCAGCGAGCCCTCCTGGGCGGCCGCCGCGCCGCTGACCAGCGAGCCGCCGCAGGCCGGCGCCGCGCCCCTCACCAGCGAGCCGCCCCTCACCGGCGCGGCCCCCCTCATCAGCGAGCCCGCCGCCCCCGGAACCCGGTGCGGCACGGAGTCCCCCGGAGCGTGAAGTGACCCTGGCCCGCCTCGCCGCCCGACACGGCGTCGCCACCGAGTTCAGCCCGTCCGAGGGCGTCACCAGGACCGTGCCCGAGGCCACCGTGGTCGCCGTGCTCGGCGCCCTCGGGGTCGACGCCACCACCCCGGAGGCGGTCGCCGCCTCCCTCGGCGCGGCGGAGCGGGCCGACCGGGAGCGGCTGCTCCCGCCCACCCTCGTCCGGCACACCGGCGACGGGCCGCCCGCCCCGCCCCCGCCGCTGCCCGACGGGACCCGGCTCCGGATCACCACCGAGACCGGCGCCGTCCACACGACGCAGACGGGCGCCGCCCGCGCCACCGAGACCGGCGGCGCCGTCCGCACCGGCGAGGACGGCGGCGTCTGGGCGCGGCTGCCGCTCGGCGTGCACACCGTGGACGCCGAGGCGCCCGACGGCCGCACCGCCCGCGCCACCCTGATCGTCGCCCCCGCGCGGGTCCCGGCCCCGGCCACGCGCGCGTACGGCCTGCTCGTCCAGCTCTACTCGCTGCTCTCCGAGCACTCCTGGGGCATGGGCGACCTCGGCGACCTGCGCGAACTCGTCTCCTGGGCGGGCCGCGCGCACGGCGCCGGGTTCGTCCAGGTCAACCCGCTGCACGCGGGCGTGCCCGGCGCGCCCTCGGACCCGTCCCCGTACCGCCCCTCCTCGCGCCGCTTCCCCGACCCCGTCCACCTGCGGATCGAGCGGATCCCCGAGTACGCCCACCTGGCCCCCGGCCCCCGCGAGGAACTGGACCGGATCCTCGCCGCCGCCGCCGAACTGCGCGAGGGCGTCCTCGGCAAGGGCAACGCCGTCGACCGGGACGCCGTCTGGGCGCTCAAGCTCCGCGCACTGGAACGGGTCGCCACCGTCGAGCTCGGCCCCGGCCGCCGCGCCGACTTCCACGACTTCCTCGCCGAGCGCGGCCGCGCCCTGGAGGACCACGCCACCTACCAGGCCCTCGCCGAGCGCCACGGCCACCGCTGGCGCTCCTGGCCCGAGCGGCTGCGCACCCCCGAGGGCGCGGCGGCGGCGGTCCGCGCCGACGCTGCCCTCGCCGCCCGCGTCGACTTCCACTGCCGGCTCGCCTGGCTGACGGACCGGCAGCTCGGCGAGGCCGCCGACGCGGCCCGGGAGGCCGGCATGGCGGTCGGGATCGTCCACGACCTGGCCGTCGGGGTGCACCCGGAGGGCTCCGACGTCTGGGCCCGGCAGGGCGACTTCGCCGCCGGCATGTCCGTCGGCGCCCCGCCCGACGCCTTCAACTCCCGCGGCCAGGACTGGGGCCTGCCGCCGTGGCGGCCCGACGCCCTCGCCGCCGCCGGGTACGCCCCGTACCGCGGCCTGCTGCGCGAACTCCTGCGGCACGCGGGCGCCCTCCGCATCGACCACGTCATGGGCCTCTTCCGGCTCTGGTGGGTGCCGGAGGGCCGGGAGCCCACCGAGGGCACCTACGTCCGGTACGACGCCGAGGCGATGCTCGCCGTCCTCGTCCTGGAGGCGCACCGGGCCGGCGCCCATGTCGTCGGCGAGGACCTGGGCACGGTCGAACCGGGCGTCCGCGAGGCGCTCGCCGCGCGCGGGGTGTCCGGCACCTCCGTGCTCTGGTTCGAGCGGGACTGGGACGGCGGCGGCGCCCCGCTGCCGCCGGAGGCGTGGCGGGCCGGCTGCGTGGCCACCGCCACCACCCACGACCTGCCGTCCACCGCCGCCCGGCTCTCCGGCGACCACGTGCTGCTGCGCCACCGGCTCGGGCTGCTCACCGGCGACCTGACGCGCGAGCGGGCCGCCGACGCGGCGGAGACCGCCGAGTGGCGCGCCGTCCTCCAGCGGCTCGGGCTGCTCCCGGAGGGCCCGGGCGACGAGGAGGCCGAGATCCTGGCCGTCCACCGCTTCCTGACGCGCACCCCGGCCCGGATGGTCGGCGTGTGGCTGCCGGACCTGGTGGGGGACCGCCGGCCGCAGAACCTGCCGGGCACCTGGGACGAGTACCCGAACTGGCGGCTGCCGGTGGCGGGGCCCGACGGGCAGCCGCTCTCCCTGGAGCGGATCGCCGCCTCGCCCCGCGGGCACACGCTGCTGCGGACCGTCGCGGAGGGGGTCGGAGCCCGTACGGCACCCCCGGGCGCGCGGGCCGTTTAGGTGTTCGCTACTTTTGCACCGTGGACAAGAAGAACGCCCTGCGCGCCGGCGCCGTCGCGGCCGGTACGACGCTGATGATGCTGCTCATGTCGTCCCCCGCGCTCGCGCTGACCCGCGACGACGGTGACGATCCGGCCCCCAAGCTGGAGGTCGTCGAGACCCTCGGCCTGTTCGTGGCGCTCCCGCTGGCGCTGTTCCTGGTCATCGCCGGTCTGGTGATGGTCCTCGACAAGTCCCGCAAGAAGGCGTAACCGCCGGAGGCGCGACCGCCTCCGCCCGTCTCCGAGGGCGCCGCACGGCCACCAGGGCCGTGCGGCGCCCTCGCGTTTCCTCCGCCGCCCTCAGAGGGTCGTCGCGAGCAGCTTCCGCAGCAGCCCGGCCAGCTGCTGCGCCTCCTCCTCGGTGAGCGCCGCCTGCACCGCCTCCCGCTGCCGCTCCAGGCCCGCGCCGACGGCCTGGTCGACCAGCTCCCGGCCGCGCTCGGTGAGCGTGACGCGCAGCCCGCGCCGGTCGTTCGGGTCGGGGCTGCGGGTGAGCAGTCCGGCCTTCTCCAGTCGGTCCAGCCGGCCGGTCATCCCGCCGGTGGTGATCATCAGCGTGGCGGTCAGCTCGCGCGGCGAGAGCGTGTACGGCTCCCCGGACCGGCGCAGCGTCGCCAGCACGTCGAACTCGCCGAGCGCCAGGCCGTAGGGCTTGTACGCCTGGTCCACCTGGTTGCGGACGGCGGCGGAGAGCCGGTGGATCCGCCCGAAGACCGCCATGGGGAGGGTCTCCAGATCGGGGCGGACGGCGGCCCACTGGTCGGTGATGGCGTCGACGGCGTCGTGCGCGGGCGGCTGCGTGTTCATGACCCCATTCTTCCGTCCCCGCCCACTCGATGACAAGAAAGCCACTTGCAAGTAAGTAGCTTAGTGCTAAGTTAATTACCGCCAAGCCAGTCGTGCTCCGGTCCACCGGGGCCGCACCGCTGCAGGGGGAGTCCCGCCATGTCCCGCAAGGCCGCCGTCGTCGCGCTCACCGCCCTCGCCCCGATCTCCTGGGGCTCGACCTACTTCGTCACCACCGAGTTCCTGCCGCCCGACCGACCCCTCTTCACCGGCCTCATGCGGGCCCTCCCGGCCGGCCTGCTGCTCCTCGCGCTGACCCGCAAGCTCCCGCGGGGCGCCTGGTGGGGGAAGTCCGCGGTCCTCGGGGCGCTCAACATCGGCGCCTTCTTCCCACTGCTCTTCCTCGCCGCCTACCGGCTGCCCGGCGGCGTCGCCGCCGTCGTCGGCTCCGTCGGCCCGCTCTTCGTCGTCGGCCTCGCCGCCCTCTTCCTCGGCGAGAGGCCCACCGCGCGGACCCTGCTCACCGCCGTCGCCGCCGCCTTCGGCGTCAGCCTCGTGGTCCTCAAGGCGGGCGCCGCGTTCGACCTGATCGGCGTCGGCGCCGGACTGCTCTCCTCGCTCTCGATGTCCGCCGGTGTCGTCTTCACCAAGCGCTGGGGCCGCCCCGAGGGTGTCGGCGCCCTCGCGCTCACCGGCTGGCAGCTCACCGCGGGCGGCCTGGTCATCCTCCCGATCGCCTTCCTTGTCGAGGGCGCCCCGCCGGCCCTCACCGGCACCAACCTGGCCGGCTACGCCTACCTCGCCCTCGGCAACACCGCGATCTCGTACTTCCTCTGGTTCCGCGGCATCGAGCGGCTGAGCGCCTCCTCCGCCACCCTCCTCGGCCCGCTCTCCCCGATCACCGCGGCCGTCATCGGCTGGGCGGCCCTGGGGCAGGCGCTCGGCCCGGTGCAGGTCCTCGGCATGGTGATCGCCTTCGGCGCCACCCTCGCCGGCCAGCTGGCCCCCGCGAAGCCCCACGCCCGGCCCGAGCCCGCCGCCACCGGCCCCGTATCGTTCAGTTCCACTGAACGGAACGGTCAGGAAGTTTCGATGGACCTGGAAGTTTCGGGAGTGCGACGGTAGGCGGCATGAGCCTCACGACACCCCGCCACCCGACCGAGACCACGAACCAGGCCGCGACCACGAACCAGGCCCCGACCCTCACCGAGACCCCCACCGAGACCGCCACCCGGAGACCGGCCCCCGCCCAGGGGGCCGGTCCCGGTCTGCTGCTCGCCCTTCTTGCCACCGTCGTCTGGTCCGGCAGCTTCGTCGCCACCCGCGACCTGGCCGACTCCGTCCCGCCCGTCCAGGCCGTCTTCTGGCGCTGGGTCATCGCCCTCGTCGCCGTCGCCCCGTTCGCCGCCCGCCCCTTCTGGCGGCAGCGCGCGGCCATCCGCCGACACCTCGGATTCACCGTCCTCGCCGCGCTGTTCGGCGTCACCCTCTACAACACCCTCGTCCACCAGGCCGGCCTGACCACCTCCGCCACCAACATGGGCATGATCATGGCCGCCTCCCCGGTGATCATGGCGGGCTTCGCCCGGCTCGCCGGCGAACGGCTCGGCGCCCGCCGCCTCCTGGGCCTCACGGTCGCCGTCCTCGGCGTGCTCCTCCTCGTCGGCAAGGGCTCCCTCGCGATCGACCTCGGCCCCGGCGACCTCTGGATGTTCGCCGCCGCCCTCTCCTTCGCCTCGTACAGCGCCCTCCTCAAGCGCCGGCCCCCGCGGATCGACGGACTCGCCTTCCTCTTCGCCACCTTCCTGCTCGGCGCCCTCATGCTCGCCCCCGCCTACGCCGCCTCCCTCGCCGTCCAGGGCGGCTTCCCCGCCACCCCCGGCACCGTCGGCCCCCTGCTCTACCTCGGGGTCCTCTCCTCCGCCGTCGCCTTCCTCGCCTGGAACAGGGCGGTCTCCCTGATCGGCCCGGCCCGCGCCGGAGTCGTCTACCACCTCCAGCCGGTCTGCGTCGCCCTCCTCTCGTACCCCCTCCTCGGCGAGCGGCCGGGACTGGCCGGCGGCGCCTGCATGGCGCTCATCCTCGGCGGAGTGGCGCTCAGCTCCACCCGATAGGGCGGGCCCGGTAGGTTGCGCCCCATGACCGAGTGGGACATCAAGAAGCTGCACATCCTGCGCACCCTGCGCGACCGGGGCACCGTCACCGCCACCGCGGAGACCCTGCTCATGACCCCCTCGGCCGTCTCCCAGCAGCTCACCAACCTCGCCCGGCAGCTCGGCGTGCCGCTCCTGGAGGCGCACGGGCGGCGCGTCCGCCTCACCGACGCCGCCCACCTCGTCCTGCGCCACGCCGAGGCGGTCTTCGCCCAGCTGGAGCGGGCCGACGCCGAACTCGACGGCTATCTGCGGGGCGAGGCCGGCCAGGTGCGCGTCGCCGCCTTCTCCACCTCCGTCCCCGCGCTCCTCGTCCCCGCCGTACGCCGGCTCCGCACCGCCCACCCCGGGCTCGGCCTCCGGATCCGGGAGGCCGAGGCGGGGGAGGCGTACGAGCTGCTCACGGCCGGCGAGGTGGACCTCGCGCTCTCGCTCGCCGCCCACGCGCCCACCGCCCGCGACCCCCAGTTCAGCCGGGTGCCGCTGCTCGCCGACCCCCTCGACGTCGCCCTGCCCGCCGGTCACCCGCTCGCCGACGCGCCCGGCCTGCGCCTCGCCGACCTCGCCGCCGAACCCTGGATCTTCGGCGGCTCCGGCCCCTGGTCCGAGATCACCACCGCCGCCTGCGAGGCCGCCGGCTTCGTGCCCGAGCAGGCCCACAGCGCCTCCGGCTGGACCGCGATCCTCGCCATGGTCGAGGCCGGACTCGGCGTCGCGCTCGTGCCCCGGATGGCCGCCGCCGACCGCCGGAGCGGCACCGGCGTCGTCATGCGGGTCCTCTCCGCCGACCAGCCGCGCCGCCACGTCGTGGCCGCGGTGCGGCGCGGGGCCGAGGAGGGCCCGGCGGTGGCCCGGGTGCTCGCCGCCCTGCGGCAGGTCGCCGTCCAGCGGGAGACCGTTCAGCAGAGCTGAAAAGAACCGTCGAAAACATTCGATGGACCCCGGGCCTCCGGGGCGGGACAGTCGGAACATGACCGCCATCGAGGACCCCCAGGACCCGCACGCCAACGACGCCGCCCCCTACGCCGGTGGCGACCCGTACGCCGACTACCGCACCGGCGACTTCCCCTTCACCGAGCTGGTCGACCTCGCCGACCGCCGCCTCGGCGCCGGCGTCGTCGCCGCCAACGACGAGTTCTTCGCCGAGCGCGAGAACCTGCTCGTCCGCGAGCGGGCCGTCTTCGACCCGGAGCACTTCGGCCACAAGGGCAAGATCATGGACGGCTGGGAGACCCGCCGCCGGCGCGGCGCCGACGCCCAGAACGTCTTCCCCGCCCCCGAGGACCACGACTGGGCGATCGTCCGCCTCGGCGCCCCCGGCGTCATCCGGGGCCTGATCGTCGACACCGCCCACTTCCGCGGCAACTACCCGCAGAAGGTCAGCGTCCAGGCCACGGCCGTCGAGGGCAGCCCCAGCCCCGAGGAACTGCTCGACGCGAAGTGGGAGGAGCTGGTCCCGCCGACCCCCGTCCGCGGCCACGCCGCCAACGGTTTCACGATCGACAGCGACCGCCGCTGGACCCACGTCCGCCTCTGCCAGCACCCGGACGGCGGCATCGCCCGCCTCCGCGTCCACGGCGAGGTGCTGCCCGACCCCGAGTGGCTGGACCTCCTCGGCACGATCGACCTGCTCTCCGTCCTCAACGGCGGGTCGTACGAGGACGCCTCCGACAGGTTCTACTCCTCGCCGACCCAGATCATCCTGCCCGGCACCTCGCGCAAGATGGACGACGGCTGGGAGAACCGCCGCCGCCGGGTCCGCGGCACCCACGACTGGGTCCGCTTCCGCCTCCCCGCCCAGGGCGCCGTCCGCGCCGTCGAGATCGACACCGCCTACCTCAAGGGCAACTCGGCCGGCTGGATCGCCCTCCACGGCCGCAACGGCGACACGGGCGAGTGGTTCGAGATCATCCCCCGCACCCGCCTCCAGCCCGACACCCCGCACCGCTTCAGGCTCCCCGCCCGGGCGGTCGTCACCCACGTCCGGCTCGACGCCTTCCCCGACGGCGGCGTCGCCCGCATGCGCCTGCACGGCTCCCTGACCGAGGACGGCGCCGCCGACCTGCGCGCCCGCTTCGACCGCGCGAGCCGGTAGGCACCCGGGACACGACGAAGGGGCGCCCCCACGGGGAGGGCGCCCCTTCTCCGTACCGCCTTACGGGACTACTTCGCGGCCGCCGCGTCCGCCGCACGGGCCTTCAGGGCCCGCTCGACGCCCGCCCGCGACTCCGTCACCAGCCGCCGCAGCGCCGGCACCGGGTCGTTGGCCGCGATCCACGCGTCCGTCGCGTCCAGCGTCTCCTGCGAGACCTGGAGCGTCGGGTAGAGACCGACCACGATCTGCTGGACGATCTCGTGGCTGCGGGTCTCCGCGACGCCCTTGATCGACGCGAAGTACTTCTCCGTGTACGGGGCGAGCAGCTCGCGCTGGTCGGTCTGGACGAAGCCGCCGATCACCGCCTCCTGCACCGCGTTGGCCAGCTTGTCGTCCTCGACGACCGCCGCCCACGCCTCCGCCTTCGCCGCCTCGGTCGGACGCGCCGCGCGGGCCGTCGCCGCGTGCCGCTCGCCGGCCGCCGTACGGTCCCGCTCCAGCTCCGCCGCGATCTCCGGCTCGTCGTAGACGCCGGTCGCGGCGAGCCGCTGCACGAACGCCCAGCGCAGCTCGGCGTCGACGGCCAGGCCCTCGATGGTCTCCCGGCCGTCCAGGAGCGCGGCGAGCAGGTCGAGCTGCTGCGGCGTCCGGGCGGACGCGGCGAAGGCCCGCGCCCACGCCAGCTGGTGGTCGCTCGCCGGCTCGGCCGCCTTGAGGTGGGTGAGCGCCGCCTCGGTCCAGCGGGCCAGGCCCGCGTCCCGCCACTCCGGCGCCGCGTACAGGTCGAGGGCCGCCTTCACCTGGCCCTGGAGCGACTGCACCACGCCGATGTCGGACTCCTTGGCGATGCCCGAGAGCACCAGCTCCAGGTAGTCGCGGGTGGCCAGCTCGCCGTCGCGGGTCATGTCCCAGGCCGAGGCCCAGCACAGGGCGCGCGGCAGCGACTCGGCGAAGTCGCCGAGGTGCGCGGTGACGTTCTGCAGCGACACCTCGTCGAGGCGGACCTTGGCGTACGACAGGTCGTCGTCGTTCAGCAGGACGACCGCCGGCCGGGACTTGCCGACCAGCGCCGGCACCTCGGTGCGGTCGGTCGCCGTCAGGTCCAGCTCCAGGCGCTCGGTGCGGACCAGCTTGCCGGCGGCGTCGAGGTCGTAGAAGCCGATCGCGATCCGGTGCGGGCGGAGCACCGCCTCGCCCTTGGCGCCGGCGGGCAGCGCCGGGGCCTCCTGGCGCACCGCGAAGGAGGTGATCGAGCCGTTCTCGTCGGTCTCGATCTCCGGGCGCAGGATGTTGATGCCGGCCGTCTCCAGCCACGCCTTCGACCACGTCTTCAGGTCGCGGCCGGAGGTCTCCTCCAGCGCGCCGAGCAGGTCGCTGAGGCGGGTGTTGCCGAAGGCGTGGCGCTGGAAGTACGCCTGCACGCCCTTGAAGAACTCGTCCTGGCCGACGTAGGCGACGAGCTGCTTGAGGACCGAGGCGCCCTTGGCGTACGTGATGCCGTCGAAGTTGACGAGCACGTCCTCCAGGTCGTTGATCTCGGCCATGATCGGGTGCGTCGACGGCAGCTGGTCCTGGCGGTAGGCCCAGGTCTTCTCCGCGTTGGCGAAGGTGGTCCAGGCGTTCGGCCAGCGGGTGCCCGCGACGGACGCCTGGCAGGCGACCGAGGTGTAGGTGGCGAACGACTCGTTCAGCCAGAGGTCGTTCCACCACTCCATGGTCACGAGGTCGCCGAACCACATGTGGGCCAGCTCGTGCAGGATGGTCTCGGCACGCCGCTCGTAGGCCGCGTCCGTCACCTTCGAGCGGAAGACGTACTGGTCGCGGATGGTCACCGCGCCCGCGTTCTCCATCGCGCCGGCGTTGAACTCCGGCACGAACAGCTGGTCGTACTTGGCGAACGGGTAGGCGTACGCGAACTTCTCCTGGAACCAGCCGAAGCCCTGCCGGGTCACGTCGAAGATGTGGTCCGCGTCGAGGAACTCGGCCAGCGACGGACGGCAGTAGATGCCCAGCGGCACGACCTGCCCGTCCGGGCCCTCGTACGTCGAGTGCACCGAGTGGTACGGGCCGACGATCAGGGCCGTGATGTACGTGGAGATCCGCGGGGTGGGCTCGAAGGCCCACACCCCGTCCTTCGGCTCCGGGGTCGGCGAGTTGGAGATGACGCTCCAGCCCTCCGGCGCCTTCACGGTGAACTGGAAGGTCGCCTTCAGGTCCGGCTGCTCGAAGGAGGCGAAGACCCGGCGGGCGTCCGGCACCTCGAACTGGGTGTAGAGGTACGCCTGGCCGTCGACCGGGTCGACGAAGCGGTGCAGGCCCTCGCCGGTGTTGGTGTACGCGCAGTCCGCGACCACCCGCAGCTCGTTGCGGCCCTGCTTCAGGTGCGGCAGCGCGATCCGCGAGTCGCGGAAGACGGCGGCGACGTCGAGGGAGTGCCCGTTGAGCACGGCCTCGTGCACGGCGGGGGCGACGAGGTCGATGAAGGTCTCGGCGCCCTCCTCGGCGGAATCGAAGCGGACGGTGGTGACGGACCGGTAGGTACCGCCCTCCTGCGCACCGGTGAGGTCCAGTTCGACCTCGTACGCGTCCACGGTCAGCAGCGCCGCCCGCTGCTGGGCCTCTTCACGGGTCAGGTTCGTACCAGGCACCCGGTCAACTCCTCGGTTTCGTGACGTTTGGCCCATCCTTCCACGGGCCCCTCGGCGAGCGCATCGCGCATTTCCCAGGGCGAACACGGAAGAACGGCGGTCACCCGGAAGGATGACCGCCGTTCTTGGTGTGGACGGGGGCTCAGCCCTTGAGCTCGGCCGCCACCAGCTCCGCGATCTGCACCGCGTTGAGCGCGGCGCCCTTGCGCAGGTTGTCGTTGGAGAGGAAGAGCGCCAGACCGTTCTCGACGGTCTCGTCGACGCGGATGCGGCCCACGTACGAGGCGTCCTTGCCGGCCGCCTGGAGCGGGGTCGGGATCTCGGACAGCACGACGCCCTCGGCGTCCTTGAGCAGCTCGTAGGCGCGCTCGACGCTGATCGGACGCTCGAAGCGGGCGTTGACCTGGAGCGAGTGGCCCGAGAAGACCGGCACGCGGACACAGGTGCCGGAGACCTTCAGCTCGGGGATCTCCAGGATCTTGCGGGACTCGTTGCGGAGCTTCTGCTCCTCGTCGGTCTCGAAGGAGCCGTCGTCGACGATCGAGCCGGCCAGCGGGACCACGTTGAACGCGATCGGACGCTTGTAGACGGCGGGCTCCGGGAACTCGACGGCCTCCCCGTCGAAGGCCAGCTGGTCGGCGTTCTCGGCCACGGCGCACGCCTGGGTGCGCAGCTCGGCGACGCCGGCCACGCCCGAGCCGGAGACGGCCTGGTAGGTGGTGGCGATCAGCGCGGTGAGGCCGGCCTCCTGGTGGAGCGGCTTGAGGACCGGCATGGCGGCCATCGTGGTGCAGTTCGGGTTGGCGATGATCCCCTTGGGGCGGTCCTTGACCGCGTGCGGGTTGACCTCGGAGACGACGAGGGGGACCTCGGGGTCGCGGCGCCAGGCGGAGGAGTTGTCGATCACGACGGCGCCCTGGGAGGCGACCTTCTCGGCGAGGGCCTTGGAGGTGGCGCCGCCGGCGGAGAAGAGCACGATGTCCAGGCCGGTGTAGTCGGCGGTGGCCGCGTCCTCGATCGTCACGCCGTCGACGACCTTGCCGGCGGACCGGGCGGAGGCGAAGAGCCGCAGCTCGTCGACCGGGAAGTTGCGCTCGGCCAGGATCTTGCGCATGACTGTGCCGACCTGACCGGTGGCTCCGACGATTCCGACCTTCACGGGGACTCCTCCGTACGTGTGTGCAGGTGCTGCCGCTCCCCATCATGCGTGTCGCCTGCCGCTGCTTGTCCAATCCATTGTCCGAGGGGCGGGACGCGGTCCGGCGGATGAACGTTCCGGCGGGTGAACGTTCCGGGGCGGTCGCGCGTCGGAGGAGGGTCACCGGCAGGGAGGAGGCGGGGTGGAGCAGATGGACGCGGCGCTCGTGGACCGGGTGCGGGCGGTCCTGGCGCTGGGCGGGGTGCCGTACGCGGAACTCCAGGACGGGGTCCAGCAGGTGGGGCTGCGTCTCCTGGAGGCCCGGGCGAAGGGGGACCCGCCCCGGTCCCCGGCCGCCTGGTGCGCGGTGGTCGCCAGCCGGGTGGCCGCCGACTGGCACCGGGCCCGCCGCCGCGACGAGCGGCTGGGCGAACGGCTGACCGCGCTGCCGGCCCCGCCGGGCGGCGGCGGCGAGGAGGACCGGCTGCTCGCGCTGACCGTGGCGGACGGCCTGGAGGCGCTGCCGGAGAGGCAGCGGCAGGTCCTGGTGCTGCGCTTCTACGCGGACCTTCCGGTGGCCCGGATCGCCGAGGAGCTGGGCGTCCCGGAGGGGACCGTCAAGAGCAGGCTGCACGCCGCCGTCCGCGCCATGCGGGAGCGGCTCCACACGGACGAGGTGGTGTGAGTGAGCGAGGACACACGGGACCCGCTGGCGGCGGCGCTCTTCCCGGAGGACGCGCCCCCGGGCGCCGGGGACGACCCCGAGGTCGCCCGCGCCCTCGCGGACGTGGCCCTGATCCGCGAGCAGCTGGGCGTCCTCGCGGGCGCCCTGACGGCGGAGCCCGTACCGGCGGCGCCGGCCGTACGCCCCCGGCGCCGGGGCAGGATCGTGGCCTGGGCGCTCGCCGCCTGCGGGGCGCTCGGCGTGCTCGGGACCGGCGGGGCGTGGCTGGCCGCCCGCCCCGACGGCGGCATCGACAGCGCAGGGGGCGACGCGAAGCTCTCCGCCGGCGGGATCGTGGCCTGCGCCTCGGACGTCGCCGAGGGCACGGTCGCCCGGGTCGAGCCGCTCGGGAAGGAGGGGGAGCTCCGCGTGGTGCTGCGGGTCGAACGCCGGTACAAGCCGGAGGGCGAGGGCTCCGGCGAGCTGGCCTTCCGCGGCTGGGCGGCGGACCCGTCGTACTACCGGCCCGGCGTGAGGATGCTCGTGATCGTCTCCCGCTTCCCCGACGAGGGGGTGCTCACCTACCGGGAGGACATGGAGCCGCCCGGCGAGCTCGGCGAGCCCGTCGGCCCCGTCCGTGACGAGCTGGAGTACGGCCGCGCGTGGGTGACGAACGGGCTGCGGGAGGGGGTCGGCGACTGCCCCGGCCGGGGCTGAACGCGGAAGGGGCGGACACCCGCACGGGTGCCCGCCCCTCCTCGTACCGCCCGGGTGTTACGGGGTGACGCTGCCGATCAGGACGCTGCCGGTGCCCGCGACGGTGCCGCGCGCGTTGAGCAGCTGGACCTGGCCGAAGAACTGGCGTCCCTCGGGGGCCGCGCCGCCGACGACGACCTCGGCCGCGACCTTGGTGGTCGCGCCGTTGGCCAGCGGGTAGGTCTTCGCCTCGTCGACCTTCACGGTGCCGAGCGACGGGGAGAAGAACACGTCCTTGTAGTCGTAGGTCGTGCCGCCCTCGGCGTGCACCGCGTAGCCGTCGACGACGACGGTGTACGTGCCGGCCTTCGGCTTGACGAGGGAGACGGCCTCCTCCGAGTCGCCGTCGGCCGACTGGCCGACCTGCTTGCCGTCGAGCAGCACGGTCAGGTCGAGGTCGGCGGCCTTGTCGGAGGTGTTGCCGATCGCGATGTCGAGGCGCTCGACGCCCTCACCGATGGTGACGGTCTTCGTCTGCTGCTCGTGGTGCTGGATGGTCGGCGTCTCGGACTTCTGCGAGCCGAGCGAGCCGCCCTTCAGCTTGCCGTCGATGCCGGCGAAGCCGTTGCTGACGGTCCACTCGACGGACGCCGGGGTGCCGACCTTCGCCTCGGCGACCGTCTGGACGGCCGGGTCGAAGGAGGCGCCGAGCACGGAGACGTCCAGCTTGTACGGGTTGTCCAGGTCCGGCGAGGTGCGGCGCGCCTCGACCTCGATCTCCCAGACGCCGGCCTGCGGGGCGGCGTACGAGCGCAGGTCGGGGCGGCAGGTGTTCGCCGGGTTGTAGTGCGGGTAGCAGCCGGTGGTCGCGGTCGGGTCGACCGGGACGCCGTACGGGTGGATGGCGATGAACCGGGTCTGGCTCTTCTCCTTCAGCCCGCCGATCCGCACCTCCAGCGAGGTCGCGCCCTGCGGCACGGTCACGAAGTACGACTTGGTGCTGTTGCGCTGCACCGAGCCGGCGGCGGAGAAGCCGTAGCCGGGGGCGACCAGGTCGCTCGCGACGACCGAGGTGGCCATGATCTGCTTGTCGACGCCCTCGGTGCGCTCGTCGTCGGCCTCCAGGAGCACGCTGTGCACACCGGCGGTGGTCGGACGGGCCTCCAGCTTGACGGTGACCGGCTTGTTCAGCGGCAGGTCGACCTCGTCGTCGCCGAGGATCCGGAAGGTGCCGTCGTTGTACTTCAGGTCCAGCTCGTGCTCGACGGCACGGTCCGGGCCGCTGGTGCGGGTGACGGTGACGTCGTAGACCTTCTTCTGGCCGACCTTGAGGCCGCCCTCGCGGTCGTACACACCGGTGCCGGTGTGCGGGGCCGGGAAGATCACGGTGTCGACCGGGGCCTCGACCTTGTAGGAGTGGGCGGTGGCCCCGTCCTTGATGGAGTCCCACGCCTCGACGACGTCGACGAGGCCGGCGCCCTGCTCGTGCGCCGCGACACCCGGGATCCGCTTGGCGGTCGAGGTGAGGGCGGTGCGCAGGGTCAGCGGGGAGAGCTCGATGCCGCGCTGCTTGGCGGCGGAGAGCAGCAGCGCGCTCGCGCCGGCGACCTGCGGGGACGACATCGAGGTGCCGTTGAGCATGCCGTAGCCGGCGGGCAGGGCGTAGCCGGACTCGGCGACGCCGGCGCCGGCCTGCCAGGTCGGGATGGTGTTCACGGCCGAGCCCGGGCCGGTGACCAGCGGGGCGGCGCCGCCGTCCTCGCGCGGACCGCGCGAGGAGAACGGGAACATGGCGTACGACTTCTCGACGGCGGAGCCGTAGTTGGCCGCCCAGGTCGACCGGGAGACGGCCGCGCCGACCGAGAGGACCTTGTCGGCCAGGCCGGGGTCGCCGATGGTGTTGGTGCCCGGGCCGGAGTTGCCGGCCGAGATGACCAGCTGCACGCCGTACTCGTCGATGAGACGGGTGTAGAGGCGGGCGCGGACGTTGTCGCCGTCGTTGAGCGCGGGCAGGCCGCCGATCGACATGTTGACGATGTCGACGCCGCGGTTGACGACGAGGTCGACCATGCCCTCGGTGAGGGCGACGTTGGTGCAGCCGCCGGTCCAGGTGCAGGCGCGCGAGGAGACGATCTTCGCGCCGGGCGCGGCACCGTTCATCCGGCCGCCGAAGAGGCCCTTGGCGGCGGTGATGCCGGCGACGTGGGTGCCGTGCGAGGACTCGACGAGGCCGATGTTGACGAAGTCGCGCTTCTGGCCGACCCAGGAGCCGCCCAGCGGGTCCATCGGGACGTCCTTGCGGATCTCCACGACGAACGGGGTGCGCTCGGCGACCTCGGTGGCCGGGTTGTCGGTACCGAAGTAGCCGATCTGGTACCCGTCCTTGTACGGCTTCATCGGCTCGTTGTCCGTGAAGTCGAAGTCCTGGTCGGTGTCGACGCGGACGGTGCCGGCGGCGGCGTCGTACAGCATGCCGAAGACGTCGGTGGTGTCGCCGTCGCGGTTGATGTCACCGGCCGGGTCGCCGCCCGCCGTGACGGACTCGCTGAAGCGGCTCCACTGGTAGGAGCCCTCGGGCGCCTTCCAGGACTGCGAGGCGGCGGTGAAGACCGGGCCCGCGACCGGGGTGATCTGGGCGCGCCAGGTGCCGTCGCCCTCGGTGAGCGGGTCGGTGGCGGTCACCCAGTCGACGATCTTGCGCTCGCCGGTGGTGGTCTTCTGCAGGGCCGGGTGGCCCAGGTCGACGCCCGAGTCGAGGACGCCGATGGTCACCCCGCGGCCGTCGGCCTTCGGGTGGTCCTCGACGAACTCGACCGCGCCCGTCTCGTGGGACGGGTTGTACGGGTTCTTCGCCGGGGTGTACTTCGACGGCGCCGGGTAGGTCCGGGTCACCGTGGTGCCCTCGACGGAGCCCGTGACGCCCGCGTCGGGGCGCGGGTCGTCCAGCTGGATCTCGGCCTGGAGGTCGAGCGACTGGACGGAGGAGAGCTTGGCGGCGGCCTTGATCGCGGCCTCGGCCTTGCCGGTCGGCAGGGTCGCGCGGACGTAGCCGAGCTCGTCGTTGCGGTTGCCGACGGAGCCGCCGGGGACGGCGTCGAGCTGGCCCGCGACCTGCTCGGTCGCGCCGGGCGCGGTGGCGACCAGGACGGTGACGTGCGGCTCGCCGGCGGCCTCGGCCTCGGCGAGGCGCTGCGCGTCGATGGCGCCGAGCTTGTCGGCGGGCTCCGCGGTCTTCACCGGGGGGTTCGTCGCCGGGGTGTCGGCGGCGAGGACCGGTGCTGCACCGGCCGCGACGAGCGCGGTCACCAGGCCGGCGGCGGCGGCGATCCTGGCCGCCCGCCCGGTCCCGGTCGAGCGCCCGGGTATGGAGCTCTGGGTTTCGGGGGTGGTCATTTACATCCCTGTTTGTGAAAGAAGAGGGTCCGGATTCCGGTACCGGATGACCGCTCAGCCTTTCGCAAGTGACAGGGTTTTGTGGAGAGTTCCTGGAGGGCATGCTGTGTCCATGGCGTACATCCGCCACCGCGCGTCCTCCGCCACAGAGCGCGAATCGCCCTCAATGAGGGCGATTCGACGGGTGGTTCCCGGCCGTCACTGATCCTTCGTGCGCGCGTAGTGCCGGGACGCCTTGGCGCGGTTGCCGCAGGTGGCCATCGAGTGCCAGCGCCGGGTGCCGTTCCGTGAGGTGTCGAAGAAGTGCAGGATGCACGCCTCGTGCGCGCAGGTCCTGATCCGGTCCGGGGCGGTGCGCAGCAGGTCCAGGTAGTCGCGGGCGGCGGTCCAGCCCGGCCCCCACGCCGGATCGGCGAACTCGGCCCGCTCCCCGGGGCCTTCGGCGGTGAGCAGCGCGCGGATCCGGCCGTGCTCCAGGACGGCGTCGACCCGTGCCACCGCGTCGGGGTCGCCCGGCCGGTCGACCAGCGCCTTCAGTGCCTCGCGGGCGGTGCGGGTGTGCCGGAGCGTGGCCTCGTCGGCGGTGAAGCGGTCGGCGAGCCCGTTGGACGCGAGCCAGACCGCCAGCCCCTCGGTGCCGGTGAGGAGGTCCTGGCGCTCGCCCTCCCGCATCCAGCGCGTGTTGAGCAGGTCCAGGGAGACCGGCTCGCCGGTGTGCGGCCGTGGATCGGTGACGGGCATGGCGGGCATCCTCCTCGACCCCCCGGACGATCTAACCCCTCAAGCGTACGTGACAGGTTGCGCCCGTCCACGCCTAACCCTTAAAGTCGAATTAAGCGGTTAGCCCGTAGGGGGCGGCCGACGACGAGGGGACCGTCATGTCCGCGATCGGCACACTGAACACGGCGCACATCGGCATCAACGTCACCGACCTGGACCGCTCGCTCCGCTTCTACGGCGACGTCCTGGGCTTCGAGGTGATCGGCTCCGGCGACGCCGACGGCCGCCGCTACGCCTTCCTGGGTCAGGGCGGCACGCTCGTGCTCACCCTCTGGCAGCAGGCCGCGGGCGGTTACGACGCGGGCCTGGCCGGCCTGCACCACCTGGCCTTCGAGGCCGAGTCCATCGAGCGGGTCCGCGAGGCCGAGGCGGCCCTCAAGGCGGTGGGCGTCACCTTCGCCTACGACGGCGTCGTCGCCCACCGCGAAGGCGCGGCCTCCGGCGGCATCTTCTTCCACGACCCCGACGGCACGCGTCTCGAGATCTCCGTCCCCAAGGGCGCCGAAGCCTCCCCGGCCCCCCACACGGCCGCCCCGACCTGCGGCTTCTTCTAGACGCAAGGTGTGGGCAGGCGTTCCGCCAGGGGCGGAACGGGTGGGCACACCGCCGAACGCGCCCCCCGCGCCCAGGGGTCGCACCCGCACCCCCAGAGACCCGCACCCACCCCGGAGGCCCCCATGCGCACCACCGCCTACCACGAAGGCTCGGTCGCCGTTCAGAAACGCCTCGGCGTCCAGCACGCCGCCGCCCACATCGCCCCCAGCATCCGCCCCGGCATCCGCCCCGTCGCCGCCGCGTTCCTGGAGGCCCAGCCCATGCTGGTCCTCGCCGCGGCGGCCCCGGACGGCCACGTCTGGGCGACCCTGCTCACCGGCACCCCGGGCTTCGCCCGCGCGACCGGCCCGCACACGGTCTCGGTCGCGGCCACGCCCCGCCCCGGCGACCCGCTCGCCGAGGCCCTGACGGCCGGGACCCCCGTCGGCACCCTCGCCCTCGACCCCCGCACCCGCCGCCGCATGCGCCTCAACGGCACCGCCCGCCCCAGCGTCCGCGGCCTGCTGATCGAGGCCGAGCAGGTCTTCGCCAACTGCCCGAAGTACCTCCAGAAGCGCGAGCTGTACGGCTCCGGCCCCGCCGGCCCGGACGCCCCGCCCGTCCGCCGGGGCGACGCCCTCACCGAGGCCCAGCTGGCCGCCGTCCGGGCGGCCGACACCTTCTTCGTCGCCACCGTCGGACCGGACGGCGCCGACGCCAGCCACCGCGGCGGCAACCCCGGCTTCGTCCGCGCCGAGGGCCCCCGCGAACTGGTCTGGCGGGACTACCCGGGCAACGCGATGTTCCTCACACTCGGAAACCTGGAGACCGACGACAGGGCCGGTCTCCTCTTCCTGGACTGGGAGAACGGCACCACCCTCCAGCTCAGCGGCCGGGCCGAAACGGTATACCGTTTCGATGAGCGGTTCGTCCGCTTCCGGGTCGACAGCGTCGTCGAGACCCCGGCCGCCAGCCCCCTGCGCTGGTCTGCGCCCGAGTACTCACCGGCCAACCCGACCACCCCCTGAACCGCACCCCTGCCGCCCGCACGCGGACTCCCGATCCACGTTCCCGAGGAACCCGTGACCACCAGCACCCAGGCTCCCGAGGCCACCGTGCCCGCGCCGTCCGCGCCCACCCCCGTCCCCGCCCCTGTCCCCGCCCCCGTACGCCCCGGCCCGCCGCCCCGCCCGCGACCGACGGCGGTGCTGACCGCCACCGCCGTCAGCACCGCCGCCCTGCTCCTGCTCGTCGCCCTCGGCACCGTCCTGCACCACCCGCTGCTCATACCGCCGCTGGCCGCGAGCATGGCGCTGGTCGCCGCCTCCCCGGACCTGCCGCTCTCCCAGCCCCGCTCGGTCGTCGGCGGACAGCTCGTCTCCGCCCTCGCCGGCTTCGCCGTCCTCGCGGTGGCCGGCCCGGGCCTGTGGAGCGCCGCCGTCGCCGGCGGACTCGCCCTCGGCGTGATGGCGCTCGCCCGCGCCCCGCACTCCCCGGCCGCCGCCACCGCGGTGATCGTCGCGCTCGGCTCCCCGCCCTTCTGGACCTTCACCGGGCTGCTGCTCGCCTCCTGCGCGCTGCTCGTCGCGGTCGGTCTGCTCGCCGCCCGCGCCACCCGCCGCCGCTACCCCGTCTACTGGTTCTGACCGGTCCGGCCGTCACCCCGATCGCCTAACCTCGCCTCATGAAGCAGGAGTTGAGGGTGGCGGCCTACGCCGTGTGCGTCCGTGACGGCGAGGTCCTCCTCGCCCGCTGGGTCGCCAAGGACGGAACCAGACGCTGGACCCTGCCCGGCGGCGGCATGGACCACGGCGAGGACCCCGTCGCGACCGTCGTCCGCGAGGTCGAGGAGGAGACCGGATACGTCTCCGAGCCGCTCGCCCTCCTCGGCGTCGACTCGGTCACCCGCGACCGGCTGCCCCGGATCGGCGCCGGCGGTTCCTGGCACGGGCTCCGTCTCCTCTATGAGGCCCGGATCGCCGGCGGCGCCCTCCGGCCCGAGACCGGCGGCTCCACCGACCTCGCCGCCTGGCACCCCCTCGACGCCGTGCCCGACCTGCCCCGGGTCCACCTCGTCGACGTCGGCCTCGACCTCTGGCGCAGCCGCCCGCCCCTCGGCCGCTCCGCCCTCAGCGACCCGCGCCGCAACTAGGCCGCGACCGGGCCGAGGGGAACGGCCGAAAAGCGCTCAACCGTCACCACCCCGCTCAACCCTCCCGTCCCGCCCCCGGTCCTCCCCGCCGACCGCAGTACCGGACCAGGGACACAGGGGACCCACATGACCAGCACCCGCACCGCCCGTACCGTCGTCGCCGCGGCGCTCGCCGCCGGCCTCACCGTCACCGCCCTCGCCGCCCCCGCCCTCGCCGCCGGACCCGCGGCCCCCGCGAAGAAGGACCACGCCGCCACCCGGGCCGCGCTCCAGGCCAACGTCGACGCGGGCGTGCCCGGCGCCGTCGCCCAGGCCCGGGTGGACGGCCGCTCCTGGACCGGCACCGCCGGCGAGCGCGGCGGCGACGACCGCTACCGCGTCGGCTCCATCACCAAGACCTTCGTCGCCACCGTCCTCCTCCAGCTCCAGGCCGAGGGCCGGATCGACCTCGACGACCCGGTCGAGAAGTGGCTCCCCGGCCTCGTCCGCGGCAACGGCCACGACGGACGGAAGATCACCGTCCGCCAGCTCCTCAACCACACCAGCGGCGTCTACAGCTACACCGAGGACCCCGACTTCCAGCAGAAGGTCTTCGGCGCCGGCTTCCTGGAGCACCGCTACGACACCTGGAACCCGCGCGACCTGGTCGCCGTCGCCACGAGCCACGCCCCCGAGTTCGCCCCCGGCACCTCCTGGCGCTACTCCAACACCAACTTCGTCCTCGCCGGGCTGGTCATCGAGAAGGTCACCGGCCGCCCCTACGGCAAGGCCGTCGAGAACCGGATCATCAAGCCCCTCAAGCTCCGCGCCACCAGCGTCCCCGGCACCCGGGTGAACATGCCGAGCCCGAGCAGCCCCGCCTACTCCACCCTCGACCCCGCGAAGACCGCCCCCGTCCACGACGTCACCACGCTCAACCCCTCCCTCGCCCACGCCGCCGGCGAGATGATCTCCGACTCGGCCGACCTCCAGACCTTCTACCGCGCCCTCCTCAAGGGCCGGCTCCTGCCGAAGGCCGAGATGCGCGAGCTCACCACCACCGAGCCCGTCTCCCCCCAGTACCCCGACTACCGCTACGGCCTCGGCATCTCCTGGCAGAAGCTGAGCTGCGGCACCGAGGTCTGGGGCCACGGCGGCGGCATCCACGGCTCCCTGTCGGAGGCGTACACCACCCGCGACGGCCGGCACACCCTCGCCGCCAACGTCAACGCCGACTGGACCGGCGACACCCAGGCGATCATCGAAGCCGAGTTCTGCGGCACGGTCCCGCCGAAGAAGTAGCGCTCACCGCGGCAGGACGACGACATAGGCGGCGGGCTGCCGGTCCGACGCGGCCATCAGCGCCGTACGGACCACGGTGGCCTGCTGCTCCATCGACTCCCGCAGCTTGCGCGGGGTCAGATGGAGCACCGTGATGCCCAGCCGCTCCAGGTGCTCCCGCTTGCGGGTGTACTCGGACCACATCGCGTCCTCGTCCTGCCGCGGCGCCCGGGTGTCCAGCTCCACCGCCACCGCCTGGTCCGGCCAGTAGGCGTCCACCCCGCCCAGGTGCGGGCCGCCCGGCAGCCGCAGGTCCACGTTCCACAGCGGGTCCGGCAGCGCGAAGTCCCGCACCATCTCGTACAGCCGCTCCTCCGACAGCGCCCGCCCCTCCACCAGGAGCGAGTCCACCGCGTCCACCACGTGCGGCCGGGTCAGCAGCCGAGCCCGGCTCAACTCCCGGACCAGCACCGGGGGTTCGCAGTGGCCGCCGCGGACCGCCTCGGTCAGCAGCCGGCGGACGGTGTCGGCGTCGTGCAGCCCCGAGACGGCGTCGGTGACCGCCCGCGCGACCGGCGCCACCGGCAGCCCGGTCAGCTCCACCGGCTCCGGCGACTCCGGCGCCCGCACCACGCGCACGAAACCGGTCGAGCGCAGCCGCCGGGTGCGGCCCACCAGGACGTCGATCCGGTCCAGGGCGGTCAGCGGGGGAGCGGAGGAGAAGCCGTGCAGGGCGAGCGCGGCGAGCCCGGTGATCATCGCGCCCGGGCCGTGCAGCGGAGCCTCGCCGTCCCGGCGGGCGTACAGCAGCGCGGCCCGCAGCCGGTCGTCGCTGGTCGGCGCCCCGGGGCGGAGCAGGAAGACGCCCGGCAGCAGCTGCTGCCAGTCGCCGCCGGCCCCGACCCGTCCGGCGACCTCCGCGGCGGGCACGCCCATGGCGCGCAACTGGCCGGTGGACGCGAGTCGTTGGGTGATGCCCGCGGGGGAGGAGAGGGGGCGGGGGCCGGGGCT
>NZ_JOGX01000057.1 GCF_000719555.1 Streptomyces sp. NRRL F-5727
CGGGGCGACGCTGCCGGACGAGGTGGCGGCGGAGGCGGAATTTCCGGCCGGGGAGGGAGCAGCCACATGTCCGGATCGGGTACGCGCGGATGGGGATTCACGGACGACAGGGGGGTGGAGCTGGGGGCGCCGGACACCCCGGCGCGGGTGGTCGCCTATGTGCGGGCCGGGGCGGCCCTGCTGGATCTGGGGGTGACGCCGGTCGCGGTGTACGGCTCCGCGCATGACGGGCCGGAGCCGGACCCGGCGAAGGACGGCGGGCTGGCGGCGGCCGGGGTGCCCTATCTGGGGCCGGGGCGGGCGCTGGACGAGGAGCGGCTGCGGGAGCTGCGCCCGGAGCTGGTGGTGGACGTCACGTACGACGGGAAGAGCCCGTACGCCGTGGACGAGGAGCCGGCCGGGCGGCTGGGGGTGCCGCTGGCGGCGCTGTCGGTCGGCAACGAGCTGAGCCTGCCGGCGATCATCGGCCGCTTCCGGGCGCTGGGGGCGGCGCTCGGCGCCCCGGATCCCGGGCCGGAGGGCGGGGGGCTGGCGGAGGCGGAGACGGCGGTGCGGGCGGCCGCCGTGGCGGCGGGGGCCGGCTTCGGGGTGGTGGCGCTCTCCGGGGCCGGTGACGGGCAGGTGCACCTCGCGCGTCCGGGGGCCTGGCCGGAGCTGGCGCGGCTGGCCGGTCTGGGGGTCCGGCTGCTCGACCCGGGGCCGGGGCCGGGCGCGAGCTGGCTGACCACCGGGTGGGAGCGGGCCCTGGAGCTCGCCCCCGCGCTGGTGCTGTACGACAGCAGGGCCCACGCGACCCGGCCCGAGGGGCCGGAGCGGCTGCCGGCGGGGGCGCGGCTGGTGCCGTGGAACCCGGAGCTCCCGCCGAGCCCGGCCGCGTACGCCCGCTTCTTCCACGCGCTGGCGGCGGGTCTCACCGCCTGAGGCCGTGCGGCCCGGCGGTCAGAGCGGGAGGCGGGAGCGGAGGGAGGTGGCGAACTCCTCGGCGCGGGCGAGCTCGGCGCGGAGGTCGGCGACGCGGGCGGTCGCGGCCTCCTCGTAGCGGCGGACGCGGGCGACCAGGGCGTCGCGTTCGGCCGGGTCGAGTTCGCCGTCCGTGCCGGGGAGGTCGGCGGCGAGGAGGTCGACCGAGGTGAGGAGTTCGCGGGTCTCGTCGAGGCCGAAGCCGAGCGGCTGCATGCGGCGGATCACCATCAGCCGGGCCACGTCGGCGTCCGTGTAGAGGGGGAAGCCGCCGGGGGAGGACGCCGAGGGGACGACGAGTCCGCAGTCCTCGTACTGGCGGATGGTGCGCAAGGGGAGTTCGGTGCGGGCGGCGACCTCGGAGATCTGCATGGGTTCGCCGGCGGCGGCGCGGGCCCCGGGCATGCGGGCCGCGGCCGTCCGCGCTCCAGTGGTGCCAGTCACTCCGGTCACGACAGGTCCTCCTCGTACGGCTCCGCTGTGAACCAACCTCCGTGCATTACATCCGATTCGTCCTAATTTCATGCGCTATGACGGTCGGAAACGCGGGGAGAGCCAGCCGTCAGGGCCAGACGAGGCAGTACGGCTGGTGGCCGGCCTCGTGGAGGCGTACGGAGAAGTCCTGCCACTCGTGGAGCAGCTGGTAGACGTCGAAGGCGTCGCGCGGGCCGCCGCGGTCGGGGACGGTGGACCAGATGAACGCGGCCGCGCCGACCGACTCCTCGCCGATCGCGCGCAGCGGGTCGACCACGGTCGTGGGGAGCTTCACCACGGCGTAGTCGGGGTGCAGGACGACCAGCTCCAGCGGGGGGACCTTGTGCAGCGGCAGGCCCTGGATGCCGGTGAGGACCATCGCCGCTATCGTCTCCGGCTTGATCTTGGAGAACATGCCGCCCATGCCCAGCTCGTCGCCGCCGAGCTCCTCCGGGCGCATCGAGATCGGGACGCGGGCCGCCGTGGCGCCGTCGGGCGCGCCGAAGTACTTGTACGTCACCGCCAAGCTGCGGCCTCCGAGGGGCGGATCCGCCGGGGGCTGCTCGGGGGATGCCCGGTGCTCCGGCGCGGTCGGATCCTCGGCCCGCCGCCGCCGGTGCCTCCCCCGCCGGACAGGCTCCGGACCCAGGTCGTCCGTCCCCTCGCCCGGTCCGCCACCGCGATGCATATCTCCACCCGACTGCTTTTTCTCGGCAACACGACCCCGCCGCGCAACCCGATCATCGTGTCAGTGACCTCCCCCGCGTTCCTGCGGTGAAACACCTGTCCGCAAGAATCGCCGCGGCCTCTGACACCATGGATCGCGTGAGCCAACCCCATGAGGTCCCTGCCGCCACAGTTTCGCAGACGCGGAGGCAGGCCGCCCCGGCGTGACGCACAGGGTGCCCACACCGTCCCTCCGTACCAGACGTCGTACTCGCAGGTCAGGATCACTGTGTCGTATTCATACGAAGCCCCAGTCTCACAGACGCTTTTCGACCGCGCTTCCCTTGTGACGCCCGGCGGCGTGAACTCACCGGTGCGAGCCTTCCGGGCTGTGGGCGGTACGCCCCGGTTCATGGTGTCCGGCACCGGTCCGTACCTCACGGATGCGGACGGTCGCGAGTACGTCGACCTCGTCTGCTCGTGGGGACCGATGATTCTCGGCCACGCGCACCCCGAGGTGACCGCCGCCGTGCAGGCCGCCGTGGCCCGCGGCACCTCCTTCGGCACGCCCGGCGAGGGCGAGGTGGCGCTCGCCGAGGAGATCGTGGCCCGCGTCGAGCCGGTCGAGCAGGTGCGCCTGGTCTCCTCCGGCACCGAGGCGACGATGTCGGCGATCCGGCTCGCCCGCGGGTTCACCGGGCGCGCGAAGGTCGTCAAGTTCGCCGGCTGCTACCACGGGCACGTGGACGCGCTGCTCGCCGCCGCCGGCTCCGGCGTTGCCACCCTCGGCCTGCCCGACACGCCCGGCGTGACGGGCGCGCAGGCCGGTGACACGATCGTGCTGCCGTACAACGACCTGGAGGCCGTGCGGGCCGCGTTCGCCGCGCACCCGGGCGAGATCGCCTGTGTGATCACCGAGGCGTCGCCGGGCAACATGGGCGTCGTCCCGCCGCTGCCGGGCTTCAACCAGGGGCTCGCGGACCTGTGCCGGGAGAACGGCGCGCTGTACATCTCGGACGAGGTCATGACCGGCTTCCGGACGAGCCGCGCCGGCTGGTACGGCGTGGACGGCGTCCGGCCCGACCTGCTGACCTTCGGCAAGGTCATGGGCGGCGGCTTCCCGGCCGCGGCCTTCGGCGGCCGCGCCGACGTCATGGGCCACCTCGCCCCGGCCGGCCCGGTCTACCAGGCGGGCACCCTCTCCGGTAACCCGATCGCCACCGCCGCCGGGCTCGCGCAGCTGCGGCTGCTGGACGACGCCGCGTACGCGAAGGTGAACGCGGTCTCGAAGGAGATCCAGGGGCTCGTCGCGGACGCCCTGACGAAGGAGGGCGTGGCGCACCGGCTGCAGACCGCGTCCAACATGTTCTCGGTCTTCTTCACCGCCGACGAGGTGCGGAACTACGACGAGGCGAAGAAGCAGGAGGCGTTCCGCTTCAACGCCTTCTTCCACTCAATGCTCGCGGACGGCGTCTACCTGCCGCCGTCGGCCTTCGAGTCGTGGTTCGTCTCGGCCGCCCACGACGAGCGCGCGGTCGAGCGCGTCGCCGCCGCGCTGCCCGCCGCCGCCCGCGCCGCCGCGGAGGCCACGGCATGAGCGACGGGACGAAGAACCCCGAGGACATCACCGTCGTCCACCTGATGCGCCACGGCGAGGTGCACAACCCGGACGGCGTGCTGTACGGGCGCCGCCCCGGCTACCACCTGTCCGAGCTGGGCCGGCAGATGGCGGACCGGGTGGCCGAGTCGCTGGCCGGGCGGGACGTCACGTACGTCGTCGCCTCCCCGCTGGAGCGGGCGCAGGAGACGGCCACGCCGATCGCCAAGTCGCACGGGCTCGACCTGGCCACCGACCCGCGGCTGATCGAGGCGGCGAACGTCTTCGAGGGCAAGACCTTCGGCGTCGGCGACGGGGCGCTGCGCCGCCCGGCGAACTGGAAGCACCTCACCAACCCGTTCCAGCCGTCCTGGGGCGAGCCGTACATCGAGCAGGTCGTCCGGATGATGGCGGCGCTGGACGCGGCGAAGGACGCGGCGCGCGGCCACGAGGCGGTGCTGGTCAGCCACCAGCTGCCGATCTGGATCGTCCGGTCCTTCGTGGAGCGGCGCCGGCTGTGGCACGACCCGCGGCGCCGGCAGTGCACGCTGGCCTCGCTGACCTCGTTCACGTACAAGGGCGACCGGATCGTCTCGGTCGGGTACAGCGAGCCGGCGATCGACCTGGTGCCGGTGCACCTGCGGGCCGGTGCCAAGCCGGTGAAGGGGAAGCAGAAGGCGTTCGGGGCGTAGTTCCCCCGCCCGTCCGCACCCTGGACAGGGCGCGCTTGACGGGACATTGTCAGGGCGGTCGGAGAGAGGTTCCTCTCCGGCCGCCCTGAAACTTTTGTGCGAGTGACCGGAACCTCCGTGTTCCTCCCCGCATCTCACTCATTGTCGGTTTGGATGATGTTTCGGTCATACAACAGCGCGAATGGGGATGACATGCGCGGGATCAGTCGAAGGGGTCTTCTCGGGGCGGGCGTCGGAGCGGCGGCGGCGCTCGGGATCGCCGGCTGCAGTGATGACAAGGGGCAGGGCGGTACGGGCAGTTCCGGACCGGACAAGGGGGGTTCCCCCTCGGCCGGCGGCGACGCCACCACGCCCGCCCCGACCAAGGACGACGTCCGTCTCATCGGCGACGGTTCCACCGCGGACACCGGCAAGCAGCCGCACCAGCCCGACACCCCCGTCCCGCTCGAACCCGGCCAGACCCCGCCGCAGTTCGTCGTCTTCTCCTGGGACGGCGCCGGCGAGGTCGGCAACGGCCTCTTCCCCCGCTTCCTCGAACTGGCCCGCAACCACGACGCGGCCATGACCTTCTTCCTCTCCGGCATCTACCTGCTGCCCGAGTCGAAGAAGAACCTCTACCGCCCGCCGAACAACCCCGTCGGCGCCTCCGACATCGGCTACCTCACCGACGCGCACATCAAGGACACCCTGAAGTACGTCCGCGAGGCATGGCTCGACGGGCACGAGATCGGCACCCACTTCAACGGGCACTTCTGCGGCGGCTCCGGCTCCGTCGGGAACTGGACCCCCGCCCAGTGGCAGAACGAGATCGACCAGGCGACGAAGTTCGTCACCGAGTGGAAGACCAACAGCGGCTGGACCGACCTCGACCCGCTGCCCTTCGACTACTCCAAGGAGCTCGTCGGCGGCCGCACCCCCTGCCTCCTCGGCCAGGACAACCTGCTCCCCACCGCCAAGCGCCTCGGCTGGCGCTACGACGCCAGCTCGCCCGGCGGCCGCCAGACCTGGCCCGTCAAGCGCAAGGGCATCTGGGACTTCCCGCTCCAGGCCGTGCCCTTCCCCGGGCACTCCTTCGAGGTCCTGTCCATGGACTACAACATGCTCGCCAACCAGTCGAAGAACTCGACCAAGGGCATGCCCTCCCGCTATCCCGGCTGGCGCAAGCAGGCCACCGACGCACTGGTCGGCGGCTTCACGCGCGCGTACGAGACGAACCGCGCCCCCTTCTTCGTCGGCAACCACTTCGAGCAGTGGAACGGCGGCATCTACATGGACGCCGTCGAGGACGCGCTCAAGGCGATGGCCGGGAAGAAGGACGTCCGGCTGGTGTCGTTCCGCCAGTTCACCGACTGGATGGACGTCCAGGACCCCCGTATCCTCGACCGCCTCCGCGGCCTCGACGTCGGCCAGAAGCCAGCCGGCGGCTGGAACGCCTACCTCAAGGCCGCCTGAGCCGGCGGACCGGGCGGCCGGGCCGGCGCGAACCCCCTGGGGCGAAAGCCGCTTAGCCGATCTTGACAAGGGGCGTTCCGGGCACGTAGGGGGGTGCCCAAGATCCCCCAAACGCCCATGCGAAACTTTTCACATGAGCCTTAGCCGTGGCCTCCACCGTGCCCCCCGACGCGCCCTCGTCGCCGTCGGCGTGCTGTCCGCCGCCCTCGCGCTCTCCGCCTGCGGCGGCGACGGCAACGGCACCTCCGGCGGCGGGAACACCAACTACGTCACCAGCAAGGGCGGCATCTCCACCGTCCCCAAGGGCGAGCGCGCCGACATCAACACGATCGCCGGCGAGACGCTGGACGGCGAGAAGCTCGACGTCGCCGACCTCAAGGGCAAGGTCGTCGTCCTCAACGCCTGGGGCTCCTGGTGCGGCCCCTGCCGCGCCGAGGCGTCCCACTTCACCAAGGTCGCCAACGACCTGAAGGACGAGGACGTCGCCTTCGTCGGCCTCAACACCCGCGACGCCAACAAGCAGCAGGCGCTCGCCTTCGAGGCCGACTACAAGGTCCCGTACCCGAGCCTCTACGACCCCAAGGGCAAGCTCATCCTCTTCGGCTTCCCCAAGGGCACCCTCAGCCTCCAGGGCATCCCCTCCACCGTCGTCCTCGACAAGGAGGGCAAGATCGCCGCCCGCTCGCTGATGGCCGTCGACGAGACCAGGCTGCGGTCCATGATCGACCCGCTCCTCAAGGAGAAGTGACAGCCGGTGAACGAGACCGTCACCAGCGGAGCCCTCCTCCTCGCCGTCCCCATCGCCCTCCTGGCCGGCCTGGTCTCCTTCTTCTCCCCCTGCGTGCTCCCGCTCGTCCCCGGCTACCTGAGCTACGTCACCGGCGTCTCCGGCACCGACCTCGCCGACCAGCGCCGCGGGCGGATGGCCGCCGGGGCCCTCCTCTTCGTCGCCGGCTTCACCGCCGTCTTCGTCTCGGGCGGCGCCCTCTTCGGCGAGTTCGGCCGCACGCTCCTGGCGTACAGCGAGACGCTCGGCACCGTCCTCGGCGTCCTCATGATCCTCATGGGGCTCTTCTTCGCCGGCCTGATGCCCTGGTTCACCCAGCGCGAGTTCCGCTTCCACCGGAAACCCGCCGCCGGCCTCCTCGGCGCGCCCGTCCTCGGCGCGCTCTTCGGCGTCGGCTGGACGCCGTGCATCGGCCCGACGCTCGCCTCGGTCAACGCGCTCGCCCTCGAACAGGCCAGCGCCGGACGCGGGGCCATACTGGCCCTCGCGTACTGCCTCGGCCTCGGCGTCCCGTTCATCCTCGCCGCCGTCGCCTTCCGCAAGGCCCTCGGCGCCTTCGGCTGGGTCAAGAAGCACTACGTGTGGGTGATGAGGATCGGCGGCGGCATGATGATCGTCACCGGCCTCCTCCTCCTGACAGGCGTCTGGGACAGCATGGTCTCCACGATGCAGGGCTGGGCCGGCGGTTTCACGGTGGGAATCTGATCCATGAGCACGACAGACACGACCGACACGACCGATGCGGCGGAGCCGACCGACGTGACCGACACGAACGGGGCGGCCGGTGACGAGGCCGCGGGCGCGGACCTCTCCACCGCGCCCCAGGAGGAGACCACCGGCGGCCCCACCCTCGGGGTCGTCGGCTGGATCCGCTGGTTCTGGCGCCAGCTCACCTCCATGCGCGTGGCGCTGATCCTGCTCTTCCTGCTCTCCCTCGGCGCCGTCCCCGGCTCCCTCATCCCGCAGACCAGCGCGGACGAGCTGAAGGTCGCCGAGTTCAAGAAGGCGCACGAGACCCTCACGCCGCTGTACGAGAAGCTCCAGCTCTTCGACGTCTACAGCTCGGTGTGGTTCTCCGCGATCTACATCCTGCTCTTCGTCTCCCTCATCGGCTGCATCGTCCCGCGCACCTGGCAGTTCGTCGGCCAGCTCCGCGGCCTGCCGCCGGGCGCCCCCAAGCGGCTCACCCGCCTCCCCGCCTACACGACCTGGCGCACCGAGGCCGACCCGGAGGAGGTCCGCGCGGCCGCGCTCGCCGTCCTCAAGGGCCGCCGCTTCCGCGCCCGCGCGGCCGGGGACGCCGTCGCCGCCGAGAAGGGCTACCTGCGCGAGGCCGGCAACCTGCTCTTCCACCTCGCGCTCATCGTGATGCTGACCGCCTTCGCCTGGGGCCAGCTGTTCAAGTCCGAGGGCGGCAAGCTGGTCGTCGAGGGCGACGGCTTCTCCAACACGCTCACCCAGTACGACGACTTCAAGTCCGGCTCCCAGTTCGGCGTCGACGAGCTGGAACCGTTCAGCTTCACCCTGGACAGCTTCACCGGTACGTACGAGAAGAGCGGCCCGCAGCGCGGCACCCCCCGCACCTTCGAGGCGGCCGTCAGCTACACCGAGGCCGACGGCAAGGACAAGAAGGCGGTCATCCGGGTCAACGAGCCGCTGGAGATCGGCGACTCCAAGGTCTACCTGATCGCCCACGGCTACGCCCCCGTCGTCACCGTCAAGGACGGCAAGGGCAAGACCGTCTTCCACGGCGCCGTCCCGCTGCTGCCGATCGACAACAACATCACCTCCACCGGCGCGATCAAGGTGATGGACGGCTACCGGAACAAGAAGGGCGAGAAGGAGCAGCTCGGCTTCAAGGCGTTCTTCGTGCCGACCTTCGCGGGCGCCGGTCAGGGCAGCATGTTCTCCCAGTTCCCCGCGCTCGACTTCCCCGTGATGGCCCTCACCGGCTACTACGGCAGCCTGCGCGTCGACTCCGGCCTGCCGCAGAACGTGTACCAGCTCGACACCTCCAAGATGACCCAGTTCAAGGTCGACGGAGGCACCGGGGTCGCCCAGCGGCTGGTGCCCGGCGAGACGATGACCCTGCCCGACGGCGCCGGCTCGATCACCTTCGAGAAGGACGTCAAGGAGTGGGCGTCCTTCCAGATCTCGCAGCAGCCGGGCAACGGCCTCGCCCTCACCGGCGCGGTCGCCGCGATCGCCGGACTCACCGGCTCGCTCTTCATCCAGCGGCGCCGGATCTGGGTCCGCGCCGTCCGCGGCGAGGACGGCACGACCGTCGTCGAGATGGCGGGCCTCGGCCGCAGCGAGTCCGCCAAGCTGCCCGAGGAGCTCGCCGACCTCGCGGTCGTGCTCACCGACCAGGCGCCCCCGGCGCCCGAACCCGCCGAGCCGGAATCCGCAGATCCGGAACCCGCCGAAGCCGAAGCAGACGCATCAGAAGGGGCCGAGAAGTGATCCTCGCCGCCGAGACCAACGAGAGCCTGGCGCAGATGAGCAACACGCTCGTCTACTCCTCGATGGCCGTCTACACCCTGGCCTTCCTGGCCCACATCGCCGAGTGGGTCTTCGGCAGCCGCAGCAAGGTCGGCCGCACCGCCGCCGCGCTCACCCAGGCCGAGTCCAGGGCCACGGTGTCGGTGCAGGTCAAGAAGGCCGGCGGCACCGCCGTCCTGGAGCGGCCGAAGGTCGTCACCCGGTCCGCCGCCGGCACCCGCGACGTCCCCGACGGCCCCGGCGCGGCCGGCGGCACCGTCAAGGGCGACCTCTACGGCCGGATCGCCGTCTCGCTGACCGTCCTCGCCTTCGCCCTGGAGGCGGCCGGCGTGGTCATGCGCGCGGTCTCCGTGCAGCGCGCCCCCTGGGGCAACATGTACGAGTTCTCCACCACCTTCTCCACGGTGGCGGTCGGCGTGTACCTGGCCTTCCTGCTCGCCAAGAAGAACGTCCGCTGGATCGGCCTCCCCCTGGTCACCACGGTCCTGCTCGACCTGGGCGTGGCGACGACCCTGCTGTACACCGAGAGCGACCAGCTGGTGCCCGCCCTCGACTCGTACTGGCTGTGGATCCACGTCTCCACCGCGATCTTCTGCGGCGCCGTGCTCTACCTGGGCGCCGTCGCGACCCTGCTGTACCTCTTCCGCGACTCGTACGAGAACAAGCTCGCGAACGGCGGCACGCCGAGCGGCTTCGCCCGCTCCGTCCTGGAGCGGCTGCCCGCTGCGGCGACCCTCGACAAGTTCGCCTACCGGGTCAACGCGGCGATCTTCCCGCTGTGGACCTTCACGATCATCGCGGGCGCCATCTGGGCCGGCGACGCCTGGGGCCGCTACTGGGGCTGGGACGCCAAGGAGGTCTGGTCCTTCATCACGTGGGTCGGGTACGCCGCCTACCTGCACGCGCGCGCGACGGCCGGCTGGAAGGGGCGGAAGGCCGCGTACATCGCGCTCATCGCCTTCGGCTGCTTCCTCTTCAACTACTACGGCGTGAACATCTTCGTCAGCAGCAAGCACTCCTACGCCGGCGTCTGAGCTGGCACGGCCCCCCTCGGGGGGCCACGCTGGAGGTATGAGCGAGATACCCCGGGGCAGGAGCGAGACCCGCGACGGCGACACGCACCTGCTGCGGTACGCGATCGAGCTGCCGCACCCGCAGGAGGCGGTCTGGGAGAAGATCGCCTCGCCGGAGGGGCTGCCCTCCTGGCTGTGCGCCGTCGACCCGCTGGAGCCGAGGCTCGGCGGCAAGGTCACGCTCCGCTGGCTGAACGGCGACACGGAGGTCTCGGGGCGGGTCACCGCCTGGGACCCGGACCACGTCGCCGAGTACACGGTCGGCGCCCCGCACGGACGGATCCGGTTCCATCTGGAACCGGGCGTCGGCGGGGCGTCGACCGTGCTGCGTTTCACCAACGAGTTCAGCGGCGACCGGGAACTGCTGCTCGACTGCCTGGCCGGCTGGCACGACCACTTCGAGCGGCTGCGGGACGCGCTGGACGGCCGCCCGACCGACTGGCGGCAGTGGACCACCGGCCGCTGGAGCGAGCTGCGCGAGCTGTACGCCCGGGACGAGGCGCCCTGGCCGAAGTGGGTTCCCTGAGGGCGCCCGCCCCCGGTGAGCCCTCCCCGGTCAGCGGCCGGCCCGTGACCGGCGGGGGAGCCAACGGTCGCGGCGGGTGAGGCGGGCGCGGCGCGCGCGGCGCTCGGCGGCCTGCCGGTCCAGCTCCTCCATCAGCCTGCGGCCCCGGTGCTCGGGGTCGAGCTCGTCGAGGATCCGGTCCAGCTCGGCGAGCAGCGCCCCGTACAGCTGCCAGCCGCGGGGGTCGGCGAGCGCGAGGGCGAGGAGCCGTTCGGCCGCGTCCTCCCGGCAGGCCCTGGCCGCCCGCAGCTCGCCCGCCAGCCGGGTCTCCGCCGCCTCGGCGTCCTCGCTGCCGCGGACGGTGACGAGGACCGCGAAGCTGACGAGGGAGTCGGCGGTGTACTGGGCGGTCTCCCGGACGGCGAGCGCGGCCCGGTCCGGCAGCAGAGCCCGTCCGTCGCGGTGTTTCGCCAGGTCGGTGAGGGTGCGGGCGAGGACGCGCAGGACGACGGCGCTGATCTCCAGGGTGTCGAGGCCGGTGCGGAGCACCACCCGGTGGAGCAGGCCCTCCTTGACCCGCGGATTGAACCGCAGGCTGTCCTCGGCGGTGCGCAGGGCCGCGTCGACGTCGGCGACGTCGTTGTCGAGGCGGCGGGCCTCGTGGAGCCGGGCGGCGGCCCGCTCGACGGGCGGCGCGCCGGTGAACTCGTCCGCCACGTCGAGGAGCAGCAGCCGCATGCGCCGGGCGAGGTCCTCGATGGACTCGCCGGCGGTGTCGACCCAGACGGGCGGGGCGAGGAACAGGTTGACGAGCATGCCGACGACGGCGCCGATGAGGGTCTCCAGGACCCGGTCCCAGGCGGTGTCGGAGACCTGGGTGACGCCGAGGACGAGCATGGCGCTGATGGCGACCTCGGGGATGAACTCCTCGACGCGGACGAGCCGGCCGACGAGCAGCGACGCCAGGATCACCAGGGCCAGGCTCCACCAGGAGAGGCCGACGACGGCGCTGAACGCGATGGCGATGAGGACGCCGACGACGACGGAGTTCACCCGCCGCAGGCTGGTGGTGAGGGTGGAGTAGAGCGTGACCTGGACGACCAGGAGGGCGGTGAGGGGCGCCGTGAGGGGGACCGGTTCGCTGCTGAGCCCGAGGGCGACGAGATAGCTGAGGGTGGCCGCGGCCGTGGACCGTACGGTCTGTACGACGAACGGGTCCCGGCGGAGTCTCGCCGCCATCCCGTCTCCCGGGCCCCGCCCCGCTCCGCCGCGTGCCACGTCCCACCTCGTCCGGTCGCCTCGCCCGCCCCTGAGGGGCCCTCTAGGACGACCGCCTGCCCGGCCGGCCGCGGAGTCATGCGCGGATACGGCCGGGCGGACGCGGGATCACCCCCGCTTCGGCGGCAGGCAGCTCGTGGACGGCGGGGTGTTCTCGGGCCAGGCGATCTGGACGAAGCGCTGGGTGCCGTCGGGGGCGAGCTCCACGATGGGGACCGCCTTGTTGTACGGGTTGCCGTGGTTGTCGAGGCAGATCCAGCCGCTCGCGCCCTGGACCCGCAGCGAGCCCTTGACCTGCGGCCACTGGGTGCCGACGTCGGCGAGCTCCGGGTAGGGGGCGTTCGCCGGGGTGGCCTGGCGGATGGCGTGGACGGCCGTCGCCATCGCGTCGTACGCGACGATCGCCTGCCCGTCCCGGAGCGGCACCGGCTTCTCGTCGGCGCGGGCGATGTCGGTCAGGAAGGTCGCGAAGGCGACGACCGAGCCGCCGGTGGTCGGCACCGGCCGGCCCGGCGCGGGCTTCCAGGCGTCGGGGTGGGCGAGCGCCGCGTACCGGACGGTCAGCTTCTTGCCGAGGGCCGCGCGGTTCAGCCTGGTGTCGGCGCCGAGGTAGGAGCCCTCGTCGCCGGTGAGGACGGTGAAGGCGCGGTCGGCGCAGCCGCGGGCGCCGAGCGCGTTGATGAACTGGCGGAGCTGGGTGTGGCGGCCGGCGAAGAAGACGGTCTCGGCGCGGGTGTCGCAGATCAGGTGGGTGATCTGGCGGAAGGTGTTGGCGGTGGTGCCCTCCTCGGTGTTGTTCGCGGGCGAGGTGTAGAGCTGCGGCTCGTAGGGGGCGCCCTTGAGGGAGGCGGCGAAGGCGGTCCGCAGGGTGTCGATGTAGTGGTCGCCGGTGCGGGAGTCCTGGACGAGGATCGCGCGGGCCGCGTCGACCCGGCCGAAGTTCGCCAGCGCCTTCGCCTCGTCGCTGTTGGTGGGGGAGACCCGGGCGAGGCCGGGGAAGCGGTCGCGGCCGGGGCCGTTGGCGAGGTCGTCGGCGGTGATGGTGGTGCCGACGACGGCGATCCCGGCGCCGGTCAGCGCGGTGACCGCCTCGCGTACCTCGGCGGAGGAGGTGGCGACGCCGGAGACGGCGCGGAGCCGGTCGGGGGCGCCGGTCATGGCGGTGAGCCGGTCGACGACGGTGCGCCAGTGGGCGTTGCGCTCGCCGGTGTTGGCGAGGACGAGGCGGATCTTGGGGGTCTCGCTGTTGGACTCGTGGTTGGCCCGGTACTGGTAGGCGTACGCGCCCTGGAGTTCGCGGAGGATCTTCTCGCCGGTGCCGGGGTCGGTGGCGGTGATCGGGAGGAGCAGTGCGACGGTGGCGTACTCGCCGGCCTTCAGGGTGGCGTTCTCGCGGCCGATGGCGGCGGTGATCGCGGTGAGGGCGGGGACGCGGAAGTCGTGTCCCGTGCCGTCGACGCCGATGCACTCCGTGCTGTTCGCGGGGCGGGCGACCCCGGCGGCGCAGGAACGGTCCTCCGGTTCGAGGTAGGTGGAGAGGCCCCAGCCGCCGAGCCCGACGACGAGGGCGGTGGCGACGAGGGTGCTGAGGAGCTTCTGCCGGGGTGTCCAGAAGAAGCGGCGGCGCAGCCGGTCGAGCATGGCGTCAGACTCCGTCCTCGCGCCCCGGCGGCAGCGAGGGCTGCCGCCAGGCGCGGATGTCCCGCGGCCAGTGGCCGGCCGCGTCCCACAGTGGACCGCTGCCGGTGAGGTGGCGGCCGGAGAGCCGGCGCAGTTCGTGCGCCAGCCGGTCGGCGACCTCCTCGTCGGGCAGCGCGAGCGGATCGGTGAGCAGCCATACGGCGTGCAGCAGCCGTCGTACGGCGAGGTGCAGTTCGGCGGCGTCGGGGCCGAGCCCGTCCGGGAGCGCCGGATCGGGGTCCTGGCCGAGGGCGACGGCGCGGCGCGGGTCGGGTCCGGTGCGGCCCCGCTCGCGCGGATACGGGGCGGAGGCGACGAACCGGAGCAGGCCGAGCCAGCCGAGGACGTCGGGCAGCGGGAAGGTGAGCCGCAGGTGGGCGACGGCCTCGGCGGTGTCGCCGAGGGCGAGGTCGTGGTGGAGCCGGTGCGGTCCGGGCTGCGGCCCGTAGTGGCGGCGGAGGGTCTCGTGGACCGCCCGCCAGGCGGAGTACGCGGGGTGGTCGTCGTCCTCGAAGCGGAGCCGGTGCAGCAGCAGGGCGCGCAGCAGCGGGTCGCCGACGAAGTGGCCGGGACGGTCGGCCCAGTGTTCGGCGCGCAGCCGGTCGCGGACCCGGAGGGCGACGTCGCCGTCGAGGGATTCGGCGGGCAGCCGGACCTGGGCGAGGCGGCGGGCGGACTCCTCGTCGTGGGCGGCGGCGAGCACCACGTACGGCCCCGTCCTGGGGACCGGCAGGAGGGCGGCGAGCAGCGCGGGGGCGACCGGCACGGGGGCGGTGTCCTCGCGGAGCTCCACGGTGAGGTCGAGCAGGTCGCCGGGGGTGAGGGTGGCGCGGACGGCGGGCGGCGCCTCGCCGGCGGCGCGGGCGAGCAGGTCGACGCCGAGGGGGCGGCCGCCGGTGAGCCGGTGGACGGCCCGGGAGAGGTCGGCGGGGGCGCGGTCGGCCGGGTCGTGCCGGTCGAAGGCGGCCCGGGTCTGGGTGGGGGTGAGCGGGGTGAGCTCGACGGCGAGGAGACCGGAGCCGACGCGGCTGGTGCGCGGGCAGGGTGCCTGGTGGGCGGTCTCGGGCAGCCGGATCCGGGTGGCGTGGCGGAGCGCCTCGTGCTCGGGCAGCCGGGAGGCGGCGAGCACCACGGTGTGGTCGCGGCGGCCGTCGGCGCGGGCTCGCAGTATCGGTTCGACGAGGGCGCGGCCGGCCGGTTCGTGGGCGTTGTCGAAGAGCACCACGGGCCGGCCGACGCGGCTGCCGAACTTCAGTCCGGTGTAGGCGCGGTGCAGGTCCTCGGTGAGCGTGAGGGTGAGGAAGCCCTCGGCCTCCGCCCGGCGCGGGCCGCCCTGCGCGAAGTCGACGGCGAGCTGCTGGAGTCCGGCCCGGCCGCGTCCGCCGGCGTTGCGGTAGTCGCCGAACCAGTCCTCGGGCGCCTTCCTGAAGACGCCGAAGAACTCCTCGACCACGGTCTCGACGGTCGCCTCGGCGACCAGCCCGGCGAAGGGCGCGCCCGCCTCCGCGGCCGTGCCCGCGAGCTTGGCGAGGACCTTGCCGACCCAGGACGCGGCGGCGGCCCGGCCGGCGTCGACGGTGGCGAGCAGCGGCCCGAGCCGCAGCAGGTCGCGGCGGGCCCGCTCGTCGTCCTCGCGGGTCCAGCCGACCGAGGTGACGGCGACCAGCCCGAGCGACAGGCGCGGGAACGGCACGGCCTTGAACGTCTCGCCGCGCTGGGCGAGTTGGAGGGCGAGTTCGGTGAGGGCGCCGGTGACCGGGGACCAGCCGGCGCCGTGGTCGGCGGGCTCCTCGATGGCGGCGCAGTCGAGGAGGGCCAGCGGGGTGAAGCCACGGTAGCGGTTGCGGATCTCCTTGAGCAGGACCGTTTTTCCCATGCCGCGGCCGCCGGTGAAGACGGTGACGGGCGGGTCCTCGCCGTGCTCGTACGGCACCCGGCCGCGGCCGTACGGTCCGAGTCCGACGAGCCGCGCGGCGAGCCCGCGCGCCTCCAGAACCGCCTCGCGGCCGTACAGCTCTCTGTCCACCCGCCACCCCCGTCGCAGTCAACTCAAGGATATCGACGGTGTGTTGGGAAGAAGAGAATCTTTTCGGTTCTGATGCTCAGGAGTTGTCACTCCGTGGCGATCGCGTCGAGCTGCGCCCTCAGGTACCGGTGGGACTCGATGCCGTGGATCGTGGTGCCGGGCGTGCACTCGTAGAAGTACACCAGCGACATCAGCTCCTCGGCGGGCGCGTCGGCCGGCGGCGGCAGCACCCGGTGCCGGCCCGAGCGCCAGCGCCCGCCGGTCCAACCCGCCATCAGGTCACCGATGTTGACGGTCAGGGCGGCCGGATCGTGCGGCGCGTCCTGCCAGCCGCCGGCGTCGGAGAAGACCTGCAGCCCGCCCTTGCCGGCCTGCCGGTCGAGCAGCGTGACGGTGCCGAAGTCGGTGTGCGGCCCGATCCGGAACTGCCCGGGCTGGGGCGCACCGGTCCGCTCCCGCGCCGGGTACCAGTTGATGTTGAAGCCGAACGTGGGGTGCCCGGTGTGGCGCGTGAAGAAGTCCCGCTCCTCGCCGAGCGCCGTCCCGAGCAGGTCGAGCACCCGGTCCGCCAGCGTCTTCATCTGCGCGAGGTACGTCTCCACCAGCGGTTTCAGCTCCGGCACCTCGGCGGGCCAGACGTTCGGCAGGAACCACTCGGCGTCCACCGCGGGGTCGCCGGTCGGCTCCTCCGCCGCGAAGGACAGCGACTCCTTCAGGTCGGGCGGGGTCGCCGTCCCCTCCGCATACCCGTTCGCCTCCGCCCCCGGCCCGAGCCACCCGCGCCCGCCGACCCGCACCGCGTACGGCGCCTTGACGTCGGCCGGCAGGTGGAAGAAGGCGCGGGCGCGCTCCCGGATCGCGGCCGGCAGCGCGGGGTCCACGCCGTGCCCGGACACGAGCAGGAACCCGGCGTCGCGCAGGGCGCGGTCCACGGCGGGGAGCTGGGGCGCGGGGTCGCGGCCGAGGTCGATGGTCGGAAGCCGTGCCTCAGTCATGTCCGATGTCCTCGTTCCAGAGGGCGGGTCGCTCCGCGATGAAGGTACGCATGAGCTCGACGCACGCGGGATCGTCGAGGACGACCACCTCGACGCCGTGCGCGGCGAGCCACTCCTGGCCGCCCCGGAAGGTCCGGTCCTCCCCGACGACGACCCGCGAGATCCCGAACTGCCGCACGAGCCCGGAGCAGTACCAGCACGGCGACAGCGTCGTGACCATCGTCGTCCCCCGGTACGACCGCTGCCGCCCGGCGTCCCGGAACGCGGCGGTCTCGGCGTGCGCGGAAGGATCCCCGTCCTGCACCCGCCGATTACGCCCCCGCCCGAGCAGCACCCCGTCGGCGCCGTAGAGCGCGGCGCCGATGGGCACCCCGCCCTCGTCCCGCCCGCCCCGGGCCTCGTCGAGCGCGGTGGAGAGCCACCGGCGGGCCTGTTCCTGGTCCATGCGGGGACCTTTCCCCGCGGGACCCGGAACCTCACACCTGGTGCGGGCTCCCGTCCGCCGGGAGGGGGTCGGCGACGAAGGTCCCCTTGCCGTGAACGGTGAGGATCAGACCGCGCTCGCGCAGGACCGAGGCGGCGCGGCGGACCGTGAGGTAGGCGACCCCGTACTCGGTCGCGAGGTCCCGCTCGGCGGGCAGCCGTGCCCCGGGAGCCAGCTCCCCGGCCGCGATCCGAGCGGCGATGTGGTCGGCCACCGCGACGTAGACCAGCTGGGGGCCCTGGGGGTTGAACTCGGGGATTTCGCTGCGGTCAGTCACACGACCAACGTAAGCATCGAAGACCTGTGCGAACCAGTAGTGAGCTATGCAGAGCTATACATGCCTTATAGGCTCAACGGACGCGAAGACCCCGGCGACCGCTGCAACGGCCCCGGGGCATGGCCACCAACTAGCTTCGGAGTTGATGACGTGCGGAACCCTATCGCGCGCGCCCTGATCCCCCTCGTCCTCTGGCTGCTCATGCTGACCCTGCCGCCCACCGGCAGGCACCGCACCACCCGTCCCGCCGCGCCGCGTCACGCGGCGGCGCAGCGCAGGCGCCGGCGGACCCTGTGGCTCGCCACCGTCGGCGTCGACCTCGACCGCCGGAACATCCACGCCGGAGCCCCCCGATGAGCCGCTGCGGGGCTCGGCGCTCCGTGTACGCCGTCGCGGAGACCGTCCGCCCCGTGTGGGGCGGCTCGGTGTGCGTGCTCGACGTGGGTCACGACGGCCTGCACCGCGACCGCGCGGGCGACGGCTGGTGGGTGACGCCCGAGATCGCCGACGCCGTGAGCGTCTCCCTCCTGGCCCGCGCCCTCGCGCCCGCGCCCGCGCCCGAGCCCGAACCCGAGTTCCGCTCCCCGCGCTGCATCGTCGGCCGCCACGACCGCTGCCGCGACCACGCACCCCGCGACAGCGGCGTACCGGGGGTGCGGTACCTCGTGTGCGAGTGCGCCTGCCATGCGGGCGGCCGGGCATGAGCGGCGGCGACGCCCCTTCTGGAGGACGTGGTGACGTCACAGGCCCACCACGCCTCACCGAGTGCGGGTACGTGAGTGTGCAAGGCGCGGCGGAGACGCCGGGGACGCCCGCGCGTGGGACGGAACGGGGCGGGACTGCGCGGAATTGCGACCACCGCCCCCGCCCGGCCCCGCTAGACCCCCGCGACCGCCCCCGCCTCCTCGTACGCGAACAGCGCCGGCGGGGTCTCGTTCGCGAAGAAGGTCTTGGCGCGGATCAGGGCCTGTTCGTCGGCGCGGATGCGGCCGGGGCGGGAGGCGGTGCCCAGGAGGACGCCGCCGAAGCGCATGCGCATGTAGGCCGCCGAGTTGTGGAGGGCGGTGATCAGGCCGTCCGCGACGACGTGTTCGTCGTGGGCCATGGCCGTCACGCCCCACATCCTGCGGCCCGCCATCCGCTGCTTGAAGTCCGAGCCCGGCATGTTCAGCCAGCCCGACCAGTAGTCCAGATAGCGCTTGGTCTGCGCGGAGAGGGTGTACCAGTACAGGGGGGAGACGATGACGACGTCCGTGGCCTCCAGCGTGGCCCGGAGCAGTTCGCTCTCCACCTCGCCGGGCGCGTGGCCCGCGCTCTCGTGCCGGCCGTCCTGGAAGTCGGGGAGGTCCAGGGTGTTCAGGTCGACCCAGCGCTGCGGTATGCCGGCCGGCAGGTGGGCGGCGGCCTCGCGGGCCAGGATCTCCGAGTTGCCGTCGGCGCGGGAGCTGCCGAGGACGAAGAGGAACGAGCGGTCGGCGACGGGCTCGGCGTCGAGGGTCATGAGTGCTGCTCCGGATTCGTGGGGTGCCCGCGGAAGGGAGGTGTTCCGTTGCCAACCCGGGCGTCCGCAGGGGTATTCCGGGCCCCATCGGCCCGGCCGATCGGGCCCATCGGAAGGACGCCCCAGCAGCTCGTGGACCCGGCACCGGCCCCGTCCGTAGCGTCGTCGGCATGAGAAACGAGACCCGCGGAACCCTTGAACTGACCCTCGCCATGGTGCTGTCGGGCACCCTCGGCGTCTTCGTCGTCGAGTCCGGCGCCTCGCCCTTCGAGGTCGTCTTCTTCCGGTGCCTCTTCGGGGCCGTCGCCCTCGGCCTCTACAGCCTCGCCCGCGGGTTCTTCACCGGGCACGGCTTCACCGCGCGGTCCTTCGGGCTCGCCGTCCTCGCCGGCGTGTTCATCGTCTTCAACTGGGTGTTCCTCTTCGAGGCGTACGCGGCCACCTCGATCTCGCTCGCCACCGTCGTCTACCACACCCAGCCGTTCTTCCTGGTGCTGCTCAGCGCCCTCTTCCTGCGCGAGCGGATCCCCGCCGGGAAGCTGGGCTGGCTCGCGGTCGCCTTCGCCGGGCTGGTGCTCGTCTCCGGGGTGCGGCCGGGCGACACCGCCTCCCTCGCCGGACTCGGGTACGCCCTCGCCGCCGCCGTCCTCTACGCGCTCGCCACCTTCGTGACCAAGCGGATCACCGGCGTACGGCCGCACCTGATCGCCCTCGTGCAGGTGACCGCCGGCGTGCCGCTGCTGCTGCCCTTCACCGACCTCGGCGCGGTCTCCGGGCTCGGTGCCGGGTGGGTGTGGCTGGCCGGGCTCGGGCTGATCCACACCGGGCTGATGTACGTCCTCATGTACGCGGCCTACGCCAAGCTGCCCACCCCGAAGATCGCGGTGCTCGCCTTCACCTACCCGGCGGTCGCGATGGGCGTCGACTGGGCGGTGTACGGACACCACATCGGGCTCCTGCAGGCGCTCGGCGTCCCGCTGATCGTCCTCGCCAGCCTGAGGGTCACCCTCGGGAAGGTCACTCCCGCGCGAGCCGCCGCGCCTGCTCCACGAACAGGCGCACGTGCGCCGGAAGCCGCTTCCCCCGTCGCCACGCGAGCTGCGTGAAGAGCGTGAACGGCGCCTCCCAGCCGAGCGCCACCAGTGCCCCGGACGCCAGTTCCTCCTGGACGGCGATCCGGGGCAGCAGCGCGATCCCCAGACCGGACGCCACCGCCCGCTTGCTCGCCTCGATCGTGCCGAACTCCAGGAACTCGACCGGGGCGCCCGCCCCCGCCGCCAGCTCCGCCTCGAAGAGGTCCCGGTACGCGCAGCCCGGCTCGGTGCCGATCAGGCCGGCGCCCGCGAGATCGGCGGCGGCCAGGTCCGTACGGCCCGCGAGCGGGTGGCCCGGGGCGGCGACCAGGACCAGCGGCTCCGGCGCCAGGACCTCCGTCTCCAGGCCCTCGTGCTCGGTCTCGGCCTCCATCAGGAAACCCAGGTCGTACGTGCCCTGCCGCAGCGCCTGCCGGGTCGCGTCGCCGAGCGTGGGGCGCAGGGCCAGCCGGACGGCGGGGTGGCGGTGGTGGACGTACTCCAGGAGCGGCGGGAGCCGGTAGGTGGTGAGGGACTCCATGGTGCCGATGGTGATCGTCCCGGCCGCCTCCCCGGCGGCGACCGCCGCCCGCGCCTCCTCGGCCAGCTCGGCCATGCGGCGCGCGTACGGCAGCAGCCGCTCGCCGGCCTCGGTGAGCCGGATCCGGCCGCCGAGCCGCTCGAACAGCTCGGCGCCGAGGGCCGACTCCAACGCCTTGACCTGCGAGGTCACACTGGACTGGGCGTAGCCGAGCTCGGCGGCGGCGCGGGTGAAGGAGAGGACTTCGGCGACCTTCTCGAAGGTGGCGAGGAGGCGCAGTTCCATCAGCCCTCCTTGCCCTGGTCCGTGTCCTCGCCCTTTTCCCCGCCCTCGTCGCGGTGCTTCGGCTCGTCCTCGCGGCGGCGGAGGTCGTCCTCCCAGTCCTTGAACATCGACTCGTCGCCCCGGCCGCGGTCGCCGGAGGACCCGGACCGCTCGTCGCCGCCCAGCGACTTGAGGAACTCCGGGTTGTCGTCCGGCGCCACCCAGCCGCCGCCGCGCCCGCCACGGGCCGTGGCCTGCCGTTTCTTCCCGGAGAAGAGCCAGACCACCGGGCCGACCACCCAGAACAGCAGGATGATGATGACCCAGACGACCTTGGGCAGGTGCTTGACCTCGTCCTCGGGGGTGTTCAGGCAGTCGATGAAGGCGTAGATCGTCAGCGCCAGCGGCAGAAGGATCATCAGTGCCCTGAGCATGTGGAACAGCCCCCTGGAAGCGGTGGCGGGGGCGCGTCGAACCGGCCCCGGTGACGAGTCCAGCCTAGCCGGTGACCGATACTTGCCCGTATGGCTTACGACGATCTCCGCTCGCTGCTCAGGGCCCTTGAGCGCGAAGGCGACCTCAAGCGCATCAAGGCCGAAGTCGACCCGTACCTGGAGGTCGGGGAGATCGTCGACCGGGTGAACAAGGCGGGAGGGCCGGCGCTTCTCTTCGAGAACGTGAAGGGCTCCGCCATGCCCCTCGCGATGAACGTCTTCGGCACGGACCGCAGGCTCCTCAAGGCGCTCGGCCTGAAGTCGTACGAGGAGATCAGCGAGAAGATCGGCGGCCTGCTCAAGCCCGAGCTGCCGCACGGCTTCGTCGGCGTGCGCGAGGCGTTCGGCAAGCTGGGCTCGATGGTCCACGTGCCGCCGAAGAAGGTGAAGGACGCCCCGGTGCAGGAGGTGGTCCTGACCGGCGACGACGTCGACCTGGACCTGCTGCCCGCGCTCTTCACCTGGCCGAAGGACGGCGGCTCCTTCTTCAACCTGGGCCTCACCCACACCAAGCACCCCGAGACCGGCGTCCGGAACCTGGGGCTGTACCGGCTCCAGCGGCACGACAAGCGCACCATCGGCATGCACTGGCAGATCCACAAGGACAGCCGGAACCACTACGCGGTCGCCGCCGAGCGCGGCGAGCGGCTGCCGGTCGCGATCGCCTTCGGCTGCCCGCCGGCCGTCACGTACGCCTCCACCGCCCCGCTCCCCGGCGACATCGACGAGTACCTCTTCGCCGGCTTCGTGCAGGGCAAGCGGATCGAGATGGTCGACTGCAAGACGGTCCCGCTCCAGGTCCCGGCGCAGGCCGAGGTCGTGATCGAGGGCTGGCTGGAGCCGGGCGAGATGCTGCCGGAGGGCCCCTTCGGCGACCACACCGGCTTCTACACCCCGCAGGAACCGTTCCCCGCGCTGAAGATCGACTGCGTCACCATGCGGAAGCGCCCGCTGCTCCAGTCGATCGTGGTCGGCCGGCCGCCGACCGAGGACGGGCCGCTGGGGCGGGCGACGGAGCGCTTCTTCCTGCCGCTCCTCAAGATCATCGTGCCGGACATCGTCGACTACCACCTGCCGGAGTCGGGCGGCTTCCACAACTGCGCGATCGTCTCGATCGACAAGAAGTACCCGAAGCACGCGCAGAAGGTCATGCACGCCATCTGGGGCGCCCACATGATGTCGCTGACCAAGCTGATCATCGTGGTCGACAAGGACTGCGACGTCCACGATCTGCACGAGGTCTCCTGGCGGGCGCTCGGGAACACGGACTACGCCCGTGACCTGACCGTCGTCGAGGGGCCCGTCGACCACCTCGACCACGCCTCGTACCAGCAGTTCTGGGGCGGCAAGGCGGGCATCGACGCCACGAAGAAGCTGCCGGAGGAGGGCTACACCCGGGACGGCGGCTGGCCGGACATGGTGGAGTCGGACCCGGCGACGGCGGCCCTGGTGGACCGCCGCTGGAAGGAGTACGGACTGTGACCACGGCCGCGGTCCCTGGCGCGCAGCCGGGGCGTACGAAGGCGTTCCTCAGGCTCGTGATGATCGAGCACTCCGTCTTCGCGCTGCCCTTCGCCTACATCGCCTCGCTCACCGCGATGTTCCAGCTGGACCGGAGGATCGACTGGTGGACGCTCTTCCTCGTCACCGTCTGCATGGTCGGCCTGCGGACCTTCGCGATGGCCTGCAACCGGATCATCGACCGCGAGATCGACGCGCGTAATCCCCGGACGGCGGGCCGCGAGCTGGTCACCGGCGCGGTGTCGGTGCGGTCCGCGTGGACCGGGGCCGGGATCGCGGTCGTCGTCTTCCTCGGCGCGGCGGCGCTGCTCAACCCGCTCTGCCTGGCGCTCGCGCCGCTGGCCGTCATCCCGATGGTCGTGTACCCGTACGGAAAGCGGTTCACGAACTTCCCGCACGCGATCCTGGGCCTCGCCCAGGCGATCGGCCCGATCGGCGCCTGGCTGGCGGTGACGGGCGCGTGGTCCTGGGACGCGGTCATCCTGGGCCTCGCCGTCGGCATCTGGATCGGCGGCTTCGACCTGATCTTCGCCTGCCAGGACGTGCAGGCGGACCGGGCGCAGGGCGTGATGTCGGTACCGGCCCGCTTCGGCATCCCGGCGGCGCTGTGGGGCGCCCGCGCGTCCGCGGTCGTCACCACCGGCCTGCTGGTCTGGTACGCGCTGGCCACCGACGCCGGCCTGTTCTTCTGGATCGGCCTGGTGATCGTGGTGGCGGCCTTCTGCTACGAGCACTCGATCGTGAAGCCGCACGACCTGTCGAGGCTGAACAGGGCCTTCTTCACGACGAACGGTTTCATCGGCATCTCCCTCTTCGTCTGCGCCCTGCTCGACCTGCTGGTCCGCGGGCTCACCCTCTAGGCTCGGCGCCATGAACGACGGCAAGCGCACCCCGTGGGTCGTGGGGGTTTCCGGGGCGTCGGGGACGCCGTACGCCGCGTCCGTGCTGAGGGGGCTGCTCGCCGCGGGGGAGAGCGTCGACCTGGTGGTGTCGCGGGCCTCGCGGCTGACGCTGCTCGACGAGACGGGGATCGGTTTCCGGGACGCGCACTGGCGCGAGGACCTGGCGGCCTGGCTGGCGCGGGGCGCGGACGGGAAGCCGGACGCCTTCGACGTGCCGGTGGAGTCGCTGGGCGGCGTGCGGTACTGGGCGGCCGGCGACCTGGCGGCGGGGCCGTCCTCGGGGTCGTACCCGGCGAAGGGGATGCTGATCGTGCCGGCCTCGACCGCCGCGGTGGCGGGAGTGGCACTCGGTCTGTCGAAGGACCTGCTGCAGCGGGTGGCGAGCGTGACGCTCAAGGAGCGGCGTCCGCTGGTCGTCGTGGTGCGGGAGACCCCGCTGAGCGGGCAGACGCTGAAGCAGATGGTGGCGCTGGACGAGGCGGGCGCCGTGGTGCTGCCCGCCTCTCCGGCGTTCTACGCGGGGGCGACGCACATCCAGGATCTGGTGGACTTCGTCGCGGGGCGGGTGCTCGACGCGGCAGGGGTGCCGCACGAGCTGTACCGCCGGTGGCGGGGAGAACTCGGAGGAGGAGCTCCGGGGGTTCCCCGTGCCGGTTAGCGCTTCTTCGCGGCCTTCTTCGGGGCCCGCTTCGAGGCGGAGGCGGTCTGGTGGGCACGCGAGCGGTTGGCCAGGTCCTGCAGCTCGCGCATTCGGGCGTAGGCCATCTCGATCGTGTACACGGTGTTTTCACTCCTGAAAGATCGTCTTTGATCTGCTGAAAGATTCGCAGGGTGACGGCCCTGCATGCCTTAGATTCTACACCTAAACTTGCGGTATCGCTGGACAATGGAAGGTCGTATACCTATGGACGCCGTGGACAGGCAGCTCATCCAGGCCCTGCGCGAGAACGGACGCGCCTCGTACGCCGAGCTGGGACGGCTCGTCGGGCTCTCCGGCCCCTCCGTCACCGACCGCATCAACCGTCTGGAGGCGGCCGGGGTCATCACCGGCTACCGCGCCACCGTCGACGCCGCCTCGCTCGGCCTCGGCGTCACCGCCCTCATCGGCATCTCCCTCTCCGACGCCGCCGACCACGAGGACGTGGCCCGCCGGCTGAAGGACCTCGCCGAGATCGAGGACTGCTGGTTCATCGCCGGCGACGACTCCTTCATGCTCAAGGTCCGCGCCAACGACGTCGACGGACTGGAGAAGACCATCCGCCGGCTCAGCGGCACCAAGGGCGTGTCGAGGACCCGCACGACGATCGTGCTCTCCACGAAGTGGGAGAACCGGGTCGGGGACCTGCCCGAGGAGGGCTGAGAGTACGGTGGGTGAAGCCTGATTTCGTCGGACACATGGGAGGCGGCCGCATGGACGCGGGGCTCAAGCGGGAGCTGGAGCAGAAGGTGCTCGCCGGTGAGCGGCTGAGCCGTGAGGACGGCATCGCCCTGTACGAGTCCGACGACCTCGCCTGGCTCGGCGGGCTGGCCCACGAGGTCAGGACCCGCAAGAACGGCGACGTGGTCCACTTCAATGTCAACCGGCATCTGAACATGACCAACGTCTGCACGGCCTCCTGCGCCTACTGCTCCTTCCAGCGCAAGCCGGGCGAGAAGGACGCGTACACCATGCGCATCGAGGAGGCCGTGCGCCTCGCGAAGGCGATGGAGAGCGAGAACCTCACCGAGCTGCACATCGTCAACGGGCTCCACCCCAACCTGCCCTGGCGGTACTACCCGCGCTCGCTCTCCGAGCTGAAGAAGGCGCTGCCGAACGTCTCCCTCAAGGCGTTCACCGCCACCGAGATCCACCACTTCGAGACCATCTCGGGGCTGTCCGCCTCCGACATCCTCGACGAGCTGATCGAGGCCGGTCTGGAGTCGCTGACCGGCGGCGGCGCCGAGATCTTCGACTGGGAGGTCCGGCAGCACATCGTGGACCACCGCACCCACTGGGAGGACTGGTCCCGGATCCACCGGCTCGCCCACGAGAAGGGCCTGAAGACCCCCTCGACGATGCTGTACGGGCACATCGAGGAGCCGCGCCACCGCGTCGACCACGTGCTGCGGCTGCGGGAGCTCCAGGACGAGACCGGCGGCTTCCAGGTCTTCATCCCGCTGCGCTACCAGCACGACTTCGTGGACATGCAGGACGGCAAGGTCCGCAACAAGCTCCAGGCGCGGACGACGATGGCGACCGGCGCGGAGGCGCTGAAGACCTTCGCGGTGTCGCGCCTGCTGTTCGACAACGTGCCGCACGTCAAGGTCTTCTGGGTCATGCACGGCGTGCAGACGGCCCAGCTGGCGCTCCAGCACGGCGCCGACGACATGGACGGCTCGGTGGTCGAGTACAAGATCACGCACGACGCCGACAACTACGGCACGCCGAACAAGCTCACCCGCGAGGACCTGCTGGAGCTGATCCGCGACGCGGGCTTCCGGCCGGTCGAGCGGAACACCCGGTACGAGATCATCCGCGAGTACCCGGGTCCGGACGCGGACCGGCGGGAGACGCCGCAGGCGATGCGCGTCTGACGTCCCTTCACGCGGCACGCAAGAGGCCCGGCGGGTGATCCCCGCCGGGCCTCTTTCCTCATGCGGTCTTCCTCATGCGGTGTTCCTCATGCGGTCATGCGGGTTTCCTCACGCGGTGTGGTCGACCGGGATCCACAGCTCCGCCGCCGCCGTCTTCCAGTCGGCGGACGGGCGGACGGAGAGGATCTCCGGGCCGGGGCGGCTCTCGTACGGGTTCGACGGGAACCACTCGGTGAAGACGTCCCGCCACAGGTACTGGAGCGCCTGCGGATAGGGGCCCTCGTTCTCGAAGACGGCCCAGGTGCCGGCGGGCACGTGGAGGGTCTCGTACTCCTCCGAGGGTGCCTCCGGGCCGGTGACCGCGCCGTACCAGTGGTCGAGCTCCGCGCCCTCCTCGCGGCTGTCGGTGAGGTGGACTACCGCCGAGACGAGCCCGGCCGGCCCGCCCGTCGACAGGGCGGCGAGTGCGTCCAGCCGCTCCTGGCCGAGGCCGCGGATCTGGGCGGCGATCGCCGGGTTCTCGCCCTCGTGGACGAGCGGGACCCGGGCCCTGCTGCCGGTGATCCCGAAGGCGTCCCGGGTCGTGACGCGGTACTTCATGCTGCTGTTCCCTTCGACGACGAGGCGGAAGGACATGCGCGGCTGGGCGGTGAGCACGGCGCCGGTGCGGCGGGCCTCGCCGGGGCCGATGCCGTGGACGGCGCGGAACGCGCGGGCGAACGCCTCGCCGGAGCCGTAGCCGTACCGCACGGCGATCTCCAGGAGCGTCCGCTCCCCGGCGAGCACCTCGGCGCCGGCGACGGTGAGCCGCCGGCGGCGCACGTACTCCGACAGCGGCATCCCGGCCAGGGCCGAGAAGAGCCGCCGGAAGTGGTACTCCGACGTCGTCGCGATCCGGGCCAGCTCGGCCGGGTCGAGGTCGCCGTCGAGGCGCGCCTCGATGTGGTCGAGGGCACGGTTCAGTCCGTCCAGCACGCCCGGTCCTTCCTCTTTCTGCGTTGTCCTCACCGTAGGAACGGGGCGCGGTCCGGCACCCGACAATCCGTGCCCGGTCAGGTCAGGGGCAGCAGCATGGTGATGTCGTCGCGGTCGTCGCCGGGGGCCACGCGGATGGCACCGGGGACGCGCCCGACCTCCTTGTAACCGGCCTTCGCGTAGAAGGCGTCGACGCCGGTGCCGCCGCGGACGCCGAGCCGGATGGCCTCGATCGCCTCGAAGCCGGGGGCGGTACGGGCGGTGTGCTCGACGGCCGCCATCAGGTCGCGGCCGTACCCCTTGCCCTGGTGCTTGGGGTGGACCATCACCGTGTACAGCCACACCCAGTGGGTCATCAGGCGGTGGCTGTTGAAGGCGTAGAAGGCGGTGGCGGCGACCTCGCCGTCCGCGTCCCGGCCGACCAGGAGCCGGTGGGTGCCCTGGGTCATGTTCGCGAGGTGCTTGAGGAGGGCGGGGCGGACGTCGTCGTGGGTGACGGGCGGGACGAAGCCGACGGCCCCGCCGGCGTTGGTGACGTCGGCCCAGAGGGCGAGGATGCCGTCGGTGAGGGCCTGGTCGACGGCCGGATCGGCCTCAAAGGTAAGGGTCATAAGCGAAGAGTATCTATTACTCAGCCCCGCGCTCAAGACCTTTCGTCCCCGCCCGCCCCCTCTCCCGCCCCCGACCCCGCCTCCGGTGCGGCCCCCGCGCCGTGCTTCACTGGGGGACGCTCGTCCCGTAATGGGAAGGTTCGGAACCTCGGAACGAAAGAGTGGGTCATGCTCCGCTACTCGCTGATGCGGCTCGGCATCTTCGCCGGGTGCTTCCTCGCCCTGTGGGGCCTCGTCTACGTCGGCGCGCTGCCGCGCGGCCTCGGTGACTCCAACCTCCTGTGGGTCCTCCTCCTCTCCATCGTCGTCTCGGCCCCCCTGAGCTTCGTCCTGCTCCGCAAGCAGCGCGACTCCCTGAGCGCCGAGATCGTCGAGAAGGTCGACCGCGCCAAGGACCGCCTCCACGAGAACCGCACCCGCGAGGACGCGCTCTAGACGGACTGGCGGGGCCGCCCCCAGGCCGGTCTGATGTTGTCCGCCGCCGTCGTCCAGGTGGTGCCGGTGGCGGGCTGAATGTGGGCGATGCGGAGGAGTCGGCTGCCGTGCCGCTCGTGCACGACCGCCGTCAGTACGCCCTCGCCGCCGCTCGCGATGTCGCGCACCCTGCGGTGAAGGAAGGGGTGCCCGGCCTCCCTTTCATCGGCCGCGTCGTTCACCGCTCGACTCTTCCCAGGCCTCGAACCACCGGTCCAGAAACTCTCGCCACCCGGCCTCGGAGCGTGCCCGGAGCGCCGGGCTCAGACCGGCGGGCGGGACCGGGACGCCTTGCTGCGCTTCATCAGGATCCGTCGTCTCCATGACCTAGACCTTAAGCGAAAGCGACTTTAAGTCGCAAGGGCTTAAGGTCGCCCCCGGTTCGGTTCGAGGCGAGGAAGTAGGGTCGCTGGCAACAGTGAGCGGGAGGTTGGAACATGTCGGGCGATGCGTGGATCAGTGAGACCGCGCCGTATCTGGCCCCGCGCGAGCCCGGCCAGGGTGACGCGTGGACCGACGAGGCCGCCCGGCGTGGGCGTCACGGTGGGCAGCGGCTCCTGTACGCGGGCGAGGTGGAGGCGCCCGACGCCGTCCGCGTCGCTCTGGGTCTGCCGGCGGGTGAGCGGGTGGTCGTCAGGCGGCGGCTGATCCTGCTGGACGACCGCCCTGTGGAGCTGGCCGACTCCTACTACCCCCTCTCCGTCGCCGACGGCACGCCCCTGGCGGAGCCGCGCAAGGTGCCCGGCGGAGCCGTCACTCTGCTCAAGGAGCTGGGGTACGTCGGTGCCGAAGTCGTCGAGGACGTGAGCGCGGGTCTGGCCACCGGCGGGGAGCGCGAGCATCTGGAGCTGCCCGAGGGGGGTGCCGTCCTCCGGCTGCTCCGCCTGACGCGGACCGCCGCGGGAGCGCCGATGGAGGCGTCCTTGATGGTCATGCCGGCCGGCAGGCACCTCACGTACCGGCTCGGGAAGCGGGACGCGTGATGGCGAAGGAGTTCACGGACCCCAGGTCGCCGCACCAGAAGATCGCGGCGGAGCTCCGGCGGCGGATCACCCGCGGGGACCTCCCGCCCGGCAGCAAGCTGGGCTCGACCGCCGAGCTGATGGAGCAGTACGGCGGCGTGGCCAACACAACCGTCCAGAAGGCCCTTCAGGTGCTGAAGGCCGAAGGGCTCCTCGAAGGGCTGCCGGGCAAGGGGGTGTACGTACGCCGGCACGCGCAGGAATCCGTCGAGCCGGTCGACTATCTGCGCCCGGCCGGGCCGGACGAGCCCTATCCGTGGGTTTCCGAGGCCGCGAAGCGGAGGCAGGTCGGCCGGGTCCGGCTTCTGGGTGTCGACGTTGTCGTCCCGCCGGCGGAGGTGGCCGAGGCCCTACGCCTGGAGGACGGCGAGCGAGCCGTGCTCCGCAGGCAGCTCCTCCTCCTGGACGAGGAGCCGACCGAGCTCACGCGGTCCTACTACCCGCTGAGTCTGGTCGAGGGCACCGCAGTACTGGAGAAGAAGCGGATCCGGGGCGGCACCCCGGCCCTGCTGGACGCGATGGGCTTTCCCCCGCGCGAGTTCGTGGACGAGCTGTCGTCCGAGATCCCGACGGAAGAGGAGGTTGTGGCGCTGGAGCTGCCGAAGGACATGCCCGTCCTCGTCGCCTTCCGGGTGGTCTACTCCGACGGCGGGCGCCCGATCGAGGCCACGCTGATGACGAAGGCGGCGCACCGGTACCGGATGCGCTACCGGCAGCCCCTGATGTGAGGCGCCCCGGCGGTTCCGGACGTGGGGGCGATGCGTAAGGACTGCGTAAGGTTCCTCACAGATCGCGCACCCCTGGTGTGAGCGTTGTGGCTCTCATCAGGGGTGTTCTGCGTTTCGGCCTGGGTGGCCGGTTCCTGGTCTCAAAGAACAGCTTTGAGGTTCTCAAAGTTCAAGTGTTAACGTATCGGCCATGACGACAGCAGTGCGCCCCTTCGACGCCCCGGGCATCCCGCTCGTGGCGCGCCTGCACGTCGATCTCTGCCGCTGTATGTCCGCGGTCTGTTGCCGCGTGCTCTGATCCGGCATCATGCAGCGGCCCGTGCGAGAGCGCGTGCGCCGCACCCCCGTCCCCCGTATTCCCCGATACGCACCTGTGGAGTGTGTCCGTGTCCGCGTCTGTTTCCGCGCGTATACCCAAGGTTCCCTTCTGGGCCCAGATCGTCGCCGGTCTCGTGCTCGGCGTCCTGCTCGGGTGGATCGCCCGCAGCCAGGACGTCTCCTGGCTGAAGGAGACCCTCGCGCAGGTCGGCGACATCTTCGTCCAGCTGCTCAAGCTGGCCGTCGCCCCGCTCGTCTTCTTCGCCATCCTGGTGTCCATCACCAACCTGCGGAAGGTGAACAACGCCGCCCGGCTCGCCACCCGCACGCTCCTCTGGTTCATGATCACCTCGCTGATCGCGGTCGCCATCGGCCTCGCCATCGGCCTGATCACCAACCCGGGCTCCGGCACCGGCCTCACCCCGCAGGACGGCAAGCTGCCGAAGCGCGAGGGATCCTGGATCGACTTCCTCACCGGCATCGTCCCGACGGACGTCATCACGCCCTTCACCGAGCTGAACGTCCTCCAGATCGTCTTCATGGCCGCCGTCGCCGGCATCGCCGCCCTCAAGCTCGGCGACAAGGCCCAGCCGATCCTCACCTTCTCCGAGTCGGTCCTGGAGCTCCTGCAGAAGGCCCTGTGGTGGGTCATCCGCCTCGCCCCGCTCGGCACCGTCGGCCTCATCGGCTTCGCCATCGCCGACTACGGCTGGGACCTGATCGGCAAGTACGCGACCTTCACCGCCGACGTCTACATCGGCTGCGCCCTGGTCCTCTTCGGCGTCTACCCGCTGCTGCTCGCCACCGTCGCCAAGGTCAACCCGCTCCAGTTCTTCAAGGGCGCCTGGCCCGCCATCCAGCTGGCCTTCGTCTCCCGCTCCTCGGTCGGCACCATGCCGGTCACCCAGAAGGTCACCGAGCGCCTCGGCGTCCCGAAGGAGTACGCCTCCTTCGCCGTCCCGTTCGGCGCCACCACCAAGATGGACGGCTGCGCCGCGATCTACCCGGCGCTCGCCGCGATCTTCATCGCGCAGATCTTCGACGTCCAGCTCGGCATCGGCGACTACCTGCTGATCGCCTTCGTCTCGGTCATCGGCTCCGCCGCCACCGCCGGCCTCACCGGCGCGACGGTCATGCTGACCCTGACCCTCTCCACCCTGGGCCTCCCCCTGGAGGGCGTCGGCCTCCTCATGGCGATCGACCCGATCCTCGACATGGTCCGGACGGCCACGAACGTCGCCGGCCAGGCGCTGGTCCCGGTGATCGTCTCCGCCCGGGAGAAGATCCTCGACGTCGAGCGGTACGACGCCGTCTCCGCCTCCCCCGTCGACGAGCGCGAGCCGGCGCTGGCCGCCTGACGCGCCCCGCGCCGCAGCACGCCCCACGTGCCCCGCACCCGCTCCGGGTGCGGGGCACGTAGGCTTTGCGGGGCGTTCGGGTGATCATGGAAACCGAGGCGGGCGCGGGTGGGGAGAAGGCGTGGCGGGGACCAAGAGGCTGCCGCGGGCCGTGCGGGAGCGGCAGATGATGGACGCCGCCGTGGCGTGTTTCGCGCGGCAGGGCTACCAGGCGGCGTCGATGGACGAGATCGCCGAGCTGGCCGGGGTGTCGAAGCCGCTGGTGTACCTGTACCTGCACTCCAAGGAGGAGCTCTTCACCGCCTGCATCCGGCGCGAGGCGCGGGCGCTGCTCGAGGCCGTCGCCGACGCGGTCGGGGACACCGACGCGCCGCCGGACGAGCGGCTGTGGGCCGGGCTGCTCGCGTTCTTCGGGCACGCCGCCGACCGTCCGGACGCCTGGGCGGTGCTCAGCCGGCACGCGCGGACGCAGGGCGAGCCGTTCGCGACCGAGGCGGCGCGGATGCGGGAGGAGATCGCCGGCTTCGTGACCGGGCTGATCGGCGAGGCCGCGCGGGCCGCGCACGGGCCGGTCGCGATCGGCGAGCGGGACGTGGCGGCGCTGGCACAGGCCCTGGTCGGGTCGGCCGAGTCGCTGGCGACCTGGGCCAACGAGACGCCCGGCGTGACCGCGCGCGAGGCGGCCGCCACACTGATGGACTTCGCCTGGTCCGGTCTCGGAAACCTCATGAAAAACGAGCGCTGGTCTCCCCGTTGAGGCTTACCGCGCAGTAAGGTTACCGGCTAGTCCGTCCCACCCGGGACCCCGTACGGCCGCACGACCCTCCGCTCCACCAGGCACGAGACTCCGCTCCAGACGCACGAGACTCCGCTCCAGACGCACGACCCTCCGCTCCACGACGCACGACCTTCGTTCATCGCGCAGACCGAGGAGCCGCCCGTGTCGACCGACCTCGCCCTCATCCGTGTCGACGGCCGCGTCCGGGAGGTCTCCGCGCCCGCCCTCGTGCCCCGGGTGGACCGCGGCTCCCTCGCCGACCTGCCGTACGACAACGCCCGGCAGCATCCCGACGCCGTCGTCTTCTCCCGGAAGGACCCCGACGATCCCGACGGCGGCTGGAAGGACGTCACCGCCGCCCGGTTCGCCGCCGAGGTCCACTCCGTCGCCAAGGGCCTCATCGCCCACGGGCTGCGCCCCGGCGACCGGCTCGCGCTGATGGCCCGCACCACCTACGAGTGGACGCTCCTCGACTTCGCCGCCTGGGCCGCCGGCCTCGTCACCGTCCCCGTCTACCCGACCTCCTCCGCCTTCCAGACCCGCTGGATCCTGCAGGACTCCGGTGCCGTCGCCTGCGTCGTCGAGGACGCCGGGCAGGGCCGGACGGTGTCGGCGGAACGCCGCCGGCTGCCGGGCCTGAGCCACCTCTGGGTCCTCGACGCCGGAGCCGTACGGCAGCTGCGCGAGGCGGGGGCGCGCGTACCCGACGAGACGGTGACGGCCCGGCGCGGGCTGCTCACCCCGGACGACCTCGCCACCCTCGTCTACACCTCCGGCACCACCGGCCGGCCCAAGGGCTGCGCCCTCACCCACGCCAACTTCTTCGCCGAGGTCGACAACGCGGTCAAGCTCCTCCACCCGGTCTTCGCCCCCGAGGGCGGCGAGCCGCCGTCCACCCTGCTCTTCCTCCCGCTGTCGCACGTCTTCGGGCGGATGGTGGCGGTCGGCTGCGTCCGGGCGCGGGTACGGGTCGGGCACGCGCCCGCGGTGGAGGGCGACGCCCTCCTCGACGACCTGGCGTCCTTCCGGCCCACCTTCCTCCTCGCGATCCCGTACGTGATGGAGAAGGTCTACAACCGGGCCCGGGCCACCGCCGAACGGGCCGGGAAGGGCGCCGCCTTCGACCGGGCCGCGCGGGCCGCCCGCCGCTTCGGGCGGACCGAGGCCCCCTCGCTGTCGGTGCGGGCCGCCCGCGCCCTGTACGACCCGCTGGTCTACCGGCGGATCCGCGCGGCGCTCGGCGGCCGGGTGCGGTACGTGATCTGCGGCGGCTCGCCGCTCGGCACGCGGCTCGCGGAGTTCTTCCGGGGCGCGGGCGTCGAGGTCTTCGAGGGGTACGGCCTGACGGAGACCACCGCCGCGTCGACGGTCACCCCGCCGCTCGCGCCGCGCACCGGCACGGTCGGTCTGCCGCTGCCCGGCACGGGGGTGCGGATCGCGGACGACGGGGAGGTGTGGCTGCGCGGCCCGCACGTCTTCGCCGGGTACTGGGACGCGCAGCGCGGCACCGCCGTCCCGTACACCGACGACGGCTGGTTCCCCACCGGCGACATCGGCGACCTCGACGAGGACGGCTACCTCACCATCACCGGCCGCAAGAAGGACCTCCTGATCACCTCGGCCGGCAAGAACGTCGCCCCCGGGCCGCTGGAGGACTGGCTGCGGGCCCATCCGCTGGTCGCCCAGTGCATGGTCGTCGGCGACAACCGGCCGTACGTCTCCGCGCTGATCACCCTCGACCACGAGGGCCTCGCCCACTGGCGGCGGATGCGCCAGAAGGACCATCTGGCGCTGTGGGAACTGGCCCGGGACGAGGAGCTCCTCGCGGTGGTGCAGAAGGCGGTGGACGACGCCAACCGGCTGGTCTCGCGGGCCGAGTCGATCCGCGCCTTCCGGGTGCTGACCACCGAGTTCTCCGAGACCTCCGGGCACCTCACGCCCTCGCTGAAGCTCAGACGGCGGGCGGTGCTGCGGGACTTCGCGCGGGAGGTCGAGGAGATGTACGGACCGGAGTCGGCGTACGAGTAGAGGAGATGTACGGACCGGTCGGCGTACGAGTAGGGGGCGGGCGGGGGCGGGGGCGCCGCGGGGCGCCCCCGCCCTCCTGCTCTGCTCGGGCCGCGCTCACACGGTGAGCGGCACCTCGTGGATCTCGTCGGCCGCGTGGCCGGTCCGCTGGTGGATCCGCTGCACGGCGTCGGCGGACGGGCCCGTCGACAGGCAGTAGACCGTGCCGGACGCGGGGTCCGCCCACGCCTTCTGGAAGTGGACCCCTTCCTCCTTCTCGATGGCGAGGTCGGCGCGGTGGGCTTCGAGGAGCTGGTCCTCCGTGATCCCGACCATGCCGCGGTGCACGTCCATGTAGGTGGCCATGGTTCTCACACCTCCCTTTCCATGGTGCGCCCTCAGGGCCACAGCAGCTCCCTGGCCCAGCCGGAGGGGGCGGCGGGGTCGCGGCGGTAGCGGAGGCGGAGGTGGCGGCGGCGGGCGTCGCCCTGGAAGAACTCGACCTCGGCCGGTTCGACCACGTACAGGGTCCAGGTGGGCGCGTCGGCGTCCGGCTCGGCCTCGGCGCGGCGCCAGGCCGCGTCGCTCGCCGCCGCGAGGGCCTCGGGGGAGTCGAGCGGTTCGCTCTGGCGGCCGGTGAGGGCGGCGGCGAGGGCGCCGGTGGTGCGGGCGTGCAGGTCCGCGTACGCCTCCTCCCGGCTCGCGGTGGTGACGTGCCCCCGGACCCGGACCTGCCGTCCCTGGACCGGCCAGTAGAAGCCGAGCGCGGCCTCCGGGCGGGCGGCGAGCTGACGGCCCTTGGCGCTGGTCGCGTGCGAGGCGAAGTGCCAGCCGCGTGCGTCGGCGTCGTGCAGCATCACGGTCCGGACGTCGGGGCGGCCGTCGGCGCCGGCCGTGGCGAGGGAGAGGGTGTGCGGTTCGGTCTGGCCGGCGGCGACGGCGGCGAGGAACCAGTCGTGGAAGAGGGGGAGGGGCTGGGGCGGGGCGCCCTCCGGATCGAACCGGGGCAACTCGGTGTCCCAGACCCGCAGGGACCGCAGCGCGTGGCGGAAGTCGTCGCTCATGGGGCGAGCGTAGGCGGCGGCCCCCTCCCTCCCGACGTCCGTCCGCCCCCCCCGCGCCGCGGCGCGGCGGCCCACAACGGGTCCGGCCGGGCGCAGCCCACAACGGAACGGCGCGGCCGCCCGCAACGAGGCGCCCCGGCGCCCGGGGTCAGTCGCGGGCCAGGACCAGGGTGGCCGAGGAGCAGAACCAGCCGCCTGTCGCGGAGGCCACGGCCAGTCGGGGGAGGGTGCCGTCGGGGCGGCGGACCTGGAGGCCGGGCGCCTCGCCGCGGAGTTGGCGGACCGCCTCCACCAGGAGGAAGAGGCCCCGCATCCCGGGGTGGCAGGCGGAGAGCCCGCCCCCGTCCGTGTTGACGGGCACCGCCGACTTGTCCGTGACGTACGCCCCGCCCTCGCCCTTGCCGCAGAAGCCGAGGTCCTCCAGGGTCACCAGCGTCATGTAGGTGAACGCGTCGTAGATCTCGGCGACGTCGATGTCGGCGGGGGTGACGCCGGCCCGTTCGAAGGCGAGGCGGCCGCTGACGGCGGCGGGGGAGACGGTGAAGTCCTCCCACGCGGACATCGACGTGTGCGAGGCGTGCTCGCCGGCGCCGAGGATCCAGACGGGGGACTTCGCCAGGTCCGCCGCGTACTCCTCCGCGACGAGCAGCACCGCGCAGCCGCCGTCGCTGCGGATGCAGCAGTGCAGTTTGGTGAAGGGGTCGGCGATCATCGGGCCGGAGAGGACGTCGTCGACGGTGATCGGGTCGCGGAACATCGCCTCGGGGTTGAGCGCCGCGTGGGCCCGCGCCTGGACGGCCACCTCCGCCAGCTGCTCCAGGGTGGTGCCGTACGTGTGCATGTGGCGGCGGGCGGCCATCGCGTACTTGGCGACCAGGGTGTGCCCGTACGGGGCCTCGAACTGGAGCGGGCCGCGCGCGCCGAAGGAGAGGTTGGCGGTGCGGCGGCGGGCCCTGATGTCGGCGCGCGCGGTGGAGCCGTACACGAGCAGCACCGCGTTGGCACGGCCCGCGGCGATGGCGTCGGCGGCGTGGGCGGCCATGACCTCCCAGGTGGCGCCGCCGACCGTGGTGGAGTCCATCCAGGTGGGGCGCAGGCCCAGGTACTCGGCGACCTCGACGGGGGCGAGCGTGCCGAGCCCGGCGGAGGCGAGGCCGTCGACGAGCGAGCGGTCGAGGCCGCTGTCGGCGAGGGCGCGCCGGGCGGCCTGGGCGTGCAGCGCGTAGGGGGTGGCCTCGTCGACCCGGCCGCAGTCGGAGAGCGCGACGCCGGCGACGGCGACCCGGCGGCCCCGGCCGCCGTGTGAGGTGGTGCCGATGGCGGTCATGAATCTGACGGTACATCAGATTCGAGGGGAATGGGGTTCGCCGGTGTCTGGCAACCACCCCTCCTCGGGCCTAGCATGACGGACCGTCAGATACGGAGGGAGTCCCATGGAGACCGCCACCGAGGAACAGCGGGAGATCCGCCGCGCCCTGCGGGACCTGCTCGACCAGCACGCCGGCCCCCCGGCCGCCCGCGCCACCGCCCCGCACCCCGAGGGGTACGACCCCGCCCTCTGGGCCCGGATGTCCGGCGAACTCGGCCTCGCCCGCCTCGCCCTCCCCGAGCTCGCCCTCGCCTGCGAGGAGACCGGACGCGCCCTCGCCCCCACCCCGCTCCTCGCCACCGCCGCCCTCACCGCCCCCCTCGTCGCCGCCCTCGGCACCCCCGCCCAGCGCGCCGACCTGCTGCCCCGCATCGCCGACGGCAGCCTCACCTGCGCCCTCGCCGTCCCCGGCGGCTCCCTCGCCCACGCCCTCGGACTCACCGGCGACAACACCACCGGCGCCTGGTCCGGCGACGGCCGGGCCGGCGGCGTCCAGGCCCGCCCCGCCCCCGGCGGGCCCCCGGACGGCCGGCTCCTCTACGGCGAGGCCGACCAGGTCCTCGACGGACACAGCGCCGGCCTCCTCCTCGTCGCCGCCCACACCGGCGGCTTCGCCCGCAGCCGTACGCTCCTCCACCTGGTCCGCACGGCGGACGCCGGACCCGGACTCGTCCGCACCCGGCACGCCGGCCTCGACCCCACCCGCTCCCCGGCCCGCGTCCAGCTCCGCGACGTCCCGGCCGAACTCCTCGGCGAGGACCCCGCCGACCCCGCCGCCATCACCCGCGCCCTCGCCGCCGCCGGCCGCACCGCCGCCGTCCTGCTCGCCGCCGAGGCCGCCGGAGCCGCCCGCGCCGCCCTGGACGGCGCCCTCCGCCACGCCGCCGCCCGCGACCGGCACCGCCTCGCCGACCTGCACGTCCAGATCGAGACCGCCCGCACGCTCACCCACTGCGCCGCCCGTGAACCGGGACCCGGACCCGAGAGCGGCCCCCTCGCCCTCGCCCAGGCCCTCGACGCCCTCCGCGCCGCCGCGGCCGAAGCCGTACCGCCGCACGACGCCGACCGCTACGGCCGCCGCGCCGCCGCCGACGAGCTGCTCTTCGGGCCCGCCGGACGCCTCCGGGCCCGCGCGGCGGAACGCACCGGACTCCTCGGAGAGGCGGCCGCCTGATGCCCGTCAGACCGAACCCCCGAGCGGGACTCGGGGTGCGACTCGTCCAGAAGGTCTCCTCGACCCGCGCCTTCGCCCGCGTCGCCCCCCGCGTCATCCCCGCCCTCGACAAGGCCGTGCACCGGATCAGCGGGGGAAAGACGCTGCTCAGCACCCGGATGCTGCCCGGCGTCGTGCTCACCGCGACGGGCGCGAGGAGCGGGCGGACCCGCACCACCCCGCTCGCCTGCATGCCGGAGCCCGACCGCGGGACCTGGCTGCTCATCGGCTCCAACTTCGGCCGCCCCGGCCACCCCGCCTGGACGGCCAACCTGCTCGCCCACCCGGACGCCGAGATCAGCTGGAAGGGCGAGACCATCCCCGTACGCGCCGAACGGCTGACCGGGGAGGACCGGGCCGCGGCCTGGAAGGCGGCCCTCGCCTTCTGGCCCCCGTACGCCTCCTACCAGGCCCGGATCGACCGCGAGATCCGCCTCTTCCGCCTCACCCGCAGATGACCGGGAAAGACCCCGGACACGACGACGCCGACGGCGGTCCCGCCCACTCGGGGCGGTGGCCGGCGTCGGCGTCGACGACAGGACGGGTGAAGGAGAAGGCTCCGGGCGAACCGCCCGGCAGGGACGTCGGGGCTATCTCACCGGCTTCTTGCCGGTGATGCCCAGATGCACCAACAGGGCCAGGTTCGGCTTGAGTTCGGCCTGCTTCACGCCCCAGGTGGTGAAGCCCTTCTGATGGCCGGCGACCGCGGCCAGCATCGCCACCAGCGAGCCCGCCATCGCCGCGGCGCTGACCTCCTTGTCGATCTTGCCCTTGGCCTGGAGCTCCTTCACCGCGTCCGTCAGCGAGTTGGTGACCGAGTTCAGGATCTTCATGCGGATCTTGTAGAACCGCTTGTCGCCCTCCGCGGCGCCGAGGTCCACGACCCGCAGGATCGCGTCGTGCTTCCGCCAGAAGTCGAGGAAGCCGTCGACGAGTTCCTCGGAGGTCTGCCAGGCCGCCTTGCCGACCCAGGAGCGCCCGGAGACCAGCTCGGTCAACCCGGCACCCTCCTTCGCCATTTCCTCCGCGAGCTCCAGGACGGCGCCCTCGACGTCCGGGAAGTACTGATAGAACGTCGCGGGTGAAGTACCCGCCTTCCGGGCCACGTCGATCACCTTGACGTCCCGGTACGGCGAGGAGCTGAGCATCTCACCGAGGCAGTCGAGCAGCTTCTGCCGCGTCGCCTGGCCGCGTCGTCCGGCCACGCGGCCGTCGACGGTGCGTACTTGTCCTGTCATGCCGTCAGCTTACCGAGGGGGGATCGGCGCGCGATTCGGCCGACTGCAAATGGGGTGCACCCCGTTCCCCGAGGTCGGCGGGGGTCTCCTCGGCGCGTCGTGGGACCGGTTCAGGCCACGGCACCCGCCCCCCGCCCCGGACGGCGCACACCGGAGCGCGCCCCCGCCCCCGCCGCCCTAGCGTGGAGGCATGGCCGTATACACAGAGGGCACCCCCTGCTGGGTGGACGCGCAGCTCCCCGACCTGGAGGCGGGCAAGCGCTTCTACGGCGAGCTCTTCGGCTGGACCTTCGACGACGACCGCGACGAGGCCCTGCTGGACGGCCGCCGGGTCGCCGGGCTGCTCCCCAAGCGGGACGGCCGCATGCCCACCACCTGGACCGTCTACCTGGCCACCACCGACGCCGGCACCGTCGCCGCCCGCGTCAAGGCGGCCGGCGGGCAGATGGTGATGGAGCCGTACCCGGTCGGCCCCTTCGGCGTCCTCGCGCTCGCCGCCGACCCCGGCGGCGCGGTGATCGGCCTGCGCCAGTCCGGCGACGACGACGGCTTCGAGGTCGTGAACGAACCCGGCTCGTTCTGCTGGATGGAGGTCTACACCCGCCGCCCCGGGCCCGTGGACACCTTCTACGCCTCCGTCTTCGGCTGGCTCGGCCGCCAGGCCGACCCCGCCGAGGAGGGCAAGGAACCCGGCTTCGACTACCGCGTCTGGTCCCCGCCCGGCTCCCGCGCCGGCGACGACAGCGCCTTCGGCGGCCGGGCCGTCATCACCGACGCCTTCCCCGCCGAGATGCCCGGCCACGTCCTCGTCTACTTCGCCGTCCGGGACTGCGACGAGGCGTGCGCCACCACCGTCCGCCTCGGCGGCCGGGTCGCCGAACCTCCCGCCGACACCCCCTACGGCCGGATCGCCGTCCTCCACGACAACCAGGGCGCCCGCTTCGCCGTCCTCGCCGAACCGACCCCCGCCGACTCCCTCGCCGTGCCCCGGGAGTCCGCCGCCCTCTCCACCGACACGGCCCCCCTCGCCGCCCCGGCACCCCCCACCTCCACCCTCTCGGAGCCCCCCGCCGACACGTGAGCGTTCCGCTCCGTATGAGGTGTGACACCCCGATCCGCCCCCGGGTTCGCAACAAGGGCTCCGGACAGGAAGAATCAGCCCCCAGGGCCGTACCGTCATGGCCCGTACGGGGAGGTGGCAGGCAAGTGGAACAGCTGACGCAGCACGACCCGAGACGCATCGGGCCCTTCGAGGTGCTGGGCCGGCTCGGCGCGGGCGGCATGGGTCTGGTCTATCTCGCGCGGTCGGCGTCGGGCCGGCGCGTGGCGATCAAGACCGTGCGCACGGAGCTCGCGGAGGACCAGCTGTTCCGGGTCCGCTTCACCCGGGAGGTCGAGGCCGCCCGGGCGGTGTCCGGGTTCTACACGGCCGCCGTCGTCGACGCCGACCCGCGCGCCGCCGTGCCGTGGCTGGCGACCGCGTACGTCCCGGCGCCCTCGCTGGAAGAGATAGTGAACGAGTGCGGGCCGCTCCCGGCCCAGGCCGTCCGGTGGCTCGCCGCCGGTGTCGCCGAGGCCCTGCAGTCCATCCACGGCGCCGGGCTCGTCCACCGCGACCTCAAGCCGTCCAACGTCCTCGTCGTCGAGGACGGGCCCCGGGTCATCGACTTCGGCATCGCGTCCGGCGTCTCCAACACACGGCTGACGATGACCAACGTCGCCGTGGGCACCCCGGCCTACATGTCGCCCGAGCAGGCCCGCGACTCGCGCAGCGTCACCGGCGCCAGCGACGTCTTCTCGCTCGGCTCCATGCTGGTCTTCGCCGCCACCGGGCACGCGCCCTTCCACGGCGCCAACCCGGTGGAGACCGTCTTCATGCTGCTCCGCGAGGGCCCCGACCTGGAGGGCCTGCCGGACGAGCTGCGGCCGCTCATCGAGGCGTGCATGCAGATGGACGTGGCCCAGCGGCCGAGCCCGGCCGACCTCCAGGCCATGCTCGCCCCGCACCTCTTCGGTCCCGGCAGCGACGACAGCGGCACCGCCTCCGCGTGGCTGCCCGAGTCCGCCGTCACCATGATCGAGACCCGGCGCGGCGGCCGGCCGGCCCCGCAGCCGCCGGTCACCCCGCCGCCGATGCCGCCGCGCCCGCCCGTCCCGTACGACGGCCGCGATCCGCGCGACCCGGAGCCCGCGCACGTGGGCGGCCGGCACGCCGGCCCGGCGGAGGAGTCCGGCGGTCCGGTGCGGCTCGGCGGCGCCACCGTGCCGATCGGCCCCGGCCCCCGGGTCGCCGACACCCGGGCGGCGCTCGCCGTCGGCCAGGCCGCCGACCCGCACGCCACCGGCTGGCTCCGGCCGCCCGGCGGGGAGGCCGCGCCCGCGCCGGCGCCGGAGCCCCCGGTCGTACCGCCGCAGCCCACGCCGGGGGCCTGGCGGCCGTGGCGTTTCCGCATGTCGAACGATGTGTGGGGGACGCCGGTCGTCGACGGCGACCTGCTCTACGTGACCTCCTTCGAGGTGCACGCGCTGGACACCGCGTCCGGCCGGCGCCAGTTCAAGACCCGGGACGTGGCCTGGTCGATGGCGGTGGCCGGGGGCCGGATCCACGCCTCCGACGGGCCGACGCTGTACGCGCTGGACGCCGCCGACGGCAGCGAGCGCTGGCGGCTGCGCACCGACGCCTGGGTGTACTCCCTCCGGGTGGACCGGGGCACCGTCGTCACCGGCACCCGGGGCGGCGGCGTCCAGGGCTGGGAGGCGTCGAACGGCGCCAAGCTGTGGGAGATCACCGGCTGTCAGACGGACTTCGAGACCCCGGAGGCGGGCCCGGCGATCCACGGCGACACCGTGTACGTGTGGCGGGACGCCCGGCTCCAGGCCCTCGACGCCCGCACGGGCACCGAGCGCTGGTCGTATCCGATCGGCGACGCCGCGTCCTGCGGGCACGTGCCGGTCCGGGTCGCCCCGGCCGAGGACGGCTGCGTGTACGTCTCCGCCGGCACCCGCGTGCTGTCCGTCGACATCGCCGCCGGGCACGTCCGCTGGCACTTCGAGGCGCCCGCCGTCTTCCTCTCCCCGCCCGCGTTCGCGCCCGGCCCCGCGGTGACCGGCGGCGGCGTGTACCTGGCCGACCACCTCGGCACGGTGTACGCGCTCGACGCCACCACCGGCCAGGACCGCTGGCGGATCGCGACCGAGCAGCGCCAGTCGGCCGAGCCGGTGCTGGTCGCGGACGGCAACGTGCACGTCGGCAGCGGCAGCGCGCTCTACACCCTGGACGCGGTCACCGGCACCCCCCGGTGGCGGTTCGCGGCCGGCTCCGAGCTGGTCGGCACCCCCGTCGTCGCCGACGGCCGGGTCCACTTCGGCTCCGCCGACCACGTCCTCTACACCCTGGACGCGACCGGCGGACAGCTCCGCTGGAAGCTCGCCACCGGCGGCGAGATCACCGGCTCGCCGGTGGTGCGGAACGGGGTCGTGTACGCGTGCAGCAAGGACCGCTGCGTGTACGCGCTCGACGCGGCGAAGGGCACGGCCACGGGCCGGGGCTCGGCCGCCCGCTAGGTCCTGTCGTCACACTCCCGTCGTCGCCCGAAGGGCGGCCCCGCGGCGTCAGGTGCGTGCTCTCGGCGTGCCGGGTGGAAGTCCTCGTACTGGACCCGGCGCGGCGTACGGCATGGACCGGGTCTCCGCGTCGTACGGGTGCTCCGCCGGGGTCTCCCCGGGCGGCGGCCCGTCGAGCGTCGGGTGCGTGGGCGGCGGCCCGGCCGGCTCCAGCCGGTGGCGCCTGGCGCGGCCGGACATGACGAGCGCGCCGAGCAGCAGCAGGATCCCGCCGCCGAAGGCGTTGGCGACGCCGTCGCCGAGGCCGCGCCCGTCCCCGGAGACCACCAGGCTCCCCTCGGCCTGCCCGACCCGGACCATCCACAGGACGGTGAAGCCGAGGACGACCAGACCGGCGACGGCGACGAGCACGCGGGAGCGCAGCACCACGCCGAGGACGGTGACGAGGGCGGCGAAGGCGAACGGCAGCAGGATCGAGCCGATCACCTCGGCCCCGGTGTCGGTGATGCCGGTGAAGAGGTCCTCGATCGGATAGTCGCTGCCGTGACGGCCGTCGTACCAGGCACGGAAGGGGCTCCAGACGGCGGCCGTCGCTCCGGCGAGGGCCAGGACCGAGCCGACGACGTTGCGGATCATCGATCGGCCTCCTCGGGGGCTTCGCGGTCCGGCTCTCGCTGTCGACGCTACGCCCGGAGCCGGGGGGCCGCCACGCGGGATGCGGCTCCTCGCTAGGGTGTGGCGGCACATGACGGACGGGGAGGACGGCGATGGTACGGACGCGGTTGAAGATGGCGGCGACGCTGACGGTGGTGGTGCTGGCGCTGACCGGCTTCCAGACGAGCAGCAGCGGCGGCGGCAAGGGCGGCAGCGGCAAGAGCAGCAAGAGCGGCGGTGGCTGCTCCAGCGACAAGAAGGACAACGACGACTACAGCGGCTCCGGGGCGAGCGGCGGCAGCGGCAGCGACTACACGGCCGAGCCGACGGCCACGGCCTCCCCGACGGGCACCCTGAACGTGACCGTCGTCGACTGCGTGAAGCCCGCCCAGAAGAAGCGCAAGGGCAAGCCGGCCCGCAGGGCGGACACCTCGGCGACGGTGCGGATCGTCAGCGAGGCGTCGTTCGGCACCACCGAGCTCTACAAGGTGACGCTGGACTTCAAGAGCGCCACCGGGGCCGTGGTCGACTCGCGGACGACGACGCTGCGGGTGGAGGACGGCGGCCAGAAGGACTTCGAGGTGAAGATGGCGAAGCCCGGGGCCGTGGACAAGGTGCGGAACTGCGAGATCCGCGTCGACGACGTGGACGCCTACTAGACACACGGACGGCCGCCGGGCGCCACGCCGCCCGCGCCGGGGCTACCGCGTCCGGTAGCCCGCCCCCCGTCCCGTGAACAGCTCCGCCTGCCGGTCCGCCGGCAGGTTGCCGAGGGTCACCAGGTGGGGCGCCTGGGCGAGGGCCTGAGACCTGACGGCCTCCCTGGCCGTCCACAGGGCCCGTACGGTGCCCTGCACGGCCTCGGTCGGGTACGAGGCGACGACGGCCGCCGCCTCCCGCGCGGCGGCGAGCGCGCCGCCGGGTTCGGTCACCTCGCTGACCAGGCCGGTCTCGTACGCGCGCCGGGCGGAGATCCGTTCGGCGGAGCCCATGAGGGCCATCCGGGCGACCTCCCCGAAGGGCATCCGCTGCGCCATGTGGATGGTCTCGAAGGCGCTGACCATGCCGTAGGTGGTGTGCGGGTCGAAGAAGGCCGCGGTCGCGCCGGCGATCAGGAACTCGGCCTCGCCGAGCAGGTAGAAGGCGCCGCCGCAGGCCATCCCCTCCACCGCGGCGATCACCGGTTTCCACAGGTCGTTGGCCTTGGGCCCGATCGTGAGCAGCGGGTCGTCGATGGTGTACGGGGAGGAGGGCTGCGGCAGCCGGCCGGCGTCGTCGCGGTCGACGCCGGTGCAGAAGGCCCGGCCGCCGGCGCCGGTGAGGACGACCGCCCGGATCTCGTCGTCGTACCGGAGGCCCCGCCAGACGGCGGCCAGTTCGCCGGCCATGGCGAGGGTGATCGCGTTGAGGCGTTCGGGCCGGTCGAGGGTGACGACGGCGACGCCGGTCGCCTTGTCCCGTTCCAGTGAGACCGTCATCCGCGTTCCAGGATCCAGCGCGGGACGGTGATGCCGTCGATCTCGGTGAAGGCGACGCGGACGGGGGCGCCGATCCGCAGGCGGGCGGGGTCGAGCGAGTTCAGGGGCGCGTCGGGGGCGGTGACCACATTGCCGGCGAGGCGGATGCGGGGGGCGTCGGCGAGTTCGACGAGGACCGCGTTGTAGGGGGCCTGGGCGGCGTAGTCGGGGAGCAGCGGCGGATGCGGGAGGACGTACGACCAGATCCGGCCGCGGCCGGACATGCGCCGCCACTCGGTGGCGAAGGACTGGCAGTGCGGGCAGCAGGGGCGGGGCGGGAAGCGGAGCTCGCCGCAGTCCTCTTCGGCGCACGCCTGAATCCGCAGCTCGCCGCGGGCGGTGAACTCCCAGAAGGGGGCGCCGTCTTCGTCGATGACGGGGTTCAGCATCGGGTCAGCTCCTGAGGAGTAGGGCCGAGGTGGGGACGCCCTCGCCGGCCGTGACGAGGCAGGTGGCGGCGGAGGGGACCTGGGCGGTGGAGGTGCCGCGGAGCTGCTTCACGCCCTCGTTGATGAGGTTGAAGCCGTGGACGTACGCCTCGGAGAGGCCGCCGCCGCCGGTGTTGAGGGGGAGCCGGCCGCCGAGTTCGAGGGCGCCGCCCTCGGTGAAGGCGGCGCCCTCGCCGCGGCCGCAGAAGCCGTAGCCCTCCAGGGAGAGCGGGATGAGGGGGGTGAAGGCGTCGTAGATCTGGGCGACGTCGACGTCCTGGGGGCCGAAGTCGGCGGTCTTCCACAGGTGGCGGGCGGCGGTCCAGGCGGGACCGGTGAGCGGGTCGTCGTTCCAGTAGTTGACCATGCCGTGGTGCTGGGCGGGCAGGCCCTGGGCGGCGGAGTGGACGTAGACGGGCTTCTGCCGGCAGTCGCGGGCGCGTGCGGCGGAGACGACGACGCAGGCGAGGGCGCCGTCGGTCTCCAGGCAGTTGTCGAAGAGGCAGAGGGGTTCGCTGATCCATCGGGAGGTCATGTACATCTCGCGGGTCAGCGGGCGCTCGTACATGATCGCGGCCGGGTTCTGGTTGGCGCGGTTGCGGCAGGCGAGGGCGACGTTGAAGAGGTGGTCGCGGGTGGCGCCGTACTCGTGCATGTAGCGGCGGGCGAGCATGCCGATCTCGTCGGCGGGGCGGAGCAGCCCGTAGGGGCGGGTCCACTGGCCGGGGGTGGGGAGCTGGACGGCGGTGTTCTTCCAGGGGCGGGGGCCGGAGCCGCGTTTGCGGGAGCGCCAGGCGACGCCGACGCTCGCCTGGCCGGTGGCGACGGCGGCGGCGAGGTGGGCGACGGTGGCGCAGGAGCCACCGCCGCCGTAGCCGACCTTGGAGAAGAAGGTGACGTCGCCGGCGCCGATGGCCTTGGCGACCTCGACCTCGTCGGTCTCCTCCATGGTGTAGGAGGCGAAGGCGTCGACCTCGGAGGGGGCGATGCCGGCGTCGTCGAGGGCGGCGAGGATCGCCCGGCAGGCGAGCGCCTTCTCGGTCTCCGGGAGCTGTTTCGCGAAGGCGGTCTGTCCTATGCCGACGATGGCGGTGGCGTCCTTGAGCACCGGACCTCCTCATGGGGCAGCACTGCTGACAGCGCGTCAGGCTACAACTAATCTGACGGATAGTCAGCTACTGGTCGGCTACCGGGAGGTTGGGGATGGACGTGCGCGGTGACCTGGAGTGGGGCACGATCCCGGGGCTCGTCCGGTGGGCGGGGGAGCGGTACGGCGGGCGGGAGGCGGTCGTCGACGGCCGTGCCCGGATCTCGTACGCCGAACTCGCCGACCGGGTCGAGCGGTCCGCCGCGGCCTGCCTGGCCACCGGGATACGGGCCGGGGACCGGGTCGCGGTGTGGGCCCCCAACAGCCTCGACTGGATCGTCGCCGCCCTCGGCGCCGTCACCGCCGGCGCCGTCCTCGTCCCCCTCAACACCCGCTTCAAGGGCACCGAGGCCGCCGACGTCCTCGCCCGCTCCCGCGCCCGGCTGCTCTTCGTCACCGGCACCTTCCTCGGCACCTCGTACGTCGCCTCGCTGCGCCGCGCCGGGGTGCCCCTGCCGCACCTGGAGCGGGTCGTCGTCCTCGGCGACACCGCGCCCGACGAGGCCGAGTGGACCACCTGGAAGGCGTTCCTCGCCGAGGGCGACCGGGTCCCGGCGGAGCGCGTACGGGCCCGTGCCGACGCCCTCGACCCGGACAGCCCCTCCGACGTCGTGTACACCTCCGGCACCACCGGCCGCCCCAAAGGTGCCGTCATCAGCCACGCCCAGAGCCTGCGCTGCTACGCCGAGTGGGCCGCGCTCGCGGGGCTCGCGGAGGGCGACCGGTACCTCGTCGTGAACCCGTTCTTCCACACCTTCGGCTACAAGGCGGGCGTCCTCGCCTGTCTGATGCGCGGCGCGGTGATCGTGCCGCAGTCGGTCTTCACCGTCGACACCGTCCTCGCCAACATCGCCGCCGAGCGGATCAGCGTGCTCCCCGGCCCGCCCACCCTCCACCAGTCGCTCCTCGACCACCCGGCCCGCGCCGCCCACGACCTCTCCAGCCTCCGCCTCGTCGTCACCGGCGCCGCCGTCGTCCCGCTGCTCCTGGTCGAGCGGCTCCGCTCCGAGCTGGGCATCGGCACCGTCCTCACCGCCTACGGCCTCTCGGAGGCGAGCGGCCTCGTCACCATGTGCCGCCGCGACGACCCCGACGAGACGGTCGCCACCACCTCCGGCCGGGCCGTCCCCGGCGTCGAGGTGCGGCTCTCCGGCACGGGCGAGGTGCTGGTCAGGGGGTACAACGTGATGCGCGGCTACTTCGAGGACGAGGAGGCGACGGCCGCCGCGATCGACGCGGACGGCTGGCTGCGCACCGGCGACGTCGGCGTCCTCGACGCGGCCGGGAACCTGCGGATCACCGACCGGCTCAAGGACATGTTCATCGTCGGCGGCTTCAACGCCTACCCGGCCGAGATCGAGCAACTCCTCGGCCTGCACCCGGACATCGCCGACGTCGCCGTCATCGGCGTCCCCGACGCCCGGCTCGGCGAGGTCGGCAAGGCGTTCGCGGTGCGCCGCCCGGGCGCGCGGATCACCGCCGACGACCTGATCGCCTGGTCGCGGCGGGAGATGGCGAACTACAAGGTGCCCCGGCAGGTCGAGTTCGTGGCGGAGCTGCCGCGCAACGCGAGCGGGAAGGTGGTCAAGGGAGAGCTGCGGCAGCGGGGTTGAGGCGGGCGGGGGACGGTGCCGGGGGCGGGGGCTGCCGGGGGCGGCTGCGGGCGGTTGCGGGCGGTTCGGGCAGGGGAGGTCGTCGGGAGCCGGTTCCGGGCGAGTGTTCCGGAATATTGGAATCCCCTTACGGAAAGCCCTCCGTGGACGCAACCAGTCCGCCGCGTGTACACGTCATAGAGGCGCGCACTCCCCGTCCCCCTCCGACCCGAGGAGCAGCAGGTGTCCACCCAGGAGATCCCCCTCACCCTCACCCCGCAGCAGGCCGCCACCGGCGTCGTCATCCCGGTCACCCTCCCGACCGGCCCCACCCAGCTCCACGTCCCGCCCTGCCGCCACGGGGACCTCGTCCCCGTCCAGCTCGCCGGCGGGACCGTCCTCCTCCGCATCACCGTCGCCGGCGGCCAGACCGCGCAGCAGGGCAGGTCCGGCGTCGCCGGCTGCCTCGTCCCGCTCCTCGTCATCGGCGCGATCATCGGCGGCCTGTACCTCTTCAACGCCAACGACGAGAAGGACACGCCCGACGCCCGGCCCACCTTCCCCACCTTCTCCGTCTCGCCCTTCCCCAGCCTCGACCTCGGCGACCTCGCCCCCTCGGCGACCGCCACCCCCACCGAGGAGGAGCCCGACCCGTACGACAAGGGCACCTGCCTCAACGGCACCCTGCCGGACTCGGAGACCGCCCAGTCCGTCAGCGGCGTCGAGGAGGTCTCCTGCTCGGCCTCGGACGCCCACTACAAGGTCATCCAGACCTTCCCCTTCACCTCCGACATGAACAGGTGCAACTCCAACCCCAAGACCGAGTACGCCTTCTCGCACCGCTACACCATGAACGGCACCACCATCAGCGAGTACGTCTACTGCCTCGTCGGCCTCGGCTCCTACGCCCGCAGCTAGCCCCTCCCACGGCGCAGCAGCACGACCCCCGCCTCCCGCCCGGCCGACGGTGCCGGCCTGGGCTTCCCGTCGCCGGAAACCTCGCCACCACCCACGGCGGCACCCTCACGATCGAGGCCCGGAGAAGGACGGCGCCCTGCTGGCGGCCCGCTTCCCGGCCCCCTGACGGCCCCCGGAACGCCCGCGGGCCCGAACCACGCTGTGGTCCGGGCCCTGCGTGACGCTGCGGGGGTCAGGTGAGGTGCAGGCTGTCGATGCCGTCACCGGTGACGTGCACGTTCTCCGTGGTGGTGACGTGCACGTTCTCCGTGGTGGTGCTGGTGACGTGCACGTTGGCCATGGCCGGAGAGGCCGTGCCGGCGGCGACGGCGGCCGCGATCGCGGCCGTGGCGAGGAGACGCTTGGTGCGGGTCACGTGCAAACTCCCTGTATCGGTGCAGATCCGGTTCGAGTCTTCCGCGGGCGTCTCCAGCGGGCCACATGGAAGGTGATACTCCATCAGGTCCCGCCCACCCGGACGAGAAGAGGGGCCGGGCGTCTGCCCGGCCCCTCCTGTCGGTGGTCCGATCGCGTTGCTCGCGGTCCCTGCCGGACGAATCCCCCCTGGTTCCGTCCGGAGTCCCCCGGGACCGTGTGCTCCCCCGTCGACCGGGCCCCCTTGGATGGCACCGGCAGCTCCCCCGAAGTCGCCGCCGGTACCGTCGTCCCCGTGGGGAAATGGCCTACTTGACCGGCTCCGTGGTGACGTGGAGGTTGTCGGTCGAGGCGCTGCCGTCGCCGAGGACCTTGTCCGCGATGGCGTCGGCCGGCTCCGAGGTGACGTGCAGGTTCTTGGTGCCGATCTGCTCCGTCTCGCCGCCGGTGACGTGCAGGTTTTCCGGCTTGGTGGTCGGGTCGATCTCGGCCATGGTGTTCCCCTCCTGGTGGATGGCTTGCATGCGGTGTTCGGGGGAGCCCGCCCGGCTGTTCCCCCGTGGACGGTCGGACGGGCTCCCATGGGCCGCTCACCCTAGTGCGTAGGTGTGACAGCCTCTGCTGCGACCCGCCTGCCCCCCGACGCGACGGATCGTTGAGACAACTCTGGCCCGCGGCGATAAACGAATGATGAACGCCCGCCGGAGACCTGGGCGTCAGGCCGCGGCGTGGGGCGCGAGCAGCCCTCTGACCTCCGCCGATTCCGGCGATCCCAGTTCCTCGTAGATGTCGAGCGCTTCCTGCCAGCACACCTGGGCCCGGCCCGACTGGCCGATGGCGGCGAGCGCCCGGCCGAGCACGGTGAGCACGTTGCCGCGCCGCCAGTCGCCGCCGATGCCCCGCAGCACCGACAGGGCCTTCTCGGCTCCAGCGGCCGCTGCGCCGTACCTGCGGGCGGCGATGTCGACCTCGGCCAGACGGAAGAGGGTCATGCCCTCCCACAGCCGCTGCCGGCTCTCCTCGAAGACGCCGAGCGCTTCGCGGAGGCGGTCGGCCGCGGTGTCGAGCTGTCCGTTCTCGGTGAGTGCCAGTCCCAGCGCGTACCGGCCGTTCGCTCCCTTCAGGGAGTGCCCCATGTCGTCGTACATGGCCGCCCCCTGCTGGGCCATGCGGACGGCGTCCTCCCGCTGTCCGGCGGCCAGCCGGAGCCGCGACAGGTTGCACAGGGCCGACGCCTCGCCGGCCCGGTCGCCCACGCTGCGGAACTCCGCGATGGCCAGGGAGAAGTGACGGTCCCCGTCCTGGTGCCGAGCCTGGTAGAGGGCGACGGCGCCCCGGACGTTGAGCGCCCAGCACATGGGCAGGCGGTCGTCCACGGACCCGGCGAGGTCGGTCACCTCTGCCGCCTCCCGTTCCGCCTGGTCGAAGCGGCCCTGGTAGTGGTGGACGTACGCCAGCGTGATCGCCGCCCGCCCCTCCGCCCGTACGTCGCCCGCCTTCGCCGCCGCCTCCCGCAGGACCGTGGCCACCGCCTCGTACTCCTTGGAGTTGGCGCCGGACTCCGCCAGGTCGAGGGACGCCCAGAGGAGGTCCACGGCGCGGCGGAGGGTCGTGGGGGAGGAGGCGGACTGGCGGACGCAGGCGAGGAGGCAGTGGGACTCGGCGTAGAGCCAGTCCTGCGCGTCGTGGCGGTCGGTGAAGGCCAGGCCCTCGTACGCGGTGCGCTCCAGGTGGTCGACCAGCCGGTCGCCGGGGCGCTCGATGGCGTACACCCGGGCCGCCGTCGACAGGTAGAAGTCGAGGAGCCGGGAGAGCGCCGCCTCCTTCTCCGTCGGCGGGTGCTCGTCCCGGTCGGCGCAGGCGCGCGCGTACAGCCGGACCAGGTCGTGGTAGCGGTAGCGGCCGGGGGCGGCCGATTCGAGGAGGGACGTGTCGACCAGGGCCTCCAGGAGGTCCTCCGTGTCCCAGAGGGGCAGGTCGAGGACGGCCGCCGCCGCTGCCAGGGAGATGTCGGGGCCGTCCGCGAGGCCCAGGAGGCGGAAGGCCCGCGCCTGGGCCGGCTCCAGCTGCCCGTAGCCCAGCTCGAAGGTCGCCTTGACCGCGAGGTCGCCGGCCTGGAGCTCGTCGAGGCGCCGGCGCTCGTCCGCGAGCTTCGCGGCCAGGACCGAGACCGTCCAGGTACGGCGGGCCGCCAGGCGCGAGGCGGCGATGCGGATCGCCAGCGGCAGGAAGCCGCAGGCCGCGACCACGTCCAGCGCCGCCTCCCGCTCCGCCCGCACCCGCTCCTCGCCGACGATCCGGGTGAAGAGCTGGAGCGCCTCCTCGGGGGACATGACGTCCAGGTCCACGAGGTGCGCGCCCGCCAGGTCGACCATGCGGATGCGGCTGGTGACGAGCGCGGCGCAGCCGGCCGTGCCGGGCAGCAGGGGGCGGATCTGGGCGGCGTCCCGGGCGTTGTCGAGGAGGATCAGCACCCGGCGGCCGTCCAGCGTCGAGCGGTAGAGGGCGGCCCGGTCCTCCAGGGAGTCGGGGATGGCCGAGTCGGGGGTGCCGAGCGCGCGCAGGAAGGAGCCCAGGACGGTCTCGGGCGCGGCGGCGCGGGCGCCCGCGCCCTGGAGGTCGACGTACAGCTGCCCGTCGGGGAAGTGCGGCCGGGCCTCGTGGGCGACGTGCACGGCGAGGGTCGTCTTGCCGACGCCGCCGATGCCGGCCAGCGCCGAGACGGCCATGACGGAGCCCTCGGCGGTGGCGAGCCGCGCGCCGAGTTCGCGGACGAACGCCGCCCGGCCGGTGAAGTCGGCGACGGTGGCGGGGAGCTGGGCGGGGCGGGAGACGGGCGCGGCGGCGGGCGCCTGCTCCTCGACGGGGCGGGCCAGCTCGGTGTCGCCCTGGAGGATGCGCTGCTGGAGCCGGGAGAGTTCGGGGGTCGGGTCGACGCCGAGCTCGTCGGCGAGGAGCCGGCGGGTGTCGGCGTACACGGCGAGGGCCTCCGCCTGCCGTCCGCTGCGGTAGAGCGCGAGCATCAGCAGTTCGCGCAGCCGCTCGCGCAGCGGGTGCGCGGCGGTGAGCGCGGTCAGTTCGGAGACGGCCTCGGCGTGGGCGCCGATCTCCAGGTCGACGTCGACGCGGGTCTCCAGGAGGGTGAGCCGCCACTCCTCCAGGCGGGTCCGCTGGGCGTCGGCGTACGGCCCGGGGACGGAGGCCAGGACCTCGCCGTCCCACAGGTCGAGGGCCTCGGCGAGCCGGGCGCGGGCGGCGGCCCGGTCGCCGGCGGCCCGCAGCCTCTCGGCCTCGGCGGCCAGTTCCCGGGCGCGGGTGAGGTCGAGCGCGGTGGTGCGCAGCGCGTAGCCGCCGGACTCGCTGACCAGCACTTCGGCGCCGAGGACCTTGCGGAGCCGGGAGGCGTACGTGCGGAGCGCGGCGAGCGCCTGGGAGGGGGGTTCCTCGCCCCAGAGCGCGTCGATGAGCTCGGCGGCGGTGGCGGTGCGGCCGCCGCGCAGGAGCAGGGCGGCGAGCAGGGCCCGCTGCTGGGGCGAGCCGGTGGCCAGCGCCTCCCCGTCCCGCCAGGCCCGTACGGGCCCGAGCACGCCGAACCGCAGCCCGGTGCCGGCGTCCGGGGCGGTCGACGTCTCCGCCGGCGCGCCGACCGGTTGCCCCTCGTCCGTCCGCGCCCGCTGCCGGGGCACGCCGAATCCGGGCCCGGCCCCGTGCTCGCCGGGGCCCCGCGCCGGGACGCGCGGCCCGTTGTCCTGACCCATGGCTCCCCCTGCCCCTACCGGTGGTATCGCCCCAGACAGTCTGCCTTGTCCGGAGGGAGCGCGTCAGCATCGGGGCTCCGTTGTGGAGGACCTGTGACCGGCACCGGCCGTCACGATAGCTGACGGTTCGTCAGATCAGCGCTACCGTGGAGGACATGGAGACCCAGGAGACCTTCCCCAGGATCATCTCGGTGGACGACCACACCGTGGAGCCCCCGCACGTCTGGCGCGACCGGCTCCCGTCCCGGTACCACGACACCGGCCCGCGGATCGTCCGCGCCCCGCTGAAGGAGATGACCTTCCTCGGCGGCAAGTTCGCTCCCGTCATGGGCGCGCCGGGCGACGAGGGCCCGATCGGCGACTGGTGGGTCTACGAGGACCTTCACCGACCCCTCACCCGGCTCGACACGGCCGTCGGCTACGACCGCGACGAGATACGCCTCGAGGTCATCACCTACGAGCAGATGCGGCCGGGCTCCTTCTCCGTCCCGGACCGGCTCGCCGACATGGACGTCAACCACGTCCAGTCCGCGCTCTGCTTCCCGACCTTCCCGCGCTTCTGCGGCCAGACCTTCACCGAGGCGGCCGACCGCGAGCTCGGGCTCCTCTGCGTCCGCGCGTACAACGACTGGATGGTCGAGGAGTGGTGCGGCCCCGAGGCGCACGGCCGGCTGATCCCGCTGACCCTCATCCCGCTGTGGGACCCGGAGCTGGCCGCCGCCGAGGTGCGGCGGAACGCGGCGCGGGGCGTGCGGGCGGTCGCCTTCTCCGAGATCCCGCCGCACCTGGGGCTGCCCTCGGTCCACACCGACCACTGGGACCCGTTCTTCCGGGCCTGCGACGAGACCGGCACGGTCGTCGCGATGCACATCGGCTCGTCCAGCCGGATGCCGTCCACCTCGGCGGACGCGCCGCCGGCGGTCGGCTCCACGATCACCTTCGCCAACTGCTGCTTCTCGATGGTCGACTGGCTGATGAGCGGCACGTTCGAGCGCTTCCCGAACCTGCGGATCATGTACGCGGAGGGCCAGATCGGCTGGATCCCGTACATCCTGGAGCGGGCGGACGTGGTCTGGGAGGAGAACCGCGCGTGGGGCGGCGTCGCCGACAAGGTCACCCGGCCGCCGTCGGAGCTCTTCGCCGGGCACGTCTTCGGCTGCTTCTTCGACGACGCCTTCGGGCTGCGCAACCTCGACGCGATCGGCGCGGGAAACGTCCTCTACGAGACGGACTACCCGCACTCGGACTCCACCTGGCCCAAGTCGAAGGAGGTCGGCGAGGCGCAGATGGGCCACCTGCCCCCGGACGTCGTCGACCGCATCGTCCGCGGCAACGCCATCGACCTGCTGGGGCTGACGCCGGAGGGCCTCTGGAGGCCGTGACGCGCGGGGGCGGGGCCGCACGTCACGCGCGGAGCGGCCGGCCCCGTCCCGGCCTGTGCCCGGGCGTCCCGGACGTTGTGCTCGCTCAGGTCGGGCGCGTGCCGGGCGACGGTCCGGTAGTCGTCATCGTCGTGGAGGACGGTCAGTCCGTGGTGAGCGGCGGTGGCTGCGATGATCAGGCCGACGGCCGAGGCGCTCCGGTGCTCGCCGGCTCTCGCCATCCGGCGCTGTACGGAGTCGATCCAGCGGCCGGCGTTCTTGCGCACCGCGACATCGGGGTAGAGCTCGGCGAACATCTCGGCGATCTCGTCGTACTCGCGGCCGTTCCGGGCGCTGTGCAGGAACTCGGCGGGCTGGGGGTGGCGCGACGCGATCGACGCCGAGTCGATGGCGTCGTGCTGCCGCCCGCGCGGCGATACGGCGGGCCCCTTGCCTGATGGCCCGTCAGGCGACAGCATGGCCCCGTCGCCATAACTGACGAAGCGTCAGATGAGGGGGTTCCCATGGTGGTCTACGGGATGCAGCTGCCCGTCCAGTCCCAGTCCGCGATCTACGCCGAGCCGTGGGAGGCCGCCGCCGGGCCGGGGGACCTGCTCGCCGTCGCGCGGGCCGCCGACGCGCACGGGTTCGACTACGTCGCCTGCTGCGACCACGTGGCCATCCCGCGCCGGCTCGCCGCCGGGATGAGCACCGTCTGGTACGACCCGGTCGCCACCCTCTCCTTCCTGGCCGCCGCCACCGAGCGGGTCCGGCTGCTCTCGCACGTCGCCGTCGTCGGACTGCGGCATCCGCTGGTCACCGCCAAGGCGTACGCGACCGTCGACCACCTCTCCGGCGGCCGGCTGGTCCTCGGGGTGGGGGCCGGGCACGTGCAAGAGGAGTTCGAGGCGGTCGGGGCGGACTTCGCGCGGCGCGGCGCGGTCCTCGACGAGACGATCGACGCGCTGCGGGCGGCGCTCGGCCCGGAGGAGTACCCGGAGCACCTGGGGGAGCGGTTCGCCTTCAAGGACCTCGGGCAGCGGCCGCGGCCCGCGCAGCAGCGGGTCCCGGTCTGGGTGGGCGGCTCCTCGCCGGCGGCCGTGCGGCGGGCCGCGCTCAAGGGCGACGGCTGGCTGCCGCAGGGCGACCCGCGGGACGTGCTGGGCCGCCGGATCGAGCGGATCCGTCGGCTGCGCGAGGAGGCCGGGCTCGCGGACCCCTTCGTCGTCGGCGCGATCGCCGAGCCGCTGTACGTCGGCACCCCCGGCTGGGAGGTCGGGCGGCGCACGCTCGCCGGCCCGCCGGAGGAGCTGGCGGCCTCGCTCCGGGCGTACGGGGCGATGGGCGTCGGCCAGCTCCAGGTGCGGTTCCGCAGCCGGAGCCGTACCGAACTCATCGACCAGATGGCGGCCTTCGGGTCGGAGGTCGCCCCCCACCTGTAGGGAGTAGGCGCATGGGCAAGCTGGACGGGCGGGTCGCGATCGTCACGGGGGCGGCGCGCGGGCAGGGCGAGCAGGAGGCGCGGCTCTTCGCCGCCGAGGGGGCGAAGGTGGTCCTCGCGGACGTGCTGGACGGCCCCGGCGAGGCGCTCGCCAAGGAGCTGGGGGAGGAGCGGGCCGCCTACGTCCACCTGGACGTGACCCGCGAGGAGGAGTGGGCGGACACGGTCACCGCCGCCAAGGAGCGGTTCGGGAAGATCGACGCCCTGGTGAACAACGCCGGCATCCTCCGCTTCAACGACCTGCTCTCCACCCCGCTGGAGGAGTTCCAGGCGATCGTCTCGGTCAACCAGACCGGCTGTTTCCTGGGCATCCGGGCGGTCGCGCCGGAGATCGCGGCGGCCGGCGGCGGCACGATCGTGAACACCGCCTCGTACACGGGCCTGACCGGGATGGCCGGCGTCGGCGCCTACGCGGCCTCCAAGCACGCGGTGGTCGGCCTGACCCGGGTGGCGGCGCTGGAGCTGGCCCCGAGGGGGATCCGGGTGAACGCCGTCTGCCCCGGCGCGATCGACACCGCGATGAGCAACCCGGAGGGGGTGGACCCGGCCGCCACCGCCGAGCTGTACCGCACCCTGGTGCCGCTCGGCCGGATCGGCCGCCCGGCGGAGGTGGCGGCCCTCGCCCTCTTCCTGACCTCGGAGGACTCCTCGTACGTGACGGGCCAGCCCTTCGTGATCGACGGCGGATGGCTGGCCGGGGTCTCCCTGTTCTGACCACACCTGATGGATCGTCAGGTATTGACACGGCGTAGTGCATCCAAGAATCTGACGACACGTCAGAAACTCACGAGGACGGTGACTTCCGTGGAATTCGGGATCTTCGTACAGGGATACGTCGGCAAGCGCGCCGAGACCGATCCCGAAGCCGAGCACAAGGCCCTCATGGAGGAGACCGAGTACGTCATCCAGGCCGACAAGTCGAACTTCAAGTACGCCTGGGCCTCCGAGCACCACTTCCTGGAGGAGTACTCGCACCTCTCGGCCAACGACGTCTACCTGGGCTACCTCGCCCACGCCACCGAGCGCATCCACCTCGGCTCCGGCATCTTCAACCCGCTCGCCCCGGTCAACCACCCGGTGAAGGTCGCGGAGAAGGTCGCCATGCTCGACCACCTCTCGGCCGGCCGCTTCGAGTTCGGCTCCGGCCGCGGCGCCGGCTCCCACGAGATCCTCGGCTTCTTCCCGGGCATCACCGACATGAACCACACCAAGGAACTCTGGGAGGAGACCATCGCCGAGTTCCCCAAGATGTGGCTCCAGGACGAGTACGCCGGCTTCCAGGGCAAGCACTGGTCCCTGCCGCCCCGCAAGATCCTCCCCAAGCCGTACGGCGCCTCCCACCCCGCCATGTGGTACGCCGCCGGCTCCCCCTCCTCCTACGCCATGGCCGGGAAGATGGGCCTCGGCGTCCTCGGCTTCAGCGTCCAGAAGGTCTCCGACATGGAGTGGGTCGTCGAGTCCTACAAGAACGCGATCAAGGAGGCCAAGGCGGTCGGCGACTTCGTCAACGACAACGTCATGGTCACCTCGACCGCGATCTGCGCCGAGACCCACGAGAAGGCCGTCGAGATCGCCGTCGGCGGCGGACTGAACTACCTCCAGTCGCTGCTCTTCCGCTACCACGACACCTTCCCCCGGCCCGAGGGCATCCCCGAGTGGCCCGAGCTGCTCCCCGAGTACTCGGCCGAGATCATCGAACTCCTCATCGCGGAGGAGCTGATGATCTGCGGCGACCCGGGCGAGGTGCTCGCGCAGTGCCGGCGCTGGGAGCAGGCGGGGGCCGACCAGCTCTCCTTCGGACTGCCGATCGGGATCTCCTACGAGGACACGATGAACACGATCAAGCTGATCGGCGAGCACGTGATCCCCGAGATCGACACGGACCCCGTCCACCGCACCACCCGCTTCCGCCAGTCGGCCGGCGCGTGAAGGACGGTGCCCACCCCTGCTCCGTCGTGGGCAGGCGTCCCGCCCTGCAGGACGCCTGCCCACACGGGCGACACGCGAGGCGTCGGCTTCCCGGGCCGGGCGTCTCGTACCCGCCCCGGCCGGCGGCCGTTCCGCGGCGGCCCCGGCCGGGGCACACGCGTGGCCTTGGACAGAAAGGGACGTCATGCTCGACCACCTGATCAAGGGCGCCACCGTCGTGGACGGCACCGGCGCCCCCGCCCGCGTCGCCGACGTCGGCATCCGCGACGGCCGGATCGTCTTCCCGCCCCCCGGCGCGGAAGCCCGTACCACCGAGGACGCCACCGGACTCGTCCTCGCCCCCGGCTTCGTCGACCCCCACACCCACTACGACGCCCAGCTCTTCTGGGACCCGTACGCCACCCCGTCCATGAACCACGGCGTCACCACCGTCGCCGGCGGCAACTGCGGCTTCACCCTCGCCCCGCTCCACCCCGACCGGCCCGAGGACGCCGACTACACCCGCCGCATGATGTCCAAGGTCGAGGGCATGGCCCTCGCCGCGCTCGAGGAGGGCGTCGACTGGAGCTGGTCCACCTTCGGCGAGTACCTCGACGCCCTGGAGGGCCGGATCGCCGTCAACGCCGGCTTCATGGTCGGCCACTGCGCCCTGCGCCGGTACGTGATGGGCGAGGACGCCGTCGGCGGCGAGGCCACCCCCGAGCAGCTGGCGCGGATGACCGCCCTCCTCAAGGAGGCCATGGAGGCCGGCGCCTGGGGCCTGTCCACCACCCAGTCGTCCACCCATTCCGACGGCGACGGCGCCCCCGTCGCCTCCCGGCACGCGAGCCCCGCCGAACTGATCGCCCTCTCCACGGCGGTCGGCGAACACGAGGGCACCCAGCTGGAGGCGATCCTCGCGGGCTGCCTCGACCAGTTCTCGGACGCCGAGATCGACCTCTTCGTCGAGATGACGGCCGCCGCCGGCCGCCCCCTCAACTGGAACGTCCTCACCATCGACGCCGCCGTCCCCGAACGCGTCCCCCGCCAGCTCACCGCCTCCGAACGGGCCCGCAAGTCCGGCGGCCGGATCGTCGCCCTCACCATGCCGATCCTCACCCCCATGAACATGTCGCTCGGCACCTTCTGCGCCCTCAACCTCATCCCCGGCTGGGGCGAGATCCTGGGCCTCCCCGTCCCCGAGCGGATCGCGAAGCTCCGCGACCCGGACGTCCGCGCCGAGATGCTGCGCCGCGCCGACTCGAAGGAGGCCGGCGTCTTCCGCCGCCTCGCGCACTTCGGCCGGTACGTCATCGGCGACACGTACAGCCGCGAGAACGAGGGCCTCACCGGCCGGGTCGTACGGGACATCGCCGCCGAACGCGGCCAGGACGCCTTCCAGTGCCTCGTCGAGATCTGCGCCAACGACGACCTCAGGACCGTCCTGTGGCCGATGCCGACCGACAACGACCCGGCCTCCTGGGCGCTGCGCGCCGAGACCTGGCAGCACGAGGACGTCATGCTCGGCGGCTCCGACGCCGGCGCCCACCTGGACCGCATGTGCGGAGCCCCGTACACCACCCGCTTCCTCGGCGACTGCCTGCGCGGCCGGAGGCTGGTGCCGCTGGAGCAGGCCGTGCGGATGCTCAGCGACGACCCGGCCCGGCTCTTCGGCCTCCGCGAGCGCGGCAGGATCGCCGAGGGGTACCACGCCGACCTGGTCCTCTTCGACCCGGAGCGGATCGACGCGGGACCGGCGACCCTCGTCCACGACCTGCCCGGCGACAGCCCGCGCCTCGACTCGCGGGCGGTCGGGATCGTCTCCGTCCGCGTCAACGGCGTGGAGACGGTCAGGGACGACGAGGTGACCGGGGCGATCCCGGGCAGGGTGCTGCGCTCGGGCCGCGACACGAGGACGGTGGACACCCGGTGAGGACCGAGCGGCTCTTCATCGGCGGGGAGTGGACCGCGCCCGACGGCGGCCACTACGAGGTGGTCAACCCGGCCACCGAGGAGACCGTCGGGCTCGCCCCCGAGGCGTCCCGGTCCCAGGTGTACGGGGCGGCCGCCGCCGCCCGCGACGCCTTCGGGCGCTGGTCGAGGACCAGGCCCGAGGAGCGGGCCGCGATCCTCGACCGGGCCGCCGCGATCATGGCCCGTGACGCCGACGCGCACACCGTCCTCGCCCGCGCCGAGACCGGCGCCACCACCGGCACCGCCCGGGGCATGCAGGTCGCCGTCGGCGCCTCCCGCTTCCGGCGGTACGCGAAGGGCGCCCTGGAACCGGTCGAGGAGGCCCTGCCGCCGCAGATCAACGAGGCCGGCCCGATGGGGAGGGCCGGCGTCTTCGGGGCCGTCGCGGTCCGCCGCCCGGTCGGCGTCGTCACGTGCATCACCTCGTACAACAACCCCTGGGCCAACCCGGCCGGCAAGATCGCGCCCGCCCTCGCCATGGGCAACACCGTCGTGGTGAAACCGGCCCCGCAGGACCCGCTCTCCGTCTTCGCCATGGTCCGCGCCCTGGAGGAGGCCGGCGTCCCGCCGGGGGTGGTCAACCTGGTCACCGGCTCCGCGCCCGCCGTCGGCGAGGCCGCCGTCGACTCCCCGGACGTCGACATGGTCTCCTTCACCGGCTCCACCGCCGTCGGCCAGGCCATCGGCGAGGTCTGCGGGCGGGCCATGAAGCGGCAGCTGATGGAGCTGGGCGGCAAGGGCGCCGCGCTCGTCTTCGACGACGCCGACCTGGACTCGGCCGTGGCGGGCATCGGCACCACCTTCGCCTTCTACAGCGGCCAGATCTGCACCGCCCCCACCCGGGTCCTCGCCCAGCGCGGGATCTACCGGCAGCTGGTCGAGAAGCTGACCGGCCACCTCGCCTTCATGAAGGTCGGCGACCCGGCCGAGCAGGGCACGGTCGTGGGCCCGGTGATCTCGGCGGCCCACCGCGACCGGGTGGAGTCGTACGTGGAGCTGGGCCGCAAGGAGGGCGCCACGGTCGTCGCCGGCGGCGAGCGCCCCGCCTTCGACCGCGGCTTCTACGTGGCCCCGACGCTGCTCGCCGACTGCACCAACGAGATGCGGGTGGTGCGCGAGGAGATCTTCGGCCCGGTCGTCGTGGTCGTCCCCTTCGACGACGAGGAGGAGGGGATCGCGCTCGCCAACGACAGCGACTACGGCCTGCTCGACTACGTCTGGTCCGGGGACGTGGCCCGCGCCTTCCGGGTGGCCGCCCGGCTGCGGGCCGGCGGGGTCGGGATCAACACGATCGGCCGGAACATGGAGGCGCCGTTCGGCGGCTTCAAGAAGAGCGGGGTCGGCCGGGACGTGGGCTCGTACGCCCTCCACGCCTACAGCGAGCTGCAGGCGGTGGTCTGGCCGGGCTGACCGGTCGGTACAAAGGCCGGAACCCAGTCCTCCCAAGGGTTCCGGCCCCCCGGCCGGACGGCGGGAAAATTCCTCGGGAAAATTTGGAAACGGACATTCCGGGCTTAGCTGCGGTTCCCGCATATCGGACACCCGGCGATCGACCTACCGGTTGGTCGGTCCGGCACGGTCGTCGATCTTTCAATCATTGGCAGGTGTCCCGATCTGACCTCGCAATGCAAGGCGTTGATCGATCAGCTGAGCGGAGTCTGACCCTCCGGATAAGGAAACCGCAGCACTTAACGTCCTGTTCATGACTCAGGTGGAAGCACGGCCCCAGGCCGGAGACACGGTAAGGGGCGTTACTGCCCCGGGCGACACGCAGAACGTCCGCAAGAAGGGACTCGGCGGCAACAGCGTCGGCCTCTTCGGCAACGCGATCATCGGCATCTCGACCGTCGCCCCGGTCTACTGCCTGACCTCGACCCTCGGCTCCACCGCCGGCGAGGTCGGCCTCCAGATGCCCGCCGTCTTCCTCGCGGGCTTCCTCCCCATGCTCCTCGTCGCCTTCGCGTACCGGGAGCTCAACAAGGCCATGCCGGACTGCGGCACCTCCTTCACCTGGACCGTGAAGGCGTTCGGCCCCAAGATCGGCTGGATGTGCGGCTGGGGCCTGGTGATCGCCACGATCATCGTCCTCTCCAACCTGGCCGGCGTCGCCACCTCGTACTTCTGGCTCCTCGCGGGCGAGATCACCGGCAGCGAGTCCATCGCCGCCCTGGACGACAACAAGGCCGTCCACATCCTCACCTGCCTCACCCTGATCGCCGTCGCCACCGCGATCAGCTACCGCGGCATGACGGCCACCAAGGGCGTCCAGTACACCCTCGTCGGCCTCCAGCTCGTCGTCCTCGCCGTCTTCGTCGCCCTGGCCCTCTCGAAGGCCGGCTCCTTCGAGACCTCGGTCGACTTCTCCTGGTCCTGGATGAACCCCTTCGCGGTCCAGTCCTTCGCCGCCTTCACCGCCGGCCTCTCCCTCTCGATCTTCATGTACTGGGGCTGGGACGCCTGCATGGCGACCAACGAGGAGACCGTCGGCAGCGCCAAGACCCCCGGCCGCGCCGCGCTCATCGCGATGGTCGTCCTGGTCGGCTCCTACCTCGCCACCGGCATCGCCGCGCAGATGGCCGTCGGCTCCGGCGACCAGGGCCTCGGCCTCGCCAACCCGGAGACCTCCGACAACGTCTTCGCCGCCCTCGCCGGCCCGGTCATGGGCCCCGCCCTCGGCGTCCTCCTCTTCGTCGCCGTCCTGGCCTCGGCCGCCGCGAGCCTCCAGACCACCTTCATCCCGGTCGCCCGCACGGTCCTCGCCATGTCCACGTACGAGGCCCTGCCGAAGTCCTTCACCAAGGTCCACCCCGTCTTCAAGACCCCCGGCAAGGCCACGATCGTGGCCGGCATCGCCACCGGCGTCTTCTACACGGTGATGACCCTGGTCAGCGAGCACGTCCTGGTCGACACCATCTACGCCCTCGGCCTGATGATCTGCTTCTACTACGCGCTGACCGCCTTCGCCTGCGTCTGGTACTTCCGCGCCGAGCTCTTCCGCTCCTTCCGCGACCTCGCCTTCAAGGGCCTCATGCCGCTCCTCGGCGGCCTGATGCTCACAGCGGTCTTCGCCAAGACGCTCTACGACATGTGGGACCCGGCCTACGGCTCCGGCTCCGCCGTCCTCGGCGTCGGCTCGGTCTTCGTCATCGGCGTCGGCCTGCTCGTCCTCGGCGTGGTCATCATGCTGGTCATGCAGCGCCGCAGCCCCGCCTTCTTCCGCGGCGAGGTCCTCACCAAGGAGACCCCGTCCCTGGTGGTCGCCGACTGACCCGGCACCACGCACACACCTGAGTCACCAGAACGCGAAGGCGGCGGGCCCGTGGGGGGTCCCGCCGCCTTCGTCGTGCTCCGGGTTCAGTGCCGCCCGGGCAGCAGCTTCTCCACCGCCGCGTTGGCGGCCGGCATGTCGGCGGCCTGGGCGGGCTTGGCCTTCGGGGTCAGGACGCCGCTCAGCGGGACGACCGACGGGAGGTTGAGGCCGCCCGTGTCGGCGGCGGCGGTGCCGGCGGAGGCGAGGGCGCCGGTGGCGGCGACGGCGGTCAGGGCGGCTGCGGTGAGGATCCTCTTCATGACCGCTCCAACGGGGACCGGGCGGCGGCGGTTACGAGGCCACTCCTACGATCACGCCATGAGCGAGCGGAACGGGAGCGGGAACGGCGGCGCGAACGGCGGCGGGGACTGGCGGCTGCGGCCCGGCCGGGCCGAGGACGTCGAGGCCGTCGCCGAGCTGCGGGCCGTCGTGATGCGCGGCGACCTGGAGCGGCTCGGGCGGTACGACGAGCGGCGGGTCCGGCAGCGGCTGCGGGACGGGTTCTCGGCCGCGTACACCTCGGTGATCGAGACCCCCGACCTTCCGCTCGCCGGCTGCGTCACCCTCCGTCCGGAGGGGACGGGCCTCCATCTGGAGCACTTCTACCTCGCCCCTGGCCTCCAGGGACGCGGGCTCGGCACGGCCGTCCTGCGGCACCTGCTCGACCGCGCCGACGCGGCGGGGGAGACCGTCCGGCTCTCCGTGCTCCGGGGCAGCGCCGCCCGCCGCCTCTACGAGCGGATGGGATTCACCCGGGAGGCGGAGGACGATGTGGACGTGTACATGGTCAGGCAGCCGGCGCCTCCGCGATGAGGGCGGTCGCGACCGTGCGGAAGCCGAGGCGGGCGTAGAGGCGCTCCACGTCCGCGTCCGAGGCCGTCAGGAATACCAGGCCGGCCCCGCGCGCCCGGGCGTCCGCGACCAGCGCGGCGGTCACCGCGAGGCCCAGACCCCGGCGCCGGGCCTCCGGGCGGGTGCCGACGCCGACGACCTCCGCCACCTCCCCGACGGGCTGCACCTGGCCGCCCGCCAGGGCCTCCCCGCTCGCCGCGTCGAAGCCGGCGGCGAGGACCGTCAGACCGGCGGCGATCCGGGCGGCGACCCGGGCCGCGTCACCGGGGCCCGGGGCCGCGCCGAAGGCCGCGTACGGGGCGGCGACGGCCGCCGGCAGCTCCGGATCGTCCGCGCCGAGGGTCCGCACGTACGCCCCCGCCGGCTCCGGTACGGCGAGCGGTTCGCCGTCCAGGACCATCAGCGGATGCGCGTGCACCACGAGCCCGCTCTCCTCCACGGCGGCCCGCAGCCCCGGCGTCGTCTCCGCCACCCACTCGAACGCCTCCGGCACCTCCAGCTCCCGCTGCCGGGCCCGCACCCGCTCCACGGCGGCCACCGGCACCGGCCCCTCGTGCCCGAGCGCGGGCCGCGCGTAGAAGGGCCAGCCGTCGGCGCCCTCGCGCACGAACAGGGTCAGCGGCCCGAAGTCCTCCCCGCGGGCGGAGGAACGGGGCACGGCGTCGTAGTACGTCTCGATTCGGTTCAGCACGCGCGCCACGGTAGGCCCGGCGGTCGAGACCGGCACCCGGATTTCGTCCCGCGCCCACGACAGCCGTCCGGCCCCTCGGAATCCCGCGCCGCAGCCCCTACCGTGCCGTCATGCGGATCTCGACCACGATCTTCCTGACCGACGAGACCATCTCGCCCGTGCGGCTCGCCCGCGAGCTGGAGGCGCGCGGCTTCGCCGGGCTCTATCTGCCCGAGCACACCCACATCCCCGTCTCCCGGGAGACCGAGCACCCGGCGGGCGGCCGGGCCGCCCGCGAGTACGAGCGGACCCTGGACCCCTACGTCGCCCTCGCCCAGGCCGCCGCCGTCACCGAACGGCTCGCGCTCGGCACCGGCATCACCCTGCTCGCCCAGCACGACCCGATCGCCCTGGCCAAGCAGATCGCCACCCTCGACCACCTCTCCGGCGGCCGCTTCACCCTCGGCCTCGGCTACGGCTGGAACCGCGAGGAGGCCGCCGACCACAACGTCGCCTGGACCACCCGCCGTGACCTCGTGCACGACCGGCTGGCCCTGATGAGGGCCCTGTGGGCCCCCGAACCCACCGCTTACGAAGGCGAGTTCGGGTACTCCGTCCGGGCCTCGGAAGCCTGGCCCAAACCGGCCGGCAGCGCGCCCCGGATCCTCCTCGGCGGAGCCGCGGGACCGAAGCTGTTCCGGGCGGTCGCGGAGCGGGCGGACGGCTGGATGCCGATCGGCGGCCGCGGCCTGACCGAGTCCCTCCCGGTGCTGCGCCGGGCCTGGGAGGAGGCGGGCCGCGACCCGAAGTCCCTCCAGGTCGTCCCGTACGCCGTCCTCCCCACCCCCGGCAAACTCGCCCACTACGCCGACCTCGGCTGCGAGGAGACCGTCCTCCAGCTGCCCCCGGCGCCCGAGCCGGAGGTCCTGCGCGTCCTGGACGCGTACGCGGAGCACCTGGGGTGACGGACGGGCGCCGAGGTGCGGGGACCCCGGCCCGGCGCCGGGGCTCCCGCTCGTATGCTCGGGGCATGACGGACCACCAGACCGGCCCGGAGGCCGACCAGCAGGGGGCTGCCCCCACCAGGAACTCGATGCGGCGGGCTCTGCGGCGGGCGCGGGACGGGGTCGCGCTCGACGTGGGCGAGGCGGCGGTGCTGCTGCGGGCGCGCGGCGAGGACCTGGACGAGCTGGTCGGGGTGGCGGGGCGGGTGCGGGACGCCGGGCTCGAGGCGGCCGGGCGGCCGGGGGTGATCACGTACTCGAAGAGCGTGTTCATACCCCTGACGCGGCTGTGCCGGGACAAGTGCCACTACTGCACCTTCGTCACCGTGCCGGGGAAGCTGCGGCGGGACGGGCACGGGATGTTCATGTCGCCGGACGAGATCCTCGACATCGCCCGGCGGGGTGCCGAACTCGGCTGCAAGGAAGCGCTCATCACGCTCGGCGACAAGCCGGAGGAGCGGTGGCCGGAGGCGCGGGAGTGGCTGGACGCGCACGGGTACGACGACACCCTGGCGTACGTGCGGGCGATGTCGGTGCGGATCCTGGAGGAGACCGGACTGCTGCCGCACCTCAACCCGGGCGTGCTGTCGTGGACGGACTTCCAGCGGCTGAAGCCGGTCGCGCCGTCGATGGGCATGATGCTGGAGACCACCGCCACCCGGCTGTGGTCCGAGCCCGGCGGTCCGCACCACGGCTCGCCCGACAAGGAACCGGCCGTGCGGCTGCGGGTCCTGGAGGACGCGGGGCGGTCGTCCGTGCCGTTCACCTCGGGGCTGCTCCTCGGGATCGGGGAGACGTACGAGGAGCGGGCCGAGTCGCTGTTCGCGCTGCGGCGCGTGGCGCGGGCGTACCACGGCGTCCAGGAGCTGATCATCCAGAACTTCCGGGCCAAGCCGGACACGGCGATGCGCTCGATGCCCGACGCCGAGCTGGACGACCTGGTCGCGGCGGTGGCCGTGGCCCGGCTGATCATGGGCCCCTCGGCGTGTCTCCAGGCGCCGCCGAACCTGGTGGACGCCGAGTACGGGCGGCTGATCGCGGCCGGCATCGACGACTGGGGCGGGGTCTCGCCGCTGACCATCGACCACGTCAACCCCGAGCGGCCCTGGCCGCGGATCGACGAGCTCGCCGCCCACTCCCGCGCCGCCGGTTTCGAGCTGCGGGAACGGCTCTGCGTCTACCCGGAGTTCGTCAAGCGCGGCGAGCCGTGGCTGGACCCGCGGATCGTGCCGCACGTGCGTGCCCTCGCCGACCCCGAGACCGGCCTCGCCGACCCGGACGCGGTCGTGCGCGGCCTGCCGTGGCAGGAGCCGGACGAGACCTTCACCGCCGCGGGAGCCGGCACCGGCCGCACCGACCTGCACGCCACCATCGACACCGAGGGCCGCACCGGGGACCGGCGCGACGACTTCGACGAGGTGTACGGCGACTGGGAGGCGCTGCGGGAGGCCGCCGCGCCCGGCATGCTGCCCGAGCGGATCGACGCCGACGTGCGCGAGGCGCTGGCCGTCGCCGCCGACGACCCGACGCGGCTCACCGACCCGCAGGCCCTCGCGCTGCTGCACGCCGACGGCCCGGCCCTCGACGCGCTGTGCGCGGTCGCCGACGACGTCCGGAAGTCGGTCTCCGGCGACGAGGTGACGTACATCGTCACCCGGAACATCAACTTCACCAACGTCTGCTACACCGGCTGCCGCTTCTGCGCCTTCGCCCAGCGCCGCACCGACGCCGACGCGTACACCCTCTCCCTCGGCCAGGTCGCCGACCGCGCCCAGCAGGCGTGGGACGTCGGCGCGGTCGAGGTCTGCATGCAGGGCGGCATCCACCCCGACCTGCCCGGCACCGCGTACTTCGACATCGCCCGGGCCGTCAAGGAGCGGGTCCCCGGCATGCACGTGCACGCCTTCTCGCCCATGGAGGTCGTCAACGGCGCCACCCGCACCGGCCTGTCCATCCGCGAGTGGCTGACGGCGGCGAAGGAGGCCGGGCTCGACTCGATCCCCGGCACCGCCGCGGAGATCCTCGACGACGAGGTCCGCTGGGTGCTGACCAAGGGCAAGCTGCCCACCGCCACCTGGATCGAGGTGATCACGACCGCGCACGAGCTGGGCATCCGGTCGTCCTCGACGATGATGTACGGGCACGTCGACCAGCCCCGCCACTGGCTCGGCCACCTCCGCACCCTCGCCGGGATCCAGCAGCGGACCGGCGGCTTCACGGAGTTCGTGACCCTCCCCTTCATCCACACCAACGCGCCCGTCTACCTCGCCGGCATCGCCCGCCCCGGCCCGACGGTCCGCGACAACCGCGCCGTGACCGCCATGGCCCGGCTCCTGCTCCACCCCCACATCCCCAACATCCAGACGAGCTGGGTGAAGCTGGGCGCGGAGGGCGCGGCGGAGATGCTGCGGTCGGGCGCCAACGACCTCGGCGGCACGCTGATGGAGGAGACCATCTCGCGGATGGCGGGGTCGAGTTACGGCTCGTACCGCTCCATCCGCGACCTGGAGGCGATCGCCGAGGCGGCCGGACGCCCGTCCCGGCCGCGCACCACCCTCTACGGCGAGGTCCCCGCCGAACGCCGGGCGGCCGCCCGCGCCTCCGACGGGCACCTGCCGGAGCTGCTGCCGGTGGTGGAGGGCTGAGCTTCGGGCGCGCCGTGAAGCTCGGGTGAACTGTGGTCAAAAGCGGCCTGAAGGGCGTCCGATCACATAAGTCTCCGCACCCCGAACGGACACACCCGGTCGATTAGAGTGCTGCGGAGACCGGTGAGAGAGCGGGACCTCGGACGGGGGAGGGCACGTCGTGACCACCACTGCCGCGGCCGTGTGGGGCCGCACCGAACAGCAGGACTTCCGCTCGCGCGTCCGCGGCTGTCTGCTCGGCGCGGCCGTCGGCGACGCGTTCGGCGCGGGCGCGCACGACCGGACGCTTCAGGAGCTCCGTGCGGCGCACGGCGACGCGGGCCTCACCGAACCCCCGGACGGCACCCTGCCCGTCACCGCCGCCACCCAGATGAGCCTCTTCACCGTCGACGGCCTCATCCGCGCCCACGTCCACCGCGACAGCGGCGTCTGGCACCCGCCCACCGACGTCCACCGCGCCCAGCTGCGCTGGGCCGCCACCCAGCGCGACTGGGGCCCCGACGAACGGCGCCGCGACAACGGCTGGCTCGGCCGCCAGGAGTGGCTCTACGCCCGCCGCCGGCCGCCCCGCGCCTGCCTCACCGGCCTCGGCGACGACCGGCTCGGCACCCTCGACCAGCCCAAGAACCCCGACGCCGGCGACTCCGGCGCGCTCGCCCGCTCCGCCCCCTTCGGCCTCCTCGTCGGCTGGGAGCCGCAGCTCGTCTGCCAGCTGGCCGTCGAGTGCGCCGCCCAGACGCACGGCGCGCCCGCCGCCACGCTGGCCGCCGGCGCGCTCGCCGTGACCGTCCACGGGGTGGCCCGCGGCGCCTCCGTCGAGGCCGCCGCCGGAACGGCCCTGGGCCTGCTGGCCGCCCGCCCCGGCCACGAACCGGTCACCGAGGCCCTGACCCGCGCCCTCGGAGCCGTACGCGAGGGCGTCCCCGACGCGGACCGGGTCACCGCCCTCGGGGCGGGCGAGGACACCGCGGAGGGACAGCTGGCGGCGGCCGTCTACTGCGCCCTCGTCGGCGAGGACGTCCGCCACGGACTCCGCCTCGCCGCCAACCACGACGGCCCCTCCGCCGTGACCGCCGCGGTCACCGGCGCGCTCCTCGGCGCCCAGCACGGCGAGACGTCCCTCCCGCCGGCCTGGCTGGCGGCCCTCGAAGGCCGCGGCACGGTCCTGGAACTGGCCGACGACCTGGCCATGGAGCTCACCCAGGCGGCCACCCTCCACACCCCCACCTGGCACACCCGCTACCCGACGGGGTGACCGCGCGGGTCACCGCATCACCTCCCCCGCGTTCACCAGCAGCGACTGCCCCGTGATCGCCCGCGCCCGCGCCGAGGCGAGGAAGGCGACCGCGTCGGCCACGTCCGCGTCCGTGGCGAGGTCCGGGAGGGCGGTCCGGGAGGTGAGGCGGGCCAGGACCGCCGCTTCCGCCACGCCCTCCGTCCGGGCCGTGAAGCGGACGAACGCCTCCACCGGCGGGCCCCACATCCAGCCCGGCAGCACCGTGTTGACCCGGATCCGGTCGGGGCCCAGCTCCCGCGCCAGCGAGTACATCGCCGAGGTCAGCGCGCCCTTGGACGCGGCGTACGCGGCCTGCTGCACCTGGGTGGGCGCGGCGACGGCCGACTGGGTGCCGATGAGGACGACCGAGCCGCCCCCGCCCGCCCGCAGCGCCGGCAGGCACGCCCGGGTCATCCGCAGCGTGCCGAGCAGGTTGACGTCGAGGACGCGCTGCCAGGTGGCGAAGTCGGCGTCGGCGAGGCCGCCGAAGTACGAGTCCCAGGCGGCGACGTGGACGACCGCGTCGATCCCGCCGAAGCGTTCGACGGCGAGCGCGGCCAGCGCCTCGCACTGCCGCTCGTCGGTGATGTCGGTGGCGCGGTGCGCGGTGCGCCCGCCCGCCGGGTCGATCGCGGCGGCCGACGTGGCGAGGTTGGCCTCGGTGCGGGCGCCGAGGACCGCGTTGCCCCCGTCGCGCACCACCGCCTCCGCGACCCGGTGGCCGAGTCCGGTCCCGACGCCCGACACGACGACCGTCTTGCCCTGGAGCAGCATCCGGGTGCCTCCCGCCTCTGGTCACTGATCTGACGGTCCGTCAGAGTAGGTGGCCCGAGCCGCACTGGGAAGGGAGACGACGGAGGATGAGCGACGCCGAGACGTACGGGGAGCTGGCCGCCCACGGGCCGTACGGGGTCCGCCCCGGCCACGCCCTGATCACCATGGTGGAGCCGCACCCGGGCCACGAGTACGCGTACAACCGCTGGTACGAGGACGACCACTACTACGCCGGCGCGATGGCGATGCCCTGGATGTTCGCGGGCCGCCGCTGGGTCGCCACCCGCGACCTCCAGGAGCTGCGGACGCCCGAGAAGTCCGCCGTCGCGCAGCCCGTCACCGCCGGCTGCTACCTCTCCACGTACTGGATCACCGACGGCCGCTACGACGCGCACATGAAGTGGACCGTCGCCATCAACAAGCGCCTCAACCGCGACGCCCGCGTCTACCACGACCGCACCCACGTCTTCACGTCCTTCCAGGACCACGAGACGACGGTGTACCGGGACGGCGCGGCCGGTCCGCGCGACTTCCACGCCCTCGACCACCCCTACGCGGGCCTGGTCCTCCAGGTCGTGGACTGCGCCGGCCCGGCGGAGCGCGCCGCGCTCCTGGAGCGGCTGGCCGCCCGCGAACTCCCGCGCCGGCTGGCCGGTTCACCGGCGGCGATGGTGACCGTCTTCCGCCCGACGCCGCTGCCCGGCGACCGCATGACGTACGTGAAGCAGGTGGAGGGCGTCGACACCCGGCTCACCCTGCTCTGGTTCCTGGAGCGGGACCCGCGCGACTGCTGGGCGGAGCACTTCGCGGACCTCGACGGTCTCGGGGGAGGGGAGGGGCGGGTCGAACTGGTGGCGCCGTTCGTCCCGACCGTACCGGGGACGGACCGGTACGTGGACCAGCTGAGGTGACGGAGCCCGGCCGGGCCCGGGGCTCGGTCCGGGTCGGCGTCTCGGTCCGGGTTGGGGTCTCGGTCCGGGTTGGGGTCTCGGTCCGGGCCTGGGTCCCGGTCCGGGGCCTGGGTCCCGGTCCGGGGTCGGGTCCCGGTCCGGGTTCGGGTCCCGGTCCGGGTTCGGACCCGGACATGAGAGAGCCCTCTCGGCCAGGACGGCGGACCGGACGAGAGGGCGGCTCCACTGATGGTGCCTGCGGTGCGGCGAGGCTCAGAGGGCCCCGTCGCTCACCTGGCCGACGAAGGCGTTCCACGAGCCCGGTCCGAAAGAGAGCGACGGACCCTCGGGCGCCTTGGAGTCGCGGACGGCGATGGCGGCGACGACCGGGGACTTCACCTCGACGCAGGCGCCGTTGCCGCCCGAGTAGGAGGACTTGGTCCAGTTGTCGGTGGCACCCTGGATGATGGCCATGATGTGCTCAGCTCCGGTTCTGCCCGAGGGGCGTGAGAGTCGGTGCCGGCGTGATCTCCACCGGCCTGATCGACGCTACTCGCCGGTCCCGAGCGGCGGGACCGGCGTTCACACGACCGGGTGACATATGCCAACTGAGCTTCCTGTGGGCCGAGTCGGTGGTGTACCGTTTCCGCCCCCAGTGGTTCAGACCTGTCGGGGCGCGCCCTCCCTGCCGGACCTGTCCGCACCTGCCTGACCTGCCCGGACCGTCCCGGACCGTCCCGACTGCCCGCGGCGGCCGCGGGCCGCCGCGCCGGGCCGTCAGCCCTGGGCGTACCCCTTCGCGATGTCGGCCACGAACTCCCGCGTCTGCTCCACGCCCAGCGCCTGCGCCCGCAGGTGCTCGTACATGAAGCTGTACTTCGACACGTCCGGCCCCTTCTCCAGGTACAGGTCGCTCGTCACCCCCTCGATGTAGACGACGCTGGAGTCGGAGGCGTCCGGGAACTCCAGGATCGAGTACTGGCCGCTGATGCCCGGGTGCGCGCCCGTGTCGAAGGGCAGCACCTGCACCGTCACGTGCGGCAGGTGCGACTGCTCGACGAGGTGCTCCAGCTGCTCGACCATCACCTGCCGGTTGCCGACGACCCGGCGCAGCGCGGCCTCGTCGATGACCGCCCACAGGCGCAGCGGACGCTCCTCGTCGCGGATCCGGTCCTGTCGGCGGGTGCGGACGGTGGCCCGCTTCTCGATGTCCGCCGGCGTCGACTCGGGGAGCGCGCCGGAGATGACGGCGGTGGCGTACGCGCGGGTCTGGAGCAGGCCGGGGATGATCTGCGGCTCGTAGACGCGCAGGCTCTGCGCGTCCGTCTCCAGGCCGATGTAGACGCTGTACGGGATGTCGCCGAAGGCGTGCCACCAGCCCTGCTGCCGGGAGTCCTTGGCCATCTGCATGAGGGAGTTGACCATGGCCTCGTCCTCGACCTCGTACACCCCGCACAGGTCGCGCACGTCGCGCTGGCTGATGGAGCGGCGGCCGTTCTCGAGGCGGCTGATCTTGGACTGGGAGACGAGGAGGCGCTCGGCGACCTGCTCGGCCGTCATGCCCTTGCCCTCGCGGAGCTTGCGCAGCTCCTGGCCCAATCGGCGTCGCCTGACGGTGGGGTTGACACTGGACGCCACGGGAACTGCACCTCCGGCTGCTGTCTGCGATGCGTAGCTGTGAGTATCTACTGCTTGGCAGACTGCCACCAAAGGTGTGGCGTGCGCTGGGAAAACGCGACAACGACCGTGCGGGTGCTCGGATTCGACGCGGATGTGCGGGACGCCCGAGGGCGTCCCGCACACCTCTGTGCGGCTCCCGGAGGGTACGTGTGCGTGGTGCGTGTACGCCGCGCGGTGCGGGGGCGTACGGGTGTCGCGGGTGTTGCGGGTGCGTACGGTGGTGCGCCCGCCTCAGTGGGCGGCGGCGCGGGCCATGCTGCCCCGCGGCTGGGCGGGGACGCCCTGACCGCTCCGGCGCGGCTGTGCGGCCGCGCCGTTCTGGACGTCCATGACGGCGTGCGCCACCAGACCGCCCATGGGGTCGTGCCGGATCAGGTCGCGCAGCCGGGACCGCGACGACCGTCCTTCGTTGCCGGGGTACAGGTGCTTGCCGAGACCGACCGCGTGGGCCAGTGCGGCGAGCGCCGCGGTCCGCGGGTCCGGTGGTACGCCGGTGCGGATCGCACTGTCCAGCCGGGCCCTGATCTCCCGGCTGATCGCCGTGTCCGTCGCCTGGTAGCGAGTCGTCGGCAGCACCCCGCACATCTGGCCCTCCACGGCATGCACCATGCCGCATCGCTCCAGATGCGAGAGATACGTCTGGCGGAGCCCCAGCCGGGGCCCGCCGATCCAGTGGACGGCCCGGACCGGACTGCCGCGCCTGCGCAGCAGTTCCAGTGCGGAGTCCAGAGTCGGATCTCCGGTCGGCCGTGGCATCACCACGGCGATACGATCCCCGTCAGGGGCTATCCGTCCTGCCAGAGCCAGCTCCACTAGCTGTGCTCCGGCAAGGCCCAGATCGAGCGACTGCGGCTGCGCTGTGGTACCCGTGGCCGGGTCCAGAGCGAGCAGCAGAAGCTCCTCCGGAATGGTTCTGCGGCTCCTGCCCATCCATGCCTCCCCGCGTGGATGAATGACAGGGTGACCCCTCTCACATTCATCTGTCGAGAGTGCCTGGGTGGTTCGTCCGGGAACCAGTAGGTATGTCGTTCTCGTCTAGCACGGGAGCCAAGGGGTTCACACAGGACACTGGTAGACGGTTCGGACGTACGTATGACGCATGGAGGAGGCACGGTGGCGGGCGAGTCCCCCGACAGGGCGGAGCAGCAGGGGTCGTCGGAGGGGAAGACGACGGCGGCGCCGCCGACGGTTGCGTCCTCGGGGACCCCGGCGTCCACGGTGTCCGCGCCGGACCGGGTGGACCAGCCGACGGCGGTCTTCAAGACCCTGGCGCCGCGCACCCCGGAGGACGACGCGGCGAAGCCGGCCGACGAGCCCGCCGCGGACCCCCGCGGCGAGGGCGACCGTCTGAAGCAGGCCGTGGCGGCGTGGGTCGCGACGGCGGCGCCGGAGGAGGCCGAGGGCGAGGCCGAGGACGCCGGCGATGACGCGGCCGAGGGCGAGGGCGCGGACGACGTCGCGGACGACGCCGTGGACGGTCCTGCGGACGCCGGGGCCGAGCACGAGGCGCCCGAGTCCTCCGCGGAGGCCGAGGAGCCCGCTGCCGGGCCCGAGAAGCCCTCGGCGGCCTCCGAGGCCGGCCGGGACGCCGTCGAGGCGCCGAAGGCGGCGGAGCCGTCCTGGTTCGCCGCGAAGAAGCCGGCGGAGCCGGAGACCCCGAAGGCCGAGACGCCGAAGACGGACGCTCCGAAGACGGACGCTCCGAAGACGGACGCTCCGAAGGCGGACGCTCCGAAGGCGAACGCTCCGAAGGCCGGGGCTCCGAAGACGGAGACGGCCGAGCCGGAGGCCGTCGCGCCCACGCCCAGGGCCGGGGAGCCGGTCGACCAGCCCACCACCATGTTCCGGGCCGTCCGTCCGCCGGCCGGGCCCGCCGTGGACCAGCCGACGACCGCGTTCAAGCTGCCGCGCGACGCCGCAGGCCGCGACGCCGCAGGCCGCGACTCCGCAGGCCGCGACGCCGCAGGCCGCGACTCCGACAGCGAGCGGACGAGCACCTTCGTACCGCTCCGCCCGGACATCCCGGCCGAGCGGAAGACGCCCTCCGCCGCCACCCCTGCCCCCGCCGCCGAAAAGCCGACCGCCGCCGCTCCCGCCGCCGCGCAGGCGCCCCGGCCGACCCCGGCGAAGGCCGCCGTGCCCTCGCCCGCCTCGGCCTCCGCCACCGCCCCGGCCCCCGTCCTCGGCGAGCCCGAGCGCACCCGGCAGCAGCCGCTTCCGCCGCTGCCCCCGCTCGACCTGCTGGCCGAGCTGACGAACACCCCGCCCCCGCCGCCGAACGCCTGGCGCACGACCCTGCGCCGGGTCCGCATCTGGACCCCGCTGGTCCTGCTCCTCCTGATCGTCTTTGCGATCGTGCAGATGGTCCGGCCGCTGCCGGCGCCCGCGCTGAAGCTCTCCGGCGCGGCGTCGTACACCTTCGAGGGCGGCCCGCTCCAGATGCCGTGGCCGAACGAGGGACAGGGCGCGGTGGAGGTCGAGGGCGTCGGCTCCATGGGCACGTGGGGCGCGCAGAAGCCGGCCCCGATCGCGTCCGTGACGAAGACGATGACCGCGTACGTGATCCTGCGCGACCACCCGATCAAGGGGAAGGCGGAGGGCCCCGAGATCACCGTCGACAAGAAGGCCGCCGACCAGGCGAAGGCGGTGCACGAGTCGACGGCGCCCGTGAAGGAGGGCCAGACCTACACGGAGAAGGAGCTCCTCCAGCTCCTGATGATCCCGTCGGCCAACAACGTGGCCCGGCTGCTCGCGCGCTGGGACGCCGGCTCGGAGCAGGCGTTCGTCGACAAGATGAACGCCGCCGCCAAGGAGCTGGGCATGACGCAGTCCCGGTACACGGACCCGTCCGGCCTGCTCGACTCCACCGTCTCGACCCCGCGGGACCAGCTGAAGCTGGCGAAGGCGGTCATGAGGTTCGACGTGTTCCGCGAGATCGTGGACATGCCGAACGCCACCATCGAGGGCGTCGGCTACATCGAGAACAACAACAGCCGGCTGCTGCTCAAGGACGGCGTCACCGGCATCAAGACCGGCTCCTCCACCCCGGCCGGCGGCAATCTGCTCTGGTCGGCGAACACGATCGTCGACGGCGAGGTCCGCCGCATCCTGGGCATCGTGATGGGCGCGCAGAACGCCGAGCGGCTCAACGACAAGCTGGAGCTGTCGCTGGACTACAGCTACGAGCTGATCAAGAAGGCCCAGGACGACGTCACCTCCGCGACCGTCGTCAAGAAGGGCCAGGTCGTCGGCTACATCGACGACGGCCTGGGCGGCCGGACGCCCGTCGTGGCCACGAAGGAGCTCAAGGCGGTCGGCTGGCCGGGCCTCAAGGTCCGGCTGGCGCTCACCGACGGCGGCAAGGCCGTCCCGCACTCCGGCAAGGCCGGGGACGTCGTCGGCACCGTCTCGATCGGCACGGGCACCGGGAAGGTCAGCGCCCCGGTGGCGCTCGAGACCGACCTGGTGGAGCCCGGCTTCGACAAGAAGCTGACCCGGGTGGGCTGACGCGCGGGCCGCACGGCCGGCTGACCTGATCGGGTGGGCGCCCCGGACGACCGGGGCGCCCTGCTGTTAGCGTCTTCGGGGGACGAGACGCGACACGCGAAGCCGCGCGGGACGCGAGACGGGCAGAGGGAAGCAGCACGGGAAAGGGCCGCAGTGACCACCGCCGAGCCGACACGCGCGGGCCGCAGCACGCCCGCCGCGCCCCTCTCCGCAGGGGAGTCCGCACAGGACGCCCACCCCCCGTCCGCACCGACCACCACTGACGGTTCACCCTCGCGAATAGTGCTCCCGAACCAGCGCTCCGCCCCCGAGCGGACCACGCCCCCGACGCCGCCGTCGCCGCCCCCGCCGCGCCGGCGCAAGCGCCGCTACCCGGTGATGGTGGCGACGGGCGTCGCCGCGCTCCTCCACATCGTGTGGTTCTTCTACTTCGCGAACAGCGGCGGCGACCTCGCGGCGCAGGACGCCTGGGCCGAGTTCGTCGGACGGCACCCGGACTCCGCGTACAACCTGGCCTGGTACGGCGGCATGCACCCGGTCTCGTACAGCGTGGTCTCGCCGTACGTGATGTCGGTGCTCGGCGTCCGCTCGACCATGATGATCGCGGGGACGCTCTCCGCCGCCCTGACCGCGCTGATCCTGGTGCGGGTCCCGGCCGTCCGGAACCCCATGGCGTGCTCCCTCGCGGGCGTCTTCGCCTTCCTCTGCAACGCGCTGTCGGGCCGGGTGACCTTCGGGCTCGGCATGATGTTCGCGCTCGGCGCGGTCGCCGCCGTCTTCTGCTGGCCGCACCGCTGGCGCCGCAAGCGCTGGGCGAAGGCGGCCGTGGCGGTGCCGCTGTCCGGGCTCGCGACGGCGTGCAGCCCGGTCGCCGGCCTGTTCCTCGGCGTCGTGGCCGCGGCGCTCTTCCTCAACAAGCGGCGCCCGGGAGCGTACGCGGTCGGCCTCGCCCCGGTGGCGATCGTCGCCCTCTCCTCCTGGCTCTTCCCCTTCTCCGGCACCCAGCCGATGGCCTTCGCCTCGACGGCGCTGCCGCTGGCCTTCGGGATCCTCGTTCTCGTCCTGGTGCCGAGGGACTGGCTCACGGTCCGCACCGCCGCCGCCTGCTACACCGTCGGCACCTTCCTGACCTGGCTGATCGACTCCCAGATCGGCTCGAACATCTCGCGGCTCCCGATGCTCTTCGCGGGCGTGGCGCTGCTGGCCGCCCTGCCGTACACGCGCCCGCGCTCGCGCCGCTGGTACGCGCTGGTCGTCGCCTTCCTCGGGCTGAACTTCTGGATCGGCTTCAAGGGCGTCGACGACGTGATCCGCACCCGCCCCGACGCCTCCTGGGCCTTCGAGGTGGCGCCGCTGATCAACCAGCTCCAGGTGCGGGACGCCCGCAAGGCGCGGGTCGAGGTCGTGCCGGCCTCCAGCCACCGCGAGTCCTCGGCGCTCAGCCCGTACATCAACCTGGCGCGCGGCTGGAACCGCCAGGCGGACATGGAGCGCAACCCGCTCTTCTACGACGACACCCTCAACGCCGTGAACTACCGCGAGTGGCTGCACCGCTGGTCCGTCCGGTACGTCGTCCTCCCGACCGGTGCCCCCGACTCCGGCGCGGAGCAGGAGGCGGAGCTCGTCGCGCAGGGCCTGCCGTACCTGAGCCAGGTGTGGGCCGACGCGAACTGGCGGCTGTACGAGGTCGCCGACGCCACGCCGCTCGCGGACGCCCCGGCCCAGGTCGAGCGCGCCGCCGAGAACGAGGTCGTCCTCCGCCTCGACCGCCCGGCCCGGATCAAGATCCGCGTGCCGTGGTCGCCCTGGCTGGCGCTGATGGACGAGAACGGCGGCAAGCTGGAGCCCCCGCAGGAGACGGAGGCGTCCAAGCTGGCGCGGGAGGAGTCCGAGACGGAGATCCCGAAGGTCTTCGCCAACGAGCACGGCTGCCTGCTGAAGGCGGAGCCGGACGAGGAGGGCGACGAGTGGACGGAGCTGATCGCCCCCAAGGCCGGTACGTACCGCCTGGCGGCCCCGTACAAGCTCTTCCCGCGCGGCACGGCCTGCCCGGAGGAACTCCGCTGACGCCCCGGCGACCCTGACGGTCACTCGTCCCCGACGGTCACTCGTCCCCGACGGTCACTCGTCCCCGACGGTCACTCATAAGGAGGGTGAACGCCCGGGAAGGCTGCGACCCGGTGGACTCCGGGCCTAGGGTCGTCCCATGCGGCAGGAACCAACTGAATCGGGGACGGCGGACGTGACGGACGCGGGAGACGCGGCGGACGCGGGAGACGTGGCGACGGACGTGAGGCCCGAAGACCCCTCGCCGCCGCCCTCCGCCTCCCGGCCGCCGAAGCGCCGCCGCCTCTCCCCCTGGGTGGAGTACCCCCTGCTGGCCGCGGTCGCCCTGGTGCTGGCCTTCCTGATCAAGACCTTCCTGGTGCAGGCGTTCCTGATCCCCTCGGGCTCCATGCAGAACACCCTCCAGGAGGACGACCGGGTCCTGGTCGACAAGCTCACCCCCTGGTTCGGCTCGGAGCCCGACCGCGGCGAGGTCGTCGTCTTCCGCGACCCCGCCGACTGGCTCGCCGGCCACGAACTGAAGCCCCCCAGCACCACCCAGAAGGTCCTCGGCTTCGTCGGCCTGATGCCCGCCGCCGGCGAACAGCACCTGATCAAGCGCGTCGTCGGCGTGGCCGGCGACACGGTCGAATGCCAGGGCACGGGCCCGGTCAAGCTCAACGGCAAGCCGCTGGACGAACCGTACGTCTACGAGGGCAACACCCCCTGCAGCACCGACGCCGGCGGCCAGTTCAAGATCACCGTCCCGGCCGGCCACCTGTGGGTGATGGGCGACCACCGCCAGCACTCCCAGGACTCCCGCTACCACCAGAACGACGGCCGCGGCGGCATGGTCCCCCTCACCGACGTGGTGGGCCGCGCCATCGTCGTCGCCTGGCCCCTCCCCAACTGGTCCACCCTCCCGGTCCCGGACACCTTCGAGAACCAGGACTGACAAGCGCAGAAAGAGAGCCCCGGATGGCCATCATCGTCACCTTCGACTTCCCCGGCGCCGGCCACGACCTCTACGACACGGTCATCCACCGCGTCACCGCCGGCCAAGGCTTCACCCGCTTCGAGGACGTGTCGAACCCGGGCCTCATCTCCCACGTCGCCGGCCCGGTCGACGGAGGCTTCCGCGTGACCGAGGTCTGGGAAAGCCCGGAAGCCCTCGAATCCCACGCCAAGACCTTCGCCCCCATCCTCGCCGACCTCGGCTACGCCGACGCCCAGCCGACCATCACCCCGGCCCACAACGTCGTGGTCAGCTGACCCACCCCACCCCACCCCGCGAACCCAGAAGGACCCCTACCGATCCCGGTAGGGGTCCTCCTGTTCAGTGCCCCGGCAGGATTCGAACCTGCGACAACCGCTTTAGGAGTTCGATCAGTGCTCGGCACCGCCATCCGTGCAGAGCCACCTAGGGGCGCTGGCGTCCGAGGCCGTTGATGTCACCTGTGGATGTCAGAACGGTGCAACCATGCGCGCTCGCTGGCACGATGATCCCATGGTTGACCTGGAGCGAATCAAGGTGGAGAGCATGGCGTACTTCCGATCCCTTGACGAAGGGGCCACCATGCGGCACCACTTCCGCCACGTCGACGAGGACGGCGGCTTGTGGTACTTCGAGGCCGTACCCGACCGCGGCGAGTTGGTCGCCATCAAGCAGGCCGAGCTGACTCCGGCCGGCGTGCTTCACCGGTACAGCTGGGAGTGCCTGGAGGACGCGCACGGATTCCTGACGGACCAAGCGATCGACCCGGAAGAGGACCCGCTGGAAGCCATCCCGGCCGAAGAGTTCCACCGGGTGTGGACGCGGTGAGTTTGCTGGACAACCACTTTAGGAGAGTGGGAAGGCGCGCTTGGGCCTGACCTGCACAGTTGCGGCATTGGCCGATCCGCTCAGCAGGGTCCCTGGACGCCCTTCGTTCCCCGTGAGTCCCCGCACGATCTGGCACGGATGTGGCACGGGGACCTCTTCGTCCCGAAGTAACTCGGGCGGTGGTGCTTGCTTGGGCTGCTGTGTCTCCCACCTGCGCTGATGGTCCGCATGCGCTCGTACTCGTCCGCCCGTTGTTCGCCGGCGTTGTCACGCAGTTAGACACTCAGCCTGCCGATCCTGAGAGTCCGGCCACCGACTCAGAGATCTGGCGCGCCAACTCCTCAACGACCTGAGGCACGACGCGTTGGGCACCCTCGTCTTGCAGGGCTTCGACAAGCGCTTGATGGACCACTGGGAACGACTGCCCCGCGTGTGACGCACGGGTCTGGTTAACCGCTCGCTCGATCTTGGCAAGATGGGCTGCCACGATCGGCATCGCCTTCTCGTACTCACTGGGGTCCGTGGCCATGAGCTCAGCCGATCAGCATGCATCGATCGAGTCAAGGCCGGCACCGAGTCGTCTGTAGCCCTTTGATCCGTAGCCCTAGCGAGGCCGGTCAATGACAGTCGATTCAACCTCTTTACGGCCCCGCCAGGGTGCTGTCAGTCAGCCACGGTTGCGGTGGTTGCGGTACACGGCTGCTGTACCGCCGCCAGCCACAGTGGCCACGAGTGCCAAAGCGTTCACGTACGCGCTGACGGTCTCTGCGGCCGCTGGCCACAGAACAAGCACAATGACGATCACTGTGATCAGTCCGCTGATCCGACCAGGGTTTGACTCCTGGCCACACTGCGCCAAACTCGACATGGAATCTCCTAGGTTCCAGCTCGCCTCGGCCGGCCTGTGCGTTTCCTAGGCCCACTTGGCCGGCGGGCGCGAGCAGCTGAGGTTCCATCATGGACCCATCACACGGCTGCCACTTCAAGTGGCATCAAGAGCCCTTCAACTTCCTTTGCAAGTGCGATCACTTGCTGTGAAAGTCCGGAACTGTACACCAAGGGAAATCCCCTTGAGCATCTTTACAACGTGCTGTTGTAAAGAGATCAAAGGTTCACCCCTGCTGTCAGCAGAGATGTACGCGCAGACCTGTGACCTATCCAGCGGCGCGCGAGGGGGGCTCGCCTCGGATTCCCTCGGGCTTCGAGTGGCCTCCAGGCTGGCGGTAGCTTTCGTGTGCGGCAGTAAGCGCGCGCACGCCTCCCGCTTAGTGACAAGTGTCACATGAGGGCGAGGAGAGCCCGCGGCCCTGAACCGTCTCACGGCACCTTTGCCGCCACGCGCCCCAACTCCCATCCCGTCTGCCGTCGACCCACACACCGTGGAGCAGGCCCGGTGCCGTGTCTGCTCGGCTCTGCCCGGGTCGACGGCAGACGGGATGGGAGTCCCCACCTCCACACCCCACTGGCCGGCACCCGCCCGCGGGGCCCTCCCATCCCGGAGTCGGAGCGCCCCCGCCGGAGGCATCGTCTTGAGCCGCACTTGCGTACCGCCTCGGCCGCGTCGTGGTCCGTCGCCCATCAACCCGAGCTGTCAGGCGTGCGGCCGGCGGTCGGGCTGGAGCGGGGCGGAGACAGGGGCGCAGGCCCGGGCGACGGGCCGCGCCTCGCGCGGCGGGTGCCTTGATGAGGTAGGGAAATCTGTAACAGCTGCCCCTGGGCGGGCCTTCAGGTGGTGGGCTTGCGGAGCTTGCCTTCGCCGTCTCGGATCAGGTGGCGACGTACCCGTGCTGGGACAGGCGGTCGTGGGCATCGCGCATGTCGGCGGGGGTCTGATGGCCTGATCATGAATCCCTGGTCTGCGCAGATCAGGCACTCGCTGCTGGGCTCCGACGAGCATGTCGACGACCAGGCGGGCGGGAGCTGGCGCACTACCTGGAGCACTTCACCGCCGCCGGGCAGAACGGCCGCGTCTTCCAGGGGCCCCGCGGTGGGCTGCTTCGGCGGAGCAACTTCCGCGACGACTGGACGACCGCCCGCGCGGAGGCCGGCGTCTCCGGTGGCGTGCACTTCCACGATCTTCGCCACACCGGAAACACTCTCGCCTCCAGCGCCGGGGCGAGCACGCGGGAGCTGATGACGCGGATGGGGCACAGTACGACCTGGGCCGCGCTGATCCATCAACACATGACGAGTGACCGTGATCAGCACATCGCGGGGAAGCTCGGGGAGATGATCCGCCGGGCCCGTGGGGAGGGTGATCCGTCGCCTTCTGGCACGTAGGTGGCACGGACGCGATCATGCGAAAGGGCCAGCTCCAGGGGAGAAGTCCCTGTGAGCTGGCCCTTCGGCTTGTGCCCCCGGCAGGATTCGAACCTGCGACACCCGCTTTAGGAGTGGGATCGAATCCGTGCCGGGTAGTGCTCCGCCTTGCCGCAGGGCACTGTTCTGCCTGATCAACGCCCTGCGGCGTCGTACTCCATCCGGCTTGTGATGCCCTGTGCTGGCCCGTCTGCTCACGCATCGCGCACGCACGCTAGGCCGGTCGGGAACCTAGTCGCCGGGAGCTCGGCCATACATCGAACAGCTGAGGCTTGCCGCTGCGGACTCGCTCGTAGCAACACCCGCCATTGGAGCTGATGGTAGCCCGGCATGGCCGGGCGACTCCCAGTCGTAACCTCGATGACAGCTGCTTTCCGCTGGGGCTCCGAACGCGTCGACGTGTGGAGGCCATGGAGCGCATAGCCCCGTTGCGAGGCCCCGCGGCGCGTCACCGACACTGCTCGGCAAGCTCGTCAGCGGCCAGTGCGCCGCCTCCGCCCGGCTCCCTGGGCCACCTTCGAGGAACTGGTCGTTATCACCATCCCGAGCCTGTTGAGCAGGTTGCAACGTACAGAGATTTACGGCAGCATCGCTAGCCGGGTCGGATAGGCGGCCTGTTCCGGCACTGCGCTGCCCCGTTTGCAGTGCCAACAGAGGGACGAAGAAGCCAGCGCTGCACCTGTCGTGGTTGAAACCTGCTCTTGCACGCCCAAACTCGGGCGTACCGATCAGTTTTCGAGTGTTCAGGGGCGGCAGCGCTCGAGGACGGATCGCACTATGGCCGCTGGTGGTCGCCTCACCCGCCTTGCCCGCACCCGAAGCTGCTACTCCGGGGAGCCGTTCCAATATGCCTCGGAAGCCCTTCGGGTCCATCGCCATGTTCCATTGCTCCCGGACGCTCACGGCGGACAAGCACTCCTCGAAGCCCAGGTGATGAAGGAGCTTGGCCGCGGAGGGGAATGGTGGGCACATCCGGTCGGAATCGCTGGCATGCGTCTGACGCCTGGACAATCCGTGGTGGTCCTCGACAGTCACAGTGGGTCCCTTCCTGGCCGGAAGTTCCCGATGGCCGACTATGCGCTGGCGCATCTGCTTCCGTCTGCAGAACCCGGCGTCCAGGTCAGTGGTGTGACGCGGCTGCGTGTCGTTGCAGTACGGGGCGCAGATCTTCATCTCGAATTGGCTGGCACCGAAAGTCGATTGGTCCTGAGGGGAGCCCCGGGTACCCGCTGGCATCTCTTGCTCGCACAACGAAGGCGCGACCTGGAAGAGGGTGGCTTCGTTCCCTTGTGGGGTGTGACCGGGCCGTCGCCCTACGAGCTGGAGGACGAGCGGCAGTTCGCCTCACTCATGCAATCGGGTCGGGATCTGGCGTGGCTCGGCTCAGGACTCCTTCGCCGCATCGCGATCTTCCAGAACTTCAGCACTGCCTACTCGACTCGAGCTTGGATCACCGGGGATGAGTGGATCTTCGAGCTGGATACGCATCGCGACGTACCCCTCAAACATGACGCGTTTCTCGACCGCCTTATGGACGATGTCTGGGGTCTGCCACTGAGGATCAGGCGCTGCTACTGCGACTGCAGTCTGCAGGGGACGGCGCGGGGCTATCAGTGCACGTTCTACCTGGAGCACCAGAGCCCCGACGTGCGAGGGGTGATGCAGATCCGTTTCAGGTGGGGGGACACTGTCTACGGCGACGATGTTCGGCAGAGGCTGGAAGACCTCAACGCCAATCGAGACTGGCTCGACAGAGTGCTGCCCCGCCGCACCGATCGGGCTAGTGGCCCGGCTGTCCGGAAGGACGGAGCCCGATGAACTGGGACAGCCTTGCCCTGTTGATCCTGGCCCTTTCGGGTGCCTTGAGCCTGCTGCTGTCGCAGGCCCGCGATGTCTTGGCGAAGACGGCAGAGGTCATCCATGCCTGGCGTGAAATTCAGCAGAGCCTGCGGGCAGAGGACAGGCCGCCGAGTCGGCAGGACCTGCCGCGTGATTGAGGCGACTAATCGCCGGCGGGCAGAGGTGGCCTTGTCGGTGCCCTTCTGGAGAACGCCGTTTAGGGCGGCTACGTCTTCACCACCGCCAGCGGTCGGCCCGTCGAGCCGCGAAACGTGTACCGGTCCTTTACCCGCGTCGTCGCCACCGCCGGCCTCCGCGTGATCCGGCTGCACGACGCCCGGCACGGTACCGAGACCCTGCTCACCGCCGCCAGCGTCCCGCCCCGCGTCGTGATGGAGATCCTCGGACACAGCCAGATCAGCATCACGATGGACGTGTACACGCACGTCGTCCAGGACACGCAGCGTGAGGCGATCAGCCACATGGACCGGCTGCTCAAGAGGCGGGCCGTCCGCCTTTGACTTTGGAAGTGGATGGCGAAGGGTATTTCCTGCCTCAAGAGGCGCCCTTCGCCGGCTGGGAAGCGGCGGGCTCCTCGTAAGCTGAGCGTCACTCGTGAACCGGGCTGTCAGGCGACCGGCCGTAAGGCCGGCTCGTACTCGGCGCGGAGGGCCATGACTCGCTCGCAAACCATGGGGCTGCGCATGCCGCGCGGGTGAGATCGAGGCCGCCATCCTGCGGGTGGCAGCCTTCTGTGCCCACCGGCGTGCCGTCTCCCCCGAGGCTCGTTCCTGCTGCGTGCTACGGCTGCGGCCACCATCCTGGCGACGGCGGCTGTTCCACACCGGCGCGCAGCGTGAGGGGCGCACCGGCCGGCTGCTCAAGGTCGCTCCTGTTGATGTCAGCCGTAGATGTCAAAGACCCCCTACCAAGATCGGTAGGGGGTCTTCGCGCTGGTGCCCCCGGCAGGATTCGAACCTGCGACACCCGCTTTAGGAGAGCGGTGCTCTATCCCCTGAGCTACGGAGGCGGGGCCGGGGACAGCCTAGCGGATGGGGGG
>NZ_JOGX01000058.1 GCF_000719555.1 Streptomyces sp. NRRL F-5727
GGGCGGAGGGCGGGAAGGGGAGAGGGGGCGGGGGCGGGAAGGGAGAGGGGGCGGGGCGGTACGTCAGGCCTCTTCGCCGGTGGCGGGCCGGGGGTCCTCGGGGCACAGCCACGGGGCGGCCGCCGCGAGCAGGGCGGTCACGCCGATCCCGATCGTGGGGTCGGGTACGGGGGCGAAGTGCGGCGAGTGGTTCGCGGGGACGGTCGCGGGGAGGCCGTCCTGGAGCAGGCTCTCCGGGGCGGCGTCCCGGAAGAGCGCGGGGTCGGCGCCGCCGAAGTGCCAGAAGACGGAGGGGACGCCGAGAGCGGTGCCGAAGACGCCGAAGTCCTCGCTGCCGGTGAGGGTCTGGGGCAGGGTGAAGACGCGTTCCCGGCCGAAGGCCCCGGTGAGCGCCGTCAGGACGGTGTCGGTGGCCCGCTCGTCGTTGACGGTGACGGGGAAGGAGTTGAGGACGGTGATCTCGGGGTCCTTCGGGGCGCCCGAGGCGGCGGCCTCGGCGCGGACGATCCGTTCGACGGCTGCGAGGACCCGGTCCCGTATCACGGGGGTCGTGGAGCGGATGTTGATCCGCAGCTCGGCGGTGTCGGGGATGATGTTCTCCTTGGTGCCCGTGTGCAGCGATCCGACGGTGACCACCGCGGTCTGCGCCGCCCCGGTCTCGCGGGAGACGATCGTCTGGAGCCGCATCACGACCGCTGCGGCCATGACGACCGGGTCGACGGTCGACTCGGGCGTCGAGCCGTGTCCGCCGCGGCCGAAGAGGCGGACCCGCAGGCTGTCGGAGGCGGCCATCACCGGGCCGGGCCGGGTGCCGACGAAGCCCACGGGCGCGGGGGCCACGTGCTGGCCGAGGCAGACGTCGGCGCGCGGGAAGCGGTCCGGGAAGCCGTCCTCGATCATCGCCGGCGCGCCGCCGACCTCCTCGGCGGGCTGGAACACGGCGACGACGGTGCCGCGCCACGCCCCCCGGGCCGCGGCCAGCTGGGCGGTCGCGCCGAGGAGGCAGGTGACGTGCATGTCGTGGCCGCAGGCGTGCATCACGGGCACCTCGTCGCCCTCGCTGTCGACTGCGGTCGCGCGGGAGGCGTACGGCAGTCCCGTCCGCTCCCGGACCGGGAGTCCGTCCATGTCGGCGCGGAGCAGGACCACCGGGCCCTCGCCGTTGGCCAGGACTCCGACGACACCGGTGCCGCCGACGCCCTCGGTGACGTCCCAGCCCTGCCCGCGCAGCCGGCCGGAGATGACGCCGGCCGTGCGGAACTCCTGGAAGGACAGCTCGGGGTGGGCGTGCAGATCCTCGTAGACGGCGCGGAGGCCGGGCAGCCGGTCCGGGAGGCCGGTCAGCAGGCGGGCGAGGGCGGGAGTGGTCACGAGTGCTCCTTTGCGGGCGTGGGAAGGGGGGAGGCGCCGGTGGCGGTCCGGAAGGAGGCGGCGTCCTGCGGGGTGAGGAGGGCCATGACGGCGGCGACGGCGGCGCCGAGGACCAAGGAGGCGAAGGCCACCCGGAAGGAGAAGGCGTCCGCGAGCGCGCCGACGACGGGCGGGACGACCATGCCGGCCAGCTGGCCGCCGAGGACGACCGCCGCACTGCCCACGCCGACCTGTTCCGGGGCCAGTCCGCTCAGCGGGACGGCGAGGATGGGCATGTAGCAGAGGGCGACGGCGACCGAGGCGAGCGTGCCGAGGACGACGAAGCCGGTGAGCGAGGAGGAGAAGGCGAGCAGGAGCAGCAGGACGGCCGCCGCCGTCATGGCGGGGACGATCACCCTGCGGTGGTGGCCGCCGAGCCGGTCCGAGATCCGGCCGCCGACGACGATCGCGCCGGCCGCGGCGAGGGCCGGGACGGCCACGAGGGCTCCGGCCGCGGCGAGGGAGACACCGTACTCCTCGCCGAGGTAGGAGGGGACCCAGGTGTTGAAGCCCCAGACGATCGCGCTGTAGCCGAACATCATGGCGCTGAAGCGCCAGACCACGCCGAGCCTCAGGACAGCGCCCGCGCCGGGGCGGCCGCCGTCCGCCGCCGGTTCCGTACGGGGCAGCGGGGCCGGGAGTTGCAGCTGTACCGCCACCAGTACGACGACTCCGAGCGCCGCCGTCGAGAAGAACGCCGAGCGCCAGCCGAAGACCCCGATCAGGGGAGCGACGAGCAGCGGGGTCAGGACGCCGGCGACCGCGTTGGAGCTCATGATCAGACCGTTGGCGCCCATCCGCTCCTGGGGTGTGGTCCGCTCGACGAGGACCTTCAGCGCGGCGGGCGGGAAGATGCCCTCGGCGGCGCCGAAGGCGAACCGCAGCACGAGCAGGACGGCGAACGACCAGGCGAGGCCGGTCAGCGCGGTGAACGCGGACCAGGCGAGCAGCGCCCAGAGCGTGACGCGCCGCGCGCCGTGCCGGTCGGCGAGCATCCCGCCGGGGATCTGGGCGAGGGCGTAGGCGAGGAAGAACGCAGAGACGACGAGGCCCTGTTGCCCGCGGCTGAGCTCGAACTCGGCGCCGAGGGAAGGCAGGACCAGGTTGATGACCAGCCGGTCGGCGTAGTCGACCAGCCAGGCGGCGAACAGCAGGGCGATCGTGATCCGGACGGTTCTCCGGGCGGACTGCGGGGACGGAGCAGACACGCGGCACTCCTCATCACCGTGGCCGAACTGGGCATCGGCCGGAAGTGCCCCTACCATCCGGCCTGTGACCGGAATCCCCGGAGAATTGCAGGAAAGCATCACGGAGGACGCTGTGACACCGGATTCCCGCACCACCGCTGACGCGGACCCGCACTCCACCGCCGGCACACAACCGCGTTTCTCCGAGCTGGACCTCGCGCTCGTCGACGCCCTGCAGGCCGCGCCCCGGGCGCCGTGGTCGCAGATCGGCCGGGCACTCGGCGTCGACGCGACCACGGTGGCCCGGCGCTGGGAGCGACTGCGCGTGAACGGTCTGGCCTGGGTCACCGCCTACGGCGCACCGAAGTGGATCACCGTCGCCTACGTCGAGGTGCGGTGCCGGCCGCGGGCCCTAGAAGCGGTCAGCCTGGCGTTGGCCGGCATGCCCTGGGTGTTCAGCGTCGACGAGACGGCCGGCGACTTCGACCTGCTGGCCTCCGTCAACGCCGCCGACCTGCCGTCCCTCGGCCGCTCGGTGCACGGCCTGATCGGCGGCCTGAAGGGCGTCCGCTCCACCCGGACCCGGCTCGGCATCACGCTGTACAGCGAGGGCGGCGACTGGCGGATGCGGGCCATGGAACCCGCCGGGCACGCGGAACTCGCCGCTCCGCGTGCCCCGGGCGCGACCGTCTACAGCGCCCTCACGCACCACCCGCCCGCGCCGGACGACCAGGCCCTGCTCGCGGCGCTCGGCGCCGACGGACGCCTCAGCTACACCGAACTGGGGGCGAAGGCCGGGATGAGCGAGCACACCGCCCGGCGCCGGCTCCAGCGGCTGGTCCGGGACGGCGACATCACCCTCCGCTGCGACCTGGCCCATTCCCTCGCGGGGCTCTCGACGGTGGTGCTCTACCGCGCCGCGGTCCCCCACACCCACCTGGCGGCCGTGGGCCACGCGCTGTCCCGGCTGGAGGAGGTCCGCCTCGCCGTCTCCGTCAGCGGCTCGGACAACCTCCTCGTCATGGTGTGGCTCCGCGGCCTGCATGCCGTCGACCCCTTCGAGGCGCTGCTCGCGGAACGCTTCCCCCTGCTGAGGGTGAACGACCGTACCGTCGTCCTGCGCTCCCGCAAGCGCATGGGCCGCCTCCTCGACCCCGCCGGCCGCGCCACGGGCCACGTCCCCTTCGCGATGCCCCGTGCGTCGTTCCCGGCAGACGGCGCGAGTCCGGAATGGACAGCCACCCCACGCTGAGTCGCCCCGCTAGGCGTGAGCGGCCGCCGCCAAGGGGCTCAGGGCGGCTGCACGGCGGGCCGGGACGGCGGCCGCGAGGACGCCGACCGCGAGCGAGAGCAGACACACCAGGAGCAGGGAGCCCCAGGGCAGGGCCAGGGTGTACTGGTCGATGGCGCCGTTGGCGAGGGAGCCGACCGCCCAGGCGCCGAACAGGCCGCCCGCCAGACCCAGGAGGGTGCCGAAACCGGTGACCGTCAGGGCCTCCAGGCGGATCATGCGGCGGACGCCGGCGCGGTCCATGCCGAGCGCGCGCAGGGCGCCGATCTCGCGGGTGCGTTCGGCGACCGACATGGCCAGGGTGTTCACGATGCCGAGCGCGCTGATGACGACCCCGATGCCGAGCATGCCGTACATCACGTTCAGCAGGTCGCCCATGGTGCCTGCGGCCTCGCGGACGAGCTGGTCGCGGTCCTGCACGGTGAGGAGGGGGTTGTTGCCGACGGCGGTGCGCAGCCGGTTCTCCAGTGCGGCCGTCGCCGGGCCGTCGGTGCGCAGGAGCACGCGCTGGACGGAGCCGGGCAGGAAGCTGTCGGCCGCGACCTCGCCGCGGCTGCCGAGCGCGTCGTGGGCGATGGGGTTGTCCTTGTAGACGCCCACGACCCGGTACAGGGTGGGCTTGCCCGCGCGGCCCGTCTGGACGTTCAACAGGCCGCCGGTGGTCACTCCGCTCTCACGGGCGAGGGTGGCGGAGACGGCGATCCGGCCCGGTGCCAGGTCGTCGGCGGAGCCGGAGACGAAGTCGAGCTTCATGGTGTCGCGCACGGTGGCGGGGTCGACCCCGGAGATCTGCCGGACGCCGGTGCCGGTGAACAGGGTGGAGTCGGTGACCGCGTGCGCGGCGCGCACGCCGGGGGTCTCGGCCAGCCGTCGTACGGCGGCCGGGTCGATGCCCGTCGTGGTGGAGCGGGTGCTGACGACGTAGTCGGCGCCGAGCCCGGCCGCGGCCTGGCGGTCGAGTGCCTGGCCGGTGGAGTGTCCGATGACGGCGAGGCCGGTGACGAGGCCGGTGCTGATCAGCAGGGTGGCGGCGGTGGCCGCCGTGCGGCGCGGATCGCGCAGGGCGTTCTCCCGGGCGAGGCGGCCGGTGACGCCGAACCGCCCGGTCAGCCGCCCCGTCAGCCGGATCACCGGGCCGGCGAGCACCGGCGCGAGCACGATCAGGCCGGCGGCGAACAGGCCGCAGCCCGCCATCGCGGCGCGCAGGTTCTCCTCCGAGGCGTCCTTCGCGCCGCCGAGGGAGACCAGCGAACCGGCGCCGAGTGCGAGGAGGACGAGGCCCACCGCGCCGCGCGGTCGGAACCGCTGTGCCGAAGGCGGTTGTTCGGCCGTGAGCATCGCCTCCATGGGCGAGGTCTTGGCGGCCTGGCGGGCGGGCAGCCACGCGGCGAGCACGGTGACGCCGACGCCCACGCCGAACGCCGCCACGACCGAGCGCGGGCCGATCACCAGGGGGCCGCCGGGCAGGGCGCTGTCACCGCGGAGGACGCGGGGCAGCACCGCGGCGATGCCGAGGCCGAGCAGGAAGCCGGCCACCGAGGCGGCCAGGCCGACCATCAGGGCCTCCAGGAGGACGGAGCGCGACACCTGGCGCCGCGAGGCGCCGATCGCCCGGAGCAGCGCGGTCTCACGGGCGCGCCGCTTCACGACCATGGTGAAGGTGTTGACGATGAGGAACGAGCCGATGAAGAGCGAGACCCCGGCGAAGACCATCGGGACCTTCTCGTAGCCGCGGGTCAGGGTGTCGACGAGGATGGCCTGCTGGGCCGCCTGGGCCTGGCCCGTGGTGGCCTCGGCACGGCCGGCGGGCAGCACGGCCGTGACCCGGTCGGCGAGTTCGTACGCGGTGGTGCCGGGGGTGGCGGTCAGGTCGATGCCGGTGTAGTGACCGGGGGTGGCGAACAGCTTCTGCGCGGTCGCCTTGTCGAAGAGGACGAGGGTGCCGCCGGCGGTGACCCGGGTGTCGTTCGTGGTCACGATGCCGACAAGGCGCGCGGTCATGACCGGGCCGTCCGTGGCCAGGGTGACCGTGTCGCCGAGCCGGAAGCCGCCCGCGGCGGCGGTGCCGCCGTCCACGGCGATCTCGCCGTCGTGCGCGGGGGCGCGGCCCTCGGCCAGCGGATGGCGGCTGTCCTCACCGTCCTTGCCCGGTACGTAGGCGCCGGCCAGGTTCGACCAGGCCCGGCCGGCCCGCAGGGGGCTGCCGTCCGCCGCGTTCAGGGTGGCCGAGCCGTCGGCCGACGGCCGTACGGCGGCGACGCCGGGCACCCGGGCCAGCTGGGCGACGAGCGCGTCGTCGAGCACTGCGGCCCGCGGTCCGGGGTCCGTACCGGGTTCCGGGGCCTTCTCGGTCACCGTGACGTCGACACCGGCGAAGGTCTTCGACGCGGCAGCGCGGTGGGCGGCGGCGGTGGAGTCCGCGAAGACGAGGGTGCCGCTGACGAACGCGACGCCCAGGCAGACGGCGAGGACGGTCATGGCCAGTCGGGTCTTGTGGGCCAGGAGGTTGCGCAGGGTGGTTCTCAGCATGGGGCGTGGGACTTTCCGAGGGAGGGCGGGGGAGCCGGGGATTTTCCGGGCGGTACCGGACGGGGGCGCGGGAGCGGCTCAGCCGTGGTGGGAGCGGGAGCCAAGGTTCTTCATCAGGTCGAGGACGCGGTCCGGGGTGGGCCGGGCCATCTCCTCGACGAGGCGTCCGTCGGCGAGGAACACGACGCGGTCGGCGTAGCCGGCGGCCACGGGGTCGTGGGTGACCATGACCACGGTCTGGCCCAGCTCGCGCACCGAGTCCCTCAGGAAGCCGAGGACTTCGGCCCCGGACCGCGAGTCGAGGTTGCCGGTGGGCTCGTCGCCGAAGACGATCGCGGGCCGGGAGGCCAGGGCGCGGGCGACGGCGACGCGCTGCTGCTGGCCGCCGGACAGCTCGGCGGGCCGGTGTCCCAGGCGGTCGGCGAGGCCGACCATGGAGACGACCCGGTTCAGCCACGTGCGGTCGGGGCGCCTGCCGGCGATGTCCATCGGCAGGGTGATGTTCTCCAGCGCGGTCAGCGTCGGCAGCAGGTTGAACGCCTGGAAGACGAACCCGACGCGGTCCCGGCGCAGTTGCGTGAGCTGCCGGTCGTCGAGCCGGGCGAGTTCGGTGGTGCCGATGCGTACCGATCCGGAGGTGGGCGAGTCGAGTCCGGCGGCGCAGTGCATCAGGGTGGACTTGCCACAGCCCGACGGTCCCATGATCGCGGTGAACTCGCCCTCCCGGAAGGCGATGCTGACCCGGTCCAGGGCGACCACGCGGGTGTCGCCGCTGCCGTAGACCTTCGTCAGGTCGGTGGTGGCGGCCGCGATGCCGGTCGTCGGGTGCGGCGGCAGGAGATCGGCGGTCATCGGTAGGGCTCCTCTTCTCGTACGGAAAGCGCACGTGAAGGGTGTCCGGGGAACGTATCGGGCCTTGGGCCGCCGTGTATCGGTGTCCGCTCAGGCGTGCGGCAAAGGCGTAGCGGGCCGGATACGGGAAGGGGCCTCCCCGCGGCGTCCGCGCGTCGTGGGCGCGGGCGGCGGGGAGGCCCCGAAGGGGCGCGCCACTACCGACGCTCGCCCAGCGCGACGACCCTGCGGGCGAGCGCGCCGACGGCCAGGAGCGTCCCGCCGAGGAACAGCCCGATCGCGCCGAGTACTCCGGCCGGCTGCCCCGTCTCGCCCGCCGCGGTGTCCGCGGTGAGTCCACCGATGACGAGCAGCAGGGACAGGACGGCGGTGAGGGCGCCGGCCGCCAGGGCGCCGCGGGACAGGGCGGTGGTGCGGAAGAACGGGTTCATGAGAGCCTCCTCGAAGTCGGTCCCGCGCCCGGGTTCGGTACGGGACGCGGTGTCCTTCGAAGGGTGACGGAGCAACGTATCGGCCCGTGGGCCGCCGTGTATCAGTGCCCGCTCCACCACGTACCGACCACTGACGGCCGTTCCGTCACGCGGGCAGCCGCAGGGTGGCGACGGCCCCGCCGTCCGGGGCGTTGGCCAGCAGCAGTTCGGCGCCGAGCACCCGGGCCTGACCGAGGGCGATGGTGAGCCCCAGGCCATGGCCCGAGCCCCGTTCCCGGGCACCGGTGTGGAAGCGGCGCGGGCCGTGGAGCAGCAGGTCCTCCGGGAAGCCGGGGCCGTGGTCACGGACGACGACCGTCGGTCCGTCGACGGTGACCCGGACCGGGCCTGCTCCGTGCCGGTGGGCGTTGACGACGAGGTTGGCGACGATCCGCTCCAGGCGGCGCGGGTCGGTCTCCACCGTCCGCGCGCTGTCGCCACCGGTGATCTCCGTGCCGAGACCGGTACGGGAGACGGCCTCGGCGACCACGGCGCCGAGCGGCACCCGGACGCGGACCGCCTCCTCGGCGCCCGCGTCCAGGCGGGAGATCTCGAGAAGGTCCTCGACGAGGTCGCGCAGGTCGCGCACCCTCGCCCGCAGCAGATCCTCGGTCTCGCCGGGCGGCAGGAGATCGACCGCCGCGAGCAGACCGCCGACGGGGGTGCGCAGCTCGTGGGCCACGTCCGCGGTGAACCGGCGCTCGGTGCGCAGCCGCAGCGCGAGGCTGTCGGCCATCGCGTCGACGGTCGCGGCGATGTCCGCGACCTCGTCACGGCCCTTCGTGGGCCCCGTGCGGGCGTCCAGGTCCCCGGCGGAGATCCGCGCCGCGGTCTCGGCGACCCGGCCCAGCCGCCGGGAAAGCAGCCCCGCGCCGTAGACGGCCAGGGGTACGGCGCCCGCGAGCGCGACGAGCGAGGCGACCGCCATGGCCGCGTCGAGGCGCGACAGGTTCGCGTGGTCCGGGCCCAGGTTGATTTGCACGGCGAGGACCGGGCTGCCGGGACCGCCGGTGCGCTGGGCCGCCCAGACGCTCGGCCCGACGTTGCCCTCGACGCGCCCGTCGTACGTGTGGTGCCGCGTGCTGTCGGCCGGGTCCCGCAGTGCGGCAGGCAGGCCGGCGGGGTCGAGCTCGGCGCCGTCGGTGAGGACGCCGGTGCGGCGGTAGAGGTCCATGGCTGCGTACAGCGTGTTCATCGCCCGCGCCTCGCCCCGGCTGCGGATGTCCTGGGCGGTCCACAGGTGCACCAGGACCCCGACCGCCGCCACGACGAGCAGGGCCGTGACCGCGGCGAGGGCGGCGATCTTCCGGCGCAGTGGGGTGCGGTCCGCCCACGGCCCGCGGAGGGGACGCACGGTCACCGCCGGAACTTGTATCCGAAGCCCCGGACCGTCTCGATCCGGTCGCGGCCCACCTTCCGGCGCAGCCGCTGCACGCAGAGGTCGACGACGCGGCTGTCCCCGTCCCAGCCGTACTCCCAGACGTTCCGCAGGAGCGTGTGGCGCTCCAGCACGATCCCGGGGTGGGCGGCGAACTCCAGCAGGAGCTTGAGCTCCGTCGGGGTCAGCGCCACCGGCTCGCCGGAGAGGAAGACCTCCATGCCGGCGGTGTCGATCCGCAAGTCCCCGAACTCCAGCACGTCCCCTGCGGTCGCCCGGCTTCCGGCCTGAGCTTCTCGCTCGGCAGTCACGGGCGCGTACGTGGCACGCCGCAGCAGCGAGCGCATGCGGGCCACCAGGACGTACGTCTCCACCGGTTTGACGACGTAGTCGTCCGCCCCGGCCTCAAGCCCGGCGACCACGTCCAGCCCGTCGCCGCGGGCGGACATCATCAGGACCGGCACCAGGCTGGTCTCCCGGACCCGGCGGCACAACCCGATCCCGTCGAGGCCGGGCAGCATCACGTCGAGGATCAGCAGGTCGAAGTCGTGCTCACGGAAGGCTTCGAGCCCGGCGAGGCCGTCGGCAACGGCCCGCACCCCGTAGCCGTAGCGCTCCAGGGCGACGGCGAAGGACCGGCGCATCAGGTCGTCGTCCTCGACGAGGAGCACACGCGCGGTGGACGCGGGGGAGTCTGGCGAGGACAAGAGGACTCCTGTTCAGCCGTTGGACGGGCGGACGGACCGACTGCACGCCCCGACGTGCGGGGGACCACGCCGCGATCGGAACGATACGGCAGACAGCGGACGGACTGGGCCCATCGTACGGACACCCCAGAACCATGAAACCGCCCTCCCCGACCGGGAAACCCCAGGTCACGCGGCTGCCGACCGCAAGGCGACGGCGCGGAGGCGACTCGCCGGGCACTCCGCTTCGACGTCTGCCCGAGCCCTCTCCGACACGCCGCGGATACAAGGTGCCCCAGGCTCCCCGCACGGGGCCTGCACGACGCGAGGCTGTCGGACTGGCCCGCCGTCTGGCTCATGCCGCACAGCACCGCACATGAACCGATCCTCGGCGACGATGCCGTCGTCCTCGGCAAGGCGGCCGCGGTTCTCGGATCCAGTAGCCGGCCCGCCTGCTCCGCCACGAACCACTGATCTCATCCCGGCCCTGGCCGAGCACGGGGTTCACCTTTCCCGCGAGCAGGTCTACCGCCTCGTCGACCAAGTCCCGCAGAGGCTCTCGACGGACGTGCTGGCCGCGCTCTGCTCGATCCTCCACGTCACCCCGGCCGACCTGATCACCGTCATCGAGAGCCACGTCCAGGTCTCCAAGCCGACGGCGACCGACGAGACCACCGCCGCCGCGACGGCCCCGCCGGCACGCCGCGTACGCCTGACCCGACCCGGGAGAGCGATGACCGCCCCTGCCTCCATCCCGGACACCTGGAGGGAACTGGTCCGCTGATGACCGCGTCCCTCCCCGACCTTGCCGACCGGCACGCGGCCAGGATCGCCGCCGGCCTGACCCCGGCCGCCCGCGGCCGCATCCGGGCCCACCTCACCGCCCACCCCGACGCCCTGGTCAGCGGCGAATCCACCGCACCCCGCTCTGTTCAGGCCCTCATCACCACCCTGGCCGACCACGGGGTCACCGGCGGGCGGGCCCCTGCATGCCTGCGCTGTGGACGCGTCCGAAGGCTTCGCCGGGCGGTGCCAGGCGGCCGGGTCCGTCTCGGCTGCGAGGGCATTCTCGCTGCCCGCTGCAACATCGGCCCCTGCACCGGGCGGCCGTCGCCGGCATCGACGGACCCTCCTACCGGCTCCGCAATCACCAGACCCAGGCCGACACCATCCGCACGGGAGTGAACGCCCGTGTTTCCTGACAGCAGCACCACCTCCCTCGCCCCCCGATCCACCAACTGCCCAATCTGTCAGAGCGAGTTTGTTCCTCACCCTCGGCAGATCTACTGCTCTCCCGCTGCAAATCCGCAGCCCACCGGCTCCCGCCCGCACCCCCGGCAGCCCACACCTGCCCCGTCTGCCAGGGCATCTTCACCGCCCAGCCCCGCCTGCGGCAGATCTACTGCTCGCCCAACTGCCGCCGCGACGCGGAGAAACAGCGCAACCAGGAACGCGACGAACTGCGGGCCATCCGGCTCGGCGAACAGCAGCCCCGGCAGACTCCGACGGCCACAGCCGGCTCCGCCCGGCAGGAGCAGGCCCTGACCCCCACCGCCGTCCGGAACTGCCCGCACTGCGATCAGCCCGTCACCATCGTCGCCCTGCTGGCCACCCCGGAAGCGGCCCGTCCCACCATCGCCAGCAGGGTTCCCGAGATCAGCTCCCTGCGGCGGACTCCGTGAGCGCCGCTGGCAACGTTTTCGCCTGACCGTCACCGATCAACAGGGCCCGGCGACCTTCGGTCGCCGGGCCCTCACACGCGCTCTTCGCTCCCCAGATTCCCCACTCACTTCAAACTGCGCCGAAGTGGAGGGAAGAGCGTCCCTGGCCGATTTCAGAGATCCTCATCACTGCCCACCACTCTCGCCGACATCCTCACCACCCTTGCCGACAGCCCCGCTCCCCAGGGCTGTGCCGCGAACACCAGCGCGGGCTGGCTCTTCCCCGGGCACCTGCCAGATGCCCACATCTCCGCCGCCGCCCTCAGCCGACGTTTGGCCACCCTTCACATCCCCAGTCGGCCGGCCCGGACTACCGCCCTGGTCGCCCTCGCCTGTGGCCTGCCACCCGCGGTCCTCGGCCCGATGCTCGGCCTTCACCCGATCACGGCCGTCCAATGGCGCCGCCGTGCCACCACCGACTGGTCTGCTTACCTCCAAGCGCCGTCGACACGGTTGCCGCTCGCCGACGCGAACCATCCGAACTACCCGGGTCCAGACCCAGGCCCTGCACGCCTACCTGCGCTGCCGCAACGCGAACACCCGACACCCCGACGTCCTGGCTGCCCAGCGCAAGGAACGCGCGCGCATCCGCAGTGAGAAGGGTGTCCGCTGGGGCGGCCGACCGAGCGCCTCCGTGGTTTGACCAGCCGTTGCCGTTACTTCCTCTATGGCAAGCAGAAGGAAGCCGTACTGGCGCACGTTCGGGACTCCGAAGACACTCGTCCTTTACCGCACGCCGGACCGGTGGCGGTTCGCGTCTACTTCGAAACACCGGGCGGCATCGCCGAGGGCTTCCTCGCTCACCCCGCCCCCACTTGCGAGCCTGAGTCGGCTCAGGCACCCTCGACAGGCACACTGCAACCCGGCGAACCTATGCGGTCAGGGCACTAGCTGTCCTCGTCCGACACAGCGCCCCCGCCGATCACCCACTCCTGACCGAAGTCGACCGAGACACTGTCGAAGGTGAGGTCGTCGGTGCCGGGGGCGCTGCTGTCGCCGGCAACGGTGTCATCGGGCTGATCAGGCATGGCGGACTCCTTAGCTCAAGTGATCTTGCCGATTGGGAGCTTAGCCACTGACGGGTGGGTGCGGGTCGGTAATGGGCGGATACACCACACTGAGCATCCCTGCTGCGCCTTGCGGCCCCGCCAGACGGCGTGACTTCACCTCCGCCACCTCGATCGTGCCGAACGCGGCCGCAACCGCCTCGATCTCCACCTCTTCGATCCCGTCGAACACCAGCGAATCTCAGAACGGTGCATCGGTCTGCATGACCAGCACCATCACCGTCCACCGCCGCCCCGAGCAGCGAACGGATCGCACCTGAGGGAGCGTCACTTCCGGCCGTCAGGCGCCAAGGCGTACGCCGTCCCACGCAAGCCAGTCACTCGCAATCGAACACCGAGGTAACACGCAACGGCTCCTCAAGATCTGTGCCAAAACCGAAGAGGGTCCTTTCGGCGTGTCGCGTCAGGTCGTCTCATTTGGTGCTTGCCTGACGGACATCCTGGCAAGAGCCAAAAGAGACGGCCTGGGCTCTCGCCCTACTGCGTGGCGGCCTTCGGCAGGGCCTCGCGCAAGCGATCGAGGAGTGCCTGTGCCGCAGGGCTCGCGGGTCCGGTGGCGGGCCAGGCGAGGACGATTCGGGCACGCATCTGGGGTTCGACGATCTGCAGAGTGCGCAGCGGTCCGCCGAGGTCCGGTTCCTCTTCGCCGAGGGGCAGTACGGCGACGCCCAACCTCCGGGCGGCGAGTTGCGCGAGGACGTGGGGGGATGCTGCCTCGAAGGCGACTCGGGGTCGGAATCCGGCCTGTGCGCAGGCGCGTTCGAGGTTCGCGCGGACTCCGGTTCCGCGCGGCAGGCAGATCAGCGGGCGATCCCGCAGATCTGCCAGGGGGACGCTGGTGCGGTCGGTGGGAGTGAGGAGGGGGTCGCCGGGTGCGACGGCGGCGGCGAGCGGAGCGTCGATGACCGTGCGGTAGGAGAGGCCGGGCGGGGGTGCTTCCCCGGTGGGTCCGAGGAGGGCGATGTCGATCTCTCCGGACAGGAGCGCGGCCTGCATCCGCTCCGAGGTGTCCTCGGTGAGGGCGATCTCCAGTGCGGGGTGGGCGTTGTGGAAGTCCGCGAGGAACGAGGCGACGTCGAAGGCGTGGCTCGTGGCCCCGGACACCAGTCCGAGGGTGACCCGGCCGCGCAGCAGCCCGGTGTGCTCGTCCACGGTCTGTCTCACCGCCTCTGCGGCGGCCAGCGCGGCGCGCGCGTACGGCAGGACGGCCCGGCCCACCTCGGTCGGCGTCACCGACCGGTTGGACCGGTCGAGCAGGGGCTGCCCGAGCTCCTTCTCCAGCTGGCGGATCTGGGCGCTGAGGCCAGGCTGGGCGAGATGCAGCCGGGCGGCGGCCCGGGTGAAACCGCCTTCCTCGACGACGGTGACGAAGTAACGCAGGTGGCGAAGCTCCATAACCAGTGATTCTAGATGGCAGTACATCAATCTATTGGAAGTATGTTTTGGTTGGCCGCAGGCTTGATCGCATGGAGAACGCGACATCTCGCAAGGGTAGGAACGCCGAGCTCAGGGCGTGGATCGCGGCGGAACGCCACGAGCTGGCCGACCTGCTCGACGGCCTTCGGGACGATCAGTGGGACGGGCCGAGCCTGTGCGCGGGATGGCGGGTCCGTGAGGTCGCGGCCCACATGTCGATGGGGTTCCGGCTCTCCCTGCCGGCGACGATGGGGGAACTGGCCAGGGCGCGAGGGAACCTGCACCGGATGACGGACCGTGTCGCGCGCCGGGACGCGGCTGTGCATTCCACCGCCGAGCTCTCCGCGTTCCTGCGGGAGGGCGCACACCATCCCTGGACGCCACCGGTCGGTGGGTTCACGGCGGCGCTCGGCCACGACGTGGTGCACGGACTGGACATCACGGTCGCTCTCGGCCTCGACCGGCGTGTCCCCGAGGACCGGCTACGGGTGCTGCTCGACGGGATCCGGCCCAGCAGCCTGAGGTTCTTCGGCGCCGACATCTCCGAAGTGCTGCTGTGCGCCGAGGACCTGGACTGGTCGTACGGATCCGGCTCTCCCGTGTACGGCGCTGCCCAGGACCTCCTCCTGCTCACCTTCGGCCGCAGGCTGCCGAGCGGTCGGCTCCGGGGGGAATCAAGCAGCCGCTTCACCACCATCTGAACCCGACTACCGCTCCCGCTCGCAAGGAGACCCCCGTGCGCACCCGCCTTCTCCAGGGACTGTCCCTGCTCTTCACCGGGCTGCTGGCCGGCGCCTTCAGCTACGGCGCCGCGAATCTCGTCCCCACCTTCAACGCCGTCCCGCTCGATATGAGACTGGACTTTCACGCCGAGCTGATGAAGATGAACGGGATCACCGTGCAGGGAGCCATGGTGATCTCAACTCTCAGCTCCTTCGCCCTGTCCGTCGTCACGCGCGGCCGGACACGAGTCCTCGCGGCTACGGCAGGGGCCCTGACCCTCGCGTCCTTCCTGATCACCCGGTTCGGGAATGTCCCGATCAACGGCCGCATCAAGCAGTGGGCCGCCACCGCGCCGCCGGCCGACCACGCGGGCATTCTGCACCGCTGGGAACTGTTCAACGACGCTCGTACCCTCACCGCCGTGGTGGCGTTCGCCCTCATCACCTTCCTGACCCTGCGAGAGACCGCTCCCTCCCGAGGCTCGCTCGGACGCGAAAGCCCGGTAGCTGAGCGGGTTTCTCGCGACGCATAACGAACGTCCTGTGGCGAGCACCCTGACCTTCCTAGAACTCAGCGACCTCACGCGCCGCTCCATGAAGCGCTCTCACCGTCGAGCAATCCAGGGGCCGGTCCGTTTGGGGAGCGCACCGGTCGGTCTGGGGTCAGTCGCCGAGACGGTTCACGGCCTCCTTGAGGACGAACCCGTTTGCGGCCGGGGCGTGGCCCATCACAAGGCCCTGGGAGGTCAGGGCGTCGAGGTGGTCGCGCAGGTCGGTGCGGGCAACAGGCCGAAGATGTCGGGGTAGCGGCCTTGGGTGTCGGCGGTGAAGAAGTCGCGATCCTGGACGCCCCGGTCGGTTGGGGTGAGCCGGGGCCCGGCTCCGGCGGTGATCTGTGGGTAGAGGAGGATGCCGACCGTGTGGCCCTCGGTGGCGAGCGGCGTGGACAGCCACGTGACGAGCTGGTCGGCCAGAACTGCGGCTCAGCTCGCCCTTGCCGCTGTTCTTCCATAGCGGTTCGCGGCGGCCGGCGAGCAGAGCGTCGGTGACGCTCTGGTGCTGGGTGGGGTGCATGCGCTCGCCGGGAGCGAGGCGGGTGCGGACGGTCTCGTAGAGGTCGAGCGCGTCAAGGAGGCCGAAGCCGAACGCGGCGGCCGGCGGCCAGGGCAGGACCCGGACGACGCCGGCCTCGACACGGGCGAGCACCCTGACATTGGCGAGGAGCCGCCATCCCGCCCGAGTCAGAGTGAGGGCGGTGGTGGTCTTGCCCGCCCCCTAGTACTGCAACGGTGCTTGCCGTGACTGATGGCCAGGTTGGTCGTTGGTGTTGTCATGGGTGGGGACCTTGCTGATGTCAGGTTGTGGACGGGCGAACTGGAAGCTGTGCACGGGCGGTTCATGCACCGTTTCAGCAGGTCGGAGCCCCGGGAGTCTGCACTGGCTTATCTGCGGGGCCTGCTCGCTCCGCTGCAGCGGAAGAACGGCTGGACGCTGGCGGAGGAAGCCGGCCACACAGGCCCGGACCGCCTCCACCGGATGCTGAACCGGATCGAGTGGGATGCGGAAGAGGTCCTGGACGACGTGCGCGAATACGTCGTCGAGCACCTCGGCGACCAGGATGCGGTGCTGATCGTGGACGGCACCGGCTTCCTGAAGAAAGGCGGCCGGGCGGACGGAGAACCGCCAGATCGGGGTCTTCCTCGCTTATGCAACGAGCCGCGGGCGGACGCTGATCGACCGGCGTCTGTATCTGCCCACCTCCTGGACCGATGACCGTGAATGGTGCCGCCGGGCCGGCATCGGCGACGAGGTTGCCTTCGAGACCAAGGTGGCCATGGCCAAGGCGATGGTCCGCCGCGTGATCACGGACAAGATCCCGTTCCGGTGGGTGACCGCGGATGCCGCCTACGGCTTCTCCAAGGGCTGGCGCTCAGAGCTGGAGGGGGCGGACGTCTTCCACGTCATGGCCACCACCCGGCACGACACCGTCGTCACCCGCTGGGCGATCGACCACCCCGTCCACGACCTGTTCAACGGTCTTGCCCGGCAGAAATGGAAGCGCCAGTCCTGCGGCAGCGGGGCTCACGCCCAGCGGATCTACGACTGGGCCCGCGTCGAGGTGCGGCCCTGGCACCGACCCGATCGCCGCCACTGGGTGATCGCCCGCCGCAGCGTCGCCCGCCCGCAGGAGATCTCCTACTACATCGCCTACTGCCCCGCCGAGACCGCGCTTGATGGGCTGATCCGCATCGCCGGCAGCCGGTGGGCCATCGCGGAATGCTTCCAGAGCGCGAAGCAGGAGTGCGGTCTGGACGACTACCAGGTCCGCCGCTATCCCGGCTGGCACCGCCACATGACCCTGGCCATGGCCGTCCATGCCTGCCTCACCGTCCTGCGGGCCCGCGAGATCGGCGCCGACAAAGCAGAAACGGATCCTCCCAGCTCATCCACCTCAGCCTCGCCGAGATACGACGGCTGATCACCCGCCTCACCAACCGACGCCCCGCACCTGTCGAGCACATCCTGCACTGGTCACACTGGCGCCGACGACGTCAGCACCAGGCCCGCACCAGTCACTACAAACAACGCGGACACAGTCCCTGACCTGGCCATCAGTCACATCAAACACCGTTGCAGTACTAGGGCCTGTCTGGGCGATCATGACGCGATTACCCTCGCCCTGGAGCTGATCACACCAGTTCCGCCCCCAACAGATGACCAGGACACCGGTTCATGACCTCGACCCCGGACGCCGTCCGCGCCCGCGCAGCTGCCGTCTTCGACCTCGATGCCAGGTTGCCCGCGCAAGTCTTCCGGGAACTCGCCGACCAGGCGGTGTTCTGTGAGTTTGATCTGCTGCTCACCCCGGACGCCTGGCCGGCGCTCGCCGCACTGGCCAGGCTGCACGGGGACCGGCAGGTCGACCTGCTCGTGGTCGAGGCGGACGGCATCGCCGGACCGGCGCTGTCGCTGTCCGTCGAGGCCACGCCGGACGACTACTGGGCGGAGGTCGGGTTCGACTCGAGCCGGGAAGCCCTGGAGTCGGTCACCATCGCGGCGCGGACCGTTGCACTGACCGGCCCTTCCGGCCGTTGGGGCTGCTGGGGAGAACGGGATCCGGAGGTCGCCGTCGTCCGAGGCTTCCCTGGCGAGGCCGCACGGCACGATTGGCGTGTCCGGTACGGGCCGTGCGCCGACGCGGCCAACGCGCTGGTGTCCTGGCTGCCGCAGATCTTTGGCGACCGGCGCGTCCCCGATGCCTACGCAGCCGATCTGGCTGCCAACTACGGTGCCCCGCGGAGGAACTGGGAATCTTCCGTCCAATAGTGCGACGATTGCCTGTTTCGCTCGTTGACCGAAGCAAGGGGCAGGGTGACCTGACGCACGCGCCGGACCTGCAGCCCGACCTTGAAGGGGACCACGGAGGCTGCTGCGGGCTGCACGGACAGGGCGGGCTGACTCGACGGTGCCCTTCCGGCACTGCCGTGGGAACAGAGGTCAGCGAGTGCTACACCGCGTACGAACTCCACCTCGACCCGGCACGAGTCCATGCACGAGATGTGACCATCGGCTGATCACTGTTAGAGGTCATCGGACAGTCAGCGGATACAGGTCCGAGGCTCAGGCCCTCCCGCATTTTCGAACACCATGATGACTCTCCGCGATGGCTCCCCAAGGTTTGTGCCAGAACCCAGAACGGCTCTGGTCCACTTCTTGTGGTGCGACCACGCTGGGTGATCCCTGGGTGCCTCAGGGGGTCATGGACCTTGAGCCAGAACGGCGGGTCGTCGCTGTAGCCGCCGCCCGTCCAGATGCCGTCGTAAGAAGCGCGGGCAGCTCTGAGGCGGGGTAGTGCTCGCGGGCCGCGATGTCGGACGCATTCTCCAGTCCGCTGGTGTCGTGGCCCCATGCCTTCAGCGCGGCCAGGAGGCGGTCTCGGTGGTGCCGGTCGGGGCTGGTCGCCGGGAGGCGGCGGGCGTGGTCGGCCAGATCGGCCTGATGCCGGGTGACGAGAGGGTGCTCGGTGAGGTGGATAGCAGTGATCAGCACGATGGTGCGACCCTGGCCGGGGTGGTAGTGGACGGCCCACACGTACGCGGGGTTCTTCGGCTCGGTGGTGAAAACCACCCAGCCGCCTCCCCGTCACGGGTCGGTGCGGCCCCACAGCCCCTCGCCCTGGTCACGGCCGTGCGCTCGATCGCGTCCGGGTTGTCGAGCGGCAGTCGCTGGTCTGATGAACGGCAGGCCCGGAACGGGGTAATCGGTACGAAGCCCGTTAACCGGCTCGGAGGCGTATGGCCAAGAAGGGATCGGTGACGCAGCCCGGAAGCCGGCCGCTCTGGGGGGGCCAGCCGTACCCGCTCCGGGCAGGGCCGTCGGTGCCCGGCTCGATGATGGTGCCGTTAAAGGTCGGCTCTGCCGCCGCCTGCTACACAGGGTGCCGGTAAGAAACGTGTCACCAGCCGCAAACGGCGGTGATCACTCCTTGGGCTCGGCCGGTCGGGTAGGCGCGGCAGGGCGGTACTGAGCGAGCGCCTGGCGGCCGCCCTTCACTGCAACTTGCTGGTCGGCCGCACCGCCGCCCCGCCCCGTACTTCTGGTCCGACCAGTACGGCGTCCGCATCCAGTTCGCCGGCCGCCGCCGGGACAGCGACACGCCGGTCGTGTCGGAGGGCTCGCTGGAGGAGTCGTTGCTCCTCTGCCGCACGAGCGCGTCGGCGCCACGACCGCCGTCCTGGCCGTCGACCGCCCCCGCGCCTTCGCCCGCGCCTGCCGCGCCCTGGCGCGTACGGACGAGCGCCCTGTTCCGGCGTGGTGCCCGCGCGCGTGCCGAGGGCTTTCCGCCACTGCCACCCGGTCACCCGTCAGCCAGTCACTCTCGCTGCCGCCTGGGGAGAGTGGGATGGCCGAAGGTGAGCAGGAGCAGGGCGATCGGGACCACGACGCCAATGCCCAGCACGCCGAGGAGGAGGTTGGCTTCGGCGGCGGAGGTATGCGCGACGGCGTGGGAGCGGAGGTGCACGTGGATGAGGAAGTGCGCGGTGGACCACACCGCGTACGAGGTCAGGACAGTGCGGGTGAAGGCCGGGCTCATCACCACGGCGGCGCCGCCGAGAGGAATCGCGGCGGCCAGGTTCATCGCGCCGTAGTCGAGCATCAGGTGCGGGTTGTAGCCCATGCCCATGTTGACCCACGACCAGCTGAAGAATCCTCTTGGTGAGATGAGGATGGACAGGCCCAGGACAGCCGAGACCAGGGCGAAGAAGATCAGACCGGCGCGTACCCAGGCGGCTTTCGCGTCGCTCATTCGCCGTGGTCCTTGCGCTGCTCCATGAGGAAGTCGTCGAAGGTGAAGGTGCCGACCACGTGCTTCGGAACGAGGTTCGCGCCCTCGGCGAAACCGCGGGCGATCCTGCCCGGTACGCGCAGGGGCACGACACGTCGTCGCAGGCCGTGGGCCTTGTCGTAGTCGGTGGCGAGGTCGCGCATGTCACGCACCTGCGGCCCGCCGATGTCGGGTGCTCTCCCGGCCGGGTCGCTCACGGCGAGATCGGCCAGCCGGTCGGCGACATCGCGGACGTCGATCGGCTGGAACCGGAACCGCTGGAGGGTCACGGTCAGCGGAAACCGCCGCTGCCACGCGAAGAAGCTCGCCACCAGATCGTGGAACTGCGTGGTTCGTTGCACTGTCCACGGCAGCCCGGAGTCCGCGATCATCCGTTCGACCGCGAGCTTGTCGCGGTAGTAGGGAACCGGGATGACGTCGACTCCGACGATGGAGATGTAGACCAGGTGCGGGGTGCTCGCACGCCTCAGAGCCGCGTCGATCAGATTCCGGGTAGCCGTGATGTCTCCCTTGCCGTACGTGGTGGCGCAGTGCACGATGGCCCCCACTCCGCGCACGGCGGCGTCCAGTCCTTGTCCTGTCCTCAGGTCACCGACCACGTGCCGATACTCCGTTGGTGAGGCAGGAGGCTGGGCCTGGCGGCTGAGTACTCGGATCTCGCGGTGTCCGTCGTCGAGGCGCTGCACCACGGCTCGTCCCAGCTTGCCGGTTCCACCGGTCACCAGGAATGGCTGCATGACGTTCTCGTCTCTCTCGTCCGGCTGCCGCGCTGCGGCCGGGAGCTGTCGTCTCACGTCCTTATGACGGGCCAGGGCTGCGAAACGTGACAACACACGGCACCGATGCCGCTCAGCCGTACCTCCACCAGCGTGTCCGTTGGGGGACGGGCCACGATGGTTGATCGTCCTCGGGCATAGCCCACCACAGCCGTACGGCCCCAGACTCATCACCTAGGTGGTGCCCTCCGACACCCCTACGCGGCGGCAGAGCCGGTGGTGAGTTGCTTCAGTCGCTGACGGGAAGATAGGGGGTGCTTATCAGCAGGCTTCCCACCAGGAGTTATGGGCTCGTGACGGCGGAAGATCGCTGATGGTCAGTGGGGTGGTGATGCCGGGGTCGAAGCATGCGGTGACCGACGCCCCCAGGTCTCACGCCGGCGGGGTGGAAGGAAGGACGGCTGTGACCACCCGCCACGACGACCACGACACCCTGTCCGCCGCCGTCCCGCTCGCGGGCCCGAGGCAGCCGCAGGCCGTCGAGCTGTACCCGCCGACCGACGAGGACGGCTGGTATGCCTCGCAGGTATGCGACTGGGTCGCGGTCTGCCCCGAGCTTGGCGACCCGGCGGTCCGGCTCTGCTGATCCTGCGGTCGCTGGTGATCGACAAGCACGGGCCGGTGCGCAAGCTGTCGCTGGCGGAGCTGTGCCGTCTGCTGCCGCGCAAGGCGGTGGGGCCGGGGGAGCGGCCGGAGCCGTCGAGCGTGTCGCGGATCCGTGGTCTGCTCGGCCAGCTGACGGGGGTGGGTCTGGTCACGACTCCCGAGGGGCACCGGCTCACCACGTCCTCGCGGGCGCTGGCGGCCGGGCAGGGGCTGCGGATCAACCTGATGCCGCGCCGTTCGTACGCCGGGCCGTGCAACGCGTTCGAAGTCCTGGACGACATCCGCCCGGCCGCCGAGCGGGCGGCGCTGGCGGCCCGGAAGCGGGAGTGGAGCTCGCCCGGGCCGCCGCGCGGCCCGTCAGGAGGAGCCCGGGGAGGGGCCGCAGGCCGGGGAGGCAGGAGCGGGTCAGAATTCTGGCCCGCGGGGTCAGAATTCCGTGCTTCCTCGTCAAGCAGTTCAAGGGCGCCAAGGCCGTCGCGCAGCTCCTCGGCACCTCCCAGCGCACAGTCGAGCGGTACGTGAAGGACCAGATCAAAAAGGCCCCGCCCTGACCTCGCCGGGCGGATGGCCGGCGAGGTCCGCAAACGATGGCAGCCGAAGCGAACGACAGAACTCGAAGCAGGCGGCCGCGCCCAGCCAGGGCGTGATCATCGACGTACGCGCCCAGCTTGGCTACGCCGCACCGGCCGGCACGACCGACGAGGCCCGCGAACGCCACCTCACCCTCGCCCTGCCCCCCCGCATCAGGCGTTCCGGATCTTCGACGCCCAGGACCGCGGCGGGGAGAGGCAGATGCGCCAGGTGGTCGCCGACGCGCTCAAGGACGTGTCCTTCCAAACGCGCGTGCCCGCCACCGCGCACGCATGGAGCGCACAGAACCTGCCCACGGGAAGTGCGGTGCTCAGGGTCGTGCTCGGCGTCGGGGAGAACCTCCGTCCGGTGGCACCGGTGTGCCTCACGTAGCGCTGGACGAGGCGCGGGCGGCTTTTTCGAGGGTGGGATCGTTGCGTCTGCTATCCAGGCGTGGCGGCGTGCAGTCGGCCGGGGTCGTCGTCCCGGTGGATGCTGACCGGCAGCCGGTATGGGCCGGTGAGATGGGGACAGGTTTGTAGCGAGGCGGCTGTGCGCCTGTGCTATGTCAACGCTGTTGACCATTCTGGGTGTGACTTGTCTAGGATCTGCCGTACCGCAACGCCAGCCCCGCTGCTTTACGGAGTGCCGTGATTACCTCAGAGTCGCATCCCGTCGTCGGACCGGGTTTCACCCCCGCCCTCTGTTTCGCCTTTGAGGTCCGTGCCTCCCTCGCCCGCTCTCTCCATATCGGGCACGGTGCAGGCGAAGTGACCGAGTACGTCCCCATCACCGGCGGTACTGTCGAGGGCCCCCGCCTGCGCGGCAAGGTCCTGGCGGGCGGCGGCGACTGGTGTGACAGACGCGGCGGTGTCTACCAGCTCGATGCCCGGTACCTCCTTCAAGCCGATGACGGCGCGGTCATCGACATCACGAACCGCGGTTTCTACCACGAGGACGACCCCACCGCCCCCGCCCAGTATGACGGCGCCCTGCAGGTGTCCGAGGCAGGTGTGTACTACCGAACCTCCCCGACTTTCCGCACGGATGCCCCCGCCCACCTCTGGCTCGCCCGCACCGTCTTCATCGGCCTCGCTCGCGGCGACGACTCCGAAGTCGCCATCCGCTTCTACTCCGTAGCCTGACCATCCTCGCGACAAGCCGTAAAGGAAGGCCCCACGGCCACCCGGCTGGAACAGCTGCTGATCGTCCGCGAGCCCTCAGGAGTGATGGCCCACCAGTTCCGCGTCGCACACGACGTGCCCTGTGTGTGGACATGGCCGCTATGACGTACGCGCCGCAACGCCCTGCTACCTGCGCCTGCGGGGGTTGCCCCCAAGCGAGGCCGAGGCAGGTCCACGAGGCGGTCGGCTCCCCGCGTCGGCGGGGTGCTGCGGGCTGGGTGCTGCCTGGACGGGCGGGAGTGGCCCCGCGCCGGGTGGTGGCGCGGGGCTCGGGTGGGTGGTCAGTGGCGTTTGCGGAGTTGGTGGATGGCGGGTACGGCGGCGAGGCAGAGGATCGCGGTTCCTCCGAAGGCTGCTCCGGCTTGGAGGAGGGCTTTTGATGGCGGGGTGCCGTCGAGGCTGGTGAGGAATCCGGTGCAGGCTGCGACGAGGGCGGAGAACAGGATCATGACGAGGAGCCAGGGGACCCAGTTGCTGTTGGGGTGCGAAGCAGTGGGAGCGGGCGCCGGGTCGGCCGGCTGCGGGGAGGAGTTCACGGCGTTTCCTTGTCGGGCCTGTCGTGGGCAGGCGTGTCGGGGGCGGTGCGGGTGCGGGGGGTGAGCAGGGTGTCGGCGAGCGCGGTGCGGGTGCGCCGTACACATGAGGCGACGGCGCGGTGGGCGCGGTCGAGTTCGTCGAGGTGGTGGAGAGCGGTCACGGTCTCGTGCTGCACGGTGGGGTCCGGGAGGGGGATCCGCAGTGATCCCAGCGAGTCGGTTCGCAGTGAGGGGGCTGCGGTGGCGGCGGCCCGGTCCTGCATCCAGGCGACGGTCTCGTCCAGGCACAGGTAGTGGAACAGGTACTCGGGCAGGACCTTGTGGGCGTGCTGCTCGCTGACGCGGAGCCGGATGATGTTGGGACTCATCAGCCATCCTGTCTGTGACGGCTGGATCAGGGCGGGCTGGGTGATGGCGCCGGAGCGCACACAGACGATGTCCTGGTCGTGCAGTTCGAAGGCGCGCAGGCGCCGGGCCGTGTCCGGCGTGACCCGTTCGTCGGCCTCGTCGGTGACGCGCTGGTCCTTCAGATGGCGTGGGAAGACGACGGGCACGGTGCCGTCTGCGGTGCGCTGCTTCTTTCCGAGTTTGCTGTAGGAGGGGCCCGCCTGGATCTCGCACAGTGAGGAGAGAGCGACCATGGGAACCGGTCGCGCGGCGGCGTAGACCGCCGGTACGCGGTGGTTCGCGTCCAGGATCCTTCGATCGACGGTCTGCTGTACCTGCCGCAGGTGTGCTTCGGCAGCGGCCAGTTGTTCTTGTGCGTGTGCGAGTGCCGGCGCGGCGTCGGTCTCCCCGTCGTGGCGGCGTTCGACATGGTCGAGTGGGTTGAGGGAGTAGTCGCTGCGCCGCAGGTCCGCCCGCGACACCACGGCGCCGGGCACCGGGGTGTCCGGCGTCCGCTGGGCGCGGTGGAGGGCTTCGCCCGAGATTGCGAAGGCATGGTGGGTCTCGAGGATGGCTTCGACGTCCGCGGGGCTGAGGGTTCGCCGGGGCCCGTTCTTCGTACCCATGTGCCGCGCGTTGAGGAACAGCGTGCTGTCGCACGGATCCGTGGGAGGACGCAGTATCCATACGGAGACCGGAACGGAGGTTCCGGTGAACATCTGGGCCGGCAGCGCGATGACGCATTCGACGCATCCGCGCTCCACCAGATTGGCGCGGATGGTCCGGTCCGCCTTGTGGCTCGAGTTTCCCGCTTTGTTGGGCATGATGATGCCCGCTCTGCCGCCTGGGCGCAGTCGTGCCAGGCAGTACTGGACCCACGCGAAGTTGTCGTTGTCGACGGGCGGGGCTCCGAACGCCCACTGTCCCTCCCGGCGCTCTTCGCGTCCGGGGTCGGTCATGTTGAACGGCGGGTTGGACAGCACGACGTCGAACAGCTCTCCCGGCGTCCTGCCAGAGGAGTCCTGCCAGGGCAGGGTGCGCTTGAGATCGAGTGACGGGGCGACACCATGGAGGAGAAGGTTCATCGTCGCCAGTCGCCAGGTGTCGGCGCGCCGGGTCTCGCCATAGGTCCGCGGGACTGCGTCGAGGGCATGCTCCTGCCCGTTCGAGGCGCAGAACGCCGACGCTTCGATGAGGAACCCGCCGTCACGGGCGTAGGGGTCGTACACGGAGAGGGGCTTGTCGGGGTTGAACGGCGAGCAGGTCAGCCGGGTCATGAGCCGGACCACGGCCCGGGGAGTGAAGAACTCACCGCTTCCGAGCGCCGCCTGCCGTTCGTACTCGTCGAGGATCAGCCCGAACACATCTTCCGTCAGGCAGTCGATCGCCTCGACCACCTTCCCGAGATCCCGTGCCGTCCGCGGCTCCAGCCGCTCCAGCGCCTGCAGCATGCTCGAGTGGACGCCGATGCCCCGCATGTCCTCATCCGTCGCCCGGCCGATGTCCTTGAGCAACTGCGCGGCCTCGTCGAGGGTGCGCAGAGCCCGGGCCCGGACGGCCAGAGAATCGAATCGCTCCGGTGCGGCACCCCGCAGAAAGTGAAGGCAAAGCAGCAGGTTCAGGTAGTCCAGTACGCCCGCGGCCCCCCGCACCCGGTCCACGAGATCGCCCATCAGCGCATTGACGACCCGCAGACTCTCGGAACCGGGTTCCACTACTGCCCCGCTCGGCACGCGGTACGGCCTGGCGGTACCGGGCCGCCGCCCGGCTGCGACGTCTTCCGGGAGCGCCGCCCCGGCCCGCTTGCGCGCGCGATCTCCGTAGCTCGTCCCGGCAGGCTCCCCGTCGAGGAGTTTCCCCGCCGGCACAGGCCGGGCGTCGAGCCAACGCACGACCTCCGACCAGCGGAAGAAATCCTGCCCGTTGGACCGTCGGGGAGCGGGAAAATCCTGCTCCGTTCTCTCCCACACGGTTACCGTCGGCCGGCTCACCCCTGTCAGTGCCGCCAACTGCGCCCGCCCGAGCAGCGGATCGTCAGCCCTTCCTGGACGATTCACAGCGCGGAACCCCCTTTCAACTACGCCTTGGACAAGCCCGTTGAGAAGCGAGACTAGACACTCCCGCCCTACGCCACCAAGTGCGCACCCGAGGTGCGCACTTGGTGGCGTAGGATCGAGAGTCCGCCCGGCGTAGTCCCTGCCATGGCTGTATCGGGCGGCGAAGAGCACTCCGATGGCGCAACCACCACCTCGCCCTCCCTCTTTCCAGGAAAAGGGGGTTCAAGGAAAGGCTGCACGAGGAGAAATGCGCGCGATGCCCCCGCGCCCGCGGGGATGGCCCCCGCCGGACACGAACCGGCGCACAACGCCGCACCGACCCCTCCCCGTGCGCGCGGGGATGGTCCTTCCTTGTACCGGGGCATGGTGCCGCAGGGCGGTGCCGGCGGAGAGGCCGGAGGGTGCTGCGCTTCATGCCGTCGTCGTGAGTGCGGAGCATGCCTCTTCGGCGGGCGGGTTGCAGTCGGAAGGGCCACCGGGCTGGGCAGGCAGGAGTTCTCGGAAGTCGTGGTGAGTGGGGGTCGCTCTGGCGGGGCGGGCCGGCGCGAGGCTGGCGGCCCAGCTGAGATGCGGTGCGGGACGGATGACCTTGTTGCGCAGGGTCATGGCACTGTCCGATCCGTGGTTCGGCATTCCGCGGGTGCTGGGTGTGGACGACTTCGCGATCCGTCGCGGACAGACCTACTCCACCGTGCTGACCAGCGTTGAGGACCATCGCGTGGTCGATGTGCTCCCGACGCGTGAAGCCGGGCCGCTAGCCGCCTGGCTGTACCGCCACCCCGGGGTGGAGATCATCTGCCGGGACAGTGCCGGCGTCTACGCCGAGGGCACCCGGCGCGGTGCACCCGACGCTGTGCAGGTCGCCGACCGGTTCCATCTGTGGCAGGACCTCGGCCGGGCCGTGGAGACCTGCGTCGCCGGCCCCGCGACTGCCTGCGCGGACCCTCGCCCAGCGGCATGCCGCTGCAGGACACCCGACCTGCTCCCGGTCGGCCGCAGGACGAGTGTGTCCTGTTCAGAAGATCAGGTCGCAGGCCGGGAAGCCCCATCCAGCTCGGTCTGCATCCGAGGCCGGGTTGATGAACGGCTTGGTGGCATCGCCAGTTCCTGCGTAAAGGTATAGGTCACCGCTCGGCTTACGGGCCAACAAGTCGGGCCTGCCGTCACCATTGACGTCTCCGGGCGCGAGGACGGTGTTGTAGATGTTCCAGCCCCAGCCGATCTTGGCAGGCGCATTGAGCGTGCCGTCCGGCTTGCCGGTGTAGAGGAGCAGGTCACCGGCAAAGTTCCGGGCGAGGACGTCAGGGGTGCTGTCGCCGCCGACGTTGCCCGAGGCGAGGACCGTGTCGTAGATCTGCCACCCGTTCCCGATCTCGACCTTCGGCTCGTGGAAGCCGTCAGGCTTGGTGGGGACGCGGTAGAGCTTGCCGTCGGTGAACCGGGCGATCAGGTCGGGGTTGCCGCCACCGTCCATGTCGGGATTTGCGATGCGAAGGAGTGGGCCGACTGGTACGCCCGGCAGCGGGGTTCGGCCCGCTCGATCCGCCTGGCTCGCCGATCGGCGTCGAGGTCGTGTGCCGGCACCGGGCGCCATTCTTCGCCGAGGGCGTCGGCGCCGGTGCACCGCAGGTTGTCCAGGTCGCAGACCGATGGCATCTCTGGCACAACCTGGGCGAGGCCACCGAGCGGAGCGTCGCCCAGCACCGTCGCTGCCTCCGCGCTCTGGTCCCCACGGCCCCTGAACCCGGACCCGATCTCGGGGCCGTTCCGGCCGCGGACTCGTCCGGTTCTCCTTGGCCGCGCGGGCACCGATTCGCCGATCGGATCCGGGCCCGGCACGCTGCCGTCCACGCACTGCTGACGGCGGGGCACAGCCGACGGTCGGTGCAGTGGCAGCTCGGGATGACCTACCGCACCGTCAAGCAGCTCGCCGACGTTGCGGCGCCGGAAGAGCTGTTCACCGGTCAGTGGCAGAACCGGCCCTCCGTCCTCGACGACTACAAGCCCTACCTGGATGACCGCTGGAACGAGGGCCGAACCAACGTCTGGAAGTTGTGGGAGGAGATCGTGCCGCTCGGCTACAAGGGCAGCTACCAGCGCGTTCGTGCCTACCTGCACGGCAAACGCACCTCACCGCAACCGGTGAGCGCCCGGCCGCCCTCGCCCCGGACCGTCGCCGGATGGATCCTCCGCCGTCCGGAGTTCCTCACCGAGACCGAGCAACTCCAGCTCAAGGCCGTTCGGGCGCACTGCCCAGAACTCGATGCCCTCACCAGGCACGTCCGCTCCTTCGCGACCATGCTCACCGAGCGCCAGGGCGAGCGCCTGCCCGACTGGCTCGACGCCGTCCGGCAGGACGACCTGCCCAGCCTGCACACCCTCGCCGCAGGCATCGACCGCGACCTCGACGCCGTCATCGCCAGCCTGACTCTGCCCTGGAGCTCAGGCGTCGTGGAAGGGCACGTCAACCGGATCAAGATGCTCAAGCGCCAGATGTTCGGCCGCGCAGGCATCGCCCTCCTGAGGAAGCGCGTTCTCCTGTCCTGATCACCGAAGACAGGAGGAACTCCATGGCAGCCACGGCGGCGGATGTGCAAGCCTTTTCCTTCCAGATACTGACGGAGAAGACCTTGATGACCAGCGACGACGCCCTCGATCAGTTCAGACACATCGCGCGCGAGCGGGCATTTGGCAGGCATGTCGGGTCGGACAGGCTCATCCAGGCAGGTCTTGACGCACTGATAGCTGAGGTCGAAAGCCCGTCCCTGGCCATGCTGGCGGGACTCCTCCGGAGCGAAGAGCCTGAAGCGCCAGAGCTCTTCGACCAGGTACTGGACGAGCTGGGACTGCTCTTCCACGCGCCCGCGGACCCCCGGGCCGCAAAGTGGGCGATGGCCTACTGGATCGCCGGTCAGATCGCCGACGGCTCTCTGGATCCCGCCGCCGGCACGCACCTCATCTGGGCAGACATCGCCTATGACCTCGGCTACCCCGAAGAACTAGAACCCCTTGTGCACTGCGCGCACACCCTGGACGGCTGGGAGGAGAGCTGGGGAGTCTCTGTCGAGGAACTCAACGGAGAAGCGGTTGAGGCAGCGAAGCAGTTCCTGAGCAAGGGGTCGGGAGCCGAGGCGCGAGACTGATCAGCGGTTCGTTCTCGCCACCGGGATCGGTCACCCGCGAGCTGATCCGTCACTCAGCGTGGCCTCACCACAGAACCTGTGCCAGAACCCGATAAGGTTCTGGCACAGATCTTGGGAAGCCATCACGGAGTGTGACGAGACGCTGTGCCCTCCGGACGCCGGGACGGGTTAGGGTCGACAGCGTGGCTGCCTTCACCCCTGACGCCGGGCCAGACCTTGATTTGCGCCTCGTGCAGAACACTTTTGTCACGCTATTCTGGCGGCGGAGCCTGCTGGAGGAGAGCACAACGTGGCTGGACGAGCACGGCTACCAGATCACGAGTCTGGACGCGGCCGCCTGGTCGTCGGAGGGAGAGCTCCTCAGAGGGATCGGCGCCGCACTGGACTTCCCCGACTTCTACGGACGCAGCCTTGACGCGTTCAACGACTGCTTTGGCGATGTCGCCTGCTACGCCGCTTACGGGATCGCCCCGGAGGCCACTGGCCTAAGGGCTGTCCCGTAAATGATCTTCGGGTAATCTCGGGCATGGCTGATCACGGTGAAGCCCGTTGGCCTATCCGGCGAGAGCGAGGTTGTGCATCTGGGCGATGCCGAGCATCGCGTGATGGACACCGTCTCCCTTGAGGCGGCAGTCAGGGAGGATCTTCCACGTCTTCATGCGGGCGAAGACGTGCTCGACCCGGGCACGGACCTGCTTGTGGGACCGGTTGTGCTCTTCTTTCCAGTCCGGCAGTTCGGTCTGGCCACGCTCTCGGCGATGCGGGATGACGAGTCCGGTGCCCGGGTATCCGCCGTCGGCGATCACGAGGGTGTTGCCGACGGCAGCCTTTGCGCCGGACTCCTCCCACGCCCTGCAGTCGTTGCGGTTCCCGGCCAGCGGTCGACCGACCACGACGACGCGCCGGGTGTCGGCGTCGATGACGACCTGGTGGTTGGTGGAGTACCGGTAGTTCTTCGACCGCTCGGCGATGGTGTGGTCCCGGGTGGGAACCAAGGTCCCATCCACCATGAGCACGGCGTCCTTGGCGAACCGCTTGCGGGGCTGGAGCGCGAACATCGGCCCGAGATGGTCGATGATCCGGTCCGCCGCCGACTTCGACACCCCGAAAAGCGGAGCGAGCTGCCGCATGGTCAGGTTCGTGCGCCAGTACGCGGCCACCAGCAGAGCCCGGTCCTCCAGCGGAAGACTCCACGGCCGGCCCTTGCGGACCACATCCGCCCCCTCACGTCGCAGCACGGTCACCAGCTTCCCGAAGGCGCGAGGTCTCAGCCCTGAGAGCGGGGCTATCCAGGACGGCTCCGACGCCGTGATCACACCAGTCACACCGTGATCGTTCCACCCAAGGGAGGCTGCGCGAGTCCTCTTCCGCCCCAGCGCCGGCGGCCATCGGGCCTGTGCCTGCCGAGGTGGCCGGTCCAGAATGCTGCCGTGGCTGAAGACGAGCAGAGCGGCATAGAACCGCGTTCATTCCTGACATGCGTGACAGAGCTGGCCCAGCTGCTGGGCGTCGGAGACGTCGGTATGGAGCCGGAGGACCGGCATGCCCGCCACCTTGCCCATGCGGTGCGTAAGCCCTTGCTCGGACGTGCGAGTCTGCCCGACGAGTGGTTCGTCCCGCTGATGGCGGCAGCCGTATACGACCCGGATCCCAGCTTCTGCCGCTGGTTCGTCGAGCCGGCGGTCTACGCATTCGGACGCCGCCGTGTGATGGCGGCATTGGTCGACTATCTGCGGACCGGCACGGATGCCGAGCGGGCTGGTGCCGTGCGGGCCTGGTACAGCGCCCATGTGCCGTTGCGTGCAGATCGGTCTCCGGCGTACGGACCCGGCGGGGTACGTGATCCGGCGCTGGACGAGTCACAGGACGTCAAGGCCGCCTGGCTGGAGGCATCCCTGCGGGTGTTCGCCGAAGCCACCGACCTGCGGATGCGCCACCGTGTCCTGTTGGGCCTGCCTACCTCCCGCGCGGCATACCCGCCACACCTGTACGAACTACTTGAAAGCACACTCACATCCGCCGGGGTTCATCCCGACCCACACATCCGTCGCTGGGCCGCAGCAGCAGACCACGAGGAAGTCTGAGCCCGACTCTCACCCCTCCTGACAGTTACGGGACAGCCCTTAGCTTGATCTTTAACCTGTGCGGCGGGGTCGTGGGGTGGCCGACTTCGCCTTCCTGGACGCTGTGGTGCCCGTTCTGCTCGGCGTGTGGACGTCGTGGCGTGGGGTGGGACGGGTGTTCTTCCGTCCGGGCGGTCGTCCCGGTCCGGGGCGGGTGGGTTTCGGTGCTCGGGCCGGGCAGACGAGCTTGGGGCGGATGTGCCGGAAGTCGCGGCGGACACGTGCCGGGGTCAGCCTGTCCGAGGAGACGGGCCTCTCCCATGGGCGGCGCCGGTCTGCTGCCACTGATCGGGCCAGTCGCAGTTGGGTGTAGGCCGCGAGTATCAGCCAGGTCCATCGGTCCGCGGCTTCGGGGGTGCGGATCTTCGGGCAGGTCCAGCCGAGAGTCTGCTTGAACAATCGGAAGGTGTGCTCGATGTCGAAGCGACGCAGGTATGCCTGCCAGAGCCGGTCGGCGTCGGCCGTGGTGGCGGCGACGCCGGACCACCACAGCCAGACGGGCTTCGGGGTGGCTCCGCTGGGCAGGTGATCGATGTCGAGGCGGATCACGGTCCCCTCGACGACCGGGAGGGTGCCGTCGGCCGCGGCCCAGGACGAGCGGTGGGTGAGCTTGGGGTGGAGCCGGTCCCACGAGCGTGCTCGGGCGGTTCCGTAGAGGCGGGTGGGGGTGACGGTTTCGGTGTCCGGGGTGCCCCAGGTGTCGGGCTGCCCGAAGACGAACTCGCCGCCGTGCCGGGGCGGACGGCCCATGGTGTGGGGCTGCCGCGGCGGGACGGCCCGACGTAGTACTCGGTCCGACCGCATCCGGGCCAGGACCTGGACTGGGAGGTCTCGCAGGAGGTGGGCCAGGCGTGGTGCGTCGTATCCGGCGTCCGCGATGATCAGGACGTCCGGGTCGCCGGCCTGCCACTGGCCTGCGGTGATCAGCCGCTCGACCAGTTCGCGCAGTTGTCGGGCGGTGACGGTGGCGGTGTCGTCCCCGGGTGCCAGGCGCAGAGCGTCCAGCGGGGCGGTCCATGAGCTGCGGCCCGGCTCCAGCGCGCAGACGATCGAGTACGGCCATCCGGGAACGGGAATGTGCTGGTCCTTGCCCCGGCCGTAGGTGTGACACAGGACCCGCTGCGGTGAGTGTGGGCGTTGGGCCGCAGCCAGCAGGTGACATCGACGGCCAGCACCAGCCGGCCATCAGCGGCCCGCGGCAGCGGCACCGAGGCCAGCGCCCGCCGCATCCGGTCCGCGTCGATGCGGCCCTTGGAGACGGCGGCGTAGAGCCCTCCGTGTCCACGGCGGTATTCACCCACCAGCGACAGCTCGGGCAGCGACCTCACCGGCCCGTCACCGCACAAAACCGCGTCGGCCAGCTCGAACAGAGCATCCGAACGGGCGGTGAGACAGGAGTAGAACTCGCCCCGGAAGCGTGACAGTTCCGCCAGCGGCTCTCGCCGGGCATCGTGATGCTGCAGACTCATCCTCACGGCCTTCGCGCTGGACGTGTGTGTTCCTTGGTCGGAGCACATGTTCAGACGAAGGCCGCTTCCGTGCACGGCGGATACCGAACCGAGTGATCAAGTGCGACGCGCTGTTCGAGGAGCGGCTTCTACCGGCGCTGCAGGGACCCGGGTCCGCAACGAGTGGACCAGTCGCCGGCCAGTGACAGCCGCGCTCCTCCGGCCCGCACGACGACAAGCCTGTCGTCGTCGAAAGCGATTCGATCACCGGCAGCCAGGAAGAGCGGGCTCGCCAGCTCGAAGGCATACCCGTCGTCGGTTTCGAGGTCCTTGACCAGTACCAACCGCGAGGCCGGCGTGGCTCCGTCAGCTACCAGGCGCATGCCGAGATGGTCCCACGGAGTCGGCGGTCACCTCGGCCCTATTCAGCGGCTGACCAACGGCCCAGACGTTAAAGATCAAGCTAAGGGCTGTCCCGTAAATGATCTTCTGCCCGTCTCAAGCGTGGTGGGCCGCCGTGCGGCCCGCTTGCCTATCCGGCGAGGGCGAGGTTGTGCATCCGTGCGATGCCGAGCATGGCGTGGTGGACGCCGTCGCCCTTGAGGCGGCAGTCGCGGAGGATCTTCCAGGTCTTCATGCGGGCGAAGACGTGCTCGACGCGGGCCCGGACCTGCTTGTGGGGCTTGTTGTGGTCCTCTTTCCAGGCCGGTAGTTCGGTCTGGCCGCGCTGCCGGCGGTGCGGGATGACCAGTCCAGTGCCCGGATAGCCGCCGTCGGCGATCGTGAGTGTCCTGCCGACGGCAGCCTTGGCGCCGGACTCGTCCCATGCCTTGCAGTCGTTGCGGTTCCCGGCGAGCGGCTGGCCGACCACGACGATCAGGCGGGTGTCGGCGTCGATGACGACCTGGTGGTTGGTGGAGTACCGGTAGTTCTTCGACCGCTCGGCGATGGTGTGGTCGCGGGTGGGGACCAGGGTGCCGTCCACGATGAGCACGGCATCCCTTGCGAACCGCTTGCGGGGCTGGAGCGCGAGCATCGGCCCGAGATGGTCGATGATGCGGTCCGCCGCCGACTTCGACACCCCGAACAGCGGAGCGAGCTGCCGCATGGTCAGGTTCGTGCGCCAATAGGTCGCAACCAGCAAGGCCCGGTCCTCCAGCGGAAGACTCCACGGCCGGCCCGTGCGGACCGCGTCCGCCCCCTCGCGCCGCAGAACCGTCACCAGCTTCCCGAACTGCCTCGGGCTCAGCCCGGTGAACGGGGCTATCCAGGACGGCTCCGATGCCGTGATCACACCAGCCACAGCAAGATCATCACATCAGGGTAAGACGGAGGTCCCCCGCCCAGCTCTCGCAGCGGACGCGCCCTCTGGGGAATGAGAGCTCCAGAGCAACGCGTCCAGTGTTCGGTTCGTGCTCTTCCCGCACCGCCAGAATGCTTTCCCCGATGTGATCTCCGAACGGTGTCTCGTTGCCGATCGCTCCCACAGTGACGCGTCCCGAGTCGCCCATGTCGTAGCCCGTGTGGGGCTCCGACTCCTCGACGATCAGGCACCCGTCCGATCCAGTCGTGACGTGAACGGTTGCACCCCGGTCATCGATCAGCCACACGTCCAGCGGCCCCGCGAGATCACCGCCGCCATACACGTGCCGCGAAGCGAGGACCTCCGCGAGCAGGCGCCCCGCGAGACTCTGGGCAGCCGCCCCGTCGCCGTGAAGCGGGCACCCGTTCGGCTTCTCAGACTCCATCGGCCGACAGTAGCGCCAGCCGACCTCCCAGCTCACAGCCTTATACGGGACAGTCCTTAGGCTGTCGTGACCGGCTTGCTCAGGATGGGGTTCCAGGCGAACCAGCCCAGGACCTCGGAACCGAGCTCCCAAGGGGACTCCAGCAGGAGCTTGCCCGCTGTATCGAGGTCTGCGGTGATGGTGTCCGGGGCCGGACCGACACGTTCCATCAGCTCACCCCACTTACGCCAGAACTCCTCGTCCCCGCCTCGCAGCCGGAGCAGGGCCGCTTCCACGCATGCCGGCCACAGCGGCATCCCGTAGTGATCGGTATGCGTGCCGATCTGGGGAGCGCCGGCGAAGACCAGGAAGTCTTCCGGCCCTACTTCATCCTCGACGTAGGCGAGTTGGTCGATTCGTTTTCTCACTTGCTTCCGGATCTCTCCGAGGAACCCCCACCCGAAGTCCGTGAGCGTTCCGCCGCACCCCGGCCAGACAGTGTCACGGTCCAGGATCACATCCTCCAGCTTGTACAGGCGGTACCGGTCGTCCGATCCCAGGACGTCGTACGCCTGCCGCGTGAGCCAGGTGTTCCGGGCGAACATTTTTCCGTCGGAGAGGTTTTTGCGGCGGCTGGTGGGCCGTGAGGCGTGTGCGTCCTCGATTGGCCCGTTCCTCCACACCGACAGAACCAGCCCATGAGCAGCAGCCCAGCGCAGTCCGTCCTCGGCCGCGAAGACCCCCATCTCCTCCAGCCTCTGCCGACCCCAGGCCACCGTCTCCCGCAGCCTCTCGTCCATTGACTGCGCCTCCCTGTGTTCCCCGGACACCCGCCCCACCCCTTTGTCTGTCATGCACCAGCCCCGTGGAGCCCCACGAGAATCAGCAGAGCCTACGTTCCCCCACTGACACCACGACCAACAGCAGAACCAACAAGCCATCTGATCCGCCGGGCAGGCGCCTCCTGCGTTCCGCCGTTACGCTCCTGTCGGCGAGGTTCAGCTGACCCAGATGCCGTCGGGTGAGAGGCGGCGCGCGAGTTGCAGCCCTGGCCGGCTGATCGGCGTGGACCAGGACACCTCGGTGACGGGGGAGCCGAAGTCGTCGGCGAGCGCCTGGACGAGCATGGCGCCCACTCCTTGGCGCCGGTAGTTGTCCGCCACCCAGATCAGGTCGACCCGAGGCCGCAGGGTGTCATCTGCGTCGCCGAGCGGCGATTCGTCGACGAGGTCCCAGGGCCGGTGGTGATCGGTGTCATGGGCCGCGAGGTAGCCGACGATATGCCCGTTCGACTGCAGCAGGTACGCCCGGACGTTGTCTTCTGTCTCCTCAGGCTTGCCGAGGTGGGACCAGGAGCGGAAATCGTAGTGATTCTCCCTCTGCGGCAATCCCGCAACCTTGTAGACGAGCCTGCGCCACGCGATGGGGGACTGGGTTGTCACCACAGCCAGGTCACCCGGCCAGAAGAGGTTCTTCGGCACCCGCACACCGAGCGCCCACGTCGCGTGGTGGCCGGCGTGCGCGCGGCCGTCATCGCCGCTCTGCCCTCGGAACCCGCACCGGCACTCATGATCGAGTGAAAGCTGCGGCACACGAAACTGCACCGGGGCGGCATGCTGACTGAGATCCTGGTCGCGGCCTCCCACCCACGGCCGGTAAAGCGTCTCGCCGGAGTCGGCATGACCGCTCCACCGGTCCACCCAACCCGGATACTGCTCAGGGAACATCTCCCGCAGCTGCTTCTCGGCTGCCGGCAGCGTGGGACGCACCCACACACTCCCAGCCGTAGCCCGGCCGTTGAGACGCAGCCCGCTGCTCCTGGCCTTGCCCCGCAGGAACCGCAGGAACACGGCAGGCGTGGAGTGGAAGTCCACTCCACGCAGCAACTCCCGCTCGCCCGGAGCCAGCCAGTCCTCCACAGGCAGTGTCAGTCGGCCGGCCAGTGCCGCAAGCCCGCTGTAGTCGTGATCGAGCTCTGCTTCACGCAGCGCTTCGACCGCAGCCTCAACCTCCGTGTACGGAACGGGCAATGTGACCCAGCGACTCCCGTTGCTCCAGGTAAAGCTACCCGGATAGCCGTCGTACCAAAGCCGGTCGACGGCTGCGCCTTGAACCTTCTCGACAGCATCGGTGTACGCAACGGGTAATCAGCGGTGTCACCTCGTGAGGACACGGAGTCGACGTGCCCATCGCGATCGAGCTCGACCCGGGCGTACCAGCGATACGCCCGGATACGAATCTTCCGGCAGCGCCAGTCACGCGGATCGGCATCGAGGTGGATGGTCCGCTCGCTCATCAGCTGCTCCTTGTCCTGCTGTCTCCATGCCCCTCCGCAGTATCACCGTGGTGCACAGGCTGCGAGACAGAATGACGCGAGAGTGTCCGGCTTGCTCAGGGTCGGGTTCCAGGCGAACCAGTCCAGGACCTCGGCACCCAGCTCCCAGGAAGACTCCAGGAGAAGCCTGCCTGCCTGCCTGCCGTATCGAGATTTGCGGTGACGCTACCAGAGGTCGGCCCGCCACGTTCCCTCGGCTCATCCCACTTACGTCAGAACTCCTCGTCCCCACCACGCGAGGGAGCAGGGCCACTCCCACGCAGACCGGGCTGATGACGCTCTTTGAAATCGGTTCTGTCCGCGCTTCCGTGAACGGGGTTCGACTGCTTTGGATGGCGGATCGTTCCTCCAGGGCAGCTCTTGGTGGTGGGGGCTACTGAGCGATCGATCGAAGAGCTGCTGTACCCAGGCATCGACGGCGTTGCAGTGGAAGGCTTCACGGCCGACGACTGCCTTGTCGTAGTTCGAGCGTTCAGTCGGACACTTCTCCGCTCATGCTCCGCCTGCGGCGTTCCGTCGAAGCGCGTCCACAGCCGGTACGAGCGGAGGATTTCTGATCGCCCTGTTGCCGGCCGGTCGACGGTCATTCTGCTGACAGTTCGCCGGTTCTTCTGTGACAACACCGGATGCATGCGGCGTACGTTCGTGGAGCAGATCGCCGGGATCAGTGAGCGATACCGCCAGGCCAGCACGGGGTTGCGGCAGCTGTTGCATGCCATCGCGACCGAGCTCGGAGGGCGCCCCGGGTCCAGGTTGTGCCGGAAGATGGGTGTGCCAGCGGGGAGAATGCGGCTGCTGCAACTTCTTCATGCTCCACCCGTTGCACAACGGGCACCGCGCATCCTGGGCGTGGACGAGTTCGCCTTCAGGCGGGGACGCACTTACGGCACGATCCTCGTCGACGTGGAAAAGCGTTGTACCGTCGATGTTCTTCCCGATCGCACCTCTGAAACGCTCGCGTCCTGGCTCGTCGCCCATCCTGGAGTGGAGATCGTCTGCCGGGACAGAGCCAGTGCTTACACGCGAGCGATCAAGGAAGCGGCGCCGCACGCAGTGGAGGTTGCGGACCGCTGGCACCTGCTGCGGAATCTGTCACAAGCGGTCGAGAAGACCTGCCAGCAGCACCGATCCTGCCTGCGGAAATACGCCGAGCAGGCGCCTTCCCCGATACCTCGCATGCCCCTGCTGGAGGCGCTGCCTTCCACTTTGATCGTGCAGCGCGTTCAGCAGCGACACGAACTCATCAACCGCATGCTCGACAACGGCAACCCGCTGAGCGAGGTGGCTCGCAGGGTCGGCCTGGACCGGAAGACCGTCCGGCGCTATCGCGATACCGAGCTCGACGTTCTGATTGCGTCTGCCCGGGACCGGCGAAATGTTCCCCTGGATCGTTACAAGCCTTTCCTCCAGGCTCAGTTCGCATCTGGGGTGACCAGTGCGAAGGAGCTGTACGACCAGATTTGTGCGCGCGGGGGTTCCAGGGAGGGTACTCAACCCTGTCTCGCTACGTTCTGTCTCTCCGTAACGGAGTGGCTGTCGCGGCGCCAGCCCAGATTCCCAGTCCTCGCTCGATCACGGCCTGGATCATGCGCCCCAGAAAGAGTCTGTCAACCAGCGAGGTCGCTCGTCTTGACGAGGTTCGGATCGCATGTCCCGACATCACCGAAGCCTGCAATCTTGCGCGTGCCTTCACCGATCTGGTGCGGCACCGCCGCGGGGCGATGCTCGGGCTTTGGATCCGAGAGGCCGAGCAATCCACGATCGGTCCCCTCCGATCGTTTGGCAGCTTCCTTCGGCAGGACTTCGACGCGGTGACGGCCGGCCTGACCCTGCCCTACAGCTCAGGGGTCGTCGAAGGTCACGTCTGCCGTGTGAAACTGCTGAAGAGGAGCATGTATGGACGCGCAACATTCGCTCTGCTGCGGGCACGCATTCTCGCGAGACACTGAGCCCGGTCCAGGCTCAGGCCGGGCCTACCGCCTTGCCTGACCTGCGGATCGGCGGGCCAAGAACCTTGTCGACCTCCGTGGCCGCGACGTCGAGAAGTTCCTCACCGAACAGGCAGAGAGACTCTTCCCAGGGGTGTCCGAAACTGCCTATGCGGAAGTCCTCTGTAAGGAAGATGTAGTAGTCCCCGTCGGGATACGGGCTCAACGGCCAGGCCGGTTGACCAGGACCGCCCACCTCTTGCGGCGCGAAGCGGTACGACGGATGCTGCCAGTCGAGGGCGAACAGAGTGCCGGACGGGCCCACGCAGGAGGACAGTCCCTGCTCGACGACGGCGACCAGGCGGTCCAGACGCTCGTAGTCAGGTTCGTCGGGAAGCGTCGCCAGACTCCATGTGACTGACGCACCAGGCTCTTTGATGGCCAGCCACTTGGACGGACTCATGCTCGGCTGGAAGCTGAACTTCTCGTAGAAGCGGTCCCAGACTCGGCGGTCCTCAGCGTCTGACAGCTCCATCACAGGTTCGTCCATCACCCGTCGATCGTACCGACCGGCCAGCAGAGAGGGCGCTGGGAGATCGTTCACGAAAGTGCGGACAGAACCGTTTTCAAGGAGCGCCATCACGGTCACCTGGGCCTGCCCCCCCCGCGCCTTCGACGCTTCTCCGGCCTCGAGAAGTGACATATTCACTCTTCCCGGAATGCCCTCTCAACGCATGCATCCGGCGGGAACTTCCAGAAGTGAACGGGAGGGAAAGGGAACGGGGACACCCCGTGCGCAGGGCTGTTCCCGGACAGGTTACGGTCCCCTCGCGGCGCGGCGGGTAAGGCCCGTGCGCGCCGCCACAGGGAGGGAATGCATGCGTAGATCACTGCTCCGACGCCTGGGCTCAGTGGCCCTGGGGCTGGGGCTCACCTCGCTCGCTCTGTTCAACGCGGGAGCCGCACCCGCGCACGCCGACGTAGGCGACTGTCCGTCGGGCTACTTCTGCGCCTGGCAGACCGGCGACAGCTCGGGCTCGATGCTCAAGTTCAACACGGAGCGGCCCACGCTGGGGACCTGGGCCGGCAAGCTCCGCCTGGTCATGAACCGCACGTCGAAGCTGGCCTGTCTCTACGAGAAGCCGGACTACGACGTCTCGGCGAGCTACACCTATGTGGAGAGCGGCACTCTGCTCAATCTCAGCGAAGGCCGCAGCATCCAGTCGGTGAGGTTCGTGGCTTCGCTTCAGGACTGCGAGCCGCCTCCGCCGCCGCCGCCCTTTCCCCACTGGACCACGGAGATCTCGCCCCGGCTGTCCGGCTTCGGCGACATGAACGCCGACCGCAAGGCGGACGTCCTGGTCCGTGATTCCGCCGGACGCCTCTGGTTCCTGCCGGGCGACCAGACCGGCCGCATCATCGGCACAGGAGGCTGGAACGCCTTCAACGCCCTGGTCCGGCACGGTGACTTCAGCGGTGACGGCCGGGAGGACGTCCTCGCCCGCGAAGCCGCCACGGGCAAGCTGTAGCTCTACCCCGGCAGCGGCACCGGTGGCCTCGGGGCCCGGAAGCTGATCGGCAGCGGCGGCTGGAATGGCATGAACGCCCTGGTAGGCGTCGGAGACATGAACAGCGACGGGCGTCCCGACCTCTACGCCCGCGAAGCCGCGACCGGCAAGCTCTGACTCTACCCGGGCAGGACCGGCTCTCTC
>NZ_JOGX01000059.1 GCF_000719555.1 Streptomyces sp. NRRL F-5727
GGTCAACCCACCCCTCGATCCCCCCGTCAACCGGCCCGCCGACCCGCCTCCGAAGCCGCCTCGGCCCGCCCGGCCGGACCCGGCCCGCTCCGCGTCCACTGCGGTGACAGGACCCTGGACGCCGACCTCGTCGTGGCCGCCGACGGCATCGGCAGCAGGCTGCGCGGCCTCCTCTTCCCCGCCCACCCCGGCCCCGTCCACAGCGGCTCGACCGTGCTGCGCGCCCTCACCGAGCGGCCGGTCGACCTGCGGACCGACTTCGAGCTGACCTGGGGGCGCGGCGCCGAGTTCGGGCACATCGCCTTCACGGACGGGCGGGCCGAGTGGCACGCCGTCCTCGACCTCCCCGCCGGGGTACGGTTCGCGGATCCGCTGGCCGAACTGCGCCGGCGCTTCCACGGCTGGCACGACCCGATCCCCGCCCTGCTCGACGCGACCCGCCCCGACGCCGTGCTGCACCACGACGTCAACGAACTGCGCACACCTCTGCCGTCGTACGCCGTCGGCCGGATCGCGCTGCTCGGCGACGCGGCCCACGCGATGACCCCGCACCTCGGGCAGGGCGCCTGCCAGGCGCTGGAAGACGCGGTGGCCCTGGCCGCCGCCCTCGCCGCCGAGCCCACCGTCGAGGCGGCGCTGGCCCGTTACGACGCCGAGCGCCGCCCGCGCAGCCAGGCGGTCGCGCGCGCGGCCCGGCAGGCCGGACGGATGGGGCAGCAGCTCTCGCACCCCGTGGCCGTCGCCCTGCGCAACACGGCGATGCGGCTGACGCCCTCCCGCGTCGCGACCCGCATGATCCTCCGTCACCACGCCTGGGTCCCGCCCCGACTGGACTGACCGCCGGGAAAGTCCTCCCGCTCCGTCAGGTGCCAGAGCCCGAGAGGCGCGGAGAGCGTAGTCGTCGCGGAGTACGTTCTTCGGGAGCGCGTCGGTCGTGGGGATCGGCGAGGTCTCGGCCGGGTGGGCCAGGTACGCCCAGACCCCGCTGTCCAGCGGCACCACGGGCCTGTCGTCGTGGGGCGGGCGCCAGGGCGCGCCGGTGCGCGGGTGGCGGGGGGCGAGAAGCAGGTCGGGGCGAGGACGGGGCGGCGGAAGACCCGGACCGGCGAGGGCTGTGGAGAGGGCGTCGGGGCCGACGGGGAGGTACTGCCGCACGGCGTGGCCCAGCAACTCCGTGACGAGACCGGCGGGAAGGGCCACCGGGCGGCCCTCGGAGGCCCGCGACGAGGTGGGCGAGCGCGACACCGATCGCCGCATGCCAACGCAGACTCCACCCACCGTCCGGCTCCACCGGCGGGACACGGTGCTCGGGGCGGGTGAGGTCGTCCCAGCCGGGCGGCGGTCCGCCCGGACGCCCCGAGCGCGGCGTACCACCGTGTCCGGCTCCAGCCAGACCGCCTGCCAGATGCCGCAGTCGTCCAGACGCGTCGCGACGGCGCGCCCGCACCCCTCGCACGCCAGGTTGGGACCGCCGCGGCCGTCGATTCCCTGGCAGTCGCCGTCGCACTTGTCGAGGATCAGCGTCAGGGACCGGGAGTCGCCCGGCGCTATGACGATCCGGTTCCGCGCCCCGAAGGAGACGAAGCGCACCGGCACGTACACGCCCTGCCGGGCCGCCCCCTCCTCCGCCGACCTCCTCCCACGGCCGCCAGGGCGGCGCCGTGGGCAGCGGCTCGACGGCGTATGTCGAGGACGCCATCAGCGGCGGATGCAGCTCCTCCCATCCGCCGTGGTGCGCGTGCACGGGAAGGGCGACCCGCGACACGGGCGCCGTCAACTCCGGTTCGGTCACGCCCCCGTCCCGCCCCCGTCCGGCAGGCGCCGGATCGTGCCTCTCCGTTCGTCCGTGGACGGGACGAGGCCCAGGGCGAGGAGGGGGAGGGTGCCCAGGAGGAGCCAGGGGAGGGGGCCGGTGTGGTCGAGCAGGGCGCCGGTGGGGGCGGACGCGGTCAGGACGGCCAGGCCGGAGAGGGAGGACAGGGCTCCGGTGAAGAGGCCCAGATGACGGTGGCCGACCAGCTCGGGGAGCATGGCGCGGGTCGCGGGGAGGATCAGCATCTGGCCGACCGTGAGCAGCAGCGTGAACGCCAGGGCCGCCCACACGCCTCCCGCCGGTCGCAGCAGCGCCGCCGTCGCGAAGGAGGAGGCGATGAGCAGCAGACCGGCCCTCGCCATGCCCGTGTGGTCCAGGCGCGTGGCGGCCAGTCTCTCCAGCGGTCCGGAACCGGCCACGACCAGCGCCGCCGAGAGCGCGAACAGCCAGCCCAGCGCCCTCTGCGAGCCCGTCGACCGGTCGAGTTCCGCCGGCAGCGCCAGATAGAGCTGGTTGTACGCCAGCAGGTAGACCGCGTACGCGCCCGCGAGCCGCAGGAAGCGGCGGTTCCCGAGGACGAGCCGCCCCGCCGCCGCCGGCCCCGCGCCTCCGCCGCCGGCGGCCGTCCGCGTGTGCGGCATCAGCCGGGCGTGGGCGGCGAGGACCAGCGCGAACACGCCCGCCCCGGTCAGACACGCCAGGCGGAAGGCTTCGGAACCGCCCCAGGTGAGGAGGGCGGTGCCGACGACCGGGCCGAGCAGGGCGCCGGCCTGGCCGCCGGCCGAGAAGCGGGCGAGGGTACGCGTACGGCGGTGACCTCCCGCCTCCTCGATCCGCAGCGCCTCCCGGGTGATCTCGGACTCGACGGCCGGGGAGAACAGCGCGGCGGCGAAGCCGACGAGGACGACGGCGCCGATGACGGTGCCGGCGCCGGCCGCCTCCGCGAGCCAGCAGAAGCCGGCGACGCGCAGCGCGCAGCCGACCAGGACCACGGGCCGGGGCCCGTACCGGTCGGTGAGCATGCCGCCGACGACGAACAGCCCCTGCTGGCTGAAGGTGCGCAGCCCGAGGACGAGCCCGACCACGGCCCCGCTCAGTCCGAGCGTTCCCGCCAGGTGGGCGGCGAGGTAGGGGAGGACGGCGAAGAAGCCGATGTTGAACGCGAACTGACTGAGTATCAGCAGGCGGGCCAGCGGGGTCACGGGAGGAGCCTCCCGTCCTTCATCGTCAGGACGCGGTCGCTGACGTGCCGGACCGCCGCGTGGTCGTGGGAGATGAGCAGGAAGCCGACTCCCAGGCCGTCCTGGAGATCCATCAGCAGGTTGAGGATCCCCGCGCGCAGCGAGGGGTCGAGCGCGGAGGTCGGCTCGTCGAGGACGAGCAGCTCGGGCCGTGTCGCCAGCGCGCGGGCGATGGCGACACGCTGGCACTGGCCGCCGGACAGTTCGTGCGGCAGCCGCCGTCCGTGGACGGGCGAGAGGCCGACGAGCCCCAGGAGTTCGTCCACCCGGGCCGGGCCGTCCGCGGCCCGCCACAGCCCGTGGACCCGCAGGGGCTCCGCGATCTGGTGGCGCACCTCGCGGCGGGGGCTCAACGCGCCGTACGGATCCTGGAAGACGGGCTGGAACCGGCGGCGCAGCGGCCGGAGTTCGCGTGCGCCGAGGGCGGTCAGCTCGACCCCGGAGAAGCGCACCGAACCGGAGTGCGGCCGCAGCAGCCCCAGGACCGCCTGGGCCGTCGTCGACTTGCCGCAGCCCGAGGGGCCGACGAGCCCGACGGCCTCCCCGGCGCCGACGGTGAACGACACGCCGTCGACGACCAGCCGTTCTCCGTACCGTACGTCGAGGTCCCGGACCTCCAGGAGGGCGTTCACGCGGCCTCCCCGACGGGGTGATGGCAGGCCACGGCGCGGCCGTCCACCTCGCGGAGCGCCGGCTCCTCCTGCCGGCAGAGGTCGGCGGCATGCCGGCAGCGGGGCGCGAAGGAGCACCCCGCGCCGCTCGCGCCGGGGGCGGGCGGCGCGCCGGCGAGGACGGGCAGGCGGGTACGCCGGGGCAGCCCGGTGCGGGGGAGCGAGGCGAGCAGCCCTCGCGTGTACGGGGCGACGGGGCCCTCCAACACCTGCTCCGACGCGCCGAGTTCGACGATCCGACCCGCGTACATCACGGCCACCCGGTCGGCGTGCCGGCGCACCGCCGCCAGGTCGTGGCTGACGAGCAGCAGGGCGGCCCGGGTGGCCGCGCAGCGCTCCCGCAGCAGGGTGAGCACCTGCTCCTGGCGCTCCGGGTCGAGCGCGGTGGTCGGTTCGTCGGCCACGACCAGCGCGGGCCCGTTGACCAGGGCCATCGCGATCACCGCCCGCTGCCGCATGCCGCCCGACAGAGCGTGCGGCGCCGCGCCGGCCGCCTCCGGCCCGAGCCCGACCTCGGCGAGCGCCCGGCGCGCCACGGCCAGCGCCTCGCGGCGCCCCGCACCCGCCACCGACCGCACGGCGAAGGCGAGCTGGTCCTCGACGCGGTGCACGGGCGACAGGGCCGACATGGCGTCCTGCGGGATCCACGCCAGGCGGCGGCCGAGATCGGCCGGCGTGACCGGGCCGCCGTCCAGCAGGACCCGGCCGTGGACACCGGCCGCGCGCGGGACCATCCCCAGCAGCGCCCGCGCGGTGAGGGACTTGCCCGCACCGGACTCGCCGACCAGCGCGAACACCTCACCCGCGGCCACGTCGAAGGAGACCCCGCGCACGGCCTCGCCGTCAGGGAAGCCGATCCGCAGACCGTCCACCCGCAGCAGGGGCACGAGGGGTTCGGACAGGGGGAGTTGCGTGGGGCGGGACAAGGGGCCGGACTCTCCTCGAAGCGACGACGGAAGGGAGACGAAGACGGAGAAGGGGGTGTGCGCGGGCCCGCGGCCCGCCGACGGACGACGACAGGCAGACCGCGAGCGCCGCGAGCAGGGCCAGCGCCACCGCCGGGGCGAGCGCGGGGACCGGTGCCCGCTCGACGTAGTCGGCCGACTCGTCGAGCAGCAGCCCCCATTCGGGCGACGGGGGCCGCGCGCCCAGCCCCAGGAAGCCGAGCGAAGCCAGCGCGAGCGCGATGCCCGGCAGCCGGAGCACGGCGTGCCGGGCGACCGGCCCGGCCACCGACGGCAGGACGTGCCGGGTCCACACCCACAACGGCCCCGCGCCGATGGCGCGTTGGGCCAGCAGGAAGCGGGAGGCCCGGATCTCCTGGACCAGCGCCGCCGCGTGCGCGGCGAGCGGCGGCCAGGACACCAGGGTCACGGCGAGCGCCGCCGCCCCGCTTCCCGGGCCGGTCACGGCCGCGACCAGCAGCCCGGTGAGGACCGGCGGCAGCGCGTTGGCGACGTCCGCGAGCCCGGCCGCCACCCCGGGGACGAAGCCCAGGACCACGGCGACGAGCCAGCTCACGCACGTGACGGCCGCGGCCGTGCCCACGGTGGCCGCCGCGCCGTGCCCGAGCCGGGCGAGCACGTCACGGCCGAGCGCGTCCGCGCCGAGCGGATGCCCCGGCGACGGCGCGGCCAGCCGGGCCGCGACGTCCACGGCGTACGGATCGCGCAGCAGCCCCCAGCCGATCACCCCGGTGAGCAGCACCGCGAGTCCCACCGGTACGGCGCGCGGGATCCGCCGCGGTGCCGGTGCGGGCAGACCGAGCCCGGCCTCCCGTGACGCGGGCCCGAGCAGCCGGCGGCGTACCAGCGAGGCGGCGGCCCCGGCGAGCAGGCCGAGCCCGAGCAGGGCCAGGACACAGCCCTGGAGCAGCGGCAGGTCCTGGGAGGTGGCGGCGCCCAGCGCCGTACGGCCGATGCCGGGCACGGCGAACACCGTCTCGACGGCGACCGCGCCGCCGGTCAGACCGACGGCCACCATGCCGAACTGCCCCGCGAGCGCGGGCATCGCACGCCGGACCGCCGCGCCGGCGATCCGCCACCGGCCGGTGCCCGCGCCCCGCCAGAGCTCGACCCACCGCTCGCCGAGGACGGCCGGCAGCGCGTCCGCGACCAGCCGGCCGAGGAGCGCGCCGGCCGGGACGCCGAGCGCCACCGCCGGCAGCACCAGATGGGCTGGTCCCGCCCAGCCCGAGGTGGGCAGCCACCCCAGCCACACGCCGACGGCGAGCACCAGCACCAGGGCGAACAGGAACTCGGGCACGGCCGCGAGCACCGCCGCCACCGTCCCGCCGGTGGCCCGCCCCCGCAGCAGCGCCGGCGCGGCGAGCAGCGTCCCGACGACGAGGGCGGTCGCCAGCGCAGCGCCCATCAGGGTCAGGGACACGCCGAGCCCGGCGCCGACGGCCGGCAGCACCTCGGCGCCCGACACCCACGAGACCCCCAGGTCGCCGTGGAGCAGCCGGCCCAGCCACCCGCCGAGCAGGCCCGACGGGCCGGCGTCCAGGCCGAGATCGGCGCGGATGGCGGCGAGCGCCTCGGGCGTCGGCTCCTGTTCGGCGGACCGGGCGCGCAGCAGCGCGAGCGCCGGGTCCTTGCCGGAGAGCCACGGCAGCAGCCCGACGGCGGTCACCACGGCGGCCAGGGCGACGAGCCGTACGGCCCCGGCCCGGAGGGCGGCGGCCGACGGGCGCCGCACGGCCCGCCTGGGCTTCCGGGGTCTCCGGGGCTTCCGGAGTGCGGCGGGAACGGCGGGTGCGACACGGCCGCCGCCCGTGCGGGGGACGGAAGTCCTCACCGTACGAAGGTGTCGACGGTGACGAGTTCACGCTCGCGCGGGTCGTGCGCGGCGTCCACGATGTTCGCGCCGTCGCCCTGGATGACCCGCTCGTGCAGCAGCGGCACGGCGGCGTCGGTGGCGAGCACGGCGGCCTCCGCGGCGACGACGGCCTTCCTGCGGGCCTCGCCCGTGGCCGTCGCCGAGGCGGTGGTGAGCGCCGAGTCGACGGCGGGGTCGGAGAGCTGGGAGAGGTTGAAGGAGCCGTCTCCCGCGAAGTCGCTGTACAGATAGGCGGCGGGGTCCCCGGAGTCGAGGACGGTGGCCCGGGAGAGGACGAAGGCGTCGAACTTCCCCGCCAGGGCGTCGGCTTCGATGTGCGCGTACTCGCGGACGTCCAGCTCGACCTGGAAGCCGGCCTTGCGCAGCTGCTGCTGGAGGAGCTGGGCGACCTCGGGCAGTTCGGCGCGGTCCGTGAACGTGCCGATGGTGATCCGCGCGCCCTTCGGGTCGGCCGCCGCGGTGTGCCGGACGGGGGTGCGGAGCTTCGCCGCCCAGGGCAGCGCCGGCCCGAGCAGCCCGCCGGCGCGGTCCGCGCGGCCCTCGTACACGCCCGAGACGAGGCTCCGGGTGTCGACGGCCTCACGGGCGGCGGCCCGCAGCGCCGGGTCGCGGAACGCGCCGCGTTCGGTGTTCAGGTACAGGGTGTTGGTCCGGGGCATGGGGACCTCGGTGACGAGCTTCGGGTCCAGCAGCCCGGCCTGCGAGACGGGGACGGCCTCGACGATGTCGGCCTCGCCGCTGCGCAGCGCCGCGGCCCGGGCGGTCCCGTCGGGCACGTAGCGCACGTCGATGCCGGCGGCCTTGGCCCTGCCGCCCCAGTAGCGGTCGTACCGGTCGAGGGTCGCGGACGCGGTGCCCTCGGCGCGGACGAGGACGAAGGGCCCGGTTCCGGCGCCGACCGGGTCGACGGTCCTGCCCCGGTACGCCTTGGCGGCGAGGACCGAGAGCTGCGGGGAGCTGAGCCGGTGCGGGACGAGGGGGTCGGGCGTCGCGGTGGTCACGGTGACCTCGTGCGGGCCGGACGCCCGGACGGTGAGGTCGACGCCGTCGAGGATCCGCGGCTTGGGGGAGGCCGTGGCGGCGGTGGAGAGCGAGCGGACGACGTCGGCGGCGGTGAGCGGGCTGCCGTCGTGGAAGGTGACGCCCTCGCGCAGGGTGAACGTCCAGGTCCGGCCCTGCTGCCGCCACTCCGTGGCGAGGGAGGGGCGCGCGTCGCCGTCGCGGTCCAGCCGGACCAGCGTCTCGGCGGTGGACCAGCGGGACAGCTTGAAGGCGTCGTCGGAGAGCGGGGAGAGCCCCGACCGAGGGGGCTGCATCATGGCGACCCGGACGCGCCCGCCGTCGCCTTCGCCGGACACGTCCTCACTGCCGGCGAAGCAGCCGCTGAGGAGGGCCGAGACGGTGGCGGCCGCGGTGAGGGCGAGTATGCGGCGGCGGAGGGGGGAGGGGCTGGTGGGCAGGGGAGACACGGGAGTCCTCGGGGTGGTGCGGGGAGTGAGATCCGGACTTTATCAGAATGAAAATCATTACAGATAAGCGGATGGCTGCGGCCTGACGAGCCGGATCGGCCCGACGACCGAGCCCCGACAGGCCCGTCGATCGAGCCGCGATCGAGCCCCGATCGGGCCGCGATCGAGCCCCGATCGGGCCTGAGGTCGATTCCTGCGTCCAAGCCCCGATCGTCCGGCGGCCGAGCCCCGATCGTCCGGCGGCCGAGCCCCGATCGTCCTGCGACCGGGCCCCGATCGGCCCAGCGCCGGAGGCGCCGGAGCCTTCTGCCGGGGGGTTCCACACCCCCGGGTGGCGCAGGACGGCTCGCCCGGACCGGCGGTGTGGCGGTGGTGCACCGAAGCTGGACGGGTCGGCGCGCTCGGTCGCCGGTCCGTCCAGGAGGTCCCGCATGCCCCGAACCGCCCCGGCCCCGCACCCGTACCGGCCGTACCGGCCGCGCCGGGCCGCCGTCACCGCGCTGCTCCTCGCCGCCGCGCTGACCGCCCCCACCCTCCCGTACGCGAGCGCGGGCGAGCGGCCCGCGCTGAGCGCCGGCGCCACCGACGTCTCGGACCAGGAGCTGCGGCGCGCCCTCACCGACCTCGTCGCCGCCCCCGGCGGGCCGCCCGGCGCGATCGCCGTCCTCACGCGGGACGGCCACCGGCAGGTCTACCGGGCCGGTACCGCCGAGGTCGGCACGGCCAGGCCGCCCCGCGCGCACGACCACATGCGGATCGCGAGCGTCGCCAAGGCGTTCAGCGGGGCCGTCGCCCTGAGCCTCGTGGACCGCCACGCGCTCCGCCTCGACGACACCCTGGGGCAGCGCCTGCCGCACCTCCCGAAGGCATGGCACGCCGTGACGCTCCGTCAGCTGCTCCAACACACGAGCGGCCTGCCGGACTTCAGCAAGACCGAGCGCTTCCAGGCGATCGTCCGGGCGGACCCCCGGCACCGCTTCGACTCCCGGCGCCTGCTGGAGTTCGCCGCCGACCAGGGCCTCGCCTTCCCGCCCGGTACCCGCTACGCCTACTCCAACTCGGACAACATCGCGGTCGCCCTGATGGCCGAGCAGGCGACGGGACGACGGTACGAGGACCTCCTCAGGGAACTCGTCTACCGCCCGCTCGACCTGCGCGGCACCAGCCTCCCCTCCGGCTTCCGGCTGCCCCGACCCTTCCTCCACGGCTACGCCACGGCTCCCGGCGAGGCGCCGGAGGACGTCAGCGAGGCGGTCAGCGCCTCCGGTGCGTGGGCGTCGGGCGGCATCGTCTCGACCCCCGCCGACCTGGGCGCCTTCTTCGGCGGCTACGCGGGGCCCGCCCTCCTCTCCCCGAAGACCCGGCACGCGCAGACCCGCTTCGTCCCCGGCGACTCCCAGCCGGCCGGACCGGGTGTGAACGCGGCCGGCCTGGGCCTCTTCCGCTACACCACCCGCTGCGGCACGGTCCTCGGCCACACCGGGAACACCCCGGGCTACACCCAGTTCGCCGCCGCCACCCGCGACGGCCGCCGCACCGTCACCGTCTCCGTCACCAGCCAGGTCCCCCTCGACCCCGCCCTCCTCGCCCGCCTTCGCGCGACCGAGGAACGCTTCGTCTGCGCCCTCCTCAAGGACGGCGACCACGGCGGCCACGGAGTCGACGGCGGCTACGGAGCCGACGCCGTCTGACCGCGCGGAGAAAGGGCCGGGCCGGACGGTGCCGTGGCTGCGACCACCGTCCGGCCCGGAGTCTGTGGGGCGGGGTGTGTTCTCAGGCCGCGTGCTCGTGCTCGCAGGCGTCCTCGATGCCGTACGTCTCCCAGGCGGGGAACTCGTCGTCGGCGGGCGCCGGTTCGCCCGGTGCCAGCAGGCAGGCGTCCAGGGCCGTCCGAAGGGCGTCGGCGCGCAGGCCGGTGCCGATGAAGACCAGTTCCTGGCCCTGGGCGGTCCCGGGGTCGCGGGCGCCGGACGGTTCGAACCGGGCCACGGCGCCGGCCTGGGACCAGAGGCCGGTCACCCGGGGCCGGCTGGCGAGCCAGAAGAACCCCTTGGAGCGCAGGATCCGTCCGTGCGCACCGCTGTCGAGGCCCTCGGTGACGAAGGTCCACAGCCGTCCGGGGTGGAAGGCGCGGGCGGAGCGGTAGACGAGCGAGGAGATGCCGTACTCCTCGGTCTCCGGCACGTGGTCGCCGTTGAGCTCCTTCACCCAGCCGGGGGCCTGCTGCGCCGTCTCGACGTCGAACAGGCCGGTGCCCAGCACCAGTTCGAGCGGAACCTGGCCGCGTACGGCGGGGACGATCCGGGCCTGCGGGTTCAGCCGGGTCAGCGCGGCGCGGAGCCGGCGCGTCTCCTCCGGACCCACCAGGTCGAGCTTGTTGAGCACGATGACGTCCGCGAACTCCACCTGGTCCACGAGGAGATCGCTGACGGTCCGCTCGTCGTCCTCGTACGGCGCGAGGCCGCGCGCGGCGAGTTCGTCGCCGCCGTCGAGTTCCGGCAGGAAGCCCGCCGCGTCCACCACGGTCACCATCGTGTCGAGGCGGGCGAGGTCGCCGAGGGTGGCCCCGTCGTCCCGGGGGAACGAGAACGTCGCGGCGACCGGCAGGGGTTCGGAGATCCCGCTGGACTCGACGAGCAGGTAGTCGAACCGGCCCTCGCGGGCCAGCCGGTCGACCTCCTCCAGGAGGTCGTCCCGCAGGGTGCAGCAGATGCACCCGTTGGTCAGCTCGACCAGGCGCTCCTCCGTGCGGGACAGCGAGGCCCCGCCGCCGCGCACGAGCGCGGCGTCGATGTTGACCTCGCTCATGTCGTTGACGATGACCGCGACGCGCAGTCCCTCGCGGTTGGCCAGGACATGGTTGAGCAGAGTGGTCTTGCCCGCGCCCAGGAATCCGGAGAGGACGGTCACGGGAAGGCGGTCGTGCGCGTTCACGGGCTCTCTCATCCCTCCGGGCGGATGAGGCCGCGCTCGTACGCCTTCACCAGCCGCTGCGGGACCTGGTGGACGACACCGTCGACGGTGACCGGGACCAGCTGGGGCGTGCTCGCCTTCCACTGGGCGCGGCGGTGGCGGGTGTTGCTGCGGGACATCTTCCGCTTGGGGACGGCCATGGGGGACTCCTCGGTCCGGGGGTTGACTCGGGGAGCCTATATGAAAACGAATGTCATGAGCAATTGAGGCCGCTCGCGTGTGAAAGCGCGGACGGGCCGCGCGGCAGGCGCCCCGGGTGTGACCCGGGGCACCTGTGCGCGGCCCGACCGGTCGGGCGCCCTCGCTACCAGGAGGACTTGGTCACTCCTGGCAGGAACCCGGCATGGGCCTGCTCGCGCATCCGCACCCGCGAGAGCCCGAAGGTCCGCAGATAGCCGCGGGGGCGGCCGTCCACGCTGTCGCGGTTGCGGACGCGGGTGGCGCTGGCGTCGCGCGGCTGCCGGCGGAGCTCCGCCTGGGCGGCCTCACGGTCGGCCGGCGTGGAGGACGGGCGGCGGATGATCTCCTTCAGCTCGGCCCGCCGGGCGGCGTACCGCTCGACGATCTGCCTGCGCTGCTCGTTCCGCGCGATCTTGCTCTTCTTCGCCATCAGACCTTCCCTCCGCGCGCGCGGATCCGGGCCACCGCGGCCTCGATGCCGATGGTGTCCACCGTCTTGATCGCGCGTGCGCTCAGCGTCAGTCGCACGTGCCGCCCCTCGCTGGGCAGCCAGTAGCGCTTGCGCTGGATGTTGGGGTCGAAGCGGCGCGAGGTGCGCCGGTGGGAGTGGGAGATGGCGTTGCCGAATCCCGGCTTGGCGCCGGTCAGTTGGCAGTGTGCGGACATGGAGGTGTCGACCCTTCTCGCTCGGGAATGGTGTTGGAAATGGAAATCATTGTCATATACTAGCGGCATGGCACGCAACGAGATCCGCCCGATCATCAAGCTCCGCTCCACGGCGGGCACCGGCTTCACCTACGTGACGCGCAAGAACCGCCGCAACGACCCCGACCGGATGGTGCTCCGCAAGTACGACCCCGTGGCCCGGCGCCACGTCGACTTCCGCGAAGAGCGCTGACCCCGCGCACGCCACCCGCCCCCCCGGACCCCACGCCCCCGAAAGGCCCTGCCATGAAGCCCGGAATCCACCCCGCCTACGAGCCCGTCGTCTTCCGCGACTCCGCCTCCGGCACCGCGTTCCTCACCCGGTCCACGATGACCAGCGAGAAGACGATCGAGTGGGAGGACGGCCGGACCTACCCCGTCGTCGACGTCGAGATCTCCTCCGCCAGCCACCCCTTCTACACGGGCACGGCGCGGGTGCTCGACACCGCCGGCCGCGTCGAGAAGTTCCAGCGCCGCTACGGTGCCCGCTGATGGGGCACGCGTACACCCACCAGCTCCCCGTCGTGATCGTCGCCGGCCTGCACGCCGAGGCGAGGACCGAGGTCGTCGACCGCCTCCTGCGGGCCGTCCCCGGCAGCGTCGCGCTCCACCACGACCTGGCGGAGGCGCCCGCCGGCAGCGTCGCCCGCACGATCCGCGACGCCGCCGGCACCGTCTCCCGCGGCGACACCCCGCTGGTCAACGACTGCGCCTGCTGCGCCCTCCGCGAGGACCTCGTCCCCGAACTGGAGCGGCTGGCCGACGGCGGCCTCACCCGCCTCGCCGTGGTCGAGCTCTGGGACTCGGTCGAACCCAAGGCCATGGCCGAGGTGATCGCCGCCCACGGCGGGGACCGGCTCGTCCTGACGAACGTGATCACCGCCGTCGACCCCGCGCTCGTCCTGCCCTGCCTCGCCAACGGCGACGACCTGGCGGAGGCCGGCCTCGCCGCGGCCGCCACCGACCAGCGGACCGTCGGCGACACCTGGGCACGACAGCTGGAGTACGCGCCCGTCCTCGCCGTCGTCGACAGCGAAGCGGCCGACGACGAGGACCACGCCCTCCTCGCGCAGCTGCACCCCACGGCCCGCCGCGTGCCGGCCGGCTCCCCCGAACTCGCCCGGGTCGCCCTCGCCGGCTTCGACGTCGAGGCGGCCGCCGCCGCCCAGCACCCGGCATGCGCCCTGCTGCCCCAGGAAGCCGACGAATCGGGCGTCGCCACCTTCGTCTGGCACCGCAGGCGCCCGTTCCACCCCGAACGCCTCTACCAGGCGCTGGAGGACCTGTGCTGCGCCGCCGCCCGCAGCCGCGGCCGGTTCTGGCTCGCCGACCGACCCGACACCCTGCTCGCCTGGGACGCGGCCGGCGGAGCGCTCTGCGTGGAGAACGCCGGCCCCTGGCTGGCGTCGCTGCCCGACGCGGCCTGGGAGATGGTCCCGCCCATGCGGCGGGCGGCGGCCGCGCTCGACTGGCACCCCGAGCACGGCGACTGCTGCCAGCACCTCGTCTTCACCTCGCCCGGCCTCGACCGCGACGGCCTGGAACGGCTCCTCGACTCCTGCCTCCTGACGGACGCGGAGTACGCCTCCGGGCGCGAGGCGTGGAAGGAACTCCCCGCCGCCTTCGACACCCTCCTCGACGCGGCCTGACCCCCACCCGTTCGACCCCGTGCCCCGCCCGCAGCGGCGGAGACGGGACCCTGCCCAAGGAGAGACGCCACCATGGCCCGACGCCACGAACCCCGCAAGCCCGCCGCGCGCCGCCCCAACCCGCTCGACGCGGCCGGGATCACGTACATCGACTACAAGGACACCGACCTGCTGCGGAAGTTCATCTCCGACCGCGGCAAGATCCGCAGCCGCCGCGTCACCCGGGTGACCGCCCAGCAGCAGCGCGCGCTGGCCACCGCCGTCAAGAACGCCCGCGAGATGGCCCTCCTGCCGTACGCCGGCCGCTGACCCCGCTCCCCGTGCCGCCCCGGGCGGACCCCACGCGCGTACGTGAGGTCCGCCCGGGGCGGTCGTGCGAGGTCACGTCCAGCTGCGGGCGCAGAGCACCAGGCGGTAGCCGTCCGGGTCCTCGACCACCACCCCGTACGCGTCCCAGTACGGGGTGTGCGAGGCGACCCGGCTGCCGCCGGCCGCGACCAGGCGCTCGACCAGGGCCTCGTCGGGCGGCTTGCCCAGGTAGACCACGAACAGGTCGTCGGCGGTGGGCGTGGGGTCGAGCGGAGCCGCCGGGCCGCGCGTGATCACCTGTGCGCCCTCGGGGGCGTGTGGACTCGTGTCGGTCATGGCGCGACCTCACGATCTGGCGCCGCACGCGCCGGTCGGCGACGACGCACGCGCCGGTCGGCGACGACGCACACGGATGCGCGGAAGCTCGCGGACAGGGTGCCTTCCCGTCACGTCCGAGCAGGCGAGGTCGCCGCAGTAGGGTGGGCCGACACGATCGCGGTCACAGATCTAAGGAGTTCCGGGGCATGTCCAAGCGGGAGAGGTGGAACGCGCTCCTGGAGCTGCTGGCCACCGAGGGCAGGCTGGAGGTCGAGGAGACCGCCGCGGCGCTGGACGTCTCGGCCGCCACGATCCGGCGGGACCTCGACGAGCTGGCCGAGCAGCAGATGCTGGTCCGGACCCGCGGCGGCGCCCTCGCGCACGGCGTCTCGTACGAGCTGCCGCTGCGCTACAAGTCCTCCCGCCGCGCCTCCGAGAAGCAGCGCATCGCCGCCGCCGCCGTCGAGCTCGTCGGCGAGGGGGACGTCGTGGGGCTCAACGGGGGGACGACCACCACCGAGGTGGCCCGCGCGCTGGCCCTCCGGGCCGGCGGGGGCCGACGGGAGGCCACGGACGCCACGGACGTCACGGCCCCCGTCTTCACCGTCGTCACCAACGCCCTCAACATCGCCGGCGAACTCGCCGTGCGCCCCCAGATCAAGCTCGTCGTCACCGGCGGCGTGGCCCGGCCCCAGACGTACGAGCTGGTGGGCCCGCTGACGGCGGGTGTGCTCAACGAGGTCGTCCTCGACGTCGCGGTCCTGGGCGTCGACGGGCTCGACCCCCGGCTCGGCGTGATGACCCGTCAGGAGGACGAGGCGAGCATCAGTCGGCTGTTCGCGGAGCGCGCCCAGCGGGTCGTCGTGGTCGCCGACTCGTCGAAGATGGGCAAGCGGGCCTTCGCCCGGATCTGCGGACTCGACGCCGTCGACGTCGTCGTCACCGACGCGGACGCCCCCGCGGACGCCGTCGCCCGCCTGGAGGACGTCGGCATCAAGGTCATCAGGGTCTGAGCGGTCCCGGCAGCCGGAACCGCCCCGGGCGCCGTGGGGGGACGTCCGGGGCGGCAGCGGTGGGGATCAGAGGCCGCGGCCGGGGTCAGGGGCCGGCGGGCAGGCGGGGGGTCAGGGCGCGATCGCCATGTCGAAGACGTGGACGTTGCCGTTGGCCGGAAGCACCACGAACTCCACGCGCTTGGCGGGATCGAGCGGGACCGAGTGGGCGAAGACGCGGTACGCGATGCCCGCGTTGCCGTAGCCGCTCGGCCGGTTGCGACCGTCGCTCGACGCGACGAGGGTCGCCCCGTGGGCGTTCGCGGGGTCGAACGACCAGTTCGGGAAGCCGATCGTGCCCGTACCGCTTGTCCCGTCCGTGTAGTAGACGGTCACCGTGCCGGACGCCCCGCTGGTGACGCCCGAGCCGAGCAGGACCAGCCTGCTGCCCGTACCGCCCAGGGTGACGGCCTGACCCGCCGAGGAGACGTTGTTCCTGGTGCCGCTCGGGACGTTCGGCCAGCGCAGCGTGGCGCCGAGGGCGGTGACCGGTTCCCCGGGGCGCAGGCCGACGGCGGCGAGCTTCTGCGCGGAGAAGCTGTTGCCCTCGCCGTCGTAGTTTCCGGGCCCGGTGTCCGTCTCGTCGGTCACGCCCACGTTGTTGTACGCGGCGGCCAGATCCGCCAGGGGAGTACCGCTGCGCTCCGTCCTGGTCGCGGTGGCGGAACCGGCGCCGTCGCCGCCCTGGTACGTGGCGGTCGCGGTGAACGTGCGGACGGTGAACCCGGCCCGCCGCTCCGGGACTTGAATGCGGAAGGTGGCCGTGGCGGAGGCGCCGGCGGCGAGCGACCCGTCCACCTGGACGGCCGACGGCTGCACGGCCCAGCCGACGGGCCCGCCGAAGGTCACCTTCAGTGAACGCATGCGCTGCGGACCGGCGTTGGTGACGGTCACCTTCACCGTCGAGATGGCCGGGCCGTCCAGGTCGACGGGGGAGAGGGTCACCTCGGTCCCGGCGGCGGCCGGCCGGGTCTCCGCCGAGACGGCGGTGGACGCGGTCGCCGCGGTCGCCGTGGCGGTGGCCGTGGCCGTCGAGGCCGGGGCGAGGGTGAGCGCGCCCGCCACGGCCATCGCTCCGAGCGAGCCGATCAGTCCTGCTGGTCTCACGTGCTGCTCCTTCGGGGGAGGGGAGGAGGCCGGGTCAGGCGACGGGGGGCATCTCGGTGGTGCGCGAGTCGAGGCCCGTGCGGAGGTTGACCCAGGCGCCCCGGGTGAAGTCGGGGATCTCCACCGGACGCCCCCTGGCTGCCAGGGACATGACACTCAGAGGGACGGGGGCGCACCAGGCGGCGGAGTCGTAGACGTCGATGTCGGGCACCAGGCCGGCCCGCATGAGCTGGACGGTCCGCCACTGGAGCACGTAGTCCATGCCGCCGTGGCCGCCGTTGTTCGCGGCGTCGTCGCCGATCTTCTTCCACAGCCAGTGGTCGAACTCCTTGCGGTACGAGCCGAAGTCCCGCCAGGAGTGCCCGCTGTGGTCGGGCTCCACGTAGATCCGCCCGCCGCCGGCCGACACCACGCCCGCGTAGTCCTCGAAGATCCCCCGGCTCCCCGCGAGGGTGTTGATCCGGCTGTACGGGCGCGGCGAGCTCACGTCGTGCTCGGCGCGGATGATCCGGCCCTTCGCGGTCTCGATCAGACAGGTGACCAGATCGCCGTTGACGTAGGTCTCCTTCCACGAGGGGTGGTTGGCGGGGACGAAGCGCGCCCGGTAGTCGGCGAGGCCCTTCGGTTCCGTCGCCGTGGCCGTCAGCGTGGTCATCCGGTCGCCCCGGTTGATGTCCATGGCCGCCGCGATCGGCGCGAGGCCGTGCATGGCGTAGAAGGATGCGGTGCTGCGGGTGTGCCACAGCCGGCGCCACGCGTCGGTGTAGTACGTGTCGGAGAACAGCAGGGCGCGCAGGTCGTGCTGGTAGCCGCCGTGGCCGTTGGTGATGTCGCCGAACAGGCCCTCGTGGGCCATCTTGAGCATGGCCAGCTCGTTCCGGCCGTAGCTGCAGTTCTCCGAGAGCATGAGGTGCCTGCGGGTGCGCTCGGAGGTGTCGACGAGGTCCCACAGCTCGTCGAGCTCGGTGGCGATGGGCAGTTCGACGATCACGTGCTTGCCGGCCAGCAGCGCGGCCTTGCCCTGCTCGTAGTGGAACTCCCAGGGCGTGGCGATGTAGACGAGGTCGATGTCGTCGCGGTCCAGCATCCGCGCGTAGGAGTCGGCGGACCCGCCGTACTCGGCGGGGCGGGGCTTGCCGGCGGCGGCGAGCCCGTCGGCGGTCCGCCTCGCCCGGTCGGCCCGGATGTCGCAGACGGCGGTGACGACGCAGCCGGGGACGACGGACCACCCGGTGGTCATGCCGGAGCCGCGGTTGCCCAGTCCGATCACGCCGACCCGCACCGTCCGGTGCGCGGTGTACGGCACGTCGATCATGGAGGTCTGCCCCGGCCGCCGGGGCGGGGCGGGCACCGCCGAAGGCGCCGCGGCGGCGACGGACGAGGCCCCCGCCCCGGCGGCGAGCGCCCCGGTGGTCGCCAGCGCACCCCCCAGAAGCAGGCGGCGTGAGACGGCGCGGATTTCTGGCATGTTCGTCATCGCTCCTCGGTCCGTGCGGGCAGCGGGTGCGGCAACGACTCTGACGGGGCGGTCGCAGGCATGTCAATAGATGCTCATTACCCTCCCCTTCGAAGCATTCTCGCGCAATGATGGCCCGGATTCACGCATGTACGCGCGCATCGGAGGGCATGGGAGAGGGGGACGTCACTGCCGGACCGCGCCCTCGCTGAGGCGGCCGCACACCCGAACCGTGCCGACGGCGGCGACGCCCGCCGGACGCGCGGACCGGCCCCCGACCCGTCGAACTAGCATGGCGACCATGACAAGGACGCAGGTGGGGGCGGCCGTACGGCTGCTGCGCGCGAGGGCGACGGCCGACCGGGAGACCGAGAACGCGGACCCGCCGAGCGGCGCCGCCCTCCGGTCGGTGGAACAGACGCGGCCCGCCCGATCCGTCGCGGCCAAGGTCGCCGCGGCGGGCGGCGCCGACGCCGAAACCGCCCTGCTGCTCCATGAACTGGCGAAGCGTCACCTCGGCGGCCACCCGGCCCTCTGGTGCGCCCTGCACGACGCCCTCGTCGGACACCGGGGCGGACTGCCCGACCTGCTGGCCGCGCTCGTACCCCAGGCGCCGCCCGCGCGCCCGGCAGCCGACGGTCCGCTCCGTCCGCCCGCGCCCCGCAGCGTCCACCTCACGCTCGGCCTGCTCCTCGAACACGCGGAGCCCCAGCACGCCGCCGCCGCGCTCGCGGCCCTGCCCGAGCGGGTCACGACGGAACTCCTGGCCGGCGGGACCCTGCCGCCGCCCGCCCTCGTCGACGCCGTCGTCGACCACGGCGACACCCGCACCCGGGCCGCCCTGGCTCGCCACCCCCGGCTCGACACCCGCGTCCTGGCCCGGCTGGCCGGGGCCGGCGACCCCCACGTCACCGCGGCCGTCTACCGGAACCCGCGCACCACCCAGTCCCTGCGCCGCACCATCGCCGAGCGGTTCGACACCGTTCCCCTCGACGACACGCTCCGCGCCGAGCTGACTGCGCCGCACGGCGAGGTCCCGCGCACCTGGCTCACCCCGCTCCTCGGCTGCGGCGACCCGCGGCTCGTGGTGCCGGCCCTGCGCTGGGGCGTGCGCCAGGTCGCCCAGGAGTACGCCCTGCTGAGGATCTGGGAGCGGACCGGCCCGGAGGCCGTACGCGCCCTGCTCGCCGCCCCCACCGCCGACACCGGGCTGAGCCGCGCCGCCGTGGACACCGTCACCGAGGCCCTGGCAGCCCCGGACGGCGACGGGCCGCGCCGCCTGCGCGAGCGCGGGGAGCCGTACGAGGACCCCGCCCGGCTGCCCGCGCTGCTCGCCACCGCCCGGGGCACCAGCACCCTGCGCGACCTGCTGTCCGAGCCGTACGCCCACGACCTCGACGCCCTCGCCGCGGTCCACGCCGAGACCCCGTTCATGCCCAAGGCGTGCGAGGAGCTGGCCCGCCACGAGGCGGCGACCGACGCGCAGCGCCACGCGTTCCGCCTCGGCGTCCTCAACGAGCCCTGGCGCGCCGGAGGCCGACGCGCGGGAAACACCACCCCGCCCGCGCGGCGCCTCGCGGAGGAGACGCTCGACGAGAGCGCCGCCGACTGGGCGGAGGGCATGGCCGTGGCCGGGCTCCTCGACCCGGTCGACCTGATCGTCACCGCCCGCCCCGCCGCCCACGCCCTGACCGCACTCGCCCGACTCGCCGAACGGGACCTGCTCGGCAGCCCGGCCGCCGCCGCACTGCTCGCACGGACGACGACGCACCTGGGGGAGCGGGACCAGGCATGGGCCGCGCTCGACACCCTCCTGCCCGAACACCCGGGCACCCTCGCCGACGTGATCGCCGAAGCGGGCAGGACGGAGACCCGGACCGCGTCCGTGCCACCGAGCCGACGCGCGGACGAGCCCGCACCACCGGCCGAGGCACATCCGACCCGACGCACCCTCCACCGACGCGACCACGAACACGCCGTCGCCGCGCTCGACGTCCTGTACTCCCTCGCCCCGGACGGCGCACCCAGACCGGACGACCCCGACGTGCTGCTCGCCCTGAGCGCGTACGAGCCCACCGTCACACCCGGCCTCGCCGAGCTGCGCGCCCACCCGCCCGAGACCCACGGTTCCAGCGCACAGCACACCGAACGCGCCTACGTCCAAGGGGTGTTGTCCGCCGAAGAACTCCTCGCCCTGCTCCCCGCCCGGCGCCTGCTCCTGCTGCCCCACGACTGGCGGCGGCTCGCGTTCGCCGCCGCGTGGCGAAACGCCCTCGCCCGCACCCTGCGCGCCGAACTCGGCACCGACCCCCACGCCTGGCTCCGCCTCGCCACGACCGTGACGGCGTCCGAAGCCGCCTCGGAAGGGCTGACCTGGACGGAGCTGCTGGAGCGCGCCCGGTCCGGAGCGGCGCCGACGGCCCCCGGGGCGGCGGTCATCGGCAGGCCCAGGCCGGCCACCCCCGACGAGGCCATCGGACTGCTGGAGCGCGGCGACCACCTGTGGGGCTGGCCGGAAGGCACCCTGCTGTGCCTCGCCGACCCCGACGTGGTCGACGCCGTCCTGCCCCGCCTCGGCCCCGACGGCCCCTGGCTGCTCGCCGCGTACCTCCTGCGCCACGACCGCACCCCGCGCACCGCCCTCGACCGGCTGCTCGCGGACCGCGACCGCGCGGCACTGCGCGTCCTCGCCGCCCAGTCCCGCTGGATGGAACGGAGCGGCGCGGTCGAGCGCCTGGTCGACCTCGACGACGCCGAGGTCGACCTCGCCCTGCTGCGGCACGGGACGCCCCGCCCCCACGTCCACCGGATCGTGACCCGCTCCCGGCCCACCCGGCAAGCCTCGTCCCTCGGCGCACGCGTGCTGGCCGAGTGGCGTACCGAGGGCTCCGGCCGACCGGCCGGCGGCCTGATGTGGCTGTGCTCCGCCGAACCCGACCTCATCGAGGAACTGCTCGACAGGGAAGGGCCGAAGCTCGGCCTCGGGCACCAACTCCTCGGCTGTCTGCGGCTGTACGAGCACGGCGGCGCCGACCGGCTGGCGCGGCTCGCGGGCCGGGACGCGCTGGGCCGCTCCGCCACCACCGTCTGCGCGAAGGCGCTGGCGTCCGCCGACCCGGCCGGAGTCCTCCGCGCCCGGCTCGACCGCGAACTGGCGCCGGAGAAGCTCGTGCGGAAGCTGCGGCGCGCCCGCCACGCCCCTCACGCACGCGACCTCGTCGAATCCCTCCCGCCGGGCGAGCCCGTGGACTGGGCGGCCCTCGAAGCCGCCCACGCCGAGGAACCGCTCCCGCACTGGCAGGACCTCGTCCGCCTGGACGGCACCCCCGAGGACGTACGCGTGCGGCACGCGGCACTCCTGCCCGAGCCGGGCCCCGACGGCCTGCGCGGCAGCGCGCGGCTCACCCGGGAGCGCGCCCGGCACGGCCTCGGCGACCACTTCCCCTGCGCGCCGACCACCCAGCTCGACGGGCTGCTCACGGCCGGACTCCTCGACGCCACCGACCTCCTCCACCTCGCGGCCCCGGCCGCGCGGCTGCTCGCCTACCTGGGCGCCGCCGCCCGCCGCACGGACGCCCCGCCCCAGGCCGCTGAGGCCCGCGCCGCGCTCGCGGAGCTCGTACGCTCCGGCCCCGGCACCGACCCCACGGCCTGGCGCCGGATCGCCGAGCGGCTCACCGGTCTCGACCCCGCCTGGGATCCCGTCTCGACGGTGGAGGCGCTGCTCGCCGACTGAGCCCCGCCGAAGCCCCTCAACGCCCGTCGCTGCCGGTGAAATTCACTTGCCCGGCGCGCGCCGCGGATCCGACCATGGCGCGGTGACGCATCCAGACGAGCAGACCAGGTCCGACTCCCCACGACCGGTCGCGCTGGTGACCGGCGTCGGCCGCACCGTCGGCATCGGCGCGGGCGTGGCCCTGCGGCTGGCGCAGGCCGGATGGAACGTGGCCTTCACGTACTGGACGCCCTACGACGCCCGCATGGAGTGGGGCGTCGAGGCCGACGCGGCGGACACCATCGCCCGGTCCCTCGCGGAGCGGGGCGCCGACACGGCGGCGGTGGAGGCGGACCTCGCCGACCCGGGCGCCCCGGAGCGCGTCTTCGACGAGGTCGAGAAGCGCCTGGGCGGTGTCACCGCCCTGGTGATGTGCCACTGCGAGTCGGTCGACTCCGGGCTCCTCGACACGACCCTGGAGAGCTTCGACCGCCACTTCGCCGTGAACGCGCGCGCCACCTGGCTACTGATCCGCGAGTACGGCCGGCGCTTCGCCGGCACCCCGGGATCGGGCCGGATCATCGGCCTCACCAGCGACCACACCGTCGGCAACCTGCCGTACGGAGCCAGCAAGGGCGCCCTGGACCGCATCACCCTGGCCGCCGCCCACGAACTCGCCCACCTCGGGATCACGGCCAACGTCATCAACCCGGGCCCGGTCGACACCGGGTGGATGTCCGACGCCGTCCGGGACCAGATGCTGAGCCAGACGCCACTGGGCCGCCTGGGCACCCCGCAGGACACGGCGCACCTCGTGGACTTCCTCTGCTCGCCGGAAGGCCAGTGGGTCAACGGGCAACTCCTCAAGAGCAACGGCGGCTTGGCCGGCTGACCCGCCGCCGGGAGAGGTCCGGGAGAACCCCTACGACGCGGCGGGCATCCGCCCGATCCGATGCCCGACCCAACCGCCGAGGTCGACGCTCCCCGCATGCCGCAACCCCGCCGAGGCGGCCGCCTCGGCCATGTCGTCGACGGTCTCGTGGCCGGGCTTGCCGGCCCTCGGCGTCAGCACCCAGACCGCCCCGTCCTCGGACAACGGCCCGATGTCGTAGCGCAGTTCACTCGCGAGATCGCCGTCGCCCAACCGCCACCAGTACAGGACGACATCCACCACGACGTCGTCGTCCAGCAGCTCGGTTCCGGTCACCCGCCGGACGTCGTCCCTGAGGTCCGGATCGGTGTCGTCGTCCCAGCCGATCTCCCGTACGGTCTGTCCCGCCCGGAGCCCCATCCGCTCCGCGTGGTCCACCGTCATCCTCCCTACCTCCTCCGGCCGCGCGCGGACAGCCAAGCAGAGGCCCCGCGTCTGCGCCAGGCACGCGCCGGCCGATCCTGTGGGCGATCGAGCGCCGGTCACACGACCGGCCGGAAACGGTTCCTAGTCGACGTGGGCCTGGTCGGCCGCCAGCTCGGACCGGACGAGTTCCAGGAGGCGGCCCATCCAGTTCCGGCCCCGGCCTCCGTTGTCGCCCCAGAAGCCCGAGTCCGCGTCGTCGTAGATCAGGGTGGCGTCCCCCGTCGCCAGCAGGATCGCGGCGAGGTCGGGGTGCTGCTCGTACTTGGCGCGCAGCAGGCGGGCCATGACCGCCGTGCGGGTCCGCTCCCAGCCCTCGCGTCGCGTCGCTCCGGCCGCGAGGGTCTGCGCCCGCGCGCCCGTCTCCGCCGCGAGGACCGAGCTGCGCGCCTCCGGTTCGGCGACGGACTCGGCCCAGTAGGCGTGCGCGACCGACGGATAGGTGACGTCGTCCAGGGTGAGGGGCGCGGGGTAGTCATTGCGCAGGCACCGCTTGTCCGGGTGCTCGAGCGCGCGCTGGGGATACGAGTGCGGCAGCTTCACGGCGGGGGAGAAGGAGTGCGTCGCCCCGTCCGCCGGCACCCGCGAACGCGCCTTGGCCCGCCACCGGTCCCGTTCCTCGAAGTACGTGACGGCGTGGTCGTACTCCTTCTGGGAAACCGTTTCGTCGGGCCGGGAGGGAAGGGGACCGCCCGGCCCCGCCACCAGGACCTGCAGGGGACGGTCCTTGCGGTCCATGTCGCCGAGCGCGTAGTGACGCACGGTCTCGGGGATGGCCAGATAGGCGGCCCTGGCCGCGGAACGGTTCTCCTCCGTCCGGTCGGCGAGGAAGACATCCACCGCCGCCAGGCAGCGGCCGGTCGAGTCGGGGCGACCGTTCAGCTCGTCGACGGTGTCGCGGACCTCGGCGAGCAGCAGCTCCGGGGTCAGCCACGTGTCCGGCTCACCGAAGGTCCACCAGCCCAGGTGGTGCGCGGACGCCGAACCGCCGTCCGGAAGGCTGGTGGCCACCCACCCGCTGCGGAGCTTCTTCTCGAACTCGTCGAGCGTGACCAGGTCCCAGCAGTCGACGATGCCGTCGGCGTAGATGAAGAGGTCGGTGAGGAAGTAGGTGCCGCCGTTGCAGATGAACGCGTGGCGCCAGGTTCCGGGAACACGGACGCCGTCCGCCATGCGATGGGTGATCCGATTGCCGATCATCCCGCGATGATGCCCGACGGGCCTGCCGCGAGGCACGCCGATTTTTCCTGTCGCCGCAGATCAGACGCGGGGAAACGATCCAGCGACGACGCTCGGCTCCCTTGCCCTCGCCCAGGGGGACGACGCGGAGGCCGAGGGCCGCCAGGTATCCACGTGTCGCCCGTCCGTTCCGTATCGCAGCCGGAAGGTTCCCAAAAGGGTCGGCGACACCAGCGAAGTCGTCGCGGCGTTCGGCGACGACAACACCGCCACGGTCGAAGGCGACAACAGTCTCGCCGTCTCCCAGATCGGAAGCCGGAACACGTCCGAGGTCGAAGGCGACGACAGCATCGCGTTCGCCGTCCGCGGGAACGACAACACCGCCACGACCGTCGGGGACCTCAACGCCGCCTTCGCGAGCGTCGGTGACCGCAACACCGCCACGGTGACCGGCGAGCTCGGCTTCGCCTTCGCGGGCGGCGCACCGACACCGGGCGCCCCGTCCGGCAACGACGACACGGCGACCGTGAACGGCGACCGCAGCTCCGCCGTGGCGAGCCCGGGCGACCACAACACCGCCACCGTGGACGGCGACGACGGCAACGCTCTCGCGGAGGCCCCGCGGGGCTGCGCCGCCGAAGTCACCGGCGACGGACAGAACGTCGCGTGCCCTTGACCGCGGCCCACCCACCCGCCCGGGCGGCGCTCAACCCGCAGCCGTCCGGGCCCCAGGCGTGTGCCCGAAGGCGCGGCGGAAGACGTCGATGAAGGTACTGGCGGAGGACCAGCCGCACCGGTGCGCGACGGCGGTGACGGGCAGGTCCTCCGCGAGCAGGATCAGGGCGTGGTGGAGCCTGATCTGGGTGCGCCACTGGGGGTACGAGAGGCCGAGTTCGGCGCGCAGGCGGCGCGAGAGGGTGCGGGCGCTGGCACCGATTTGCCGGCCGAGCTCGTCGAGCGGGCGGTTGTCCGCCGGGTCGGCGCGCAGGATGGCGTGGAGCTCCCTGAGCAGGGGACCGGTGGGGGTCGGCAGGTGCAGCGGCTGCTCGGGGGAGACCCTCAACTGGTCGAGCATGACGGCGCGCAGCCGGAGACGCGGCGCGCTGTCGTCCCCCGGCGTGCGCGTGTAGGCGACGATGAGCTCCCGCAGGAGCGGACTGACGGCGAGGACGGCCGGCCGGTCGAGACCGAGCGGATTCTCCGTGGTGGGCAGGCCGACGAGATGGAGGTCGAGCTCGCCGTGGGCCTGGTGCTGGTGGACGGTGCCCGCCGGGATCCAGAGCGCGCGCGTGGCGGGAGCGACCCAGGAACCCGCGTCGGTCGTCACCGCGATGGTGCCCTGGCTCGCATAGGCGATCTGGTGATCGTCATGGCGGTGCGCGTCGATCTCGCCGCCGGACGCGAGACGTTGGGTACGGGTCGGCGCGACGGGAGTGTGGCGGATTTTCTGCATCACCTGGCAATCTATCGAAAGCACGACAGCGGCCGCCTCTCCCAGGATGGGGCGGGTGCGAAAGAACACCTCGATCCCAGCGCGGAACTCCTCGACTCCCCGGCGGAACTCCTCGACTCCCCGGCAGAACTCCTCGACTCCCTTGCAGAGCACCTCGATCCCTCTGCTGGCGGTGGGCCACGCCTGCGTCGATGTCTACCAGGGCGCCGTCGCGGCGCTCATCCCGTTCTTCGTGGCCGAACGCCACTACACCTACGCGATCGCCTCCGGCATCGTGCTGGCCGCGTCCCTGCTGTCGTCGGTGGCCCAGCCGCTGTTCGGCGCGCTCACCGACCGCTGGCCGATGCCCTGGCTGCTGCCCGCGAGCACCCTGCTGAGCGGCGTGGGCATCGCGCTGAGCGGCCTGGGTGACTCGTACGCCCTGACCCTGGTCTTCGTGGCGGTCTCCGGCGTCGGCGTGGCCGCCTACCACCCGGAGTCCGCCCGGGTGGCCCGCCTGGCGAGCCGGGGCAGCCACCGCGCGATGAGCTGGTTCTCCCTCGGCGGCAACATCGGCTTCGCGCTCGCCCCGCTCCTGGTGTCCGCCGCGATCGGCCACGGCTCCCTGCGCTGGACACCGGTCCTGGTCCTGCCCGCGCTCGTCGGCGCCGCCCTGACCGTGCCCGTGCTCCAGCTGTACGCCCGGCCCCGGGGCGGTACCACCAAGAAGCCCCCGGGCAGGGGCGCCGACGACGTGGCCTCGTTCGTGAGACTGTCCCTGGCGGTCGTCTTCCGCTCCGTCGTCTTCACCGGCCTGAGCACCTTCATCGCCCTCTACGCCCGGCAGCGCACCCAGGGCAGCGCCACCGCCGGAACCGTCGCCCTGTTCCTGCTCTTCCTCGGAGGCGCGGTCGGCTCGGTCCTGGGCGGTGCGCTGGCGGACCGCTACGACCGGGTCCGGGTGTGCCGCTGGTCCTACCTGCTGTCGATCGCCGCCGTCGCCGGAGTGATCCACGCGCCGGGCCCGGCCATGTTCCTCTGCGTCGCCCTCACCTCCGCCGGCCTGTACGTCCCCTTCTCCCTCCAGGTCACGCTCGGCCAGGACTACCTGCCCTCCCGCGTCGGCACCGCGGGCGGCGTCACCCTCGGCCTCACCGTCAGCATCGGCGGCCTCGTCAGCCCGCTCCTGGGGCACCTGGCCGACACCACCTCCCTCCGCACCGCCCTCACCCCCCTGATCGCCATGCCCGCCCTCAGCTGGCTCCTCTTCCGTGCCCTGCCCGAACCCACCGCGCCGGCTGTGACCGGCAAGACCCCACCCCGAGAACGCGTCGGAAATTCTTGACGCGTCGGATTTCTCCGACGCATACTCGTCCCATGCCTACCGACGTGTTCGGCGTGCTCGCCAACCCGGTCCGCCGCAGACTGCTGGAGAGCCTGCGGGAAGGCCCCCGCCCCACAGGGGAGCTGGCGGCCCTGTTCGAACTCGGCAGACCGGCGGTCTCCGAGCACCTGGCGGTGCTCCGGACCGCCGGACTGGTACGCGAGGAACCCCGCGGCCGGCACCGCTTCTACCACCTCGAACCGGCCCGGCTGGCCGAGGTGAGCGAGTGGCTGCACCCGTTCGAGCACTACTGGAGACAGCGCATGGACGCGCTCTCCGACCTCCTCGACGAAGAAGCCGACGAAGAAGACGGCGAACAAGCCGACGAACAAGGACACAAGAAATGACCCAGCACGACACGACCGACACCATCACCTGCGAGAAGTCCCTGTCCCACCCCCCGGCGGCGGTGTGGAAGGCCCTGACCGACCCCGCACTGCACGCCCGCTGGTGGGCCGCTGGCGACATCAAGCCCGTCGTCGGACACCGCTTCACCCTCGACATGGGCACCTTCGGCAGCCAGCCCTGCGAGGTGACCGCCGTCGAGGACGAACGCCTCCTCGCGTACCGCTTCGCCGAAGGCACCCTCGACACCACCATCACCTGGACGCTCCACCCGCAGGGCGAGGGCACCCTCCTCGTCCTCACCCACGCCGGCTTCGACCTCGACTCCCCGATGGGCCGACAGGCGTACGCAGGCATGGGGAAGGGCTGGCCCCACGTCCTGGACCGCCTCGACGCCGCCCTGGCCGAGACCGCCTGACGCGCGACCGAACCGCTACCCGGCGGACGCGGCGGGCGCGAGGCCGTCCTGCGCCTCCTGGGCGCGAGCCGCCGCCATCTTCATCCACCTCTCCAGCGTCTCGACCTGGACCTCGGAGCCGTTCCTGCCCTTCTCCTCCACGGCGACGACGGCGGTGCCCACCTGGACGAGCGCCTGACCCAGGTGACCCGGTACCTCGAAGGCAGCCGACTCCTGGCCGAGCGCCGGTACGGCCGGCGGCTTGGCCTCACTGTTCGCTCGGGCTCCGCGATGATCTCCGCGGCGGGCCCGGTGAACCGGGCCCGCCCCTCCCATGTGCCGCCTGTCGTTCTCGCCTCAGGGGCGGTGGAAGTGAACCTCCGGGTGCGCCGGGTCCGGCCCGTCGAGCAGCGGCTGCTCCCGGTCCCGCAGGTGCTGGTCGAAGAAGGCGGCGACGTACGCGCGGGTCACCGCCACCGCGCGCTCGGCCGCGAGGTCGCCGTAGGGGAGACCGAGGTGGCGGAGGAGTACGGGCGCGTCGCTGAAGCCGAGGTGGTCGGCGCGGTCGACGGTCAGCCAGTACTTGTCGCCGCTCAGCCCCTTCCAGGTGGTGTCCCACGACGCGTCCCCGCTGTTCGGCCGGTGGTGCGCGTCCGCACCCAGCAGCAGGAAGGGACGGCCGCCGAGCCCGTCGGCGGGCAGCGTGTCCCAGAAGGTGCCGTCCATGTTCACCCCGGCGTCGATCCGCCGGTCGGCGGCCATGGCGGGAACCGCGCTCGCGCCGCCGACCGAGTGGCCGGCCATGCCGATCCGGTTCGCGTCGATGGAGGACGCGTACTTCCAGGCGGGCCGCGAGCCGGTCAGCCGGTCCAGGACGAACCGGGTGTCCGCGGCGCGGGTCCCGGTCACCAGCGTGCCCTTGGACCAGCCGCTGTCCCCCATCACGGTGCAGGCGACACAGGTCAGGGTCCGCCCGCCCGGGAACGACGTCCCGGACGACTCGTAGGCATGGTCGAGCGAGGCGACGACGTAACCGCGGGAGGCGAGGTCCTCGGCGAGGCTGGTGAGCGTGTACCGCGCCATGCCGAAGCCCGGCGAAAGCACCACGAGAGGGTGCCGCCCCGGCGCGGGACGCACCTCCGCCGCACTGTACGTACGGGCCCGCGCCACCTGCCGCTCCAGCGCCGGGTCGTCGACCGACACGGCCTCGAGCAACAGCCGGGCCTCGTCGTCCGTGGCGTACCGCGCGGGCCGACCCGGACGGGACGCGGGGTAGTGCAGCGTCACCATGAGCTCGCGCGCGTCCGCCGTCGGCACCCAGGGATCGGTCCGGGACCGGTCCACGAGGTGCAGCACGGAACTCCCCACCCCGTACGACCCGGTGGGCGCCGGCATCCGCAGCCGCTCGTCGCCTCGATCGGGAGCGACGGCCGTGCTCCCCGAAGCAGCGGACAGACCAGAAGGAACGGACGGGGTCGAAGCGGCAGAGGCGGTGGTGGCGGCAGGTAAGACGACCGCGCAGGCGAGGAGGGCGGTGGCCGCCGCCCGAATCATTTTGTTCATGCCGAGGACGCTACGTTCCCCCTCCGGACGCCCGCGTCCTCCCACGGTCGCAACCCCTCACACGCACGGTACGACCCGGGTCGGACGCACGGTAGTCCTGGCTGCCCAGGTCAGTCTTGCCGCCCCGTCAGATCCTCGTACGAAGAGGCGAGTTCACCAGAACGCGCGAGACGACGCCCCTGGCGAACCCGCCCCGAGCACGCGGCCTCCTGGCCGTAACCCGGCGCCGCACGTAGGCTGCTCCCCGCGCACCGCCCAGGTGCTCACCGCGCTCGGCGAGAGGGGGGGGGGAGGAGCCATGACGTGGGTCGGCGATCCTCGGCTGGCGGCCGGGACCGAGGCCGCCCGGTACCTGGACGCGGCTTTCACACCCGGCGCCCGCCTCGGCACGGTGTACGACGATCCGACCACGCCCGTCGTCGTGACGAGGGTCGAGCAAGTGGCCACCCTGCGCGTCCCCAGCGGCCGTCTCGTCGTCGACGCCCCCTGGCACGACGACGACGCGTGGCGGTACGAGCGCGGGCTGCCGACGAGACCCCCGCGCGAACTGGCGGTGGGCATCCCGGCGGGCGCGCACCCGGTGGACGTCGCCTGGACGGCCGGCCCGTACGAGTTCCTCGGCCGACACTTCGAGGGCATCGAGTGCGCCGCGACGCGGCTGCGCCTCCACGACGAGCCGGTGGTCGCGTGGGAGATGGGCCTGGGCGTCGACGACGACATCGACGGCCTCCAGCCGGGCGATTCGTTCCGTTTCGCCTCCGACGCCAATGTCGGCTGTTTCGCCGACGCCGGCGCGTGGACGACTCTCTCGGCACCTTTCCGCACGTACGTGGACGGCAGCCCCGTCCCACGCGAGACGGAACGGCTGCCCCACGAAGGCGAGCGGGTGCGTGACGACTCGCGCCAGGCCGATCTGGTCACGTTCAGCGCCGAGAGCGGCGGCATCGTCTGGGTGGGCCGCACCGGGAGCGGCGACGTGGCCGCCGTCGTCGTCACCACCGGCCTGCACGGAGCCGAAGCCTGAGCGCCTCAGGGCGCGGAGTGTCCCCGTACCGAGTCGCGAAAGGCGATCGGGGTCTGCCCGGTGCGGTGGTGGAAGTACCTGCTGAAGTGGGTGGCGCTGGAGAACCCGAGGCGGCCCGCGATCTGGGCGGCCGTCTGGTCGCTGTGAGCCAGCAGTCGCTTGGCCTCCAGCACGACCCGGCGGTCGACGAACTCCTTGGCGCCCACGCCGGCGAAGACCAGGGTGGCGCGCGACAGGGTACGTGCCGAATAGCCCAGCGCCCCCGCGTAGTCCTCCACCCGGCGAGTCCGGGCGAAGTCCCTCTCCACGGCGTCGCGGAACCGCAGATAGGTCGCGTCGGCCTCGGGAACCGGCCCGCCGACGGGCGCGGTGAGGTGCGCGAGGCGCAGGACCAGCACGGCGAGCAGATGGCGCAGCGCCGCGGTGTGGACCTCCAGCGGCAGATGCCCGAGGGACCGGAACTCGGTGGTGAGGTGATCGGCGGCCAGCCGGAGGGCGGAGGCGTCGCCGGGCAGGGGCCGTAGCAGCACAGGAGCGTGCGGGTCCTCGACGCGCGCGCCGGCGGAGGTCGCGGGGTCCAGGAAGTCCTGGCGGAAGAGGACCAGGGTCCCTTCGGCGCGGCCGAGGTCGCCCCACTGTTGCACCTGCCCGGGGCGCACCCACAGCCAGGTGCCCGGTTCGAGGCTGTGGGCGGTGAAGTCGACGGTGTGCCGCAGGGCCCCGTCGGCCAGGGTGATCAGGTGATGGAAGTCCGGCCGCTGGGGCGCCGCGAGCCGCCCGGCGGGCACCCTGCGGCGCAGCTCGGCGAGGGACAGCACCTCGACGCCGGCGGGGGTGCCCACGGGGGCGGTGAAGGAGACCTCGGGGATCCCGATCTCGGCATCGTGTCGTTTTTTGACCATCGTGAGTCGCCAGCGTATCCGCTTCAGGCCGCTCAGCCCCCCAACACTTGGAGGTGTGCGCTCCTCGACATCAGGGAGATGTCGGAAAGGAGCAAGGCTGGCTGCGACCCGTGCGGACACCCGCGGGAGCCGCGACCCCCACCCCACACCCCACGCCCTCGACCTCCACCCCCACCCCGATCCGCAAGGAGACCCGCAATGAGCAGCACCAAGAACACCGTCCTGACCGCCGTCGGCGAGCTCTTCGGGAAGAAGGACCCGGGCGCGGTGGACCGCTGGGTCGCCGCCGACTACCGCCAGCACAGCGCCCTGGCGGCGGACGGTCCGGAGGCCCTGCGCACCCTGGTCGCCGGACTGCCCGAGGGCTTCCGGTACGTGGGCGCCCGCGTGATCGCCGACGGCGACCTGGTCGCCCTCCACGGCACGTACCACGGCTTCGGCCCCGACCCGCTGGTCGCCTTCGACATCTTCCGCGTCGACGCCGACGGAAAGCTCGCCGAGCACTGGGACGCCCTCACCCCGCTGATCGGGGACACCGCCTCCGGCCGCTCCCAGACCGACGGTCCCACCGAGCCCACCGACCCGCACCTGACCGAGGCCAACCGGGCCCTGGTCCTTGAGTTCGCGGAGAAGGTCCTGAAGGGCGCCGACTACACGGTCCTGACGGACTACGTCTCGACCGAGACGTACCACCAGCACAACCCCGAGGCGGCCGACGGCCTCGACGGCTTCGGCGCCGCCGCCGCGAAGTGGGCCGAACAGGGCAAGGACCTCGTCTACAAGAAGGTGCACAAGGTCATCGCCGAGGGCGACCTCGTCCTGCTCCAGTCCGAGGGCGAGTTCGGCACCCCCGTCGCGTACTACGACCTCTTCCGCGTCCAGGGCGGCAAGATCGTCGAGCACTGGGACGTCATCACCCCGGTTCCCGCCGAGCTGCCGCACTCCAACGGCCTGTTCTGAGGCGCCCGGCAGGCCCCCGGCAGGCCCCCGGCACCTGCTCGCCACACTCACCATGCCGGACCCGGCACCCGACCCTACGGTGGCACCATGAACGACCCGGAGAAGAACAAGGCCGCCGCCAAGGCGTTCTACGACCTCATGTTCAACGAATGCCGCCCGGCCGAGGCCATCGACCGGTACGCCGGCGATACCTACACCCAGCACAACCCCCACGTCGCCGACGGCAAACAGGCGTTCGTCGAGTACTTCGAACGCATGGCCGCCGAGTACCCGGGAAAGCGCGTCACCTTCAAGCGCGCTTTCGCCGAGGGCGACCACGTCATCCTGCACTGCCACCAGATCTGGCCCGAGGAGGAGTACGCGGGCATCGACATCTTCCGCTTCGACGCCCACGGCAAGATCGTCGAACACTGGGACGTCCTCCAGGTCATCCCGCCCACTTCCAAGAACGACAACACCATGTTCTAGCCCTCCGCACCCCTGCGGAGGGCAGGACAACCGAACAACACCCCCCCTCGACGAAGCGACACAGCCCCCGGCTCCTGACATTGCACCCCCGCCGCTCCCACTCACCGGCTGATCCTGCGCGAGACAGTCACGGCAGCGACCTGGTCCGGGATGCGGATGACGTGGATGCCGCTCCACCCCGAACGTGCAGATCAACTCCGCGATCACTGCGCCCACACGACTGCCGACGTACACACCCACCGCGGTGTCGTCCTCGCGAGCGAGCTGCCGGACGCCGGCACGTCGGCCGAGCCTGACGCAAGCCCTGGTGTAGGCCAGATGGATCACCGTCGGCCGCACTGCCGCCATGTGGCTCAACACAGTGTCTGAGGCTTGTGCGCCGAGGGATCCGGCGGCAGAACCGCTCATCCGCAGCGGTCGGCCCGACGGCACGACGGAATCGCCGGCCTCGACGACGCGGTCAGCGTCCCGTCGGTGAGCAGACTGCGGAGTGGCTCGGTGCGCAGCCCGCCCACCGCCGCAGATCGGGTACGCCGAACCCCGCCGGCCCAGATGGACAGCGCGCTCGGCCGCACCGCACCGTCGGCAGGGCCGCCGCCGGAACCGTCGTCGAGGACGACCTCGTCCTGCCACACCTCGCTCACCGAGACTCCTTCGAGCACCGCGACACCGTGCCGGAACAGCCACGCACGCGGCGATGCAGCGGCGACCGCCCGCGCTGAACGTGGGGGCCAGGACGCGCCCGCACACCAGCGTGACCGCGCGTTCCCCTCGGCCGGCTCGGCGGCCCTCTCGATGCCGGTCAGCCCGCCGCCGACGACGGTGACCGGAGCGTCACGGGGCACCACGTCCAGCGTGGCGCGCAGCCGCTCGGCAACCTCGAATTCGACGAGGGGTACGGCGAATTCGGCCGCGCCCGGCACGGACGGCGGCGTCCCTGCGGTGCTGCCCACCGCGTCCACGTCGTGGTCGTAGTCCAAGACGCGGCCCGACGCCAGTCACACGCGCTGTGTGGCGGTGTCGATGGGCGTGGCGCGGTCGACGACGAGCTCGAATCCGCCACCCCAGGCCGAAGGCGACAGCGGAGCTGTCGGAGACGCTGAGGCAAGGCGGCGAGACGGCGAGGCGCCGAGCCACACGTCGGGGCCCCGGCCAGGACGGGCCGGAAGGCCCGGAGCCGACCGCATCCCGTGGCGCCACCACCCTCAGTCCTTTTCAGGGGACACCCCGACCGATTTCGGGGCTTTCCCTGAAGCATCCAACGCACCCACCGCCATAGCGTTCGAGCATGGCAACTTCCCGACGCAGCCCCTCATTACTGGCACTGGCGGTCGTGCTGGCCGCCACCGCGACGACGACCACCGCCACCGCGTCAACAACCGCCCCCGCCACGCCCACCGCCCCGGCCACCGCTCTCCACCCACTGGCCCGCTTCCACAACCAGCGCATCGACTGGCATGCCTGCACCCTCGGCGCCGACGACGGAGTCGGCCGGGCGCTGGACGCCGCCGGTGCCCGGTGCGCCGACATCACCGTGCCACTGAACTACGCCGAGCCCGAGGGTCGTACCCTCACCGTCGCCGTCTCCCGCCTGAAGGCCACCGACACCGCCCACCGCGTCGGCCCGCTCCTGCTCAACGACGGCGGACCGGCCGGCCCCGGCCTCCAGATGCCCCTGACCAAGTCGGGGGCGATGGGAGAGGTCGCCCACCGCTTCGACCTGATCGGCATGGACCCGCGCTTCGTCGGCCGCAGCACCCCGCTGGACTGCGGCTGGGACCTCGGTTCCGCGCTCCTCCGCTCCGCCGGCGCCGACCGGGCGGCGTACCGCGAGGAGGTCGCCCTCGCACGCGACCTCGCCGAGCGCTGCGAGCGTACGAACGGCGACGTGCTGCCGTACGTCACCACGCGCAACACCGCTCGCGACATGGACGTCATCCGCGCCGCCCTCCGCGAGGACACCCTCTCCTACCTCGGCTACTCCTACGGCAGCTACCTCGGCGAGGTCTACACACAGCTCTTCCCCGGCCGCACCGACCGTATGGTGCTCGACGGCGTCAACAGCCCGGAGCACTACACCCAGACCCTTCTCCGCGGAACCGAGGCGGCCAGCCAAGCAGCCCTGCACGCCTGGGCGTCATGGGCCGCCGAACGACACGACACCTACAGCCTCGGCCGGACGCGCTCCGAGGTCCTGGCGACGGTGGAGCACATCCTCGACGCCGCAGCGCAGCAGCCACTCCGCATCGGCACGACGCACGTCCTGGACGAGCACGTCCTCCCCGCCCTCCTCATCGGCGGCCTGGGCAGCGACCTCGAAGCGCGGCGCGCCGACCTGGCCACGACCGTCCGCCTCCTGGCGCGCGCAGCGGACCGGCAGCCGGTAGAGCCCTCCGAAGCACTCTCCGGACAGCTGGAGTTCCTGCTGACAGCGACCGGTTCCGCCTCCTCCAGCCAGATGACCGCGATCGTCTGCGGTGACGTGGCCGAGCGCCGCGGCGTAGGCAGCTACTGGCGTGCCGTCGAAAGGTCCCGCGAGCGCTACCCCCTCCCCGGCCCCCTGGCCAACAACATCACCCCCTGCGAATTCTGGGACCACCCCACCGAAGCCCCGACCGTGCTCGACAACGACGTCCCCGCCCTGCTCGTGAACGCCACAGGCGACCCCCGCACCCTCTACGCCGGCGCCGAGGCCGTACGCGACCAGTGGCCGAGCTCCCGCCTGCTCACCGTAGAAGGCTCCCGCCAGCACGGCCTGTACGGCGAATACGGCAACGCCTGCGTCGACCAACAGGTCAACACCTACCTCCGCACGGCCCGTCTCCCCACAGAAGACCCGACCTGCGAGGCATGACACGCCCGCCGCCAGGGCCCAGGGACCCCGAGCTCCACGCCCCGCGGCGATCACCCCCAGCATCGAAAGGATCTTCTACGGATCGTCGGGCTGCCCGGCTACGGTACGGGCATGGTGAATTACGTGCTGGTTGCAGGTGCGCGGCTCGGGGCGTGGGCGTGGGATGAGGTGGTTCCCTACCTGCGTGCAGCCGGCCACGGCGTGTACCCGCTGACGCTGTCCGGTCTTGCTGAGAAGCGGGGCGTACACGCGAGTCAAGCGACCCACGTCCAGGACATCGTTTCCGAAGTAGAACGCCAGGGCCTGCGCGACGTGGTCCTGGTCGGTCACAGCTACTCAGGCATCCCGGTCGGCCAGGCCGCGGAGCGGATCGGCGATCGGCTGAACCGCGTCGTATTCGTCGACTCGAGCATTCCGAGTGACGGCGAATCGTTCGTCTCCGCCTGGCCAGATGGTGGGGCGGCAGTAGAGGCATCGATTGCCGAGAACGGCGGGTTCTGGCCGCTCGTGCCGGCTGCTCACTATGACGGCGAGGGTCTCACCGACGAACAGATCGCACGACTCGTCCGTGGCGCAACGCCCCACCCGGGCGCCACGCTGACCGAGCCCGCCGTGCTCGCAGGGCCGCTCAGCGAACTCCCGGCGACATACATCCTCTGTCTGCCCGACGGAGCCGAGTCCGCCGACGCCGAACCAGACGAGGACGTGACCAAGCTGCTGAACAGCAAGCACTGGCGGCTCGCCAGGATGAACACCGGCCATTGGCCGATGTTCTCCCAGCCGCGTGAACTGGCGCAGATCCTCATCGACTCGGCCGCGGAGTAACCACCCTTCCACGTTGCGGGCCCACGGGACAGGCGGACCATCCTCAACACGAGCTCGAACTGCGGCGAGCCGCCGCGCTACCCGGCGGTTGTTCACGATCGACATGCCTTCGGGCCCTGCTCAACGACCCAGGGCTCCGGCGTAGTCGCATTACGTCCGGTCCGTGACCATCCGGGGAGCGAGGGGGCGACGAGGGGCCCGGGCGTGGCGGCGGAGATCGGCCGCGATGCCCTCCGCCCCGGCCCTGCCTGGCGCTCCGACGGCGATGCTGCGCAGGGGTCTCGTTGAGCGGCCGGTGCCTGACGAGCTGTGGGTGCTGTTCAGGCGGGTGGTGCAGCCGACGGTGGTGGTGCGTCCGCAGGGCGGGGGACGGCGCCCGGCGGGTGATCGTGAAGCCTTGTCCGCGATCATCTTCGAGGCGACGTCGGGCTGCACGTGGCGGCAGCTGCCGACGGTGTTTGGCCCCGCCTGGCCCACGGCCTACCGCCGGTTCGCCCAGGGGAGCCGGGACCGGGTCTGGGCCCGGCTCTACCACGTGATCCTCGACGAACTCGGGAGCGCGGGGAGTGCTGGACTGGTCGAGGTGTGCGATCGACTCCGTCAGTCTGCGGGCCGCGAAAGGGGGCCGTTGACCGGACCGAATCCGACCGACCGCGGCAAGTTGGTATCGCAGATGCACCTGATCACCGACCGGAACGGACTGCCCTTGTGACTGGGAATCTCCGGCGCGAACACGCACGACAGCCTGGGCCTGGAACCTCTCGTCCGCGGCATCCCGCCCATCAGCTCCCGCCGCGGGCCGCGCCGACAATGGCCTGGCAACCTCCATGGCGACAAGGGGTACGACTACGACCGCCCGCGAAGGTGGCTGCTCCCGCCACATCACCCCGCGCATCGCTCGGAAGGAAATCGAACCCTCTCAGCGCCTGGGCCGTCACCGTTGGACCGTGGAGCGAACGGTGGCCTGGCTCGCTGGATGCCGCCGTCTGCACCGCCGCTACGAGCGCAAGGCCGAACACTTCCTCGCGTTCGCCGGCAGCGCCGCAACCCTCACCTGCTGTCGGCGTCTGGACGGGTGAGCCGGATCATGCGACCCCGAGGAAGCCCGGGTCGGCGCCATCGAAGTGAAGGCACGAGTCGCGGCTCATGCCGAGGAGTGCCGCCATGGGCGCCGCGCGACGGCTGGCCGCTTGCAGATTCTGGCGGGCTTCGGCCGACCACAACGGCGGGAAGAACGACAACCCCTGCCGACCGTCCAGCACAGAGACCTCGCTACGCCAGCCGTCCCACCGCAGGCCTTCGTAGAACTCCTGAAGCCCTCCGGAGAAGACCCAAGACAGCCATGCCGAGTGGCCGGCGCCCAAAGCCTCCCAGCGGAGCGCATCCGGTGCGAAGTAGACGATCTCGCCTGGCTCGCCGGGCCGCCCAGACTCACGGGGGTTACCCCCGTTGAGGGCGAAGACCCCGCCGAGCACGTCGTGCGCAACCACGAGACCAGCACCGGGCCGCCATGAGGGATCGAACGTCGAGGGCATCGCGTTGACCTCGGCCAGGCCAGGCAGTCCGGCCTCGCTCGGACTGCCAAAAATCCGAAGCCATCCACCGTCCACGAGCAGACCGCCGCAGTTCAGTACGATGCCGCCCAAATTCGACCGGGCGGAGACCTGCAACTGCAGCAGGGAGGCTCGGCCTGCCATGGGATCGCCGAGTAGCACCTCAACTGGTACGTCGGTGCCGGCCAGGTCCTGAAGAAGGATCGGCCATGCAGGGTCGTCGACGTTGATCAGTTCATTGTGGTCGCGCATCTCCGCATCGTCGCACCAAGGTCGAGACGCGCACTCCGCCGGGGCACCTGGACTTCGATTCACCAATCGAGACCATCTCTAAGAGGTCCTAACAAAGGCGTTGGACGTGTCGGTGGGTGATGAGGCAGGTGGCGAGGCCGAGGAAGGCTTCGTGGATGTCGTCGCGCCGTTCCCATCGGACGCGGAGGCGCCGGAAGCCGTGGAACCAGGCGATGGTGCGTTCGACGACCCAGCGATGGACGCCGAGGCCGGAGCCGTGCGGGACGCCACGCCGGGCGATGACCGGCTTGATGCCCTGGGCCCGGACGAGACGGCGGTAGTTGTCGTGGTCGTAGCCGCGGTCGGCCAGCAGCACGTCCGGCCGTCACCCGGGCCGGCCGACCAGGCCGGCAACGGACGGGATCTTCGCAAACAGGGGCATCAGCTGGGTGACATCGTTGCGGTTGCCGCCGGTCAGGGACACGGCGAGCGGGATGCCCTGTCCGTCGACGAGGATGTGGTGCTTGCTGCCCAGACGTGCTCGGTCGACCGGGCTGGGTCCGCTTTTGGGCCCGTCGAGCGGCCCGGACGTGGCTGGAGTCGATCACCGCCCGCGACCAGTTGAGCTGCTTGGCCGACCGCAGCTTCTTGAGTCAGGACCAGATGGAGCTGGTCCCAGACGCCGGCCTCGTTCCAGGCGGCGAGCCGTCGCCAGCGTCATGCCCGAGCCGAAGCCGAGCTCCTAGGGCGGGTACTCCCACTGGATCCCGGTGTGCAGCACGAACAGGATCCCGCACAGAGCCTGCCGGTCCGGCACCCGCGACCGTCCCGCCACCAGCTTCGGCGCCGGAACCGGCAACAACGGCTCGGCCAGCGACCACAGTTCATCCTAGACGATCCACGGCCGTGAGTTCCTCCTCGCCACGAACGGACCAACGAACAACCAAGCCGACAGTCACATGATCAACAGCTTCTGTTAGGACCGCTAAGGAAGTGGCGGAGCTGGCCCGGCATCCGGTTGAACAGATTGGTTGGTGATGCTGGCCTCCTTGCCGGAGGCCCGAGTGCGACTGTGTAGGCAGCCTCCACGGCCTGGGTGGGGGCAGTGCAGTCGGTCGTGAGCTGTCCGAGTAGGGCGAACGTCTGTTCGTCGAGCGCGTCTGCGGCAAGCTCTGGCTGACGGCCCAGTCGGTGCGGAGCCTCACGCAGCCGCTCGAGGTCCGACTCGATGCCGCGCTTGCGGCAGGCGCGCTTGAGCGGCCGCCGTGATCTGGGCGTGAGGCGGGCTCGGCCTCCGGTCGGCACATTCCAGGGCCGCGGGATAGTAATTGCGTAGCAGCGCGCGGAGCCGGTTGGCGACCGACTGCCGGTTCCAGACCGAGTCCTGTTGAGTGCGGGCGATCACGGCAATGGCACGGACCAGGTTGCTGTCGTTCGGCAGCGACTGATGCGGGCGTGACATGCACGTCCGTGCGCAGGCTGTTCGCCAGGACCAGGGCCGTAGCCAGGGTCGGACACCCCTACGTAGACAGCGGTGAGCCCGGTGTGGCCGAAGTTGACACGCGTTCGTCGGGTGCGTAGTGTCCTCCGAGTTGTCCGACGTGAGCACCGACTCCGGTCGGCCCCGGACAGCCACTCCGCAAGAACCACTGAGCCTGACGGCTGCGATTCGTCGTGCCGTTCT
>NZ_JOGX01000060.1 GCF_000719555.1 Streptomyces sp. NRRL F-5727
CCCCCTGGCCCGCCGCACCCCGCCCGGCGGTCCCGGCCCCGGCCGCGCCCGCCCGTCCGGCCGTCACGGACCCCCGGATCCCCGTCCCCGCCCAGCCCCCGGCCCCCGGCCACGCCCCCGCCCCCCGGGGCGCGGACGTGGCCGGCACGGTCGAGGAGGTGAAGCGGCTCCTCGGCGAGGGCGCCCTGACCCAGGCCGTCGACCTGCTCGGCGGGATCCTCCCGGCCGCCGCCGCGGAACACGGCGAGGCGTCCCCGGTCGTCCGGATCCTGCGCAAGCAGTACGCCTCCACCCTCCTCGACGACGGGCAGTACCGGCGCGCCCTGCCCGAGCTGCGCCGGCTCTCCGCCGACGACCCGGGCAACGCCCAGTTCCGCTACGACATCGCGCTCTGCCTGGAGCAGCTCGGCGAGACCGCCGACGCCCTCGCCGCCTTCCGCGCCGTCCTCCCCGCCTTCGAGCAGGGCCCCGCCCAGGACCCCGGACGCGCCTTCGACGTCCGGCGCCGCACCGGCCTGCTGCTGGTCGCGACCGGACAGCACGAGGAGGGCCAGGCGGAGCTGCACCGCCTCCTCCTCGACACCGAGCGGCTGTACGGCCCCTACCACCCGCCGGCGGCGGAGCTGCGGCGAGCCCTGGAGCACCAGCGCCAACTGGGGCGCCACGCCTGACAGTTTCGGCCGATATGCGATGGTCGGGGGCGGGGAGGATCACGTACGGTCGGAACCGTGACACTTCCTTCCGTCCAGCTCAACCACACCGTCATCCACTCCTCCGACCGCTCCGCCTCCGCCCGTTTCCTCGCCGGCGTCCTCGGCCTGGAGGTGGGCGCCCCCTTCGGCCCCTTCCTCCCCGTCGACCTCGCCAACGGCGTGACGCTCGACTTCTACCAGGCGCCCGAAGGGCCCATTCAGAGCCAGCACTACGCCTTCCTCGTCCGGGAGGAGGACTTCGACCCGATGATCGACCGCCTAGAGGCGGCCGGGGTCACCTACTTCGCGGACCCGGGCCACACCCGCCCGCACGAGGTGAACAGCCTCTTCGGCGGCCGGGGCGCGTACTTCGACGACCCGGACGGCCACAACATGGAGATCATGACGGTGCCGTACGCGCGCCCCTGATCCGGGCGGGGCCGGCGTTCGGCTACTGCATTCGACGGCAGGCGCGGGCGTGTCACCGGGGGACGGTCGCGGGTCCGGCGCAGTCTGCTCATATGAAGAAGCCGTACCCGTTCCTCGGGATCGCCGCCTGCACCGTCGCCGCCACGCTGGCCACGGGAGTCCGCCCCGCCGCCGCCGCGACCGTCGACGTCGGCAACCCCGTCGCCGGCAACAACGGCTTCGGCGTCGTCGTCGAGACCGACGCGCTCCTCGGCTCCACCGAGTCCGAGGGGCCCGTCGCGATCGGCGGCGACCTCTCCTACGGCGCCGGGTACAACGTCTCCCTGCACACCCCCGGCAGCTTCAAGGCCGACGGCGACGCGCGGCCCACCGCGCTCCTCGTCGGCGGCCGGATCGACTACGGCGCCGCCAGCCCGGTCGGCGTCCTCAAGGTGCTCCAGAACGGCTACGTGAAGGTCGGCGACCTCACCGGCAGCGACGTCGTCACCAGGGACGGCAACAACGCCACCGTGAAGACCCAGGTCGTCGCCGCGGGGCAGGGCCACAACGCCACCCCGCGCATCGAGCTCACCGTCGAACAGCCGGCCCTCTCCGTCGGCCCCCACCCCGGCCTCATGGACTTCACCGGCCTCTTCGCCGCCTACCGGGACCGCGCCGACGCGCTCGCCTCCTGCGCCGCCACCGTCGAGGTCGAGGACCCGGGCCGCATCCGCCTGGACGGCACCCGCACCAACGTCCTGCGCCTGACCGGCGAGGAGCTGAACGCGCTGTCCGAGCTGACCTTCCTCGACCGCCCGACCGCCGACGGTCCCCTCGTCATCGACGTCGACACCAGCGCGAGCGGCTCCGTCTTCACCTGGGACGTCCCCAACACGGCGGGGGTCAGCGGCGCGGACGCGCCGTACATCCTGTGGAACTTCTCCGACGCGACGGCGCTCACGATCGCCACCGGCGACTCGGTCGAGGGCACGGTCTACGCCCCCCGCGCCCACGTCACCGACCTCGACCCCGCCAACATCGAGGGCGACGTCGTCGCCAAGGCCCTCACGGCCGGACCGCTGGAGGCCACGCGCGCCGCCGACGTCAACGCCGGGGAGATCCACTACTTCCCCTTCGCGGCCGACCTGAGCTGCGAGGGCGACACCTCGCCCACCCCCGCCCCCAACCCGTCCACGACGGAGCCGGACCCGGAACCGTCGACCACGGAACCGACCGTCGAGCCCACGGACGAGCCCACGGACGAGCCGACCACCGAGCCGACCGACGAACCGACCGAAGAGCCGACCGACGAGCCGACGGACGAGCCGACCGACGAACCGACGGACGAACCGACCACCGAGCCCGCCCCGGAGCCGACCGCCACCGAGCCCGGCGGCTACGGCGACGGCGAGGAGCTGGCCGAGAGCGGCCCCGGTCTGCCCGCCTACGGAGCCGCCGCGCTCGCCGCGCTCTCCGCGGCCGCCGGAGTGCTGCTGGTCCGCAGGGCCCGCCGCCGCTGACCCCGCCGGACCAGCGACAGCAGGCCCACCGCCACCACCGACGCCCCCGCCACCGCCAGCCCGGGCAGCAGCCCGGGTGGCCGGAAGGCGCAGCTCAGGGAGGTCGCGCCGGTGACCGGGACGGCGAGGAGACCGGCGTACGGCTCCACCGTCCGGCCCCCGCAGCTCCAGCCGGGGATCGCGGGAGCGGCGACCACCGCCGTGCCGGTCACGGGGTGCGGGAAACGGGCCGTGAGGCCCGTCGGCGTGGGCGTGACGGCGACCGCCGCCGAGGCCCGCAGCGCGTCGACGGCGGTCCGCAGCCGCGCCCGGTCCAGGCAGCCGACCTCCGCCGGGCCCCGCCCGGCCGGGACCTCGGGGCGGACGCCGGGGGCGGTCTGGACGCCCAGGGAGGCCATCGCGGCCCGCCGCCGGGGGCCGCCGCCGAGGAGCCGCACCGGGGTGCCGGCGCCGAGCCGGGCCTCGCCCGTGCGCTCCGGGGCCCAGAGGAAGACCTCCGTGCCGACCGGGCAGGCACCGGCGGCGGCCGGGGCGGTGTACACCCGGGCGCCCAGGAGGAGTTCCTGGTTGCGGAAGGGGGACGGGCCGAGGGCGGGCGCGGGCCCCGGCGGCCGTGCCGTCACGAGCGGCAGCGTCGTCGCCGTACGGACGACCCCGCCGTCCCGCCACCGGGCGCCGACCGCGAACAGGGCGTCCGTCACCGGGTTGTCGAGGCTCTGGAGGTTCCGGCCGCGCGAGGTCCAGCCGCCGCCGAGGGCGGTGACCAGTCGGGTGAGGACGGCGGGGGTGTGGCTGCTGTAGAAGGCGGCCCCCTGGCCGCCGAGGAGCAGCGGGTCGTTGCCGGCGACGCGGGGGAGGCCGGAGTCGGTGCGGTACGCGGGCCAGCCGTCGGCCGCCGCGAGGGCCGCCGCCCGGCGCTCCTGCTCCGGACCGTACGGCGGGTGGTCGTCGAGGTGGGCGAGGCGCCGGCGGTCCGCGTACGCGGTCGTCGCGGCGGCCTGGCCGAGCAGCGCACCGGTGACGAGCAGCGCGGCGAGGAGGGCGTACCGGGGGCGGCGGGGGAGCGCGAGGGCGCCCGCCACGGCGGCGAGCCCGGCGGCGGCGAGGAGCAGCGCGGGCCGGGTGGCGAGGTCGCTGGGGAGGGCGCCGGCGGTCAGCGCGAGCACCACGGCGCCGCCCCCGGCGAGGGCCCGCCGGCCGGGCAGGCCGTGGGCGAGACCGGTGTGGGCGGCGACGACGAGCAGTCCGGAGAGGACGAACGTCTGGCGGTACGGGCTGCCGTTGGGGGTGGCGAAGAGGTGCCACACCAGGTGCGTCGGGCCCCACTGGAAGGACAGGGCGACGGCGAGGACGAGGCCGGTCCACACCCACCGCTCCCGGCCCGGCACGTCCCGCCGGAAGGCGAGGGTCGCCGCCAGCAGCAGCACCGGGGCGGCGACGAACGCGGCCGGGGTGGCGAAGCCGTACGTCCCCGGCAGCAGCCGGGCCAGCACGTCGGCCGCGCCCGCCGCCTCGAAGTCCCGGACGACACCCGGGTGCGCCTGCCGGGTGGACAGCAGGACGGGGACGAGCAGGGGCGCGGCGAGGCCGACGCCGAGCACCGTGGAGACGGCGGCCCGCGGCAGCGCGCGCGGGCGGCAGGGGCCGGTGGTCGCCAGGCGGGCGAGGAGGAAGAGGGCCGCGCCGAGCGTCGCCATGTAGGCGGTGTAGAAGTTCGCCGTCCAGCAGACCGCCACCGTCAGCACCGACAGCAGGGGGCGGCCGCCCTCGCGGGCCCACTCCGCCACCAGGCACAGCAGCGGGAAGGCGATCAGCCCGTCCAGCCACATCGGGTTGTACGCGCCCTCCACCACCGACCAGCCGCACAGGGCGTACCCGGCGCCGAGCACGGCCGGCCACCACCAGGCGGGGACCGTCGAGAGCCGGCGCAGCAGAAACGCGGTCGCGGCCGCCGCGAGGGCCGTCTTCAGGACGGTGAGGGCGTAGAGGGCGTACTCGATGTCCGCGCGCGGGGCGAGCGCGACGAGGGGTGCCAGCGGGCTCGACAGGTAGGTGCCGAGGTCGGGGAGGAAGCTCGTGCCCCAGCCCGCCTGCCAGTTCAGCAGGAGGCCGCCGTCGGCGCGGCCGTGCAGCAGGTCCCCCAGGTGGGCGTGGAAGGGGACGAACTGGTTCGCCAGGTCGTTCACCGACCGGTGGCGCGGGCCGAAGGGGAAGACGCGGGCCGCCGCGTCCCCGGCGCAGACGGCGACGGCGGCGAGCAGCGCGGCCAGGGCGGAGGCGGCGGCCGTGGCGCGGCGCGGGGCGGCGGGGGTCCCGGGGGTCGTGCCGCGCCGGACGGTTCGCGGGTCGGTTCGCAGGGCAGTTCGCATGGCGGGTCGAATATCGCAGCGCCGGAGCGGTGGTGGACGGCCGCCGCGGGGCAGTTCACGCAATGGTCTTCTCGGCGTCACCCCGGCGGGGCGGGCGGGTCACCGGCCTGCCTTTGGGTGTCGGATGTGCTGCTCTCTCTCGTCGTCCCCTGCTTCAACGAGGAGGACGTCCTCGCCCGCTTCCACTCCCATGTGACGAAGGAACTCGACGCCCTGGAGGGCGACTTCGAGATCGTCTACGTGGACGACGGAAGCCGCGACCGGACCCTCCCGCTCCTGCGGGACCTCGCCGCCGCCGACCCCGCCCGGGTCCGCTTCGTCTCCTTCAGCCGCAACTTCGGCAAGGAGGCCGCCATGCTGGCCGGCCTCCGGCACGCGGCCGGCGACGCCGTCGTCCTCATGGACGCGGACCTCCAGCACCCGCCGGAGCTGGTGCACCGGATGGTCGCGCTGCACGCCGAGGGGTACGACCAGGTCGTCGCCCGCCGCACCCGCGAGGGCGACCGGGTCACCCGCACCCTCACCGCCCGCGTCTACTACTGGGCGATCAACCGGCTCGTCGACGTCGAACTCGTCGACGGGGTCGGCGACTTCCGGCTGCTGTCGCGGCGCACGGTCGACGCGATCCTCGGCCTCGGGGAGTACAACCGCTTCTCGAAGGGGCTGTTCTCCTGGGTCGGTTTCCGGACCACGACCTTCGCCTACGAGAACGCGGTGCGCGAGGAGGGCCGGTCCAAGTGGACCTTCGGCAAGCTCCTCAACTACGGCCTCGACGGCCTGCTCTCCTTCAACAACAAGCCGCTGCGCGCCGCCGTCTACCTCGGCCTGCTGCTGGTCTCGCTCGCCCTCGCCTACGCGGGCTGGATCGTCGTCGACGCCCTCGCCCACGGCGTCGACACGCCCGGCTACGTCACGCTCCTGGTCGCCGTCACCGCCCTCGCCGGCGTCCAGATGGTCATGGTCGGGCTGATCGGCGAATACGTCGGCCGCATCTACTACGAGGTGAAGCGCAGGCCGCACTACCTGGTGGCCGAGACGCACGCGGGCCGCGAGAAGGAGGCCGCCCGGGCCGACACCCGGGCGGCGGGTGCCTCGTTGTGGGAGACGGTCGTCCGGAAGTGACCCCCGTTCCACGGTGACGCGCAAGTTGTCGCTGCGAAGGAGTGGCTACGGCCTCGGCGACTCCCTACCATCGATCACCGCAAGGTCGTCCAACTGACGCACGACCAGCCCGGGAGGCTCCTTTGCACCGCCGCGACCGCCGCCACGACAGCCCCGCACGCCGCCGCACCGCGCTTGCCCTCTCCGCCGCGCTCCTCGCCGCGGCCCCGCTGCTCACCGCGTGCGGCGGCGAGGCCCATCCAGGGGCGGCGGCCGTCGTCGGGGGTGAGCGGATCGACGTCTCCAGCCTCCAGGCCGAGGTGAAGGCGGCCCGGGACGCCCAGGCGGCGTCCCCGCAGTCCGCCCAGCTGATCGCCGCCACCGGCGACCTCGGCCGGCAGAAGCTCAACGGCATGATCTTCGACCGGATCCTCGGCAAGGTCGCCGCCGACCAGGGCGTCACCGTCAGCCGCGCCGAACTCCAGGAGACCCGCGCGGCGTTCGTCCGCGAGAACGGCGGCGTGGAGGGCCTGGAGGCCGTCCTGCTCCAGCAGCAGGGCGTCGCCCCCGGCCAGGTCGGCGACGTCGTCCGGCGCAACGTCCTCATGACGAAGATCATCGAGAAGCTGGGGATCACCGAGACCCCCGAGGGCCAGCAGAAGCTCCAGGAACTGTTCGCCGCCGCGTCGAAGTCCCTCGACATCGACGTGAACCCCCGCTACGGCGCCTGGGACGACACCAAGGTCCAGCTCGACACCGGCGCCGACACCGCCCCCTGGCTGGTCCAGGTCACCCGGGGACAGGGCGCCGCCGGAGCCGAGCAGCTTCCGGGCTGACCCCGCTCCCGGGGTAGGTTCGAAGGGTGACTTCCGAGAACCCCGGCCGCGTCGTCCTGCTCACCGCCAGCCACCGGGTGGCGCCCGGACTGCTGTCCTGGCCCGCCTGGGAGGCGCTGCGCGGCGCCGACCGGGTCCTCTGCCCCGACGAGCACCACCCCCAGCTGCCCTACCTGCGGGAGGCGGGCGTCGCCGTCGAGCACCTCCGCCCCACCGCGGAGGAGCTGGTCGCCGCCTGCGCCGGCGGCCGTACCGTCCTGGTCCTGCCCTCGGGCGAGGGCGACCGGGGCCTCACCGACGGGCTCGCCCGGCTGGCCGGCTCCGGCCGGGTCGCCATGCCCGACCTGGAGCTGCTGCCCGGCTCGTACGACCTGCCCGGCGCCCGCCTCCTCGACCTCGTCCAGGTCATGGACGTCATCCGGCGCCGGTGCCCCTGGTCCTCGCTCCAGACGCACCAGGGCCTCGCCAAGTACGCCATCGAGGAGGCGTACGAACTGGTCGAGGCGATCGAGGCCGGCGACCGGCACGAGCTGCGCGAGGAGCTCGGGGACGTCCTCCTGCAGGTCGTCTTCCACGCGCGGATCGCCGAGGAGGACGCGGAGGAGCCGTTCTCCGTCGACGACGTGGCCGGCACCCTCGTCGAGAAGCTGATCCAGCGCCATCCGCACATCTTCGGCGACGAGACCGCCGAGACCCCCGAGGACGTCCGCGCCCACTGGCTGGCCGCCAAGGCCGTCGAGAAGGGCCGGGAGTCGGTGACCGACGGGGTGCCGGTCGGGCAGCCGGGGCTGGCGCTCGCCGCCAAGCTCGCGAGCCGGGTCCGCACGGCCGGCCTCGACGTGCCGCTCCCGGCGGGCGCCGGCATCGGTGACGAGCTGCTGGCCCTCGCGGCCCGCGCGGAGGCCGAAGGCGTCGACCCGGAGGCGGCGCTGCGGGCGGCGGCCCGGGCGTACCGGGACGCGATCCGGGCGGCCGAAGGGCTGTGAGGGCCCGCGGCCGGCGGACCGCCGCCGCGGGTTTCGGATGGGTAGTATCCAGAACATGCAGATGAGCGAGGGCGTCGAGTGGGCGCTCCACAGCTGCCTCAACCTGACGTGGGTGGAGGACGGGACGGCGGTCAAGGCGACCCAGCTGGCGGCCTTCTACGAGCTGCCCGCGGCCTATCTCAACAAGCAGCTCCAGGCCCTGGTCCGGGCCGGCATCCTCAGCTCCTGCACCGGCCCGCGCGGCGGCTTCCGGCTGGCCCGCGACCCGGGCGAGATCACGGTGCTCGACGTGGTGACCGCGATCGAGGGGACCGAGGACGCCTTCCGCTGCCAGGAGATCCTCCGGCAGGGACCGGGCGGCCGCGCGGACGTCGACTACCGCAGGACCTGCGCCGTCTCGGGGGCCATGCGCCGGGGCGAGCTGGCCTGGCGCCGGGAACTCGCCGCGCAGACGCTCGCCGACCTCAAGGCGGAGGTCGAGGGCCGGCGGCCCCGCACCCCGGAGACCACCCGCCGGCGGCTCGCGAGCCTCTGACCGGCGCCGACCTTTCGGATCCGCCTAGCGCGGGGCGCGGGCCGCCGGGTCGTGCCAGCGCACCGCGGGCGGCTGGAGCAGCCACTCGGCGCGGGAGGACGGGCGGGCGGTGAACCGGCCGACCGGCGGAAGGACGTCGTACCGGGTGCGCGCCGGGTCGGCGCCCAGCTCCTCCAGGACCTCGGCGACCTCGGTGACGAATCCGGGCGGGCCCGCCAGGTAGACGTCGTGGTCCGGCCAGCGCCCGCAGGCCCGCAGCGCGGTCAGCAGGCGCTCGGTCGCCTGGTCGCGGGGGTGGCGGGGGGCCGAGGTGATGTACGTGACGCTCAGGCCGGGCAGCCGGGCCGCCAGCCGGTCCAGGTCCTCCCGCCCGTACAGGTACTCGCGGGAGCGGGCCACCATGAAGATCCGGCCCTCGGCCGCCGGGTCCGCCCCGGCCGCCTCCTCCAGGAGGGCCTTCACCGTAGCCCAGCCCGTACCGGCGCACAGATAGGTGCGCAGCTCGCCGGGGGCCGTGCGGTGGACCGTCGCGCCGCCGGCCGCGCTCAGCCGCAGCGTCTCGCCCGGGCGGACGTCGTCCACCAGGGCCGTGCTCATCGCCCCGCCCCGGATCCGGCTCACGTGCAGGTCGAGCGTGCCGTCCGGGCGGGGGGCGTTGCCGAGCGAGTAGGTGCGCCACACGCGGGGGACCCGGAGCGAGCTGACGCCGGCGTACTGGCCGGGGAGATGGGGGAACGGCCTGCGGGGGCGGAGGGTCAGCACGGCCAGGTCGTCGCCGTGCCGCTCGTGGCCGACGACGTCCGCGTCCCACCAGGCGGGCTCCCCGGCCCCGGCGGACTCCTCCGCGCCCCGCAGCATCATCTCGGCGACCCGCCCGTACGCCTCCGACCACGCCTTCTCCGCCTCGATCGTCCACGCGGAGCCGGCGGTGTGCGCGAAGGCGGCGAGCAGGCTCTCGCCGACCGCCGCGTAGAGGGCGGGGGTGGCGAGGAACTTGCGGTGGTCGCGGCCGAGCCGCCCCAGGTAGTCGGGGAGCCCGGGCTCGTCCAGGTCGGTCACCACGTGGGTGAGCGCGGCGAACAGCCGGTCGCGCTGCGGGGCCATGTCCTCGGGGAAGAGCTCCCGCACGCCGGGGTTGCGCCAGAAGAGGTGCGAGTAGAAGTACGTGACGGCGTGTTCGGCCCGTCTCTCGACGACCGCGAACGTGCTTCTGAGCAAGGGGAGGTCCACGCGGGAAATGTAGGGCACGGGCCGTCACGGCGTGATCACCGGGCGGTGATCACGTCAGGTCGGCCGCGGGGGCGCGGGGGCCCGGACGGTACGGTCGGGGCGTGAGTGAAGGACCCGCCCCGACGCCCGGTACGCCCGGAAAGCCCCGTACGAGCCCCGCCCGGGCCGCCGCCTCCTGCCCGGTCTCCGGAGCCGGTGACGGGCCGGTGCCGGCGCTCTTCAGCTGGGAGTTCGCGAGCGATCCCTACCCGGCGTACGCCTGGCTGCGGGAGCACGCGCCGGTGCACCGGACCACCCTGCCCAGCGGCGTCGAGGCATGGCTCGTCACCCGGTACGCGGACGCCCGGCAGGCCCTCGCCGACCAGCGGCTCTCCAAGAACCCGGTGCACCACGCCGAACCGGGCAAGACCGGCATCCCGGGCGAGCGCAGCGCCGGTCTGATGACCCACCTCCTCAACATCGACCCGCCGGACCACACCCGGCTGCGGCGGCTCGTGTCGAAGGCGTTCACCCCGCGCCGGGTCGCCGCCTTCGCGCCACGCGTGCAGGAGCTGACGGACCGGCTGATCGACGGCTTCGCCGAGCGGGGCAGCGCCGACCTCATCCACGAGTTCGCCTTCCCGCTGCCGATCTACGCCATCTGCGACATGCTCGGCGTGCCCGCCGAGGACCAGGACGACTTCCGCGACTGGGCCGGGATGATGATCCGGCACGGCGGGGGACCGCGGGGCGGGGTCGCGCGGTCGGTGAAGAAGATCCGCGGGTACCTCGCCGAACTCATCCACCGCAAGCGGGAGGATCTCGGGGACGACCTCATCTCCGGGCTGATCCGCGCCTCCGACCACGGCGACCACCTCACCGAGGCCGAGGCCGTCGCCATGTGCTTCGTGCTCCTCTTCGCCGGCTTCGAGACGACCATCAACCTGATCGGCAACGGCACCTACGCCCTGCTGCGCAACCCGGAGCAGCGGGCCCTCCTCCAGTCCTCGCTCGCCGCCGGGGAGACCGGACTCCTGGAGACCGGGATCGAGGAACTGCTGCGGTACGACGGGCCGGTCGAGCTGGCGACCTGGCGGTACGCGACCACCGGCCTCACCATCGGCGGGCAGCCGATCCCGGCCGGGGACCCGGTCCTCGTCGTCCTCGCGGCGGCCGACCGCGACCCGGACCGCTTCGGCGCGCCGGACACCCTCGACCTCGCCCGCCGGGACAACCAGCACCTCGGGTACGGGCACGGCATCCACTACTGCCTGGGCGCGCCGCTCGCCCGGCTGGAGGGCCAGACGGCGCTCGCCACCCTGCTGACCCGCCTGCCGGACCTGCGACTTGGCGCCGATCCGGACGAACTGCGGTGGCGCGGCGGGCTCATCATGCGGGGATTGCGCACGCTTCCGGTGGAGTTCACCCCTTCCGCACCCCGCCACGGCAGGTGACGACGTGTCAGAAATGTGATCTTCGCGTGATCGCGAAGCCATCGACTTGTGACGGACGTTCGAATGCGGCTACGTTCGCGCCAACGTTCGGCCCGATCCCGGCCGTCCCAGGCGTACCTGCCGCACCGCCGTACCCGCCGTCACGCGAAAGGCCCCGACATGCTTTCCGGAAACGGACGACACCGTCGACCCCGCCAGGCTCCCGCTCTCGTCGTCACCGCGGGAGTGACCGGATCCGCCCTGGCGCTGCCGCTGCTCGCCACCGGCTCCGCCTCCGCCGCCGACGCGGCCACCTGGGACCGGGTCGCCGCCTGTGAGTCCGGGGGCCAGTGGAGCGCCAACTTCGGCAACGGCGCCTACGGCGGCCTCCAGATGACGCAGGAGGCGTGGGAGCGGCACGGCGGACTCGCGTACGCCCCCAGCCCCGACCTCGCCAGCCGGGCCCAGCAGATCACCGTCGCCGAGAAGGCGCTCGCCTCCGGCAGCACCGACTGGGCCACCTGCGCCCCCATCGCCGGCCTGGAGAACGACGGCAAGGCGACCGGCGTCCACCCGGGCCCCGTGGTCCAGGAGGAAGAGGAGGGCGGCGTGGCGCCCGAGTCGAACTGGACCGGCGGCACGTCCACGGGGACCGTCGCCGACGCCCGGCCGGAGGCGGAGGAGACCGCCGGGACGACCGCGCCGGCCACCGAGCGGCCCGAGAAGGCGGAGAAGACGGCCGAGGGGACCGCGGGGACCACCACGGCCCCGGCCGCGCCCGGCACGCCGTCGAAGCCCGTCACCACCCCCGCCGCGCCCACCACCCCCGCGGGCACGGTCACGCCGCCTCCGGCGACCACCGCGCCGGGCACCCCGGACGCCTCCACGGGCACCCCGGAGGCCCCGGTCACGACCCCGGGCGACACGCAGGCCCCCGTGGCGCCCACCACCCCGGTGGCCCCCGGCGCCGACGGGTCTGACGTGGTGTCGGCCACACCCGGGACGGGCAAGCACCGGGGCGAGGCGGCGCCGGAGGAAACCGACAAGACGGACACCTCTGTGGAATCCGGTCGACATGCCGCAGCGGCGGACAAGGTAACCTCAAACCCCGTCAACTCTGACGCAAGTGACGACTACACCGTGCGGCCGGGTGACAGCCTGTCGGAGATCGCTCAGGCGAACGACCTCCCCGGCGGCTGGGACGCCCTCTACGACGCCAACCGCCAGACGGTCGGCACCGATCCGGATCTCATCCTCCCTGGTCAGAGCCTTGAGCTGACGGTTCCTTCAGCGGAGAAGTGAGGCCGTTTCAGGGCTGTATGTCCGATTTTGGGAAAGTGAGACATGGGTCTCTTCGTCCCAACTGGCGTGTCACGTCCGCAAACTTTGCTTCCGTCAGCTCTCACCTGCGCAAACGGGGTCTGACGGAAGGCAAGTAAGGGCGATTTGTCCGTCGTAAGGCCCTTTGAACTTCGAGCACCTGTGTGTCTACGGTCGACACCGCTCGCCACCGCGGGCCCCGTCGACCGAAACGCCGAGTCCTGCCGTCGGCCGCCGGGAACTGTCGTCGCGAAAGCGCCGCAGGCAGGAGTGGGGGACCCAAGGTTTGCGCCGGTCCCGGCCGTTGAGACTGACGGCCGAACGGACCGGCTAGGGGTGAAGCCGCGTGCAAGGACACGCGGCCGGGCGAACTCTTCAAGCCCGAACCCGACAGCTCACCTCACAGGCGTCGGTGAAGAGGAAACTCCATGCTGTTCTCCGGCACGGGCAAGCGTCGTCGTCCCTCCAAGGCCACCCGCGTCGTCGCCCTCGTCGGCGTCACCGGCGCGGCCGTCGCCGCCCCGCTGATGGCCGCCGGCACCGCCTCGGCCGCCACCGCCTCCGAGTGGGACCGCGTCGCCCAGTGCGAGTCCGGCGGCAACTGGTCCATCAACACGGGCAACGGCTACTACGGCGGCCTCCAGTTCTCGGCCTCCACCTGGGCCGCGTACGGCGGCACCGCCTACGCCTCCACCGCCGACCAGGCCAGCAAGTCGCAGCAGATCGCCATCGCCGAGAAGGTCCTCGCGGGCCAGGGCAAGGGCGCCTGGCCGAGCTGCGGCGTCGGCCTCTCCTCCGCCTCCTACGACGGCGGCTCCGCCGAGGCCGCTCCGCAGCAGAGCACCCAGCAGGCCGCCCCGCAGCAGAGCGCCCCCGAGCGCTCCACGGAGCAGCCCGCCACCCGCAGCGAGCAGCGCCAGGCCCCGAAGCGCACCACCCAGGCCGCCCCGCAGGCCGCCGCCAAGAAGACCGTCACCACCCCGACCGGCAAGAAGGTCAAGAAGGGCGACGGCGAGTACAAGGTCGTCGCCGGCGACACCCTCAGCAAGATCGCCGAGGCGCGGGGCGTCGAGGGCGGCTGGGCGAAGCTCTTCGAGCTCAACAAGGACGTCGTCGAGGACGCCGACCTGATCTACCCGGGCCAGCAGCTCCACCTGAAGTAAGGCCCGCGGTACCGGTGAGTCCGGCGGCTCACCGGCACCCGACGACCCTCCCGCGGTGACCACCCCGGTCCCGAGCCCCTTCCCCCGTGGCTCCGGACCGGGGTTCCGGCGTTACCGTCCAGTAGAACCCGGGTCTTTCGTCCTCGGATGCGTGCTCTTGGGCCCTTTTTCGTCCCAGGGGACGGGCGGTCGGCTGGCCGGAGGGCCGGAGCCGGTTAGGCTCTTGTCGCAAGGCGAACGAGACCTTGCGACCATGCGTCACACCTAGCGTCACATCCCAGAAGGAGATGCTCGTGCCGTCCATCGACGTCGTCGTAGCCCGGGAAATCCTGGACTCCCGAGGCAACCCCACGGTCGAGGTCGAGGTCGGCCTCGACGACGGCAGCACCGGCCGTGCTGCCGTGCCGTCCGGTGCCTCCACCGGTGCGTTCGAGGCCCTGGAGCTCCGCGACGGTGACCAGAACCGCTACCTCGGCAAGGGTGTCGAGAAGGCCGTCCTCGCCGTCATCGAGCAGATCGGCCCGGAGCTCGTCGGCTACGACGCCACCGAGCAGCGCCTGATCGACCAGGCCATGTTCGACCTGGACGCCACCCCGGACAAGTCGTCGCTCGGCGCCAACGCCATCCTCGGCGTCTCCCTCGCCGTCGCGCACGCCGCCTCCGAGGCCAGCGACCTCCCGCTCTTCCGCTACCTCGGCGGCCCGAACGCGCACCTGCTGCCCGTTCCGATGATGAACATCCTCAACGGTGGGTCGCACGCCGACTCCAACGTCGACATCCAGGAGTTCATGATCGCCCCGATCGGCGCGGAGTCCTTCTCCGAGGCCCTCCGCTGGGGCACCGAGGTCTACCACACCCTCAAGTCCGTCCTGAAGACCAAGGGCCTCTCCACCGGCCTCGGCGACGAGGGCGGCTTCGCCCCGAACCTCGGCTCCAACCGTGAGGCGCTCGACCTCATCCTGGAGGCCATCAAGCAGGCCGGCTACGTGCCCGGCAAGGACGTCGCCCTCGCCCTGGACGTCGCCGCCTCCGAGTTCTACAAGGACGGCAAGTACCTCTTCGAGGGCAAGGAGCGCTCCGCCGCCGAGATGACCGAGTACTACGAGGAGCTCGTCTCCGCGTACCCGCTCGTCTCCATCGAGGACCCGCTGTTCGAGGACGACTGGGCCGGCTGGAACGTCATCACCGAGAAGCTCGGCGACAAGGTCCAGCTCGTCGGCGACGACCTCTTCGTCACCAACCCCGAGCGCCTCGCCCGCGGCATCGAGGAGAAGTCCGCCAACGCCCTCCTGGTGAAGGTCAACCAGATCGGCTCGCTGACCGAGACCCTCGACGCCGTCGAGCTCGCCCAGCGCAACGGCTTCAAGTGCATGATGTCCCACCGCTCCGGCGAGACCGAGGACGTCACCATCGCCGACCTCGCCGTCGCCACCAACTGCGGCCAGATCAAGACCGGCGCCCCGGCCCGCTCCGAGCGCGTCGCCAAGTACAACCAGCTGCTGCGCATCGAGGAGATCCTCGACGACGCCGCCGTCTACGCCGGCCGCAGCGCCTTCCCGCGCTTCAAGGGCTGAGACCCGGCCCGTAGGGCAGCTTCCGTACGTCCCCGCACCCGGTCCCGTACCGTGTGCGGGGACGCACGTGTGATCAGGGGAGGCGACACGACATGGCCGTGAAGGACCGGGACCGGTTCTCGACCGCGACCCGGATCAGGCTGATCGGCGAGCAGACCGCCGCCCGTGTCTACCGTTCCCAGACCCGGCGCCAGGCCCGGCGCTCCCGGCTCACCGGCCGCGCCGCCTTCCTCGCCCTGGTCGTCTGCTCCCTCGTCGTCGCCCTCGCCTACCCGATACGGAGCTACGTCTCCCAGCAGGGCGAGATCGCCGACCAGGAGCGCAGGGCCGCCGAGGCCGCCCGGCGGGTCGAGGAGCTGCGGGACGAGAAGGCCCGCCTCCAGGACCCCGCCTACATCCGCCGCCTCGCCCGTGAACACCTCCACTACGTGCTCCCCGGCGAGACCGGCTTCACCGTGAACGACCCCGGGGCGGCCGACCGCCCCCGCGCCGACCAGGGCACGGCCGACCGCCCCTGGTACGACAACCTCTGGGACGGCGTCGACAACGCCGACCGCCACTGACCGACCCGACTCAGGATCCACGATGGAAACGCCCCCTCCGCAGACCGAACGCACCGAGCCCACCGAGGCGGACGTCGCCGCCTTCGAGGCGCAGCTCGGCCGGCCGCCCCGCGGCCTGCGCGCCATCGCGCACCGCTGCCCCTGCGGCAACCCGGACGTCGTCGAGACCGCGCCCCGGCTGCCCGACGGCACCCCCTTCCCGACCACGTACTACCTCACCTGCCCCCGGGCGGCCTCGGCCATCGGCACCCTGGAGGCCAACGGGGTCATGAAGGAGATGCAGGCCCGGCTCGCCACCGACCCGGAGCTGGCCGCCGCCTACCGCGCCGCGCACGAGGACTACCTCGCCCGCCGCGACGCCATCGAGGTCCTGGAGGGCTTCCCCAGCGCCGGCGGCATGCCCGACCGCGTGAAGTGCCTGCACGTCCTCGTCGGCCACTCGCTCGTCGCCGGCCCGGGCGTCAACCCGTTCGGCGACGAGGCCCTGGCGATGCTCCCCGAGTGGTGGGCCAAGGGCCCCTGCGTGAACCCGTGCGCGGAGAAGGAGGGGGACGCGAAGTGACCCGGGTCGCCGGAATCGACTGCGGCACCAACTCCATCCGCCTCCTCGTCGCCGACGTCCACCCGGACACCGGCGAGCTCGTCGAGCTGGACCGGCGGATGACGATCGTCCGGCTCGGCCAGGGCGTCGACAAGACCGGCCGGCTCGCCCCCGAGGCGCTGGAGCGGACCTTCGCCGCCTGCCGCGAGTACGCCGCCGTCATCCGGGAGCTCGGTGCCGAGCGGATCCGCTTCGTCGCCACCTCCGCCTCCCGCGACGCCGAGAATCGGCAGGAGTTCGTCGACGGGGTCGTCGCGATCCTCGGCGTCGAGCCCGAGGTCATCACCGGCGACCAGGAGGCCGAGTTCTCCTTCACCGGCGCCACCGGCGAGCTGCACGGCGACGACCGGCGCCTCGTCGTCGACATCGGCGGCGGCTCCACCGAGTTCGTGGTCGGCAACCGGCACGTCGAGGCCGCCCGCTCCGTCGACATCGGCTGCGTCCGCCTCACCGAGCGGCACGTCCGGCACGACCCGCCGACGGCCGAGGAGGCCGAGGCCATCCGCGCCGACGTCCGCGCCGCCCTCGACCTGGCCGCCGAGACCGTCCCGATCGGGGCCGCCGAGACCCTCGTCGGCCTGGCCGGCTCCGTCACCACCGTCGCCGCCATCGCCCTCGGGCTGCCGGAGTACGACTCCGAGAAGGTCCACCACTCCCGGATCTCCGCCGCCCAGGTCGCCGAGGTCACCGCCCGGCTGCTCGCGTCCACCCACGACGAGCGGGCCGCGATCCCCGTCATCCACCCCGGCCGGGTCGACGTCATCGTGGCCGGCGCGCTCGTCCTCCAGGAGATCGTCGAGCGGGTCGGAGCCGCCGAGGTCGTGGTCAGCGAGCACGACATCCTCGATGGGATCGCCCTATCCGTGGCATAGCGGGCACCTATCGAGGCACCCGGCGACACCCCGTCGGGAAAGCTTCGTGAAGTTCTTCACAAGGAAAAGGGCCCTGATGGCGCCGGAGGGAGGTCTTAGGGCTTCCCGAGGGGGTCCTCAGGGCCCTTTCGCAGGCGCGGAGGCCACTTCGCTCGAAGTTTCCATCGTGTGAACGCGCCCGCTGGTTCAGCGTTAACGGGAGCTCTCCAGGCCAGTTCAGTAGGGGTGAATAACGTTCACCACTGCATCCAGGTTCCTTTGCACGACCATGACCTGGATCACGTGGGCGGCGGAGTGTAGCAGAGCACCCCCGGAAGCTTGTGAAGGGGCGCACGAGGTGACCCCCGGGAGTGGGTGGATACTCGATGCCATGAGCACCACGGAGCGTCCCAGGATCCTCATCGTAGGCGGCGGGTACGTTGGCCTGTACGCCGCGCGGCGCATCCTCAAGAAGATGCGTTACGCCGAGGCGACCGTCACGGTCGTCGACCCGCGGTCGTACATGACGTACCAGCCCTTCCTCCCCGAAGCCGCCGCCGGCAGCATCTCGCCGCGCCACGTCGTCGTCCCGCTGCGACGCGTCGTGCGCGGAGCCGAGGTGCTCACCGGCCGGGTCACCACCATCGACCAGGACCGCAAGGTCGCCACGATCGCGCCGCTCGTCGGCGAGGCGTACGAGCTGCCGTTCGACTACCTGGTCATCTCGATGGGTGCCGTCTCCCGCACCTTCCCGATCCCCGGCCTCGCCGAGCAGGGCATCGGCATGAAGGGCATCGAGGAGGCCATCGGGCTGCGCAACCACGTCCTCGAGCAGCTGGACAAGGCCGACTCGACCACCGACGAGGAGGTCCGCCGCAAGGCCCTGACCTTCGTCTTCGTCGGCGGTGGCTTCGCCGGCGCCGAGACCATCGGCGAGGTCGAGGACATGGCCCGCGACGCGGCCAAGTACTACACGAACGTGTCCCGCGAGGACATGCGCTTCGTGCTGGTCGACGCGGCCGACAAGATCCTCCCCGAGGTGGGCCCCAAGCTCGGCCAGTACGGCAAGGAGCACCTGGAGAGCCGCGGCATCGAGATCTACCTGGAGACCTCCATGGACTCCTGCGTGGACGGCCACGTCGTGCTCAAGAACGGCCTCGAGGTCGACTCCAACACCATCGTGTGGACCGCCGGCGTCAAGCCGAACCCGGCCCTCGCCCGCTTCGGCCTCCCGCTCGGCCCCCGCGGCCACGTGGACTGCAACGAGAAGCTCCAGGTCAACGGCCTCGACTACGTCTGGGCCGCGGGCGACAACGCCCAGGTCCCGGACCTGGCCGCGATCAAGGCCGGCGTCCCGGCCGAGCGCGCCTGGTGCCCGCCGAACGCCCAGCACGCCCTGCGCCAGGCCAAGGTCCTCGGCGACAACGTCGTGTCCGGCATGCGCGGCTTCGAGCAGCGCACGTACAGCCACGCCAACAAGGGCGCCGTGGCCGGTCTCGGCCTGCACAAGGGCGTGGCCATGATCGTCATGGGCAAGTTCAAGATCAAGCTCAAGGGCCGTCTCGCCTGGTACATGCACCGTGGCTACCACGGCATGGCGATGCCGACCTTCAACCGCAAGATCCGCGTCTTCGCCGACTGGACCCTCGGCATGTTCCTCAAGCGCGAGGTCGTCTCGCTCGGCGCCATGGAGACGCCGCGCGAGGAGTTCTACGAGGCCGCCAAGCCCGCCCCGGCCCCCGCCGCGGCCGCGCCGGCCCCGGAGAAGGCCAAGGCGTCGTAACACCCCGAGCAGTACCGAAGGGCCGTCCGTCATCCGTGGTGCGGGCGGCCCTTCGGCGTGTTTTCGGCGCGTTTTGCCGAGTCGTTGCGTCGCGGCGGGATGGGAAATCCCTACGGACGGTGTTCCCTTGGTGACGGACGACAGTCTGGGGGAAGACCACGGAGGTGTGTCACCATGGCCGACGCCGCGACGCGGCTCGCGACTCTCGCCGAGGAACTGCTGGGAAGTCCCCTCCCCGTGCGCCTGCGCGCCTGGGACGGCAGCGAGGCGGGTCCCGCGGGCACCGGCCCCGTCCTCGTCCTCAGGGACCGCAGGGCGCTGCGCAGGATGATCTGGAGACCCGGCGAGCTGGGCCTGGCCCGCGCCTGGGTGGCCGGCGACATCGACGTCGAGGGAGACCTCTACGAGGCCCTGGACCGGCTCTCCGGGCTGATCTGGGACCGCGACCGGGAGTCCGGCGGCGGACTGCTCGCCGCCGTCCGCGACCCGCGCGTCCGGGGCGCCGTGGCGGCGCTGCTCCGGCTGGCCGGGCCGCTGCCGCCGCCGAAGCCGCCGGCCGAGGAGGTCAGGGGCCGCAGCGGCGGCCGGCACAGCAGGCGCCGCGACAAGCAGGCGATCAGTCACCACTACGACGTGGGCAACGACTTCTACGCGCTGGTGCTCGGCCCGTCGATGGTCTACTCGTGCGCCTACTGGACCGCGGACGGGACCCTGGAGGACGCCCAGCGGGACAAGCTGGACCTCATCGCCCGCAAGCTGGCCCTGAAGGAGGGCGACCGGCTGCTCGACGTGGGCTGTGGCTGGGGCTCGATGGCGATCCACGCGGCCCGTGCGTACGGCGCCCGGGTCGTCGGCATCACCCTCTCCCGCGAACAGGCAGCCTTCGCCCGCAAGCGGATCGCCGAGGAGGGGCTCGCCGACCGGATCGAGATCCGGGTCCAGGACTACCGCGACGTGCCCGACGGGCCGTTCGACGCGATCTCCTCCATCGGCATGGCCGAGCACGTCGGCGCCGTCCGGTACCGGGAGTACGCCGACATCCTGTACGGCCTCCTGAAGCCCGGCGGACGGCTCCTGAACCACCAGATCTCGCGCCTCCCCGAGCCCGACGAGGAGGCGTACCACGTGGACGCCTTCATCGACGCGTACGTCTTCCCCGACGGCGAACTCGCCCCGATGGGCCGCACCCTGACGACCCTGGAGGACGCCGGCTTCGAGGTCCGGGACGTGGAGGCGATCCGCGAGCACTACGCGCTGACGCTGCGCCGGTGGGTGGCGAACCTGGAGGCGGAGTGGGAGCGGGCGGTCCGGCTCACCTCGCCCGGCCGGGCCCGGATCTGGCGGCTCTACATGGCGGCCTCGGCGGTCTCCTTCGAGCGCAACCGGATCGGCGTGAACCAGTTCCTGGCGGTGAGGACGCCGGTGTCGGGCGCGAGCGGGCTGCCGCTGCGGTCGCGGGAGTGGACGGAATGACGGAAGGGCCGGGGTTCCCGTGGGAACCCCGGCCCTCCCTCGTGCCCGGCGCTACTCGGCCTTGATGGCGGTGAGCATGTTCAGGCGGGCGGCGCTGCGGGCCGGCCAGAGCGAGGCCAGCACGCCGACCAGGGCGGCGAGGACCAGGAAGACCCCGACCCGGTCCCACGGCACGACCAAGCCGTAGCCCGGCAGGCTCGCCTCGAAGGTCTTGCCGATGGCCCAGGCGAGGAAGGTGCCGAGGCCGACGCCGACGACCGCGCCGAAGACCGAGATGACCACGGCCTCCAGGCGGACCATGCGCTTGACCCGGCGGCGGTCGAGACCGATCGCCCGGATCATGCCGATCTCCTGCTGGCGCTCGAAGACGGACATCGCGAGGGTGTTGACGACGCCGAGGACGGCGATGATCAGGGCCATCGCGAGCAGGCCGTACATGATGTTCAGGAGCAGGTTGATCTGCCCGCCGAACTCGTCGCGGATGTCCTTCTCGTCCATGACGGAGATGGCGGGGTTGTCGCCCAGGGCCTTGATCAGCGCCTGCTCGTTGGCGTCGCCGGGGCCGCCGTCGGTGGAGACGAAGATCTGCGGGATGTACTTCTGCGGGTCGTGCGCGTCGAGGATCTTCGTGTCGACGAGGACGGGGGAGAGGAACTCGCTGTCCTTGTAGATCGCGGCGACCTTCAGCTCGCCCTTCTTCTTGTCCAGGTACTCGACCGGGACGGAGGCGCCGACCTTCAGGCCGCGCTTGGCGGCGGTCTTGTCGGCGACGGCGATCTGCCCGTCGGCGAGCCCGGCCAGCGAGCCCTGCAGGACGTCGACCTTGAGGACCTTGTCGATGTCGCCGGGGGTGACGCCGGAGGCGGAGACGTACGAGCCCTTGAGGTCGAAGGCGCCGGCCTGCTGCGGGGAGACGGCGGTGACGCCCGGGGCCTTCTCCAGGGCCGTGAGGGCCTCCTGCGACAGGCCCTCGCCGCTGGCCATGGTGACCATGTAGTCGGCCTTGATCTGCTCGACCGTCATCTTGTCGAGGGCCTGGCCGGCGCTGACGCCGATCACGGTGAGGCCGGTGACCAGGGTGAGGCCGATGGCGAGCGCGGAGGCGGTGGCGCCGGTGCGGCGCGGGTTGCGGACCGCGTTGAGGCCGGCGAGCTTGCCGGAGATCCCGAAGACCTTCACGAAGAAGGGGCGGATCAGGGCGATCACGGGCCGGGACAGGAAGGGGATGAGGATGATGACGCCGATGAGGGTGGCGAAGGCGCCGCCCGCGATGGTCATCCGGCCCTCGTCGCCGCCCGTGTTCGCGCCGAGCACGATCAGGACGGCGCCGATCGCGGTGATCGCGGCGCCGATGGCGTTCCGCACGACGAGCGACTTGGCGTTCGGGGTGGCGTGGACGCTGTTCATGGCGGCGACCGGCGGGATCTTCGCCGCGCGGCGGCCCGGCAGCCAGGCGGCCAGCGTGGTGATGACGACGCCGACGCCGAAGGCGGCGAGCACCGGGGTGGCGCCGAGGACCAGGTCGCCGTCCGGGACCTTCATGTCGAAGGCGGCCATGCCGGAGCGCAGGCCCACGGCGAGCCCGATGCCGAGGAGGTAGCCGACGGCGGAGGCGACCAGGCCGACGATGCCGGCCTCGGCGAGGACGGAGCGGGTGATCTGCTTGCGCGAGGCACCCACCGCGCGCATCAGGGCGAGCTCCTTGGTGCGCTGGGCGACCAGCATGGTGAAGGTGTTGGAGATCAGGAAGACGCCGACGAAGAGCGCGATGCCGGCGAAGCCGAGCAGCGTCTGGTTGAGCGCGCCGAGACCGGCCTCGATGTCGCGGGCCTGCTGGTCGGCGAGGGCCTGGCCGGTCTGGGCGGTGGCGGCCTTCGGGACGACCTTGAGGACCTCGTCGAGGAGCTTGTCGGCGTCGGTGCCCCGGGCGGCCGAGACGTTGACGTCGGAGTAGTAGCCGGGCTTGAGGTAGAGCTTCTGGGCGACCGGGGCGTCGAAGACGACGAGGCTGCCGCCGGCGTTGACGGCGCCGTCCTCGGTGGTGAAGACGCCGGAGAGGGTGTACTCCTTCACCGGGCCGTTGGTGGCGACGCGGACCCGCTCGCCGACCTGGTAGCCGCCCTTGTCGGCGGTCTCCTTGTCGAGGGCGATCTGGCCCGGCTCGGTGGGGCCGTTCCCGGAGGTGAAGGCGAGGGCCGGGTCCTTGCCGTCGGGGCCGGGGGCGAAGTTGGTGCCCTTGTTGGACCAGCCGGAGCCGATCAGCTTGCCCTTGGCGTCCGGCACGCCGGCGAAGCCGTCGACGCGGGGCTGGACGCCGGTGACGCCGTCGAGCTTCGCGATCCTGTCGACGGTGGCCTGGGAGAGGCCGGGGTTCTTGGCGGCCTCCTCCGGGGCCGGCCGCATGTCGACGGCCACGGCGACGTCGTCGTAGCTCTTCGCGGACTGGCTGCGGAATGCCTGGGAGAGGGTGTCGGTGAAGACGAGGGTGCCGGAGACGAAGGCGACGCCGAGCATCACGGCGAGCACGGTCATCAGCAGCCGCGCCTTGTGCGCGAGGACGTTGCGCAGGGCGGTACGGAACATGGGTGAGGTCCTGGAGGTCGGGTGGGCGACGGGCGGAGGCGGTGCGGGGCCGCGTCAGCTCGTACGGCCCTTGGCGTCGAACGCCTTCATACGGTCGAGGACGCCGTCGGCGGAGGGGCGCAGCATCTCGTCGACGATCCGGCCGTCGGCCAGGAAGATCACGCGGTCGGCGTAGGAGGCGGCGACCGGGTCGTGGGTGACCATGACGACGGTCTGGCCGAGCTCGCGGACCGAGTTGCGGAGGAAGCCGAGGACCTCGGCGCCGGAGCGCGAGTCGAGGTTTCCGGTGGGCTCGTCGCCGAAGATGATCTCGGGCCGGGAGGCGAGGGCGCGCGCGACCGCGACGCGCTGCTGCTGGCCGCCGGAGAGCTCGGTGGGACGGTGCTTGAGGCGGCCGGAGAGGCCGAGCATGTCGATGACCCGCTGGACCCACGCCTGGTCGGGCTTGCGGCCGGCGATGTCCATGGGGAGCGTGATGTTCTCCATGGCGGTCAGGGTCGGCAGCAGGTTGAACGCCTGGAAGATGAAGCCGATCTTGTCCCGGCGGAGCTGGGTGAGGTGCTTGTCCTTGAGGGTGGACAGCTCGGTGTCGCCGATCCGGACCGAGCCGGAGGAGAAGGAGTCGAGGCCGGCGACGCAGTGCATGAGCGTCGACTTGCCGGAGCCGGAGGGGCCCATGATCGCGGTGAACTCGCCCTGGCGGAAGTCCACGCTGACCCGGTCGAGCGCGACCACCTGGGTCTCGCCCTCTCCGTAGACCTTCGTGAGCTCCGTGGCGCGGGCGGCCACCGCGGTGGCGCGGGGCACGGTGGGGGTGGTGGTCACGAGGGGGACTCCTGTCACGACGGTGATCGCGGCTGATCGCGGCTGGCTGCTCCGGAACCGGCGTCCGGGAACCACTCCATCGTTTCGAACGTTCCTGCCCGGGTCGTCCGTCCACGTGCCCGTTCGAGGGGCAGCCTTGGGTCGGACCGGGACCCCCGCGGGTCCTCCTCTGGTATGACGGCGACCCCGAGGGCGGACGTGACACACATGCGTCGAGATCTGGTCAATCAGGGGGTGGCGGCTTTGCGCCTGCGACCCCGGTCACAGTTCGCGAAAACCCCGCTCACCTGCGCTGACGCCCCCTCAGACGTCAATAAAATAAGACAACATCGGGAGCTCGTTCCGCTGATCGAGGGAAGGGCCCCGATAGGCTCCTGTTGCCAACGCGGAGCAGCGCGGCACGCCCGGATGGTGGAATAGCAGACACGGCGAGCTTAAACCTCGCTGGCCTTCGGGCCGTACCGGTTCAAGTCCGGTTCCGGGCACCACCAGGGCCTCAGGCGGACGCCTGCGGCCCGGCGCACGAGGCTCCTCCTCCCTCCGCTCCCTCCTTCCCCGGGCTCCGCCGGCCGCTCCGACGGCCCGGTGGCGCTCGACGGCTCGGTGTGCGCGCCCGTGGCCGGGGAAGATCGAATGTTGTCGCAAAAGATCCTCCCCGAGCACTAGAGAGTTTCTTTTGCCTACGCATTACCCTTGACGCAAGGCCGCGCGCGCGGCCGTCCATGGAGGAGTGAGATGAGGAGCAGCAACCCGGTCTTCTCGCGACGGGGGTTCAGCCGCGACAACGGCTACGCGGGCTTCAACGCGCAGCAGCCGCAGGCCGGGGGCCCCGCCGTCGGAGCCAGCCCGTACGCGACCGGCAACCCGTACGCGGACGGCGCGACCAACCCGTACGCCACCAACCCCTACGCGCCGCAGGACGTCCAGACCGGCGCCCCGCAGCAGGCGCGCGGCAACGTGATGACGATCGACGACGTCGTGAGCCGTACGGCCATGACGCTCGGCACGGTCGTGCTCACCGCCGTCCTGTCCTGGCTGCTGCTGCCGGTCGACCCGGCGAACCTCGGCAAGTCCTACGGCATCGCCATCGGCGCCGCCCTGGTCGCCCTGGTCCTGTCGCTGGTGCAGTCCTTCAAGCGCACGCCGTCGCCCGCGCTCATCCTGGGCTACGCGGCCTTCGAGGGCGTCTTCCTCGGCGTGATCTCCGCGGCCGTCTCGACCTACATCGCCGACGGCGTGGTCATCCAGGCGGTCCTCGGCACGATGGCGGTCTTCGCCGGCGTGCTGGTCGCCTACAAGATGGGCTGGATCCGGGTCAACCGCCGCTTCACCGGCTTCGTGATCGCCGCGGCCATGGGCTTCATGCTGCTCATGGTGGCCAACCTGCTCTTCGCGGTCTTCGCCGGCGGTGACGGCCTCGGCTTCCGCAGCGGTGGCCTCGGCATCCTCTTCGGTGTCATCGGCATCATCCTGGGCGCCTGCTTCCTGGCCCTCGACTTCAAGCAGGTCGAGGACGGCATCACCTACGGTGCCCCGCGCGAGGAGGCGTGGCTGGCCGCCTTCGGTCTCACCATGACCCTGGTGTGGATCTACCTGGAGATGCTGCGTCTGCTGTCGATCCTGCAGGGCGACGACTGACGCACCCCGTGACTCGGGGGAAGGGCCCGTCCGGCTTCGTGCCGGGCGGGCCCTTCCGCGTGCTCAGGGGCGCGCCGCGTCGAGCAGGACGCGGGCGGCCGCCTTCGCCTGGGCGGCCGGCTCCGCGGAGCCGGTGATGCCCGCGATCGCCATGGCGCCGTTGGCGAGCAGGGCCAGCTGGTCGGCGAGGTCCCGCGGCGCGCCCAGGGCGTCGGTCTGCTCGGCGAGGTAGGAGCGGACGGCCTCCTTGTGGTCGCGGGCGATCGCGGCCACGGACGGGGTCACCCCGCCGAGCTCCCCGAAGGCGTTGATGAAGGCGCAGCCGCGGAAGCCGGGCTCCGCGAACCAGTCGGCGAGCCAGTCGAAGACCGCCAGGACGCGCTCGTACGGCCCGTCGGCGACCCGGGCGCCATGAGCGGTCAGTGAGCCCCTGACGGCCTCGTCCCGGCGCTTCAGGACGGCTTCCACGAGCAGGTCCTTGGACGGGAAGACCTGGTACAGCCGCTTGAGCGAGACGCCGGAGGCGGAGCGGATGGCGTCCATGCCGACGGCCTGCACCCCCCGTTCGCCGAAGAGCCGCTCCGCGGTGTCGAGCACCTTCAGCCCGGCGGTTTCCGCATCCATCGTCCGCTCACCCCTTGCGTGGAGAACCATCGTTCTCCTACTCTACAGGGCATCGGGAGAACGATCGTTCTCCCGATCGGAGACCGGAAACGGGGAGTCAGCCATGTCCAGCTTCGCCCTGCGCGCCCACACCGTCACCGTCGACGGGCTCGACGTCTTCTACCGGGAGGCCGGCGACCCGGCCAACCCCACCCTCGTCCTGCTGCACGGCTTCCCGTCCAGCTCGCACATGTACCGCGGCCTGATCGCCGAGCTCGCCGACACCCACCACCTGATCGCCCCCGACCACATCGGCTTCGGCGCCTCCGCCGCCCCGGCCGTCGAGGACTTCGCGTACGGCTTCGAGAAGCTCACCGAGATCACCCTCGGACTCCTCGACCGGCTCGGCGTCGAGCGCTTCGCCCTCTACATCCAGGACTACGGCGCCCCCATCGGCCTGCGGATCGCCTCCCGGAACCCCGAGCGCGTCACCGCGATCGTCACCCAGAGCGGCAACGCCTACCTGGAGGGATTCACGCCCTTCTGGGACGTCCTCTTCGCCCACGCCCGGGACCGGGCGGCCCACGAGCCCGCCGTACGCGAGCTGCTCACCGCCGAGGCCACCCGCTGGCAGTACACCCACGGCGTCCCCGCCGACCGGCTCGACCGGATCGCCCCCGAGACCTGGACCCTGGACCAGGCCGGCCTCGACCGCCCCGGCAACAAGGAGATCCAGCTCCAGCTCTTCTGGGACTACCAGTTCAACCTCGACGGCTACCCGGCCTTCCAGGAGTACTTCCGCACCCACCGGCCGCCGCTGCTCGCCGTCTGGGGGCGCAACGACGAGATCTTCGGCCCGGCCGGCGCCGAGGCGTTCGCCCGGGACCTGCCCGACGCGGAGATCCACCTGCTCGACGCCGGGCACTTCGCCCTGGAGACGCACGGCGAGGAGATCGCGGCCCTGGTCCGCGACTTCCTCGGACGCCACGCGAAGTGACGGCCCACGGGCCGGGGTGGGGGACGGGGGTCCCCGCCCCGGTAGGGTCGGGCGCGTGCTGGATACGAGTGACCTGACCGCCGCTGTGGAACGTTTCGCCGACCGGCTGCGGGCGGCCCCGCAGAGCCGCCTCCAGCAGGGGGCGGCGGCGGAGGGGCTGGCGCTGGCGCGGGAGCTGGCCGTACGGGCGCAGGCCGTGGAGACACCGGGCGCCGCGCCGCAGATCATCCCCGACGCGGGGGTCTTCGTCGTGGCCGACCAGCTCGCGGTGGCGGGCGCGGATCTGGCCGAGGCACTGCGAATGGCCCCGTCCCCTTCCCGCGAGCGGGAGCTGGACGAGGCCGTGACCTTGGTACGGGAGGCGCGGGAGCGCTCGGGTCTGTAGCGGCGCCCCGAAGCCTGTGAGGCCCCCCCAAGGGGCCTCGCGGCGCGAGGGGCGCGGGGGATCAGAGCGACGCGATGACCCGGTCCGCGAGGATGTACACGTTCTCCTCGTCCGTCTCGCCGTACGAGAACGTCAGGGCGAACGCGCCGGAGACGCCCGAGCCGCCCAGCAGGACCGGCGTCCGGCCCTCGCGGAGGGCCTCCGCGAGGCGCTCCGCGGTCTCGCGGTGGCCGGGGGTCATGCAGAGCGTGGTGCCGTCGGCGAAGACGTACACGTCGAGCGTGCCCAGCGGGCCCGGGCGGACGTCCGTGAGGGCCGTCGCCGTGTCGGCCAGCTCCTCCAGACGCGCCACCGTGCGCTCGTGGTCCGTGACGACCGGCGTCTGCACCGGCACGAAGTCCGGGTGCGAGGGGTGCCGGCGGCGGGCGGCGGCCAGCTCGGCCGAGTCCTCCGGGTACTCCGGGAAGTCGTCCACCGGGTCGACGATGCCGTCGAGCGCGGCCGCCTCGGCCTCCATGGCCTCCAGCGCCATCGCCTCCAGGCCCACGAAGTCCGTCTGGCGCGGGACGAAGAGGCCGCCGGCCTCCTCGCCGGCCGGGCCGCCGAGCAGGGCGGAGGGCGCGTCGGCCGCGTCCCGGGCCTCCTGCGCGGCCCAGAAGGCCCGCGCCTCGGCGAGCTCGCGCTCGCGCTCCTCGGCCAGCGCCTCCGCGACCGCGGCCCGTATCTCGGCGGCGGGCGTGGCGCGGGCCGCGGGGACCGTCACGCCGTGGCCGGCGGCCAGCTCGGTGCGCAGGGCGGTGACCTCCTTGCGGAGACCCCGCACGTGGTGCAGGGCAGCGGCGCCCACGGCCGTGGCAGCGGCCGTGGTCAGCAGCAGGGCAAGAGACATGGCGCTCACTGACGTACTCCCGGTTCGAGTCGATCCCCCGACTTCCTACATCAGCTTGTCGTGGGGTGGGGCTGCCTGTCAGTGCATTACGTCACGAAATGGACAGGTATTTCGGCCGGGTGTTTAGTCCCGAAATGGCTCTGACCTGGGAAAACGAACTCCCCCGGGATGTAGGTCACATCCTGGGGGAGATTCGGTCACGGCTCGGACGCGGTGCGGTTGACGCGCTCGGCGACTGGAGAGCGCGCCTGGCTCAGCTCTGGTCGCGCTGTGCCTCGCCTCCGCTGCGGGCAGGTGCCGCCCTCGTTCCTCGGGCGACCCCTACCCTCCGCTGCGGCTCAGCTCAGCCGCTCGATGACCATCGCCATGCCCTGGCCGCCGCCGACGCACATCGTCTCCAGGCCGAACTGCTTGTCGTGGAACTGGAGGCTGTTGATCAGGGTGCCGGTGATGCGGGCGCCCGTCATGCCGAAGGGGTGGCCGACGGCGATGGCGCCGCCGTTGACGTTGACCTTGTCCAGGTCGAAGCCGAGGTCCCGGTAGGAGGGGATGACCTGCGCGGCGAACGCCTCGTTGATCTCGACCAGGTCGATGTCGGAGGTGGTCAGGCCCGCCCGCCGCAGCGCCTGCTTCGACGCCTCGACCGGGCCGAGGCCCATGATCTCGGGGGAGAGGCCGGACACGCCGGTGGAGACGATCCGGGCCAGCGGGGTCAGGCCCAGCTCGCGCGCCTTGGTGTCCGACATGATGACGAGCGCGGCGGCGCCGTCGTTCAGCGGGCAGCAGTTGCCGGCGGTGACCAGGCCGTCGGGGCGGAAGACCGGCTTCAGGCCGGAGACGCCCTCCAGGGTGACGCCGGCGCGCGGGCCGTCGTCGGTGGAGACGACGGTGCCGTCCGGGAGGGTCACCGGGGTGATCTCGCGCTCCCAGAAGCCGTTCTTGATGGCCTGCTCGGCGAGGTTCTGCGAGCGGACGCCGAACTCGTCCATCTCCTGGCGGGTGACGCCCTTCCAGCGGGCGAGGTTCTCCGCGGTCTGGCCCATGGCGATGTACGCGTCGGGGACGACGCCGTCCTCGCGCGGGTCGTGCCAGGTGGAGCCCTCGGAGGCGGCGACCTCGGCGGTGCGGGCCTCGGCCTCGGCGAAGAACGGGTTGTGCGTGTCCGGCAGCGAGTCCGAGTTGCCCTTCACGAAGCGGGAGACCATCTCGACACCGGCCGAGATGAAGACGTCGCCCTCGCCCGCCTTGATCGCGTGCAGCGCCATCCGGGAGGTCTGCAGCGAGGAGGAGCAGTAGCGGGTGATGGTGCAGCCCGGCAGGTGGTCCATGCCCATCTGCACGGCGACGATCCGGCCCAGGTTGTTGCCCTGCTCGCCGCCCGGGAGGCCACAGCCCAGCATCAGGTCGTCGATGTCGCGCGGGTCCAGCTCGGGGACCTTGGCGAGCGCGGCCTGGATGATCGTGGCCGTGAGGTCGTCGGGGCGCAGGTCCTTCAGGGAGCCCTTGAAGGCCCGGCCGATGGGGGAACGGGCGGTCGAGACGATCACGGCTTCGGGCATCACGGCTCCAGGGGGCTGGTGGGCGGTCGGACTCACTGGGAAGTTACCCGTACGTACCGGGCGGGGTCACCGGGATCGTCGTGTGATGCGGACCTCTTTTCTAAGCGCTTGCTCAGGAGTACGGGGAGTCCTGCGGCAGCGGCTCCCCCTGACCGTCCGAAACCCCCTCCGCCGCGCCGCCGTCCACCGCTCCGGCCTCCACCGCCTCGGCCGGCTCCGTCAGCCGCCGCCGGCGCCGGTACTTCAGCAGCGCCCACGGCGCCCGGGCCCCGGTCACCTCCGTACCCGCCTGCTTCGCCGCCTCGGCCGCCGCCTTCGCCACCGGCAGCATGTCCTCGCGGCGCCCCGGCTCCAGGCGGTCCGGTTCCGGCCACACGCCCAGCGCGGCGCACAGCGTCGGCAGCACCGCCATCGCCGCCGTCGCGTACCCCTCCGCCGACGGGTGGAACAGGTCCACCCCGAACATCTCCCGCGGGTTCGCCGCGAACTCCGGACCCAGCAGGTCGCCCAGCGACACCGTCCGCCCGCCCTGCTCCACCACCACGATCGTCTGCGCCGCCGCCAGCTGCCGCGAGGCCCGCCGGGCCAGCCATCTCAGCGGCTGGTAGACCGGCTCGATCGTGCCCAGATCCGGGCAGGTGCCGACGACCACCTCCGCCCCGGTCGTCCGCAGCCGCCGCACCGCCGCCGCCAGCAGCCGTACCGACTCCGTCGCCGGCATCCGGTGCGTCACGTCGTTGGCCCCGATCATGATCACGCACACGTCCGGCGGACCCAGCGGCTGCGCGAGCAGCAGCGACACCTGCCGCTCCAGGTCGTCCGAGCGCGCCCCCGACAGCGCCACGTTCCGCAGCGCCACCGGACGCTCCGCGACCGCCGCGAGCCCCGAGGCCAGCAGCGCGCCCGGCGTCTGACCCGCCCGGCGCACGCCCTGGCCCGCCGCCGTCGAATCACCCAGAAGGGCCAGCCGCAGCGGGTCGTCGGTGCCGAACGCCCTGCCGTAGAGGCCGTCCACCGCCGGCGGCAGCGGAGCCGTCCCCGTGCCCACCGTCCGCTTCGCGAGCTGTGCCTCCGCCAGCACGATCCCGACCGCGGCCACGCCGATCAGACCGATGCTCCCGCCGCCGTACGCGGCTCCCGCCGCGATCCGGCGCGCCACCCTCGCCCTGGACATCGGGGACGTCACCTCCTTCGAGCCGTACAGGTCCTTCGAGCCGTTCAGGGTCTAACTGCCCCGAAAGGCGTCCCGACTACGCATACGCTGGCCACACCATTACGGAGACCCCGGAGAACACGGTGCAATTCCACGACTCGATGATCAGCCTCGTCGGCAACACCCCGCTGGTGAAGCTCAACAACGTGACGGCAGGCATTCAGGCCACCGTCCTCGCCAAGGTGGAGTACTTCAACCCCGGCGGGTCGGTCAAGGACCGCATCGCCCTGCGCATGATCGAGGCCGCCGAGCAGAGCGGCGAGCTGAAGCCCGGCGGCACCATCGTCGAGCCCACGTCCGGCAACACCGGCGTCGGCCTGGCGATCGTGGCCCAGCAGAAGGGCTACAAGTGCATCTTCGTCTGCCCGGACAAGGTGTCCCTCGACAAGATCAACGTGCTGCGGGCCTACGGTGCCGAGGTCGTCGTCTGCCCCACCGCGGTCGACCCCGAGCACCCGGACTCGTACTACAACGTCTCCGACCGCCTCGTCCGCGAGACCCCCGGCGCCTGGAAGCCCGACCAGTACTCCAACCCGAACAACCCGCGCTCGCACTACGAGACCACCGGTCCCGAGCTGTGGGAGCAGACCGAGGGGAAGATCACCCACTTCGTGGCGGGCGTCGGCACCGGCGGCACCATCTCCGGCACCGGCAACTACCTGAAGGAGGCCAGCGGCGGCAAGGTCCAGGTCATCGGCGCCGACCCCGAGGGCTCCGTCTACTCCGGCGGCTCCGGCCGCCCCTACCTGGTCGAAGGCGTCGGCGAGGACTTCTGGCCCACCGCCTACGACCGCAACGTCACCGACCGGATCGTCGCGGTCTCCGACAAGGACTCCTTCCAGATGACCCGCCGCCTCGCCAAGGAGGAGGGCCTCCTGGTCGGCGGCTCCTGCGGCATGGCCGTCGTCGCCGCCCTGGAGGTCGCCAAGGACCTCGGCCCGGACGACGTCGTCGTCGTCCTGCTGCCGGACTCCGGCCGCGGCTACATGTCGAAGATCTTCAACGACGAATGGATGGCGGACTACGGCTTCCTGGAGGACACCTCCACCGCCACCGTCGCCGACGTGCTGCGCCACAAGGAGGGCGGCATGCCGTCCCTCGTCCACATGCACCCGGACGAGACCGTCGGCCAGGCCATCGAGGTGCTGCGCGAGTACGGCGTCTCCCAGATGCCGATCGTGAAGCCCGGCGCCGGCCACCCCGACGTGATGGCCGCCGAGGTCATCGGCTCGGTCGTCGAGCGGGAGCTCCTGGACCACCTCTTCACCCAGAAGGCGAAGCTGGAGGACCCGCTGGAGGACCACATGTCCGCGCCGCTGCCGCAGGTCGGCTCCGGCGAGCCGGTCGCCGACCTGATGTCGGTCCTCGGTGACGCGGACGCCGCCATCGTCCTCGTCGAGGGCAAGCCCACCGGCGTCGTCAGCCGCCAGGACCTGCTCGCCTTCCTGGCGAACGGCGGCGCCCGGTAACACCCGGACGGGTTCGGCGGGTGCTCGTGCCGGCGTTCGTGCAAACGGTACGAGGGTGTCACGTACGCGCAGCACCCGCTTAACACGGGTTCGGCAGAGTGTTCCTCGTCGGCGTCACGGAATCTCCGGAGCGGCTCCCGGACCTCTGACGACGCCGCGGACGCGGAGACCGGCCCTGACCCGGGCCCGTGTCCCCCGCGGGGACCGCCGTCGTCCCGCCCCCCAGTGATGGGGGTGCGGCGGTCCCCGCGTCAGTCCTCCCGGCCGTCAGAGCTGGGTGATGGGGCGCATCGCCAGGCCCTCGGTGCCGGCCCAGCCGTTGACGCGGGCCGCGTCGTCGACCGAGACGGTGTCGAGGCCGTTCGGCAGGTCGAAGACGAGCGTGCCGGCCAGTTCGGTGCCCTCGCCGGCGACCAGGGTGGCGGTGAAGCGGTCGGACTGGTCGTACTCGGCCTCGCCGCCCTCGTCGTTGCCGAAGACGTACAGGCCGGCGTACGCCTTGCCGCCGCCCTCGACGACGACCGGCTCGGTGTCCGGCTCGCCGAGCGTCTGCACGATCGGGGCGTCGTCGCCGGCCTTGAGGCGCAGGATCGGGGCCTCGTTGAGGACGCACGGCTTCCTGGTGTTGTTGGTGACGGTCAGCAGGAAGTGGCGGGGGGTCTCCCCGGCCGGGTCCTGCAGCTCGACAGCGGTGTTGAGGTCGGTGGCCCGGCAGTCCGGGAGCTCGGTGCCGTTTCCGCCGCCGGTCTCGCCGCTGTCCCCGGTGCCGGTCTGTGTGGCCGTGGGCGCGGGGGAGGGGGTGGTGGTGCCCGTGCCCGAGTCGGTCGTGGGCGCGGTGGGCTCCGGGGTGCCGCCGGTCGCGGACGCGGTCGCGGTGGGCGTCGGCGGGGCGGCGGCCTTGTCGTCGTCCCCGTTCTGGCAGGCGGTGGCCGTCAGCAGGGTCGCTGCCACGGTCGCGGCCAGGACGGCGGCGCGCAGGCTGCGGCGCGGTGAACGGGCCATGGACGTCGTGGAGTTCATGTCGTTTCCTCTTCCCCCGTGACCGGCCCGCGGCCGGTCGTCGTGTCGGCGACAGCGTTATTGTCGCCACCGGGGTGGGTCCGCTCACCGGCCCGCGGCGTTTGTTACAGCCCTCGCACGAACCGGACGTCATGGCGTGACCATGACCGTTCCCTTCCGCTTCTCCCTCCCCGTCCGCCCCACCCTCTGCATATCCTTATGCAGACAGGGTCAGGGATGAATGGATGAAGGGGGACGGCATGAGCGACAGCCCGGCCGGGCGGCTCCAAGCGCTCTTCGAGGGGCACCGGCTCACGCCCACCCAGCGGCGGATCGCCCACTGCATGGTCCGGCGGGCCGCCGACGCGCCCTTCCTCTCCAGCGTCGAGCTCGCCGAGCTGGCCGGCGTCAGCCAGCCCTCCGTGACCCGCTTCGCGGTCGCCCTCGGCTTCGACGGCTACCCCGCGCTCCGCCGCCACCTGCGGGAGGTCGCGCCGCCCGAGCAGCCGGCCGCCACCGACGAGGACGCCGGGCACAACGCGTACCAGCAGGCCGTCCTCGCCGAGATCGAGAACCTCCGGCACCTCGCCGGGCTGCTCGCCGACCCGGCGCCGGTGGAGCGTGCCGGGCGGCTGCTCGCCGGCTCGCGGCCGCTGCTCGTCCTCGGTCTGCGCGCCGCCTCCTCGCAGGCCCGCGGCTTCGCCTACTTCGCCGCCAAGGTGCACCCGGACGTCCGGCTGCTCGACGAGGGCGGCTCGATGCTCACGGACCGGATCGACGCGGCCGTACGGGCCGGGGCCACCGCGCTGCTCTGCTTCGCGCTGCCCCGGCACCCGCGCGAGGTCGTCGAGGCGCTGGAGTACGCGCGGACGGCCGGGCTCCGGGTGGTGACCGTGGCCGAGTCCGCGTTCGCGCCCGTCGCCGCCCACTCCGACCTCCTCATCCCGGCCGCCGTCGGCACCGGTCTCGCCTTCGACACCGCCTGCGCGCCGATGCTCCTCGGGCGGGTCCTGCTGGAGGCCATGGCGGACGAACTGCCGGACGCGCAGGCGCGTCTGGAGCAGTTCGACGTGAAGGCGGCGGAGCGGGGACTCTTCGTGGAGTGAGCGGGGCGGGTCACACGTCCAGCTCGGCCTCGATCTTCTTCAGCTGGTGGCGGGCCATCGCCAGGTTGGCCCGGTCCTTCGACAGGGCCAGGTACAGGAACAGGCCGTTGGTGCCGCGGGACTTCAGCAGCCGGATGAGGTGGTACTGGGTGCCGAGGGTGATCAGGATGTCCTCGATCTCCTCGTTCAGGCCCAGCATCTCCATCGCCCGGACCTTGGCCCGGACCACGTCGGTGTTGCCCGCGGCGGCGACGGTGAGGTCGAGCTCCTTGCTGCCGCCGATGGTGCCGAGCGCCATGCCGCTGGTGTAGTCGACGAGGGCGGCGCCGATCGCGCCCTCGATCGCGGCCGCTTCCTTGAGGGAGGCTTCGGTGTTCGCCATGGTGTGCTCTCTCTTCTTCGTTCTGGACGGGTGAGGGGTGTGGGTCAGGGGTTCAGTGCGCCGTCGACGAGTTCGCCGATGCGGATGCTGGAGCGGCGGGCCTCCAGGTGGAGCCGGCCCACGTTGATGCGGGGCTCGGCGAGCAGGGTGAGGACGGCGGAGCCGCCCGCCGCGTAGGTGGCGACGTAGCCGGCCTCGCCGCGCACGAGCAGTTCGCGGAAGGCGCCCTGTCCGGTGGAGTCGGTCAGCCGCCGGCCGACGCCGAGCGCGGCGGCGGTGAGCGCGGCCACGCTCTCGGCGGCGCCGTCCACGGTGTCGTGGGCGAGGACGAGTCCGTCGGCGCTGGCGGCGAGCGCCCCGGTGAGCTGCGGCAGCCGGGCGCGCAGGCGTCTGAGCTCGCCGAGCACCTCGGCTTCGGCTGTCATCAACTGTCTCCTCTCGGCGCGCAGGCGCAGAGCACGCCTCATCACAGGTGTGCCTCCAGGGCGTCACGGAGCCGGCGCAGCAGGGCGATGTCGGGGTCGGTCACCGGGGGGACCGGTGGCCACTCCGGGGCGGGCGGTGCGGGGGTGGCGTCGGGGGGTGCGTCGAGGGGGGTCTCGACGAGTCCGGCGGCGGCGAGCCTGCGGACGTCGAGGAGGGTGTGGAAGGCGGGGCGGCCGAGGATCCGGGCCAGCTCGGCGGGGGTGCGGACGCCGTCGGCGGCGGCGAGCAGGGCGCGGCGGCGGGCGCCGACGCCCTGGCCGGGGGCGGCCGGGCGGGGTACGACGGGGGCGGTGTCGACGGAGGCGTACGGCCAGACGGCGTCGAGGAGTTCGCGGCGGCGGAGGGTCTCGCGCTCGACGGCCTCGGCGGAGACCGGGCGGACGGTGCCGAACCAGTGGCCGACGCCGTACCGGAAGCGGGTGGGGCCGCTGGTGGGGGAGAGCGCGAAGAAGGCGGCGTCGAAGACGGCGCCGAGGTGGCATATCTCCAGTTCGCCGTCGCGCAGCCGGCCGCTGTCGACGAGGAAGCGGCCGACGGCGCGGTGGGCGCCGGCCCGGTCGACGGCCTCGTCCCAGCCTTCGCGGGGGAGTCGTCCGGCGGTGGTGAGCAGGACGTCCATGCCGGGGGAGGCGGGGCTCTCGGCGTGGACGACGCGGCCGTCGACGAGGTAGAGGGTGCCGTGGTCGCGCAGGAGGGCGCCGGTGGCCTTCTCGGCGGCGAGCCGGACGAGCATCGGGGAGACGCTCATCCGAGGACCAGTCTCTCGGCGAGGTCGCCGAGACGGATGCGGGCGAGGGCGAGGTTGCCGGTGTCGCGGTCGAGCCAGAGGTGGAGGAAGACGCTGGAGTCGAAGGAGGTCCGGACGAAGCGGAGGACGTGGTAGCCGGCACGCGTGGTGACGATGAGGTCCTCGACGGGCGGTGCGCCGTCGGCCGCGGCGGTGTCCCCGGGGTCGTCGCCGGTGGTGAAGGAGTCGAACTCGGCGGCGGCGCGGGCGAGTTCGGCGGTCTCGGCGGCGGTCGTCTCGTGGTCGCCGACCGGTGACTCGCCTGCGGTCCCGAGTGCGAGGCCGCTGTTCCAGTCGACCAGGGAGGCACCGCGAGCACCCGGCAGGGTCATGGCCTCCATGAGGCACTCGTCGATTCCGGGCACGCGGGTTCCCCTCCCGATACGGCGTGCGGGCAACGGCAGTGACGGTGACGTTACTGAACGGCGCGGGGTCGGGGAGTGGTTCTGGCATTTTCCATCGGAACATGCCCGCAGGAGGCCGGAATTGGCCGATGATGGAGGGTGGACCGTCGGTCCTGAGGGCCTCGCCGGGTCGGCCTCGCCGGGTCGGCCCTTCCGGGTCGGTGGCTCAGTAGCGGGACTCGACCGCCCGCGCGATGTCGTCCAGGTCCTTCGCGAGCGCCTTGGAGACGGCCTTGGCGCCGACGCGGGCGAGGAGGCGGGTGACCAGGCCGGGCGCGCGGCCGCCCGCCGGGCGGGCGGAGAAGGTCATCCGCAGCACGCTGGCGTCCGGCCCGTCGGGGCGCAGGGAGAGCTCGGAGACGTAGTGCATGCCGTGCGAGTCGGCGACCGTCACGTACCGGTCGGGCGGCTCGCACTCGGTCACGGTCATCTCCTCGGTGGCCTCCTTGCCGAGCATCCGCCGGGTCTCCCGCCAGCGGGTGCCCACGCCGAAGCCGCCCTCGGTGAGCACCTCGACCTTCTGGACGCCGGACAGCACCCGGGGCATGTCCGGCAGGTCGGTGATCGACTCCCAGACGCGGCCGGGCGAGGCGGCGACCCGGCGCTCCACGACGACGGTTGTGGTGGTGGTCATGGCTCCATCGAAGCCGTCGGGTACGCGCTCCGCTACCGGACGAGCGCGTCGGCGTACGCGCCGCCGGCCTCGGCGACGATCTCCTGCGGGGTCTGCGCGGGGCGGACGAGGGCGAACGTGACGGTGTCGTCGTCGGCGACGGTGAAGCCGTGCACGGCGGGGCGGGGCAGGCTGTTGTAGGCGTAGTGGTGGGCGAAGGCGTACGCACCGGTCTCCGGGACGGCGACGACGTCGCCCGGGTGGAGCAGCGGCAGGGCGCGGCCGGCGGCGAGCAGGTCGCCGGCGAAGCAGGCGGGGCCGGCGACGTCCTGGACGGTGATGTCGTCGGTGCGGGGGCGGCCCTCGGAGTCGTAGGCGAGGATCCGCAGCGGCCAGGCCCGGGGGGCGTAGACGGTCCGGGTGGCGAGCTGGACGCCGGCGTGGGTGACGGCGATGGGGCGGCCGCCGGAGGTCTTGGTGTACTCGACGCGGGTGAGGACCGTGCCGTGCTTGGCGAGCAGGGAGCGCCCGAACTCGGTGACCAGGCGGTAGCGCCCGTCGAGGAGGCCGGGGACGGTGGCGGCGAGCAGCCGGGCGTAGTCGGCGTAGGAGGGGGTCTCCTCCTCGGAGGCGAAGTTGACCGGAAGGCCGCCGCCGATGTCGAGGGTGTCGATCTGCGGCCGGCCGGCCTTGGCGTTGATCTCCTCGGCCAGTTCGTACGCGGCCCGGACGCCTTCGGCCATCAGGGTGAGCGGGATGCCCTGGGAGCCGGTGTGGGTGTGCAGCCGGGTGAGCCAGGGGCGGTCGAGGTACGCCTGGACGACGGCTTCGCGGGCGCCGTCGTCGCGGAGCGCGATGCCGAACTTGGAGGTGGCGGTGGCGGTGGAGGTGGAGCCGATGGCGCCGGCGCCGATCTGCGGGTTGACCCGCAGGCCGAGCGGCGAGGCGGTGGGGGCGGAGGTGACGAGGGCGTCGATCCGGGCCAGTTCCTGGAGGTTGTCGGCGTTGACGGCGATGCCGAGGGCGAGGGCCTCGCGGAGTTCGGCGGGGGTCTTGGCGGGCGAGTCGAGGACGGTACGGGCGGGGGGCAGGCCGGCGGCGCGGGCGAGGGCCAGTTCGCCGGGGCTGGCCACCTCGGCGCCGAGGCCGGCGTCGGCGAGGAGGCGCAGGACGGGGACGAGCGGGGCGGCCTTCACGGCGAAGGCGTGCAGCACCTCGGCACGGGTGACGGCGGCGAAGGCGCTGGTCAGGGCGGCGGCGGAGGCGCGGATGCCGGCGGTGTCGAGGAGGGCGACGACGGGGGCGGCGGGGGTGAGGAGTCCCTGGGCGACGGCGGCTCGGACGGCGAGGTCACGGCGGTAGGAGGCCATGGGGTCCATCCTGGCGGCCCCGATGCCGTCCGTCACCGGGGCGTGCGGCGCCGGGTACGGGGCGCGGCACGGCGCGCCGCGCCCCCGCCCACCGGGGACGCCGGCAGGGGCACCGCCCGCTGGGGCGAGGTACGGGGGTGCGCCGTCCGCCGGGGGTGAGGTACGGGGGTGCGTCGTCCGCCGGGGGTGAGGTACGGGGGTGCGTCCTCCGCCGGGGACGCCGGCACGGGGGGCGACGTCCGTCGGGGGGACGAGGTGCGGGGGGTGCCCCGTCCGCCGGGGATGCCTGCACAAGGTGCGCGCCGTCCGAGGGGGATGCCTGCACAAGGTGCGCGCCGTCCGCTGGGGCTAGGCGCGGGGGCCCGTCCGCCGGGGATGCCTGCACAAGGCGCGCGCCGTTCGCGGGGGGCTAGGCACGGGGGGGTGCCCCCGTCCGCCGGGGACGCCGGCACGGGGGTGCCCGTCCGCCGGGGGGCGAGGCACGGGGGGTGCCCCGTCCGCCGTGGACGCCAACACAAGGTGTGCGTCGTCCGCCGTGACGCCAGCACGGGGGGCGCCGCCCGCAGGGGGGGCAGGGCGCGGGGCGCGGCGCCGTCCGCAGGGGCGCTGGGGTCGTGCGCCCCCGCCCGCCCGGGGG
>NZ_JOGX01000061.1 GCF_000719555.1 Streptomyces sp. NRRL F-5727
GAAACGCCCGGTTACATTCCGAACCCGGAAGCTAAGCCTTTCAGCGCCGATGGTACTGCAGGGGGGACCCTGTGGGAGAGTAGGACGCCGCCGAACAATTTTTAGCCTCAACCCCCGGACCTTGTCCGGGGGTTGAGGCATTTTTGCGTTCAGGTCAGGACGCCGGCCGGCACCAGGCCGGGATCTAGGCTGGGCGCATGCGCTATGACCTGGTCATCTTCGACAACGACGGTGTGCTCGTCGACAGCGAGCCGATCTCCAACCGGCTGCTGGCCGGCTACCTCACCGAGCTCGGGCACCCCACCACGTACGAGGAGTCCATCCGGGACTACATGGGGTCCGCGATGCACCGGATCCACGACCTCGTGCGGGAGCGGACCGGGCAGCGGCTGCCCGAGGACTTCGACGACACCTTCCACGCACGGGTCTTCAGCGCCTTCCGGGAGGAACTGGAGCCGGTGGAAGGGACCGTGGACGTGCTGAAGCGGCTCGTCGCCGACGGAGTGCCGTACTGCGTGGCGTCCTCCGGCAGCCACGAGCGGATCCGGGTCGGGCACCGGAAGACCGGGCTCGACGCCTTCTTCCCCGACGCGCTCGTCTACAGCGCCGAGGACGTGGGCCGGGGCAAGCCGGCGCCGGACCTCTTCCTCCACGCGGCCGAGCGGATGGGCGTGGCGCCCGAGCGGTGCGTCGTCGTCGAGGACAGCCGGCTCGGCGTCCAGGCCGCCCTGGCGGCCGGCATGGACGTGTACGGCTTCACCGCGATGACCCCGGAAGAGCGGCTGAGCGGGGTGACGGGGCACTTCTCCCGGATGGAGGAGCTGCCCGCGATTTTGGGTCTGTGATCCATCTACCCATCGGTAGGTGGCGGCCCTACGCTGTGCCGCCATGACCGATGCGCGGCTGCGGCGGGGGCGGTCCTCGCTGGCCTTCAGTTTTCTCGTCCAGGGCGTGGCCTTCGCCCTGCTCGTGACCCGGATACCCGGGATTCAGGACCGGTACGGGATCTCCGACGGGCTGCTGCCGCTCTTCCTGGCGGCCGTGCCGATCCTCGCCGGGGTGGCCAGCGTGGCGACGGAGAAGCTCGTCGCCCGGGTGGCGCCCTCGGTGGTGCTGCGGTGGTCCCAGCCCGTCGTCCTGCTGGCGCTGCCGGCCGTGGGGGCGGGGGACGCGCTGTGGACGGCGGCCGTGGCGCTCGGCGTGTTCGGGCTCGCGGTCGGCGCGCTCGACGCGTCCATGAACATGCTGGGGGTGAGCCTCCAGCGGGCGTACGGCCGGAGCATCATGCTCGGCTTCCACGCCGCGTACAGCCTCGGCGGGATCGCCGGGGCCTCGCTGGCCTGGGCGGGGGCGCACTGGCACCTGTCGCTGTTCTGGTCGTACCTGCCGGTGGTCGCGGTGCTGGCGCCGGCGGCGTTCCTCGGCAGCCGGTGGTACGTGGACGGCACGGCCGCCCCGGGCGGTGCCGGCGCGGAGAAGGGCGGGGCGCTGTCGTTCCGGCTGCTGCTGCCGCTGTGCCTGGTGATGACGTTCGCGTACATCGGGGACTCGACGGTCTCCAACTGGTCGGCGAAGTACCTCCAGGACGTCCTCGGCGGCTCGGAGGAGGCCGCGACCGTCGCCTACAACGCGTACATGGTGACGACGCTGCTCGGGCGGGCCGTGGGCGACCTCGGGGTGCGGTACTTCGGGGCGCCGGTGATCGTGCGGGCCGGGGCGGTGCTCGCGGCGTGCGGTTTCGCGCTGGTGGCGGTGGCGCCGTCGGCCTGGGTGGGGATCGCTGCCTTCACGGTGCTGGGGCTCGGGCTGAGCGTGATCGTGCCGCAGACCTTCGCGGCGGCCGGCCGGCTCTTCCCGGAGCACAGCGACGCCGCCGTCGCGCGGCTCAACGTCTTCAACTACGTCGGCTTCCTCGTCGGCTCCCCGCTCGTGGGGGCGCTCGGGGACGCGTGGAGCTACCGCGGGGCGATGCTCGTGCCGATGGTGCTGGTCCTGGTGACGGTGGTGTATGCCACGTCGTTCGGCGCGCGGGAGGCCCGATACGGTGGCGGGCATGAGCGGCCGCGCACTGTTGATGTGGGATGAAGCTGTCACGGGGTACGACTTCGGGCCCCAGCACCCGATGGATCCGGTGCGGCTCGCCCTGACCATGGGCCTGGTCCGGGCCTTCGGGCTCGACCGGGCGGTGGACGTGGTGGCCGCCAAGCCGGCCGGGGAGTCGACGCTGCGGCTCGTGCACCGTGAGGACTACGTGGCCGCGGTGAGGGCCGCCTCGGCCGATCCGCGCCACGCCGACCAGGCGTACGGGCTCGGGACCGTCGACGACCCCGCCTTCGAGGGGATGCACGAGGTGTCCGCGCTGATCGCCGGGCAGTCGGTGGCGGCCGCGGAGGCCGTGTGGCGGGGCGAGGCCGAGCACGCGGTGAACTTCGCCGGCGGGCTGCACCACGCGATGCCGGGCGGAGCGGCCGGGTTCTGTATCTACAACGACGCCTCCCTGGCCATCGCCCGGCTTCTCGAACTGGGCGTGGAGCGGGTCGCGTACGTGGATGTCGACGTCCACCACGGCGACGGGGTGCAGGCGGCGTTCTGGGAGGACCCGCGGGTCCTGACGGTCTCGCTGCACGAGCACCCGCGGACGCTGTTCCCGCAGACCGGCTGGCCGGAGGAGACCGGGGCGTCCGGGCCCGGCGAGGGCGGCGCGGTGAACGTGGCGCTGCCGGCGGGGACCGGCGACGCGGGCTGGCTGCGGGCCTTCCACGCGGTCGTGCCGGAGCTCCTCGCCGACTTCCGCCCGCAGGTGCTCGTCACCCAGCACGGCGCGGACACCCACTTCGACGACCCGCTGGCGCACCTGGCGGTCTCGCTGGACGCGCAGCGGGCGGTGCAGGAGGCGTGCCACGAGCTGGCGCACGCGTACGCGGACGGCCGGTGGGTGGCCCTGGGCGGCGGCGGATACGCGGTGGTCGACGTCGTACCGCGGTCGTGGACGCATCTGGTGGGGATCGCGGCGCACGCGCCCGTGGCGCCGGAGACGGTGATCCCGTCCTCGTGGCGGGACGAGGTGTACGCGCGGACCCGGCAGTTGGGGCCCGGGCGGATGACCGACGGCCGGTGGCCGGTGGACTTCCGGGAGTGGTCGGAGGGGTACGACCCCGCGGACCGGCTGGACCAGGCGGTGCTCGCGACCCGGCGGGCCGCCTTCCCGCTGCGCGGACTGCTCGCCTAGCGGTTACGCCAACTGTGCGGCGTACAACGGATTCTGACGCTCCGGCAGTGACGATCCGGCAGCATCGGAAGGGTGTTGAGTACCGGGGCGCTGCGGGCGCATCTGTTGGCGGCGGGGTTGGCGGGGACGGTGGCGACGTCGCGGGAGGAGAGCCTGCGGAGCTACCGGCTCTTCGCCGCGCGGGATCCGCGGGTGACGCTGGGGCTGGTGCCGGCCGGGGGCTGGGACGAGGCCGAGCTGCTGCGGCTGATGGCCGAGAAGTGCGGGGTGTCGGGGGATCCGGCGTACCGCTCGGGGCCGGACGTGATCGACCCGGAGCGGACGCTGCGCCGGCTGGACGCCTTCGCGGGGCGGCTGGCGGCGGCGGCCGCTCGGCGGGCCCCGGTGCTGTTCGGGACCGGGCATCCGCACCGGCTGCTCGGTTTCTACGCCGCTCTCGCAGACGCCCTGTCGGCGGCGGGATGTGAAGTCCTCACACCGGCGCAGGGGCGATGTGTCGACATAACGACCCGGTTCGGTCTACGTACGTACGTCCTCGACTACGTACGGGGCGTCGCGTTCGTACGGGAGGCGGGGCCGCCGGAGGGCGGGCGCGAGCCGGGGGCGCATTCGCACTCGGCGCTGCCGGTGCGGGCCGCGCTGGAGAGCGCGGCGGAGGCCGGCGGGTCGCTGCCGGAGCTGGTCGTCGGGGACCACGGCTGGGTCTGCGGTGCTGGTCAGCTGGGTGTCGAGGCCATCGGGGTGGCCGACACGGACGATCCGGCGCTGTTCGTGGGGGAGGCCGAGGGGCAGGTGGCGGTGGCCGTCCCGCTCGATGACGGGGTGCCCTCGGCGTACTACCGTCCCCTGACGCGCTATGTACTCAATCGAGCGTGTCTGTCACGGTAAACGGGCGATAGGGGCTCCTCTTCCCCACTCGCACCACCCGCCCCTAGTCTGATTCGTGAGCGTTCGACGACGAAGAGTCACCGGAGGGGAAGCCGGTGGGCGTCGCGGCGGAAGGTACAGGTGGGTCATGGCTGCTGGCGATCGGCCTCTCAACGAGGTCAAGTTCCTGACCGTGGCGGAAGTCGCCGCGGTGATGCGTGTGTCGAAGATGACCGTGTACCGCTTGGTGCACAGCGGTCATCTGCCGGCGATCCGGGTGGGCCGGTCCTTCCGGGTCCCGGAGCAGGCGGTTCACGCGTACCTGAGGGAGTCGTACGTGGGGGTGGGGACCGCGTAGCGGGCGCGCGGCCGACCTGCGGCCGAACGGCGGGTGAGCCGCGTCCGGCCCTCGGATTACTCGTGTGGTGCCAGGGGCGGTAGGCTGACCCCTCGTAGGTCGTGTGGGCCCAGACGCCCCGCACCAGTGAGAAGAAGTGAGCGAGGGTAGTCGTGGGCTCTGTTATCAAGAAGCGGCGCAAGCGGATGGCCAAGAAGAAGCACCGCAAGCTGCTCAAGCGCACGCGCGTTCAGCGTCGCAACAAGAAGTAAGACCGGCGGCCGCGCGAGCGGCCCCCGTATGTGACAAGGCGTGGCCCTTCACCGTCCTCGGTGAGGGGCCACGTTTTCATTGCGCCGAAACCCGCAGGCGCTACGGTGGCGGCTACGGGTAAGAACGGACGGAAGTTCGGACGGAAGGCGCTGATCTTGGGCAAGGTCGTGCTCGTCACCGGTGCAGCCCGGCATCTGGGGGGCCGTTTCGTGCGGCGGATCCAGCGGGATCCGGAGGTGGAGCGGGTGGTGGCCGTGGACGCGGTCGAGCCCGGGCATCCGCTGGGGGACGCCGAGTTCGTCCGGGCGGACATCCGCCGGCCGGCCATCGCCAAGGTGCTCGCGGAGCACGAGGTGGACACGGTGGTGCACCTCGACGTGACGGGGACCGCGCTGGGCGCGGGCGGCCGGTCGGCGGTCAAGGAGACCAACGTCATCGGCACCATGCAGCTGCTCGGGGCGTGCCAGAAGTCGCCCCGGGTCGGGCGCCTGGTGGTGAAGTCCAGCACGACCGTGTACGGCTCCGCGCCGCGCGATCCGGCGGTCTTCACGGAGACGACCTCGGCGAAGTCGCTGCCGAGCGGTGGTTTCGCGAAGGACGCGGTCGAGGTCGAGGGATACGTACGGGGCTTCGCCCGGCGGCGGCCGGACGTGGCGGTGTGCGTGCTGCGGTTCGCGAACATCCTGGGGCCGCGGGTGGAGTCGCCGCTGACCGAGTACCTGTCGCTGCCGGTGCTGCCCACGGTCCTGGGGTACGACCCGCGGCTGCAGTTCGTCCACGAGGACGACGTGGTCGACGTGCTGCGGCTGGCGGCGCAGGAGCCGCGCCGGGGGTCGCTGAACAGCGGGACCTTCAATGTGGCGGGCGACGGGGTGCTGCTGCTGTCGCAGTGCGCGCGGCGGCTGGGGCGGCCCTCGGTGCCGGTGCTGCTGCCCGCGGTGACCTGGGTGGGGTCGGCGCTGCGGACGGTGGGGCTGACCGACTTCGCGCCCGAGCAGATCCGGCTCCTCACGCACGGGCGGGTCGTCTCGACCGCGCAGATGCGGGAGGTGCTGGGCTTCCGCCCGCGGTACTCGACGGCGGAGGCGTTCGCGGACTTCGCGGCGAGCCGGGGACCGGGTCTCCTGCCGCCGGAGCGGCTCGCGGGGGCGGTGGACCGGCTGGCCGGCCGGGTCGCCCCGGGGGCGGGTCCGATTCCTTCCCGTGACTCTCACGACGGTGCCTGAGGAGCAGCGACAGCGATGGCGGACGCCAAGGTGATTCCTTTCGACGACGACCGTTCGCGGGCCCGGCGGCGGCCGGGCCGGCCCGAGGAGCCGTCCGCGGCCGGGACCGGTCCCGCGGCGGTACGGGCGCTGCCGGGGGCGACCTTGGAGGCGGTGGCCGCCCCGGCACCGGAGCCCCCGGCGCCGGACGCGCCCGCGCCGGACGGGCCCGGGGAGGGTTCCGCGCGGCCGGCGGCCTGGGAGCGGCGGCTGGCGGGCGGGCTGGCGTTCCTGCGGCGGCGGGTCACGGGCGAGTACGAGGTCGACGAGTTCGGCTACGACGCCGAGCTGACCGACCAGGTGCTGATGTCACTGCTGCGCCCGCTGTACGAGAAGTACTTCCGGGTGGAGGTGAAGGGCGTCGAGAACATCCCGGAGAAGGGCGGGGCGCTGATCGTCGCCAACCACTCCGGGACGCTGCCGCTGGACGGGCTGATGATGCAGGTCGCGGTGCACGACCACCATCCGGCGGGCCGGCACCTGCGGCTGCTCGCGGCGGACCTGGTCTTCGTGCTGCCGGTCGTCAACGAGCTGGCGCGGAAGGCGGGGCACACCCTGGCGTGCGCGGAGGACGCGGAGCGGCTGCTGCGGGCCGGTGAGGTCGTCGGGGTGATGCCGGAGGGCTTCAAGGGGATCGGGAAGCCGTTCTCGGAGCGGTACAAGCTCCAGCGGTTCGGGCGGGGCGGTTTCGTCTCGACGGCGCTGCGGGCGGGGGTGCCGATCGTGCCGTGCTCGATCGTGGGCGCCGAGGAGATCTACCCGATGATCGGGAACGCGAAGACGCTGGCGCGGCTGCTGGGGCTGCCGTACGTGCCGGTCACGCCGACGTTCCCGTGGCTGGGGCCGCTGGGGATGCTGCCGCTGCCGACGAAGTGGACGATCCAGTTCGGGGAGCCGATCCCGACGGACTCGTATCCGCCGGAGGCGGCGGAGGACCCGATGCTGATGTTCAACCTGACGGACCAGGTCCGGGAGCAGATCCAGCACACGCTGTACAAGCTGCTGGTGCAGCGGAGGTCGGTGTTCTTCTGACCCGGGCGCGGGGGGCCGACCGCGGACGGGGGTCTCGGGCCCGGCGGACGGAGTCCGGCGCAGCCTTTCGAAGCCCGGGAGGCCCCTGGGCCGAGCGGTGCGAGGAGGGCAGAGCGAGGGGGGCCCAGCTGCTGGTGCAGCGGAGGTCGGTGTTCTTCTGACCCCGGCGCGGGGGGCCGTCCGCGGACGGGGGTCTCGGGCCCGGCGGACGGAGTCCGGCGCAGCCTTTCGAAGCCCGGGAGGCCGCTGGGCCGAGCGGTGCGAGGACGGCAGAGTGAGGGGGGCCAGGCTGCTGGTGCAGCGGAGGTCGGTGTTCTTCTGAGCTGGTGCGGATGGAAGAAGGGGCGCCCCCCGTCCGTGGGGGCGCCCCTTCTTCTTGTCAGCGAGCGTCCTCGCTGTCGATGCCTAGGCCCGGAAGGAGGCCCGGCAGGAGTGGCGGGATGGTGACGTCCGGGGGTGTGGGGGTCGCCTGGCTGTCCTCCGGGGCGGTCGTCGTGCCCGTGGGGGACGGCAGGAGGCCGCCGGTGTCGCCGCCGAGGAGTCCGTCGTCCTCGGGGGAGGTGGTGCCGGTCTCGGCGCCCGGGCTCGGGGTGGTGCCGGTGCCGGTGTCCGTCTCGCCGCCCGCGCCGGTGCCCTGGGTGGTGCCGGAGGGCCGGGGGGCGGTGGCCGAGGGGCTGCCCTGGGTGGGGGCGTCCCTGGTGGCCGGGGGCTGCTGGGGGTCGGTGCCCTGCTGGTGCTGCCGGGCGCTGGGGCTGCTGCTGGAGCCGCCGGGGTCGACCGCGCCCGTCTCGGGGGTGCGGGGCAGCATCGACTGGAGCGGCTCGACCTCCTGGTCTATGGCGTCGAAGACGCCGGTGACCTCGTCGCCGACGTCGGCGAGCTGGACGGGGAGGCGGCCGCGCAGGCCGTTCCAGGTGTCGCGGTGGGCCTGGGCGAAGGAGTTCAGCCGGGCCATCGGGGCGATCTCGCCGTCCCGGTCGTACGCCTGGCGGAGCAGCCGGTGGCCTTGCTCGGCGTCGTGCTTCATGCCGCCGAGGGCGCGGCGGATCTCGCCGAGGGACTCGTGGTCGAGCTCGCCGGAGCGGGCGCGCTCCATGAGCCGGCGGGCCTCGCTGAGCCGGGTGGACGCCTGGTCGAGGTAGATGCCCCCGCGGTCGGCGTCGTCGTCGGCCATGCCGAGCTTGAGGTCCTCCATGCCCCGCTTGAGTCCGTAGAGCGAGTCACCGGGGAGGGCGTCGGAGCTGGCGGCGGCGACGCCGCCGAAGGCTCCGGCAGCCACGCCGACGGTGAGGCCGCCCGCGGCGAGTCCCTTGCTCCAGCGGGAACGCGGGCGGAGTTTCCGCAGGGGGGAGGCCCGGTGGGCGCCCCTGGTGGTCCGCTGTTCCGGGACGGTAGGGCCCGCGGCGGCCGTCCCCTGGGCGAACATCGCCTCCATGGCGGCGACGAGCTGGGCTCGCTGCACCACCTTGACCTCGGGGTCGAGCTCCGGTTTCGGCAGTTCGCCGAGACCGCTCGCCAAGGTCAACAGCCGTCCCTGGTCGCCCGTGTCGGCCGTGGGGTCGGGCCGGTCGGCCTCGCCCTCCGGCGTCCGGTCCTCCAGGGCCTGGGCGAAGGCGTTCGCCCGCCGGTGCACGTTCGCGATCACTGGCGGCACCTCCTCTCGTCATGACGGTCGACTCCCCAAGGGGTCCGGAAGGTTGCCCGCCTTGAGCAGATCCACACGAACGAGTGAGTGTCTGCGGGCAGGGCGTGACCACAGGGAGCCTGCATTTCGCACAACGAGCGGCGCGGCACTTGGGTTACGCGCGAAAGATGATCGGACCAGTGCGTCATCGATGCGTCACCGACTGTGATTTGGGACGGGCAGTGGTGGCGTGGGGGGAGGGGTGTGGGTGAAGTACGGGTGAGGGGGACAAAGCGCTTCACTGGGGACGGGGCCGGGGACGTGGCCGAGAAGGGGGACGGGAGAAGTGGGGAGGCGCGCGGGGAGGGAGTGGCGGCGGTCGGCGGCCCGGACGGGCTAGCGGGCGTCTTCGGGCAGGAGCCGGGCGAGGGTGCGGACGGCCCGGTACTGGAGGGTCTTGATGGCGCCCTCGTTCTTCCCCATGACCCGTGCGGTCTCGGCGACCGAGAGGCCCTGGAGGAAGCGGAGGGTCACGCACTCCTGCTGCTGGGGGTTGAGACGGCGGACGGCGTCGAGGAGCGCGGCGTTGGAGAGGGACTCGAGGACGGAGTCCTCCGGGCTGCGCTCGACCTCGTTGGCGTCGAGCATCTCGCCGGTGGTGACCTCCAGCCGGAAGCGGCTGGACTTGAAGTGGTCGGCGACCAGGTTGCGGGCGATGGTGACGAGCCAGGCGCCGAAGTCGCGGCCCTGCCAGGTGAAGGTGGAGATCCGGCGCAGGGCGCGCAGGAACGTCTCGCTGGTGAGGTCCTCGGCCGTCGCCTTCCCGCCGACCCGGTAGTAGATGTAGCGGTAGACGGTGTCGCTGTACTGGTCGTACAGCCTGCCGAACGCCTCGGCCTCGCCGGCCTGGGCGCGCTCGACCAGGTCCATCATGCGGGCGCTGTCGCTGTCGGCGGTGGGGCGTCGGGCGGTGGCCGGGCTCCCGGCGCCCCCGCGCGCGCCCCGTCTGCCGACGGCGGCACCGCCGTCGGCCAGGGCATAGCAGGGGCCGGCGGGTGCCGGTGCGGCGAAGGCGAAGGCAGGACCGGCGTACGCGGTGGGGACGAAGCCACGCAAGTGGTCGAGGACCGTTGCGCGCAGCGTAGCCAGGCCCGAGGCGTCAACCCCGACGTGTGGGTACACGGGACTCCCAGAGGCAGAGCTTCCATCACGTGCAGTGCGGATCCGTTCACTCGTCGTGGCGACGGGAGGGTTCCGCTGTGCGTCTGAGGAGAATAACGCTTCGTACAGGCAGCGCTACACCCAGTTGCCTAAATCATCGATTACGTCGCTTCAGTTATAGGTTGCGGACGGATCAAGTCGCACTTGGTGACCGGTTATTGATCGAGTGACTTCCGAGTGTGACTGCGTCGGCGTTGCGTTGTGCTCATGTGCGGTAGAGGGGAGTGATCCGGGCCGCTCCTGGGTAAGGGCGCGGGAATGGCCGGGGGTCCAGGGGTGCGCGGCTGTTCGACCACGGACGGGTGAGTCCCTTTGGTCCGTGGTTGTCGCAGATGATCGCAGCCGAAACGTATCGGCACGGGCGTGGCGTGCCGGAAACGCGGGGCGGTTCGGGTACGAAGCGGTCTTCCGCCTTGCCGGGGGCCGGAATTCGGCGGTCAGCGGCGCCGGCGGTGCAGGGCGACCGCGGCGGCGGTGCCGCCGGCGACGGCGCCGAGGCCGGCGGCGGCCGGGATGCCGATCTTCGCCGCCTTGCGGCCGGTCCGGTAGTCGCGCAGCCGCCACTCGCGGTCCCGGGCGTGCCGGCGCAGCTTGGTGTCCGGGTTGATCGCGTACGGGTGCCCGACGAGCGAGAGCATCGGGATGTCGTTGTGCGAGTCGCTGTACGCGGCGCAGCGGGCGAGGTCCAGGCCCTCGGCGGCGGCCAGCGCCCGTACCGCCTCGGCCTTGGCGGGTCCGTGCAGCAGCTCGCCGACCAGCCGGCCCGTGTAGACGCCGTCCACCGACTCCGCGACCGTGCCGAGGGCGCCGGTGAGGCCGAGGCGGCGGGCGATGATCGTGGCCGTCTCGACCGGGGCGGCCGTCACCAGCCAGACCTTCTGGCCCGCGTCGAGGTGGGCCTGGGCCAGGGCGCGGGTGCCGGGCCAGATCCGGTCGGCCATGTACTCGTCGTAGATCTCCTCGCCGATCGACATCAGTTCGGAGACGCGGTGGCCCTTGACGATGGAGAGCGCGCTGTCGCGGGCCTCCTGCATGTGGGCCGGGTCCTCGACGCCCGCCAGCCGGAACCAGACCTGCGCCCAGGCGAAGCGGGCGAGTTCACGGCGCTGGAAGAACTTCCGCTTGTACAGGCCGCGGCCGAAGTGGAAGATCGCGGCGCCCTGCATCACGGTGTTGTCGAGGTCGAAGAAGGCGGCCGCCCGCACGTCGCCGGCGACCGGGAACTCGGGCTCCTCGGGCGCGGCTTCGGAGGCGCGGGCCGCTTCGAGGGCGGCGGCCTCCTCCTCCCGCTCCTGTTCCAGCTGGAGCGAGGTCTTGCGGGCCGCCTCGGCGGCGGCCTCGCCTGCGAGGACGCTGCGCGCGGTGGCGGAGCGCCTACGGGGGGTGAGCCATCCCAGAGCGGCCATGTCTGGAGCATAGCCAGTCTGTTCGGTCCTTCCCGACTTGTGGGGATGCCGTCGTGTGAACAGTGCGGGTCCCCGCCGTGTCCGGGCGGGACAATGGACGGCATGTTCGGACGTACGAAGAAGAAGGACGCGGACCGGGACCCGGCCGCGCGGACCGTGACCCTGATCGGCAAGCCGGGGTGTCATCTCTGCGACGACGCCCGGGCGGTGATCGAGGCCGTGTGCGCCGACACCGGGGCGCGCTGGGAGGAGCGGGACATCCTCCAGGACGAGGCGCTGTACAAGGAGTACTGGGAGCAGATCCCGGTCGTGCTGGTCGACGGCGAGCAGCACACCTTCTGGCGGGTGGACCCGGAGCGGCTCCGGCGCGAACTGGGTGCGTGACCGAAAGCCGGTTACCATCATGGACGTTTTGTAGGTATTCGGGGGTCACGTCGTGAGGAGTGTGTGCGGCTTTGCCCCCTTCGGGAGCTCAACGCATCGCGCCGTGCGACGGTTCCACGACGGCGAGAACCGGTCGCGTGACCCCGGTCACTTTGGGCAGACAAAACGGACACCATCTTTGTGCACGCGTTCACAAAGACATAGCCTGCATTCGACGGGGCGGTCCTGGGACGTATGGCCGCCTGCAGCCCCGCTCATCCCGCAGGAGCACCGTGGCAACTGGCCGAACTCACCGACCGGCGACCCGTAGCCGAGGAATTCCCGAGGCCACCGTCGCCCGCCTTCCGCTGTATCTGCGCGCCCTGACCGCGCTGTCGGAGCGCTCCGTACCCACGGTCTCCTCGGAGGAGCTCGCGGCCGCGGCCGGAGTCAACTCCGCGAAGCTGCGCAAGGACTTCAGCTACCTCGGCTCGTACGGCACCCGCGGTGTCGGCTACGACGTCGAGTACCTCGTCTACCAGATCTCCCGCGAGCTCGGTCTGACCCAGGACTGGCCCGTCGTGATCGTCGGCATCGGTAACCTCGGCGCCGCGCTCGCCGGTTACGGCGGCTTCGCCTCCCGTGGCTTCCGCGTCGCCGCGCTCATCGACGCCGACCCCGCCATGACCGGCAAGCCGGTCGCCGGGATCCCCGTCCAGCACAGCGACGACCTCGAGAAGATCATCGCCGAGGACGGCGTCTCCATCGGCGTCATCGCGACCCCGGCCGGCGTCGCGCAGCAGGTCTGCGACCGGCTCGTCGCCGCCGGCGTCACCTCCATCCTCAACTTCGCCCCGACCGTGCTCTCCGTGCCGGACGGCGTCGACGTGCGCAAGGTGGACCTCTCCATCGAGCTCCAGATCCTCGCCTTCCACGAGCAGCGGAAGGCCGGCGAGGAGACCGGCGACGAGTCCGCCCCGCCGGCCGCCGCGGGAGCGGTGCCGCAGGCCGCGACCCGTACCACCGCCGAGAGCGGCCGCAAGGGACCCGACGGGGACGTCCCCGCGGTGATGCCGGCATGAGTCTCCTCGTCGTCGGGCTGAGCCACCGCAGCGCTCCCGTCTCCATCCTGGAGCGGGCCGCGCTGCCCTCGGACACCCAGGCCAAGCTCCTCCAGGACACCCTCGCCGCCGAACCGGCCGCCGAGGCCACCGTCCTCGCCACCTGCAACCGCATCGAGCTCTACGCCGACGTGGACAAGTTCCACGCCGGGGTCGCCGAGCTCTCCACGCTCCTCGCCCAGCACAGCGGCGTCGGCCTGGAGGAGCTCACCCCCTACCTCTACGTGCACTACGAGGACCGGGCCGTCCACCACCTCTTCTCGGTGGCCTGCGGCCTGGACTCCATGGTCGTCGGCGAGGGCCAGATCCTCGGCCAGATCAAGGACGCCCTCGCCCTCGGCCAGGACCTGCACACCGCGGGCCGGCTCCTCAACGACCTCTTCCAGCAGGCCCTGCGGGTCGGCAAGCGCGCCCACAGCGAGACCGGCATCGACCGGGCCGGGCAGTCGCTGGTCACCTTCGGCCTGGAGCAGCTCGCCCGGGACACCGAGGTCGAGAGCTGGGCCCGTGGCAAGAAGGCCCTGGTCATCGGCGCCGGCTCCATGTCGTCGCTGGCCGCCGCGACCCTCGCCCGCGCCGGGGTCGCCGAGATCGTCATCGCCAACCGCACCCTCGCCCGCGCCGAGCGGCTCGCCGAGATCCTCGCCGAGCCCGGCGGCACGGGAGTGGCCGCACGCGCGGCCGAGATGGTTGCCGTCGGCGACGAACTGGGCCGGGCGGACATCGTCGTCTCCTGCACCGGCGCCACCGGGCTCGTCCTCGCCGGCGACGCGATCGAGGCCGCCGCGGCGGGCCGCGGCGAGCCGCTCCACCTCCTCGACCTCGCCATGCCCCGCGACATCGACGCCGCCGCCCACCGGATCCCCGGCGTCCGGCTCGTCGACATCGAATCGCTCGCCGACGCCTCCGCCGACGCGCCCATGGCCAACGACGTCGACCAGGTCCGGGGCATCGTCTCCGACGAGGTCGCCGCCTTCGGCGCCGCCCAGCGCGCCGCCCACATCACCCCCACCGTGGTCGCCCTGCGCACCATGGCCGCCGACGTGGTGGCCAGCGAGGTCGCCCGCCTCGAAGGCCGCCTCCCCGGCCTCGACGACAAGCAGCGCGCCGAGATCACCCAGACCGTGCGCCGCGTCGTCGACAAGCTCCTGCACGCGCCGACCGTGCGGGTCAAGCAGCTCGCCAGCGAGCCCGGCGGCGCCGGGTACGCGGACGCGCTGCGGACACTCTTCGACCTCGACCCGGAGACGGTGGCGTCCGTCTCCCGGGCCGACCTGAATGACGCCGACGTCAAGAACCGAGGGCGAGTATGACCGAGAGGGCACTGAGGCTCGGGACCAGGCGCAGCAAGCTCGCCATGGCCCAGTCCGGGCACGTGGCCGACGCCGTCCGGCAGGCGACCGGCCGGCCCGTCGAGCTCGTGGAGATCACCACGTACGGGGACACCTCCCGTGAGCACCTCGCGCAGATCGGCGGCACCGGCGTCTTCGTCGCCGCCCTGCGCGACGCGCTGCTCGACGGCGAGGTCGACTTCGCCGTCCACTCCCTGAAGGACCTGCCGACCGCCCAGCACCCCGACCTGGTGCTGGCCGCGATCCCGCGGCGCGAGGACCCGCGCGACGTCCTCATCGCCGGTGACGGCCTCTCGCTCGACCGGCTCCCCCGGGGCGCCCGCGTCGGCACCGGCTCGCCGCGCCGCATGGCCCAGCTGCACGCGTACGCCCGCAGCCACGGCCTCGACCTGACCTGCGTCCCGATCCGCGGCAACGTCGACACCCGCGTCGGCTACGTCCGCAAGGGCGAGCTCGACGCCGTCGTCCTCGCCGCGGCCGGACTCAACCGCATCGGCGGCACCGAGGAACTCCTCGGCGGCCTGTCGGCCGAGCACCTGCCGGTCGACTCGGTCCTGCCCGCCCCCGGCCAGGGTGCCCTGGCCGTCGAATGCCTGGCGTCGAACTCCGACCTCGTCGCCGCGCTCTCCGCTCTCGACGACCCGCAGACGCGGGCCGCCGTGACCGCTGAGCGATCCCTGCTCGCCGCCCTCGAGGCCGGCTGCAGCGCACCCGTGGGCGCGCTTGCCGACATCCTCGCCGACGGTCCCGGTCACGGGCAGGTTGTCACCGAAATGCGCCTGCGCGGCGTCGTCGGCACCACCGACGGCTCGACGCTGGTGCAGCTGTCCACCACCGGTCCCGTCCCCACCTCGTACGACGAGGCGGCGGCGCTCGGACGCGAACTCGCGGCCGAGATGCTCGCCAAGGGTGCGGCCGGTCTTATGGGGGAGCGAGCACTTTGAACCCCACCAGCCCGACCACCAGCCCCGTGTCCCCCGTCTTCGCGGGCCACGGCCACGTCACCTTCCTCGGCGCAGGCCCAGGCGACCCCGGGCTCCTGACCCTCCGGGCCGTCGAGGCCCTGGCCGGAGCGGACGTCCTGATCGCCGAGCCGGAGGTCCTGGACGTCGTCCGCTGCCATGCGCGCGCGGGCGTGAGCACGCCGGAGCTGACGGTTGTTGACGAGGCGTCAACAACCGCCGGAGTCCCCGTGTTGAGGGATGCGGTCAATCTTGTCATGGAGGCCGCGCGCGGCGGCAGGCGGGTCGTCCGTGCGGTGACCGGCGACCCCGGCCTCGACGGCAACGCCGGCGCCGAGATGCTCGCCTGCGCCGCCGAGGGCATCCCCTTCGAGGTGGTGCCCGGCGTCGCGACCGTGGTCGGCGTCCCCGCGTACGCCGGTGTGCCGCTCCGCGACGCGCAGGGCACCGACGTCCGCTTCGTCGACGCGCGGACCGCCGACGACCGGTGCTGGGCCGAGGTCGGCGCCTCCGACGGCACCGTCGTCGTCTCCACCTCGCTCGACGCGGTCGCCGCGGCGGCCGGTGAACTGGTGGCGGCGGGCCGTAAGCCGGACACCCCGCTCACCGTCACCATCGCCGGCACGACCACGCGCCAGCGGACCTGGAACGCGACCCTCGGGACGATCGCCCAGGTCTTCAAGCAGGGCAAGGTGCTCCCCTCGCCCGAGGGCCACCGGCCGGTCATAGCCGTGGTCGGCGAGCGCAGCGCCCCGGCGCAGCGCGACCAGCTCTCCTGGTTCGAGTCCAAGCCGCTCTTCGGCTGGCGGGTGCTCGTGCCGCGCACCAAGGAGCAGGCCGCGTCGCTCTCCGACCAGCTGCGCTCGTACGGTGCCGTGCCGCACGAGGTGCCGACCATCGCGGTCGAGCCGCCGCGGACCCCGCAGCAGATGGAGCGGGCCGTGAAGGGCCTGGTGACGGGCCGCTACGAGTGGATCGCCTTCACCTCCGTCAACGCGGTCAAGGCCGTGCGCGAGAAGTTCGAGGAGTACGGGCTCGACGCCCGCGCCTTCGCCGGCATCAAGGTCGCGGCGGTGGGCGAGCAGACGGCCGCGGCGCTGGTCGACTTCGGTGTGAAGCCGGACCTGGTGCCGAGCGGTGAGCAGAGCGCGGCCGGGCTCCTGGAGGACTGGCCGCCGTACGATCCGGTCTTCGACCCGATCGACCGCGTCTTCCTGCCGCGGGCCGACATCGCGACCGAGACGCTGGTCGCGGGGCTCATCGAGCTCGGGTGGGAGGTCGACGACGTCACCGCCTACCGGACCGTGCGCGCGTCGCCGCCGCCGGCGGACACGCGGGAGGCGATCAAGGGCGGCGGCTTCGACGCGGTGCTCTTCACGTCGTCGTCGACCGTGCGGAACCTGGTCGGCATCGCCGGCAAGCCGCACAACGTGACCGTCATCGCCTGTATCGGGCCGGCCACCGCCAAGACGGCGGAGGAGCACGGGCTGCGGGTCGACGTGCTGTCGCCCGAGCCGTCCGTGCACAAGCTGGCGGAGGCGCTGGCGGAGTTCGGCATCCGGCGTCGGGAGGCGGCGCTGGAGGCGGGCGACCCCGTCACGCGCCCGAGCGAACGCCGGCCGGGTGCGAGGCGGCGGCGCACGACGTAGGGGGACGTGGTCTCTTCTCCGGCGCGGGTCCCTTACGGGGCCCGCGCCGGCTGCGTTGTGGGCTGCGCCCGGCTGGGCACCCGGGGGCGCGGCAACAGGGTGTCGGTAAGTGGGCAACAGGGTGTCGGTAAGTGGGGGGTGGGGGCGGGCGTAGATTCGGGGGATGAACTCGTATGGAAGCTTTCCGGGGGCGCGGCCGCGACGGCTGCGAACGACGCCCGCCATGCGGCGGATGGTGGCCGAGACCCGCCTGGACCCGGCCGACCTGATCCTGCCCGCGTTCGTGCGCGAGGGCGTCACCGAGCCGGTGCCGATCGGTGCGATGCCCGGCGTCGTCCAGCACACGCGGGACACGCTGCGCCGGGCCGCCGTGGAGGCGGTCGAGGCGGGGGTCTCCGGGATCATGCTGTTCGGCGTGCCGGAGGAGGCCAAGAAGGACGGCCTCGGCACGGCCGGGACCGACCCGGACGGGATCCTCCAGGTCGCCATCCGGGACGTCCGCGCCGAGGTCGGCGACGAGCTCGTGATCATGTCGGACCTCTGTCTCGACGAGTACACCGACCACGGTCACTGCGGCGTCCTCGCCGAGGACGGCCGGGTCGACAACGACGCCACCCTGGAGCGGTACGCCGAGATGGCGCAGGTCCAGGCCGACGCCGGCGTCCACGTCGTGGGCCCCTCCGGGATGATGGACGGCCAGGTCGGCGTCGTCCGGGACGCCCTGGACACCATCGGCAAGGAGGACGTGGCGATCCTCGCCTACACGGCGAAGTACTCGTCCGCCTTCTACGGCCCCTTCCGCGAGGCCGTCGGCTCGTCGCTCAAGGGCGACCGCAAGACCTACCAGCAGGACCCCGCCAACCTCCGCGAGTCGCTGCGCGAGCTCGCGCTGGACCTGGAGGAGGGCGCGGACATGGTGATGGTGAAGCCGGCCGGGCCCTACCTGGACGTGCTCGCGAAGGTCGCCGAGTCCGTGGACGTGCCGGTCGCCGCGTACCAGATCAGCGGTGAGTACGCGATGGTCGAGGCCGCCGCCGAGAAGGGCTGGATCGACCGCGACAAGGCGATCCTGGAGACCCTCACCGGGATCCGCCGGGCCGGCGCCCGGATGATCCTCACCTACTGGGCCGTCGAGGCAGCCCGGACGATCTCCGCCGGCAACCGCTGACCGGGCCCCGACCGGGGGTCTAGTCCCACCAGAAGGTCCAGAGGGGGGCGTTCAGCAGGGCCCCCCGGGCGTAGGCGCGCAGGGTGTCGTGGTCGCCCTGCGTGATGTTGTCCGGGCAGAACGCGAAGTGCTCCGCCGCCAGCGCCTCGGCCTCCTCCACGGTCCGGGGCGGGGCGGCCACCGAGACCACCAGGGTGGCGGGGGCGAGCGCCACGACCCGGGCGCCGAAGCGGTCCTCCCAGGAGCGCAGCACCGCGCACAGGCGCGCCACGTCGTCCTCGTGGTTCAGCGGCCCCGACCAGCCGATGACCGCCGGTATGTCGGCGCTGCGCCGCGCCGGGACCAGCGCAGGCCGGGCCTCCTCCATCCAGGAGCCCGGCCTCGTCAGCGCCGTGGCCGCCGCGGCCGCCGCCGCGTCCGGGTCGGTACGCGGGGGCCACGCCGGGGCCAGACCCGGCCAGCCCGCGGCGTACGGCGCCACGACCTCCTCGTACTCGGGCTGCTCGCCGAACAGCTCCTCGACGGTGGCGGTCACGGCGGGGTCCCGCTCCTCCTCCGGTATCTCCGAGGCCAGGTACTCCTCCCAGAGCTCGGCGAGCACCTCGTCGGCGTCGTGGTCCGCCGGGTCGCTCATCGCCTCCGGCATCAGATGCCATGCGTCCAGGTCGTCGTCGCCGGCCAGCAGCACCGGCAGCAGCCCCGCCGTGCGGGCCGCCGGGCGCAGGGCGCTCCAGCCGCCGGGGCCCGCCGGGCCGTGCCCGGACCAGAGGTACGGGTCGTCCGCCGGACCCGTGAGGGCCCCCGGCGGCAGGTCGAGGCCGAGGGAACGGCCCGCGGGGTCCGACGCGAGCCGGGGCAGCTGGTTCGGGATCATCGCCATGATCAGAACGTACGGGGCGCCACTGACAGCGGCCGGGGCGAGTGGTGGAGGCGCACGGTGCGGCGCACTCTGGAGGGGTAGCCGACAGGTACCTCGGTGGAGGTGATCCTCATGATGCACACGCTTGTCGGATGGCATGTGGAGATGGAGTTCAAGGAGGAGGGCGACCGGACGCGGGCCGCGGCCATGGTCCGGCTCACCGACGGCACCGAGTTCCGGGCCCACGGGACGGCGAACCGGCACCCCTCCGATCCGGACCAGCTGAGGGTGGGCGAGGAGATCGCCGGCGCCCGGGCGCTGATGGACCTGGCCTCGCAGCTGCTCCAGAAGGCGCACGCGGAGATCGACGAGGTGTCCGGCCGGACGTCGTACCCGATCAACCGCTAGAGCGCCGGAACCCTAGAACTGGAGGGCGTCCTCGAACTCCCGCTGCCAGTACGAGACGGCGGCGCCGTCGTCCACGTACGTACCCTGCGGCGCCGTCACCGTCACCATGCTGTCCGCGGTCAGGTTCACCTTGATCGTGCGGACGGTCATGCCGTGTGTGTCCGCGCCCGGCTCCCCGGTCAGGATCACGGAGGCGTAGGCCGACTCCCCGGGCGCCAGGGTCACCACCGCCTGCGGCCTGCTCTCCTCGACGATCCTGATCGGCGCCTGGCTGTGGTCGAAGCCGACCAGGGGCGCTCCGACGGCGTCGCACGTGCGGGTGCCGGTGTTGGTGACGGTCAGCGCGAGGTGGTTGAGGGGGCGGCTGACCCTGCTCGCCACGACCTTCACGTCGGCGGCGGTGCAGGGGCGGGGGCGGGGGGTGGTGGTCCGCGGAGTCGCAGTCGGAGCCGGGCTGGAGGGCTTGGCCGGCCGTGCGGTCGTCTCGCGCGGGGTCCCCGTCGCCGGTGCGGTCGTGGGCGGCGTGGTGGTGCGCGGCGCGGTGGTGGGTCGTGCGGCGATGGGCGTGGGTGCGGCCGTGGTCGGCGCGGCCGACGCCGTGGCCGTGGTCGGTGCGGGCTTCGCGGGGGCCGGGGCCGTCGCGTCCTGGTCGGACGACTGGCCGCAGGCCGTCAGGGCGAGGGTCGCGGCCAGGGCGGCGGCGGGCAGGGCGAGGCGGCGGGCGGTCGTGCGCATGGTGGTTCCCCCGTGGGCGGATCGGTCGGTCAGTGGCCGTCGAGCAGAGTGATCACGATCGCGGTGCAGATGATCAGCACCGTCACTGCCAGGGCGTCGGTGACGCGGCTGTTCGGCATGGCTTCATGCTGCGAGCCGGTGTGACCCGCTGTCGACCGACGCGGGACAATGAGGGACGCTGGAACGCTTCCACCCCCGGTGACCTGGGGAGACGTGCCTCGCCCGGAACGCGTTCCTGGGACGCCGACGGGGACGGGGGAGCGACGGATGGACACCGGGGACCGGTTCGCCGGGCTGCTGAAGGGGCTCAAGGAGCGGTCGGGGCTGAGTTACGGGGCGCTCGCGAAGCGGCTCCACGTCAGCACCTCCACCCTGCACCGGTACTGCAACGGCGACGCCGTCCCGACGGACTTCGCGCCCGTGGAACGGCTCGGCCGGCTGTGCGGGGCCACCCGGGAGGAGCTGGTGGACCTCCACCGCGCCTGGATCGTCGCCGACGAGACCCGGGGGCGGAGCGTCGAGCCGGTCGTCGAGCCGGTCGTCGAGCCTGGGGATCCGGTTGAGATCGTCGAGTCGGTCGAGCCCGTCGTCCTCGTGACGGCGGAGGCCGTCCAGCAGGGTGCCGCGCCCTCGCGGGGGCGGTTCCGGAGCGGCCTCGCCGCCGTGGCGGTCGTCGCGCTCGTCGTGCCCGGCGCCTACCTCGTGGCGCGGGACGGGGAGAAGGAGCCGCGCGGGGGCGCCGTCGCGGCGCCCGCTCCGCTGAACGCCGGCATCAGCTCGTACAACTGGGCCGAACCCTGCGGCGAGTACTACGTCCTCGACCAGAAGCCGGAGCACGTGCCGCCGCCGCCCCCGCCGCAGGACACCCGCCCGTGGGCCCGGGCGCTCGGCGGGATCGACGGCGGGCGCATGCAGCTCCAGGTCACCGTCACCGGACGCACCCGGGAACCGGTCGTGCTGTCGGGGCTCAGCGTCCGGGTCGTCGAGCGCGACCGGCCGCCGCAGCGGGCCGCGTACTCCATGGGCGACGGCTGCGGCAGCGGGATCACCCCGCAGACCTTCGCCGTCGACCTCGACGCGCCCCGGCCGTACGTGAAGGCCGTGGCCGGACAGGACGGCGACCGGGTCGTGCCCGCGAAGGACTTCCCGTACAAGGTCGCCACCGGGGACCCGCAGGTCCTCAACCTCGACGTCCACACCGAGGAGCACGCCGTCGCCTGGTACCTGGAGCTGGCGTGGAGCACCGGCGACAGGAAGGGGACCGTACGGATCGACGACGGCGGACAGCCGTTCCGTACGCAGGCCATCGAGGACCGTACGGTCTACGGCTACTGGCCCGACAAGGGCGAGTGGGTCGCGCAGAACTGACCCACCCGCCCCGGCGGCGTCAGAGGCGCTCGGGCGTCCGGATGCCGAGCAGGGCCATGCCCTGGTGGAGCGTGCGGGCCGTGAGGTCGCACAGGAAGAGACGGTTCTCGACCTGCTCCGGGGTGTCCGCCTTGAGGACGGGGCACTCCGAGTAGAACGTCGTGTAGTGCGACGCCAGCTGGTAGAGGTACGCGGCCAGCTTGTGCGGGGCGTACTCCGCGGCGGTCTCGGCGATCACCTCGCCGAAGCCGTCCACGTGCAGGCCGAGGGCCCGCTCCGACGGCGCCAGCTCCAGCTCCGGGTGGGCGGCCGGCTTCGCGTCCCCGGCCTTCCGCAGGATGGACTGGATACGGGCGTACGCGTACTGGAGGTACACGGACGTGTCGCCGTTGAGCGAGACCATCTGGTCCAGGTCGAACTTGTAGTCGCGGGCCGCCGAGGTCGACAGGTCCGCGTACTTCACCGCGCCGATGCCCACCTGGGCGCCCCGCTCGGCGATCTCGTCCTCGGTGAGGTCCTGGGCCTTCTCGCGGACCACGGCCGAGGCGCGGTCGATCGCCTCGTCCAGCAGGTCCACCAGCCGGACCGTCTCGCCCTCACGGGTCTTGAACGGCTTGCCGTCCTTGCCGAGGACCGTGCCGAAGGCCAGCTGGACGGCCTTCACCTCGTCGTTCAGCCAGCCGGCCCGGCGGGCCGTCTCGAAGACCATCTTGAAGTGCAGCGACTGGCGGGCGTCCACCACGTACAGCAGCGTGGTCGCCTTCAGGTTCTGCACCCGGTCGCGGATGGCGGACAGGTCCGTCGCCGCGTAGCCGAAGCCGCCGTCGGACTTCTGGACGATCAGCGGGACCGGGTTGCCGTCCGGGCCCTTGATGTCGTCGAAGAAGACGCACAGCGCGCCCTCGGAGCGGACGGCGACGCCCGACTCCTCGAGGATCCGGCAGGTCTCCTGGAGCATGTCGTTGTACCCGGACTCGCCGACGATGTCGGGGTCCCGGATGTCCATGTCGAGCTTCTCGAAGACCGAGTAGAAGTAGATCTTCGACTCGTCGACGAACCGCTGCCACAGGGCGAGGGTCTCCTCGTCGCCGGCCTGGAGGTCCACCACGCGGGCGCGTGCCCGGGTCTTGAACTCCTCGTCCGCGTCGAACAGCGCGCGGGACGCCTTGTACAGCCGGTTCAGGTTCGACATGGCCTCCTCGCCGGAGACCTCCGCGCCCTCGTCCTCGTGGTCCAGCTCGTGCGGGTGCTCGATCAGGTACTGGATGAGCATGCCGAACTGGGTGCCCCAGTCGCCGATGTGGTGCCTGCGGACCACGGTCTCGCCCGTGAACTCCAGGATCTCCACCATCGCCGCGCCGATCACCGCCGACCGGAGGTGGCCGACGTGCATCTCCTTCGCCACGTTCGGCTGCGCGTAGTCGATGACCGTCGTGCCCGCCGCCTCGTTCAGCGGCACGCCGAGGCGCGCGTCGGCGGCGCGGGCCGCCAGGGTCCGCACGATCGCCGCGTCCGACACCGTGATGTTGAGGAAGCCGGGGCCGGAGACCTCGATCTCCCGCAGCACGTCGTTCGCCGGGATCGCGTCCACGACCTTCGTCGCCAGCTCACGCGGGTTGCCCTTGAGCTGCTTGGCCAGCGCCAGGATGCCGTTGGCCTGGAAGTCGGCCCGGTCGCTTCGTCGCAGCAGCGGGTCGGCGGAACCGGCCTCCGGCAGGGCTGCCGAGAGACCTTCCGCGAGGCGCTGCTGCACGGTCGAAGCGAGGGAAGGGACCGAGGCCATGAGCTTCCGTTCCTGTTGTGTCGTGTCCGGGTGTCCCGGTGGTCTATATCGCTTGTCAAGTGTCCCATGGGTGGGCAACGTGTTTTCCCCGCCCGTCCCCAGCCGTTCCCCGACTGTGGACAAGTCGCGCCCGAGGAGAATCCCGCCTGTGGACAACCTCGGAGCGGCCGGTTCCGTCTGGGACAATGACTGACGTAGGGCTTTGAAGACTCCGAGGGATCTCCCGCAAGGATCTGGAAAGAAGGACGTACCGACCGTGGCTCAGAGCAGCACCGAGACCGACTGGGTCTCCCGTTTCGCGGACGAGGTCATCACCGAGTCGGAGCGACGTGCGCCTGGCAAACCGGTCGTCGTCGCCTCCGGCCTCTCCCCGTCCGGCCCGATCCACCTCGGCAACCTGCGCGAGGTCATGACCCCGCACCTGGTCGCCGACGAGATCCGCCGCCGCGGGTACACCGTGCGCCACCTCATCTCGTGGGACGACTACGACCGCTACCGCAAGGTGCCCAACGGCATCGAGGGCATCGACGAGTCCTGGGCCGAGCACATCGGCAAGCCCCTGACCTCCGTCCCCGCCCCCGCCGGCTCGCCCCACCCCAACTGGGCCGAGCACTTCAAGGCCGCCATGGTCGAGGCCCTGGCCGAGCTCGGCGTCGAGTACGACCCGATCAGCCAGACCGAGCAGTACACCTCCGGCGCCTACCGCGAGCAGATCCTGCACGCCATGCGCCGCCGCGGTGACATCGACGCCATCCTCGACCAGTACCGGACGAAGAAGGCCCCCAAGAAGCAGTCCCAGAAGCCGGTCGACGAGGCCGAGCTGGAGGCCGCCGAGGGCTCCGGCGCGGCCGCCGAGGACGACGGCTCGGGCGGCGGCGCGGGCTACTTCCCGTACAAGCCCTACTGCGGGCAGTGCGAGAAGGACCTCACCACGGTCACCGCCTACGACGACGACACCACCGAGCTCTCCTACACCTGCGCCTCCTGCGGCTTCGCCGAGACCGTCAAGCTCAGCGAGTTCAACCGCGGCAAGCTGGTGTGGAAGGTCGACTGGCCCATGCGCTGGGCCTACGAGGGCGTCATCTTCGAGCCCTCCGGCGTCGACCACTCGTCGCCCGGCTCCTCCTTCCAGGTCGGCGGGCAGATCGTCACCCTCTTCGACGGCGTCCAGCCCATCGGCCCCATGTACGCCTTCGTCGGCATCAGCGGCATGGCCAAGATGTCCTCCTCGAAGGGCGGCGTCCCCACCGCGGCCGACGCGCTGCAGATCATGGAGCCCCAGCTGCTCCGCTGGCTGTACGCCCGCCGCAAGCCCAACCAGTCGTTCAAGATCGCCTTCGACCAGGAGATCCAGCGGCTCTACGACGAGTGGGACAAGCTGGAGGCCAAGGTCGCCGACGGCACGGTGCTGCCCGCCGACGCCGCCGCCCACGCGCGTGCCGCCCGCACCGCGGCCGGCGAGCTGCCGCGCACCCCGCGCCCGCTCCCGTACCGCACCCTCGCCTCGGTCGTCGACATCACCGCCGGCCACGACGAGCAGACCCTCCGGATCCTCACGGACCTCGACCCGGAGTCCCCGGTCACCTCGCTCGACGAGGTCCGGCCGCGCCTCGACCGCGCCGAGAACTGGATCACCACCCAGGTCCCGGCCGACCAGCGCACCATCGTCCGCGAGGAGCCCGACACCGCGCTCCTCGGCTCCCTGGACGACGAGGGCCGCGAGTCGCTCCGCCTCCTCCTGGAGGGCCTGGACAGCCACTGGTCCCTGGACGGCCTGACCACCCTGGTCTACGGCGTCCCGAAGGTCATGGCCGGCCTCACCCCCGAGGCCAAGCCCACCCCGGAGCTGAAGGTCGCCCAGCGCGCCTTCTTCGCCCTCCTCTACAAGCTCCTCGTGAGCCGCGAGACGGGCCCCCGCCTGCCCACCCTGCTCCTCGCCGTCGGTGCGGACCGGGTGCGCAAGCTGCTCGGCGCGTGACCTGACGCGAGCAGGCGGAAGGGCCGCTCCCCGTGGACGGGGGGCGGCCCTTCGGCGTGTGGCGTGTGGACGGGGTGGCGTCAGGACGGGTCGTACGCCGCCATGTCCTGCTGGACGAGCTGCTGGACTTCGGGGGTCACCCGCTGGAGCAGGTCGGACTGCTGGGCGGGAAGCTGCTGGACGTCGTACGCGGCGACCGCCACCAGCTGGTCCAGCTCGTACGGGGTCGGGAAGCGCCCGTTCTCCTGCACGAAGCCGTACATCACCTTGTAGGCGGTCTCCCGGAGCTCGTCCATCTGCGGATCGGGCTCCTGGCGGGGGTCGGGATGCTGGAGCTCCCCGAACAGCTGGGGACCCCGCGTCTCGGGCTCCGACGGCGGGTTCTCGAGGAAGCCCTCGGGGACGCTCTCGGGGGCGATCTCAGAGGCGATCTCAGAGGCGCTCTCGGAGGCGCTGCCAGGGGCGACCTCGGGCGCGCTCTCCTGGGCCGCCTCCGCCGCCTGCGCGGTGTACGTGCCCCCGTATCCCTCAGGGGTGACCTGATGGGCGTCGAACCACGGGCTCTCGTGATTCGGCTGGTGCGCCTCCTGCGCTCCCTGGAGCTGCTGAGCTCCCTGGGGCTGCTGCGCCTGCTGCGGCTGCTGCCCGGGGACGGACTGGGCCACCGGGAGCGCCTGGAGCGCCTGGGCCGGCGTCTGGACCATGGCCACCTGCTGCTGCGGGTTCGCGACCTGGTTGACGTTCGCGACCTGGGGCGTGACCTGGTGCGGGTTCGGCGGGAGGAGGACCGGTTCCACGCCCGCCGCCGCCAGGCCCGCCGGGGCGGTCTCCGAGAGCGGGACGCCGTACCGGGCGAGCCGCAGCGGCATCAGCGCCTCCACCGGCGCCTTGCGGCGCCAGCCGCGCCCGAACCGGGCCTGGAGCCGGGCCTGGTAGATCAGCCGCTCCTGCTCCAGCTTGATCACCTGGTCGTACGAGCGCAGCTCCCACAGCTTCATCCGCCGCCACAGCCGGAACGTCGGCACCGGCGACAGCAGCCAGCGGGTCAGCCGCACGCCCTCCATGTGCTTGTCCGCGGTGATGTCCGCGATCCGGCCCACCGCGTGCCGCGCCGCCTCGACCGCCACCACGAACAGCATCGGGATGACCGCGTGCATGCCGACGCCCAGCGGGTCGGGCCAGGCCGCCGCGCCGTTGAACGCGATCGTCGCCGCCGTCAGGAGCCACGCCGTCTGCCGCAGCAGCGGGAACGGGATCCGCAGCCAGGTCAGCAGCAGGTCCAGGGCGAGCAGCACACAGATGCCCGCGTCGATGCCGATCGGGAAGAAGTACGAGAACGTACCGAAGCCCTTGTGCACGGCAAGCTCGCGCACGGCCGCGTACGAACCCGCGAAACCGATCCCCGCGATGATCACCGCGCCGCCGATGACGAGCCCGATGAGTATGCGGTGTGTGCGTGTCAGCTCCATCGCGGCCACCCGCGATCCCCTCCCGTGATTCGACGTCTCGCGGGCCCCAGAGTGGCACACATGAGCGAAGCCCGAACCCCTGGGGAGGGACGGGCTCCGCTCGGACACGCCTGTCTGTGTTGATTTGTGTCACTACCCGTGCGACCGACGGGGGTTGGCCCGCCCGGCCGCGGGGGTATGACTACTTGTTGGCCGTGGCCACCGCGGCGACCGCTTCCTTCGCCGCCTTCGTCGCACCCGCGACGATCTTCTTCGCGTCCGGCGTCGGCGCGCCCGCGTATCCGGCGCCGTTGTACGACAGCAGCACCAGCACGTTGCCCGTGCGTGCCACGACCGACGCGTAGACGAAGTCCTCGCCGGTCTTCTTCAGGGTGTACGTGACCGTCTTCGCCTCGTCGCCGATGCCGGTCGTCGAGGTGGTGCTCATCTTCTTCGCGCCCGTGGTGGCCTGGATCTTGCCGAGCTCCTTGGCGAAGTTCTCCTGCGCCCGGGCCTGGCCGCTGCCCAGCGACACCTCGGAGTCGTAGCGGTAGAACGACACGTCGAGCCAGCGGTACTGCGAGCCCTTGACGCCCTTGTCCTCCAGGCCGTTCCAGGAGCAGCCGCCGCGGTGCGACAGGTCGGTGGAGGCCGCCGCCGTGCCCTTCTCGTTCTTCGCCTTCGGCACCAGCGAGGACGCCGTCTTCGCCGCGATCGCCTTGCAGGCCAGCGGCAGCTTCGCGAACTTCGCCGGCTCGACCGTCGGCGTCGGGGAGGGGGTCGCCGACGCGGTCGCGGTCGCCTTCCCCTGCGCCGCGCCGGTGTCACCGGACCCGCTGCCGCCGCTTCCCGAGTCCGAGGAGCAGCCGGCGACGACGAGCATCACCGGGACGGCTGCGGCGGCGAGAATGCGGGTGAGTCGCGGAGCTGATCGCTGCATGGTTCCTTCAGTCGCTTGTCGTACGGCCGGCAGCCGCTTGTCGTACGGCCGGCGCCGGTCGGCGGCCTGGCGGCCCTGGGTACGCCGACACGTTACGTGGTCCCCCCGCCGCCCGGGGGGTCGCGCGGGGGACCGGACGGCCGGCTACTCCTCCAGCCGGTCGGCCAGCAGTCGGGCCAGGTTCTGGGCCCTGTCCTGCAGTTCCTTGCTGTCCGGGGCCGCCGCCACCCCGGTCGTGCGCTGCCGGTACTCGACCGTCACGATCACGTTCGATGTGCGGAAGACCACGCTCACGACCCGCTGGTGGCCGTTCCCGCCGGCCTTCCCGAGGGTGTCGTCCACGAACGCGGTGTCGCCGAGCCCGCCCAGCGTCCGGGACTCCAGACCGGTGGTCGCCGGCGCGGAGGGGACGCCCTCGGCGGGGGGCGTGGTGCCGGAGGAGGGGGAGCCCGTGGGGGCGGTGGTGGGACCTGCGGGGGTGGCGGGGCTGGTGGCGTTGACGGTGGTGGCGGTGTTGGCGGGACCGGTGGGGGTGCCGGTCGGCGGTGCCGTCGTGGTCGTGGCCGCCGTCGCTGTCGGCGGGGCGGTGGTGGGCGTGGGTGTCGTCGGTACGGCGATCCCGGCCGCGAGCTGCTTGCGGGTGTAGACCTCCTGGGCCCGGGCGGCGTCGCTCACCGTCGGGTCGTACGAGACCACCCGCTCCACGTCGAGCACCAGCCGGTGGGCGCCGCCGTCCTCGGTGTCCGCGTTCCAGGTGCAGCCGACGCGCCGGTCCGTGTCGTAGGTGACGGCGGTCGTGCCGCGGAGGACCGTGGCCCGCTCGGCGTCGGTGAGGGCCGCGGTCCCGGGCAGCAGCTCGCGCAGGGTGGCCTGGGGGACGGCGCCGCACGGCTCGAACAGGGTGCGGTAGCGGCCGGGCGGCGCGACGGGCGCGGAGGCGGCGCCGGCCTTCGCGTCGAGGGCGACGTCCTCGGCGGGGTCGGCGGCCGAGCAGCCGGTCAGCGCGCCGAGCGTGACGGCGAGACCGGCGCCGAGGCCGAGGAGGGTGGCGGGGGCGCGGCCGGGTGAGTACCTCTTTCGCTGCACCGTCCCAGGCTCCCTTCTCCCGAAGTCTTTCCCGAAAACCCTTTGCCGCCCCCTGAAGGCGGATGGACACAATGTCTATCGCACGCGTAGCCGTTGATGCCGGTCCGCCGTCACCTGTACGGGCTTTGGCTCCGGTTTTTGCGTTATCGGACTTTTCGGGGGAATCGAGGAAGTATGTCGTACGTAGAGGTACCGGGCGCGCAGGTGCCCATCCGGATGTGGGCCGATCCTTCCACGGTCGAGGGCGGCGCGATGCAGCAGCTGCGGAACGTGGCCACGCTGCCGTGGATCAAGGGCCTCGCGGTCATGCCGGACGTGCATTACGGCAAGGGCGCGACGGTCGGCTCGGTGATCGCGATGAAGGACGCGGTCTGTCCGGCGGCCGTCGGTGTGGACATCGGCTGCGGCATGTCCGCGGTGAAGACCTCCCTGACCGCGAACGACCTTCCGGCCGATCTCTCCCGCCTCCGCTCGAAGATCGAGCAGGCGATCCCGGTCGGCCGGGGCATGCACCGCGCGGAGGTCGACCCGAAGCGGCTGTTCCAGTTCCCGACGGCGGGCTGGGACGACTTCTGGTCGCGGTTCGACGGGGTGGCGGACGCGGTGAAGTTCCGGCGGGAGCGGGCGGCGCTGCAGATGGGCACGCTCGGGGCCGGCAACCACTTCGTGGAGCTGTGCGTCGACTCGACCGGGGCGGTGTGGCTGATGCTGCACTCGGGCTCCCGGAACATCGGCAAGGAGCTCGCCGAGCATCACATCGGCGTGGCGCAGAAGCTGCCGCACAACCAGGGGATCGTCGACCGCGACCTGGCGGTCTTCGTGGCGGAGACGCCGCAGATGGCGGCGTACCGGCACGACCTCTTCTGGGCGCAGGAGTACGCGAAGTACAACCGCGCGATCATGATGGCGCTCTTCCAGGAGACCGTCCGGCGCGAGTTCCGGAAGGCGAAGGTGACCTTCGATCCGGTGATCTCCTGCCACCACAACTACGTGGCGGAGGAGCGGTACGAGGGCATGGACCTGCTCGTGACCCGTAAGGGTGCGATCCGGGCCGGCTCCGGGGAGTTCGGGATCATCCCGGGCTCGATGGGGACCGGTTCGTACATCGTGAAGGGGCTGGGGAACGAGGCGTCGTTCAACTCGGCCTCGCACGGCGCGGGCCGGAAGATGAGCCGGAGCGCGGCGAAGCGGCGCTTCTCGACGCGGGACCTGGAGGAGCAGACGCGGGGCGTGGAGTGCCGCAAGGACTCCGGCGTCGTGGACGAGATCCCGGGCGCGTACAAGCCGATCGAGAAGGTCATCGAGCAGCAGACGGACCTGGTGGAGGTCGTCGCCAAGCTCAAGCAGGTCATCTGTGTGAAGGGCTGATGGGCTGAAGGGCTGAGAGGTCGGTGGGAGGGCCCCGGTGCAGGCACCGGGGTCCTTTCGCTGTCTTCTCGCGGTCTTCTTACCGTCCTTGCCGTCTTCCTGCCGTCTACGGCTCGCGGTGGAGCTTGGTGTTGGACGCCTGGGCGCGGGGGCGGACGACCAGGAGGTCGATGTTGACGTGCGGGGGCCGGGTGCAGGCCCAGGTGATGGTGTCGGCGACGTCGTCGGCGGTGAGGGGTTCGGCCACGCCGGCGTAGACGGCGGCGGCGCGGTCGGTGTCGCCGCGGAAGCGGGTGGTGGCGAACTCCTCGGTCTTGACCAGGCCGGGGGCGATCTCGATGACGCGGACCGGGGTGCCGACGATCTCCAGGCGGAGGGTCTCGGCGAGGACGCGGGCGCCGTTCTTGGCGGCGACGTAGCCCGCGCCGCCCTCGTAGGTGGCGTGCCCGGCGGTGGAGGACAGGACGACGACGGTGCCGTCGCCGCTCGCGGTGAGCGCGGGCAGCAGGGCCTGGGTCATGTGGAGCGTGCCGAGGACGTTGACGTCGTACATGCGGCGCCATTCCTCGGGGTCGGCGGTGGCGACGGGGTCGAGGCCGAGGGCGCCGCCGGCGTTGTTGACGAGGACCGCGAGGGTGCGGAAGGCGGTGGCGAACTCGTCGACGGCGGCCCGGTCGGTGACGTCGAGGGCGTAGGCGGTGGCCTGGTGGCCTGCCTCGGTGATCTCGGCGGCGAGGGCCTCGATGCGGTCCTTGCGCCGGGCGGTGAGGACCACGCGGTAGCCGGCGGCGGCCAGCTGCCGGGCCGTGGCGGCGCCGATGCCGCTGCTCGCTCCGGTGATGACGGCGATGGGGGCGGACATGGCGGAGGCTCCTCGCACAGGTGGTCGGTCGTGGTGGTGGCCAGGATAGGCGGCGGCAGGGAAGCCGTGCGGGACACGCGGGCTGACGGATTGTCAGAAAATGGGATGGTATGCGGCTATTTTTGGCTCATGCGTGTGATCTCTAAGGGTGTGCTCGGGGCCGCGCTCGCGGCGCTGGTGGTGGTGGGTGCCGGGACGGCCGCCGGGGCGGCCGGAGGCGTGGGTGGTGGCGCGGTCGGTGAGGTGGCCGGGGCCGAGGCGGATCTGGCCCATCACGGCCACGTGTCCCTGTGGGACGGGCGGGTCGGGGTGTGGCTCGTGACGGAGAACCACGGTCCGTCCGACGTCGCGGACGCCACCGTCCGGCTGGCCTTCTCCGCCCCCATGACGGGCGGCCAGGAGCTGCCGCCGGGCTGTCTGTGGAGCAGTTCCCGGGTGGTGTCCTGCCGGACGGGTGCGCTGCCGGACGGGGGCGCCGCCGGTGAGCTGGCGCTGGATCTGAGGGCGGTGGGCCGGCCGCAGGAGCTGACGGTGGACGTGAGCACGGCCTGGCGGGCCGGCGGGGTCGACCGGAACTCCCTCAACGACCGGCACCGGGTGCTGGTGCTCGCGACCGGGGACCCGTACGTGTTCTGAGCGGTTCGGGCGGTCACCGGCTGCTCCAGAGCACGTATCCGTCCGGGCGGACGAGGGCCGTGGTGCGGCGCGCGGGGTCCTTCCAGGTGGCCCGGACGACGCGGGCGGCGGTGGTCGGGGCGACGGGCGGCAGGGCCGGCTCGGCGCCCTCGGGGGCGATGAGGACGAACTCGCCCGCGCGCAGCAGTTCGTGGAGCCGGCCCTCGCGGAGCGGTACGTCGGGGGCGCGGCGGCCGGAGGTGCGTCCGGCGCCCGGGGCGGGGGCGTAGGCGATGCCGAGACCGCTGATCATGCCGATGGCCTTGGCGGAGGCGGGGCGGACGGCGCCGAGGACGGTGGTGGCGACGGCCCGCAGGGCGCGGGTGACGGGCGTGTGGGCCATGGCGAGGCGGACGAGGGCGCCGCTGCTGCGCAGGACCATGGCGCCGACCGGGTGGCGCTCGGTGTGGTAGCTGTCGAGCAGGGCCTCGGGGTCGGGGGCCTCGCCGCGGTGGACGGCGACGAGCTTCCAGGAGAGGTTGGCGGCGTCCTGGAGGCCGGTGTTCATGCCCTGGCCGCCGGCGGGGGAGTGGACGTGGGCGGCGTCGCCCGCGAGGAAGACCCGGCCGACGCGGTAGGCGGGGACCTGGCGCTCGTCGCTGTGGAAGCGGGAGATCCAGCGGGCGTCGTGCATGCCGTGGTCGGTGCCGAGGGCGCGGCGGGCGAGGGCGCGGACCTCTTCCAGGTCGACGGGTTCGCTGTCGTCGACCTGGCGGGTGCGGTCCCAGCCCATGACGCGGTACCAGCCGTCGCCGAAGGGGGCGATGAAGGTGAAGCTGTCCCTGGTGCCGTTGACCGTGAGGGATCCGGCGGGCTCGTCGGTGAGGCGGACGTCGGCGAGGACGATCGAGCGGATGACGCTGGTGCCGGGGAAGGGGAGGCCGAGCGCGGTGCGGACGGTGCTGCGGTGTCCGTCGGTGCCGACGAGGTGGCGGGCGCGGAGGGTGAGGGGGATGCCGCCGGGGCCGGTGAACTCGGCGGTGACGCCGTCGGCGTCCTGGTGGAGGCCGTTCAGGGCGGTCTCGTGGCGGAAGGTGACACCGGCGTCGGCGGCGCGCTGCTCCAGGAGGCGTTCCACCTCGTACTGGGGGGTGATGAGGAGGTGGTCGAAGCGGGAGGGGAGCCGGCCGAGGTCGAGGGAGAGGCGGCCGAAGAGCTGCATCCGGGTGAGCTTGGTGCCGGTGGCCTCCAGAGCGTCGGCGAGACCCCGGGTGTCGAGCAGTTCGAGGGTGCGGGCGTGCACGCCGAAGGCGCGGGTGAGGTTGGAGCGGCCGGCGGCGCGGCGCTCGACGAGGGTGACGTCGAGGCCGGCGGCGGCGAGGTCGCCGGCGAGAAGGAGCCCGGTGGGTCCGGCGCCGACGACGATGACGTCGGTGTCGACGGGGGTCTGGTCGGCTTCGTGGGTGCGGTGTCCGGTGGTGCTCATGGCTGGCCCTCCGATCGGTCAACGCTTGTTGGCCTACGCTTGTTGGCAACGTTAGGCCGCCTCCTCGCGACGTGTCAACACCTGTTGGCCTACAGTTGTGGGCATGACGACCGCACGCCGCTCCGACGCCACTCGGGCCGCGATCCTGGAGGCCGCCCGCGAGCGCTTCGCCGCCGACGGGTACGAGCGCGCCACGATCCGGGCCATCGCCCGTGACGCCGGGATCGACCCTTCGATGGTCATGCGCTACTACGGGAACAAGGAGGGGCTGTTCGCCGCCGCCTCCGAGATCGACCTGGCCCTGCCGGCCCTGGGCGCACTGCCCTCCCGGCACATCGGGGCCGTCCTGGTGAACCACTTCCTCGACCGCTGGGAGCGCGACGACGTGCTCACCGGGCTGCTCAGGGTGGGCGTCACCAACGAGGCGGGCGCCGCCCGCATGCAGGCCATCTTCGGGGCGCAGCTCGGGCCGATCGCCCTCGGTGTCTGCCCGAAGCCCGAGGAGGCGCCGGCCCGGGCCGCGCTCGTCGCGTCCCAGATCCTCGGCATGGCGCTCGCCCGCTATGTGCTCCGCCTGCCGCCGGCCGTCGAGATGAGCCGGGACGAGCTGGTGGCCTGGCTGGCGCCGACCGTCCAGCGGTACCTCACCGCCGAGCGCCCCTGACCCGGGCGCGGCGGTGTCAGGAGGCGGCGGCGCCGAACTCGCGGACCGCCTGGTCGACGATCGCCTCCAGGCGGGCGTGGTGCGCGCCGCGCCAGTAGACCCGGTCGCACTCCTGGCACCGCGCGAAGACGTCGTACGTCTTCTCGGTGCCGCGCTCCAGCCGCTCGCGCACCTCCTCCTTGCCGGTGTCCGTCAGGAGACCGTTGCAGGCGGTGCAGCGGGTCCACGGCGCCAGCGGCGGCGCGAAGCGCTCCAGGACGTCACGGAGCTGGTCGTCGGGGCGGTCGCTGTACACGTACGCCCCCGCCCACAACTCGCGGCGCCGCAGCAGACCCCGGTCGCGGGAGAGCATGACCCGCCGCTCCCGGGCGGAGAGCGCAGCGAGCGCCGGGTCGCCGATGTCCTCGTTCTCGTACGCGGCGTCCACGCCCAGCAGCCGGAGCCGCCGGGCCAGCGTGCCCAGGTGCACGTCGAGCAGGAACCGGAGGGGCGCGCCGGGCACCGGCTGCGGCCGGGTGACGTCCTCGACCTCGACGGTCTCGCCGGCCACCGGCACGTGTGCGGGCGGCACCGGGCGGCCGTCGACCAGGAGCCGGCCGGCCTCGGTGAGCGGGACGCCGAGGGACTCGACGACATGGCCCAGCGAGGACACCCCGTCGGTGGTCACGGCGGTCCGCCCCGAACGCCGGTCGGCGGCCACGAAGACGGCCAGGCCGGGGGCGAAACTGATCTGGATCTCCGGTCCGTTCACGGGGACAGGATCGCACCGGGGTGTGACAGCGGGCCACGCATTTCCGGCCGCGGCGCGGTGCCGGGCGACCACCGGTGGGGGCGGGGACGCAGTCGGCCACGGGTGGGGGCGGGCCACGGGTGGGGGTGCGGAGGCGGCTGGGCTACCGTCCCCGCATGAAGATCATCGACCTCGAGCCCGGCGACCCGCGTCTGGAGAGCGATCTCCTCCCGGTCCTCCTCGAACTGCGACCGCACCTCACCCCGGCCCTCTTCCAGGACGTGTACGCGCGCGGCCACGCGCAGGGCCTGCGCTTCTCGGCCGCCTACGGCGACGACGGCCGGTGCGTCGGCGCGGCCGGCTGGCGCCTCGTCTTCAACACCAGCTCGCTCAGCAAGCTCTACGTCGACGACCTGGTCACGGCCTCGGACGTCCGCTCCACCGGCGTCGGCCACGCGCTGATCGCCCACCTGGAGGAGCACGCCCGGGCGGCCGGCTGCCACGAGCTGAACCTCGACTCCGGCACCCACCGCACCGGCGCCCACCGCTTCTACCTGCGGGAACGGTTCGACATCGCGGCCTTCCACTTCGTCCGGCCGCTCACCGGTCCGCAGTAGCCCACAGGTCGAGCCGCCAGTCGTTGCAGCGCATCGGACGGCCCGGCGGGTACTCGAAGTCCTCCTCTCCGAGCAGTTCGAACCCCGCCTTGCGGCACACCGCGTTCGACGCGGCGTTCTCGACCGAGGGGAAGGCGTGCAGGTGGCGGTGGAGGCCCGCGGCCCGGGCCTGCTCCGCCACCGCGCGCGTGGCCAGGGTCGCGACGCCGCGGCCCTGGAAGCCCGGCAGGACCGCCCAGCCCGTCTCGTACACCGGCTCGCCGTGCGCCGCGCTCGTCCAGTAACCGATGCTGCCCGCGACCCGCCGCTCGGGCAGCAGCACGATCCGGAACATCCGGCCCCTGCCGGTGGTGTCGGCGCTCAGGTCCACGTACCGCCGGTGGCGGCGGTCCAGCTGCTCCTCGGTCTCCGGGCCGCCCAGGTGCTCCATCAGCTCCGGCGCGTTCAGCGCGCGCAGCAGTGCGGCGTCCTCCTCGGACCAGGCTTCGAGGCGTACGGAGGTGGTCTCGCGCTGTTCGCTCATGCGCGGACCGTACGTCACGGCACCGACAGCCCCCGGGCGTACGCGGTCGGGGAGAGGCCGAGGGTGGCGGTGAAGTCCCGGACGAGATGGGCCTGGTCGCTGTAGCCGAGCTCGGTGGCGAGCCCCGCCCAGTCGGGGCCGGCGCCGGTCTCGGCGCGTTCCAGGGCCTCGTGGAGGCGGTAGCGCAGGATGACCCACTTCGGGCCGACGCCGACGTGGGAGGCGAAGAGGCGCTGGAGGGAGCGGGGCGAGAGGCCGGACAGCCGGGCGAGCCGGTCCGTCCGCAGGACCGTGCGGTCGGCGCGGACCAGCTCCACCAGCTCCATCGCCCGGGCGGCGGCGGGGTCCGGGGCGGGACCGTGCGCGAGGAGGAAGGCGTCGAGCGCGGCCACGATGGCGGGGTCGTCGTCGGGGGAGAGGACGCCGGAGAGCGCGGCTTCGCCGGCGGCCCCCTCCATGTCCGGGAACGCCTCGTGCAGCGGGACCCGGCGGCCCGTCCAGGCCGACACCGGCCACGCCGGGGCGAAGGGGCGGAAGCCGCCGGGCCGGAACTGCACGCCGCGGACCCGGCCCTCCCCTTCGAGCCGCTTCGTGAAGAGCCCGGTCCCGATCCCGGAGACCTCGGCCGTCGGGCGTGAGGCCCTGGAACCGGCGCCGAGCGGGCCGTACCGCTGGAAGACGGCGTTGACCGACGGGTGCGGGACGACACGGGTGGTGTACGGCTCCGGCAGCGCCCAGTCGATCAGCCAGTAGTGCTCCAGGTACGGGCGCAGCTCCGGCGCGGGGAGATGCCGGCGGAAACGGACCCGGGAGAGCAGGTCGGCGGGGGCGAGAATGCCCCGGGTGTCCCGCCGCGGTGCGGGGTCGGCCATGGCCCCGATCCTAGGCAGCCGGACCTCCCGGGGCAGCCGGACCTCTCGGGGTGGTCGGACGACCTTTGGCCTGAGCGGCTCCTAGGGGTCGGGATCCGGGGCGGGTCGGGGTCGTGGCGCGTTTCTTCAAGACCGGGCCGGGGATTTTTCCTAGCGTCGGGTCCATGACGTACGACGACACGAACCTTGCCTTCGAGAACAGTGCTGCGGCCGGAGGGGGCGACGCCTCCCTCGGCGGTCTTCTCCGCGCCGCCGCCGAGCGGGCCGTCCCGCTGGTCGCGGCCACGGACGACTCCGCGCTCGGCGCGTCCACGCCCTGCGCGGAGTACGACGTGCGCGATCTGCTGAACCACCTGTTCGCGGTCGTCGTGCAGTTCCAGGCGCTGGCGGCCAAGAGGGAGGCCGACTTCTCCGCGACCCCGGACCGGCTCGCGGAGCCGGACTGGCGGGAGCGCTTCGCGGTGGAGACCGGGAGGCTGGTCGAGGCGTGGGCGGCGCCGGGGGCCGAGGAGGGGACCTCGGGGGCGATGGGGCTGCCGGCCAGGACGGTCGGATCGATGGCGCTGCTCGATCTCACCGTGCACGCCTGGGACCTGGCGCAGGCGACCGGGCGGGAGTTCGAGCCCGATCCGCGGGTGGTGGCGGGGCTGGTGGACGAGGTGGAGGGGATGGCGCCGATGGCCCGAAAGATGAACGTGTTCGGGGACGCCGTCGAGCTGCCGGCCGGGGCGAGCCTCTTCGAGCGGCTGCTCGCGACGACGGGCCGTGAACCGCGGGTCCGTCCGGCGGACTGACGCCCCTTTGCCCCGGAGAGGCCCCCTGCCCGAGGCAGTCCCCTGCCCGAGGCAGTCCCCTCCCGGACCGGCCCCCTCCCGGACCGGCACCGTTCCGGACCGGCACCGTTCCGGACCGGCACCGTTCCGGACCGGCACCGTTCCGGACCGGCCCCGTTCCGGACCGGCGCCCTGCCGGACCGGCCCCCTGCCGGACCCGGTCGTCAGCGCAGGCGGCCGGTGGAGGTCAGGGAGAGGCGGGAGACGACCTGGCCGAAGGCGAGCTCCTCCGCCGGCGTCAGCGGCACCGACTCCTGCGGGTGCCAGACGCGTTCCATCGGGGTCACCGAGCGGATCCGGCGGGACCGGGCGCGCAGGCCCGTCGTCAGCCACACGCCCGTCGCGACGGCGAGCACCGCGAAGAGGGTGAGGACACGGGGGTCGGAGAACTGGGCGGGCACGGACATGGCGTTCACTCCAGGGCGCGAGGGCCGGCGCGCGGCGCACGCACCGGCAGGCGGCGTGCGGGCACGGCGGCGCAGACGATTCCTACTGCTTCCTCCCGACCCGCTCAGTTAACACCACCATGGGGGACTTTCGGCAGGGGGGTCCGGGACCAAAGTCCCGGACGGCGAGGGCGGGGGCGAGGGCGGACGG
>NZ_JOGX01000062.1 GCF_000719555.1 Streptomyces sp. NRRL F-5727
GCCCTCGGCGTCAAGCTGACCGTCCTCAGCGACGACCAGGCCGCCTACCTCGGCGTGCCCGTCGACGGCCCGTACAAGCCCGACCACTACCGCTACTGAGCGGGCCGAGGAGGCGAGGTCACGTGCATGAACGCGAAGAGGAAGACGGCGGGCCGTACCGCAGCGGCCCGTTCCGCGGGGGTCCGGCAGCGGCTCCGCCGCTCAGGCTCGCCGGTGTCGACGAGGAGGAGGGTGGTGAACTCCACATTGTACGCGGTATCGACTGAGGTCCCAGTGCCGCTTGAGCGGGTCGCGTCAGTGTGGGGCGCATGAAGGCTCTCGTCCTTTCCGGAGGGTCGGGCACACGCCTGAGGCCCATCACCCACACGTCCCCCAAACAGCTGGTGCCGGTGGCGAACAAGCCGGTCCTCTACTACGTGCTCGAGGACATCGCGGGCGCCGGCATCACCGACGTCGGGATCGTGGTGGGGGAGACCGCCGACGAGATCCAGGACGCGGTCGGCGACGGCTCGAAGTTCGGGCTGCAGGTGACGTACCTGCCGCAGCAGGCGCCGCTCGGTCTCGCGCACGCGGTCCTGATCGCCCGGGAGTATCTCGGTGACGACGACTTCGTGATGTACCTGGGCGACAACTTCGTCGTCGGGGGCATCACGGAGCTCGTCGACGAGTTCCGTGCCGAGCGGCCCGACGCCCGGATCCTGCTCACCCGTGTTCCCGACCCCACGGCCTTCGGTGTCGCCGAGCTCGACGCCGAAGGCCGGGTGCGGGGGCTGGAGGAGAAACCGGAGCAGCCCAAGAGCGATCTGGCCCTCGTCGGCGTCTACCTGTTCACCCCGGCGGTCCACGAGGCGGTACGCGCCATCAAGCCCTCCTGGCGCGGCGAGCTGGAGATCACCCACGCTCTCCAGTGGCTGATCGACCACCGGCGTGACGTCCGCTCGACCATCATCCACGGCTACTGGAAGGACACCGGGAACGTCGCCGACATGCTGGAGGTGAACCGGACCGTGCTGGAGGGCATCGAGGCGCGGGTGGAGGGGAGCGTCGACGCGGACAGCGAGGTGATCGGCCGGGTCAGGATCGACGCCGGCGCCCGCGTCCTCGGCTCGCGGATCGTGGGACCCGCCGTGATCGGCGCGGGAACGGTGATCGTGAACTCCTACGTCGGGCCCTACTCCTCCATCGCGGAAAACTGCCGGATCGAGGACACCGAGATCGAGTTCTCCATCGTGCTGAACGACGCCCACCTCAACGGGGTGCGGCGGGTCAGGGCCTCCCTCGTGGGCCGCAGCGTGACCGTCAGTCCGGCACCACGAGTACCGTCGAGCAACAGGCTGGTGCTCGGCGACCACAGTGAGGTGCAGATCGCGTCATGAACGGTACGTCCATCCTGGTGACCGGCGGAGCGGGATTCATCGGCTCCCACTACGTGCGTACGCTGCTCGGCCCGCGGGGCGCCGGCGACGTCACCGTCACCGTCCTCGACCGGCTCACCTACGCGGGCAACCTCGCCAACCTGGCGCCCGTGCGCGGCGACAGCAGACTGTCCTTCGTCCACGGCGACATCTGCGACGCCGCCGTGGTGGACCGTCTGGTCGCCGGACACGACGAGATCGTCCACTTCGCGGCCGAGTCGCACGTCGACCGGTCCCTGACCGGGGCGGCCGACTTCGTCCGCACCAATGTGACGGGCACGCACACGCTGCTGGAGGCCGCGCAGCGGCACGGCACGAGGACGTTCGTCCATGTCTCCACCGACGAGGTGTACGGGTCGATCGAGGAGGGTGCGTGGCCGGAGTCGGCGCCGGTCAGCCCGAACTCGCCCTACTCCGCCAGCAAGGCGTCCAGTGATCTGATCGCGCTCGCCTACCACCGGTCGCACGGCCTGGACGTGCGGGTGACGCGGTGCTCCAACAACTACGGGCCCTACCAGTTCCCGGAGAAGGTGATCCCGCTGTTCGTCACCGCGCTCCTCGACGGGCGGACCGTGCCCCTCTACGGCGACGGCCACCACGTCCGCGACTGGCTGCACGTCGACGACCACGTGCGGGGCATCGAACTGGTGCGCCGCCGGGGCCGTGCGGGCGAGGTCTACAACATCGGCGGCGGCACCGAACTGACCAACAGGGAGCTGACCGGACTGCTCCTGGAGGCCACCGGCGCCGGCTGGGACAGGGTGCGGTACGTCGCCGACCGCAAGGGCCACGACCGGCGCTACTGCGTGGACTGCACGAAGATCACCGAGGAGCTGGGCTACCGGCCGGCCACCGCCTTCCGGGCCGGCCTGGCGCAGACCGTCGCCTGGTTCCGCGCCAACCGGGCCTGGTGGGAGCCGCTCATGGCGCGTTCCGGCGCGGCCGGGTGAGATCGCCGCCGGCCTGGCCCGCGCGGTGGACGGCGGCCAGCAGGCGGGCCTGGGCCAGCAGCTCGCGGTGGTCGGCGTCGTCGGGAAGGCCCGCCCGCCGCCGGCGTACCGACGCGCAGAAGTCCGCCAGGGTGGCCGCAACCTGGTCGTGAGCCGGCAGGCGGATCTCCCGGGTGCCGGAGGCGTCGTCGAGGACGATGCGGGGGGAATGGTCGGCCGGCGGGGTGAACGCCCGGTCCACGGTGATCCTGCCCTCGCTTCCCCACAGTTCGTACGCACCGCGGTAGGCGTGGTCCATGCCGAACGTCAGCTGGGCGCTGACCCCGTCGCCGCGGCGCAGCAGCGCCGCGCCGCCGATGTCCACCCCGCCGCCCGCCGGGGTGGACAGGTGCGCGCCCACCAGCCGCAGGTCGTCCCCGAGGAGGTGGACGGCCGCGCGCACCGGATACAGGCCCACGTCCCACAGGGATCCTCCGCCCAGGGCGGCGTCGTAGCGGATGTCGCCCGGTGCGGGGGCGGGGATCGTGAACGAGGCGTGGAAGGCCCGCAGCCGGCCCACGGCTCCTTCCTCGACGAGCCGTCGCACGCGGGCGTGCTGGGGGTGGTGGACGAACATCACGTTCTCCCGCAGGACCACGGCTCGCCGCTCGGCCAGCGCGAGCAGGGCGCGGGTGCGCTCCGGGTCGCGGGTCAGCGGCTTCTCGGCCAGCACGTGGCGGCCGGTGAGCAGCGCGGCCTCGACCCATGCGGCGTGCAGGGCCAGCGGCAGCGGGACGTACACGGCTTCCACCGCCGGATCGTCGAGCACGGCCTCGTAGCCGGTGACCGGGCGGCCGCCGAACCGGGCCGCGGTGTCGGCCGCCGTGGCGGGGCTGCGGCTGGCGATCGCGGCGATCTCGATACCGGGGTCGGCGGCCATGGCCGGCAGGACGCGGCGGCGTGCGATGGCGGCGCAGCCGAGGATCCCGAACCGCACGGGAGACGTCATCGTGGTGCTCCTCTTCCTTCTTGCCTCTTCGTTCGGGCGCGCGCCCGCCACGGGTGTGGGGACCAGCGTGTGGGCAGCGGCTCGAGGGGCCGTCGAGCCGGTCGGGTGACAGTGGTCGCCCCGACATTGGAGGCTCGCGCATGTTTTCCGACCTCGCCGCATTCCACGGATGGTTCGCCGACCGGTGCACCGCCAACGCCTACCGGGTGAGAAGGGTCCCTCTGGAGGATCTGGAGGGCTGGTCCACGGAGGCGGGTTCGGGCGACCTGGTGCACGGCAGCGGCCGCTTCTTCTCCGTGCGGGGCCTGGACGTGACGCACTCGGGGCGCGAGGTGGACAGCTGGCAGCAGCCCATCATCGTGCAGCCCGAGCACGGGATCCTCGGCATCCTGGTCAAGGAGTTCGACGGGGTGCCGCACTGTCTGCTGCAGGCCAAGATGGAGCCGGGGAACGTGAACCTGGTCCAGCTCTCGCCGACGGTGCAGGCCACGAAGAGCAACTACACCCGGGTGCACGGCGGCCGTGCGGTGCCCTACCTGGAGCACTTCGTCGCGCCGCGCGGCGGGCAGGTGCTGTTCGACGCGCTGCAGTCCGAGCAGGCGTCGTGGTTCCTGTCCAAACGCAACCGCAACATGATCGTGCGGACCGAGCAGGACGTGCCGCTGCTCGAGGACTTCTGCTGGCTGACCTTCGACCAGATCGCCGGGCTGCTGCGCGTGGACGACCTCGTCAACATGGACACCCGCACCGTGCTGTCCGGTGCGGTGGCGCTGCTGCGGCCACGGCACCGTGCCCTCGGCGGCCTTGCCGGGGAGGCGGTCGCCGGCGCGTGGGAGACGGAGGAGTCCGCGCTGCACACCACGACCGAGCTGCTCAGCTGGTTCACCGAGGCCAAGGGCGCCGCGACCCTCACGCGCCGGCTCATGCCGCTGTCCGACGTGGCCGGCTGGTCCGCGCGGGACGGGGTCATCGCCCACGACGAGGGGCGGCACTTCACGGTGCTCGGGGTGGCGGCCGAGGCGCCGAGCCGTGAGGTGGCCCGGTGGACGCAGCCCATGTTCGCGCCGCGCAGCCAGGGCGTCATCGCCTTCCTGACCCGGCGGGTGGCGGGGGTGCCGCACGTGCTGGTGCAGGCGCGGACCGAGACCGGTGCCCTGGACCGGATCGAGATGGCGCCCACCGTGCAGTGCCAGCCCGCCGACCACACCCCGCCGCACGGCCTGGGCCGCCCGCCGTTCCTGGACGAGGTCCTGGGCGCCCGGCCGGACCGGATCCTCCTCGACGTGGTGCTCTCCGAGGAGGGCGGGCGCTTCTACCACGCCCGCAGCAGGTATCTGGTGGTGGAGGCGGACGACGACTTCCCCCTCGACGTGCCGCCGGACTTCGCCTGGGTGACGCTGCGCCAGCTGACGCACTTCGTACGCTTCGGCAGCCACCTGAACGTGGAGGCGCGCAGCCTGCTGACCCTGCTGGGGTTCGTGGACGAGGGCGCTCGGGCCGCCGGGCTCAGTGCCGGGGCCGTCGCCCGCTAGGGCGCGCTCACCGCGGTGTCGTGTCCGGTGCCGGCGCGCCGGGCCGGCACTGCTCGTAGCGCGGCAGCATGCCGCGCGCCGTGGCCTCGGCCAGGGAGAGCCCGGCGCGGTCGCGCGCGGAGAGCGTGAGGTCCATGTCCTTGGGCCAGGGCAGCGCGAGCTCGGGGTCGAAGGGGTCGATGGCCTGTTCGTGCCCGGGCACGTAGGGGCTCGAGACGAGGTACGACATCACCGTCTCGTCCTGCAGGGACAGGAAGGCGTGGCCGACGCCCTCGGCGAAGTACACCGAGCGGAACGAGAGGGCGTCGAGCTCGACGGCCTCCCAGGCGCCGAACGTCGGTGAGCCGAGCCGCAGGTCCACGACGATGTCGAGGGCGCTGCCCCGCGCGCAGTGCACGTACTTGGCCTGCCCGGGCGGGGTGGTGGTGAAGTGCAGGCCGCGCAGCACGCCGCGGGCCGAACGGCTGTGGTTGGTCTGGGCCACCGGGAAGCGGTGGCCCACGGCGCCGGTGAACGCCTCGTCCTGGAGGGGGGAGACGAACAGTCCCCGCTCGTCGCGGTGGACCGGCGGTGTGAACACGTAGCAGCCGCTGACCGCGAGTTCGCGGACCTGCACGCCGCCCCGTGTCGTCGTCCCGGAATGGTCGGTGCTCATGGCAGTTCACCCCACGGTGTCGGATGGGGGCGGCGGGTCTGCCGCCCGTGGCGCCGTGGGAGAGGCCCGGTCCCCGTGAGACCGGGTGCGGCCTGGGGCGAGGGCCCGCCGACGGCGGAGCCCCAGTGTCGTGACCGCGGCTCGAGCAGCGGTGGACCGGTCCCGGCCGCGACTCCATCGATCCACGAGCGGGGCTTGGCAGGGTGCCGGGGCAGCGACAGCCGGAGAAGGAGAGGGGCGGGCATGAGAGGGTGGCCGGGCCGCGGTCTGCGGGTGATCACCGATTACGTCCTGCGGCCGCTGTGGCGGTCCCTGGAGGCCCTCGGCGCCGTCTACATGGCTCCGGTGGAGCACTACCACACGCTGATCGTCGACGCGTCGGCTCCCCGTTCCCGCGACCCTTTCGCGGCCTTCCTGCCGGGAGGGGCGGTGCCGGAGACGGCCGGGCCGCCGCCGGCGCATCCCGAGCGGCTGTGCGCGGACGTGCCGCTGTCGCGGCAGGAGCGCCGCCTGGCACGCGAGATCTGGCCCGGCGGCACCGCCGGCGGCGACGTCCGCGGCGGTTGACCGTCGCTCTAGCCGTCCCCGGCAGTGTGCTGTGCCGGTGGCGCGAATACCGCGCGCCAGGACGGAGAGAGCCGTGGAGCACGAACAGTTCGGACAGGGGCCGGTGCGGGATGTCCTGCGGGCGGTCAGGGAGCTGGCGCCCGGGCTGAGGGCCCGCGCGGAGGAGACCGAGCAGACCCGCAGGCTGCCCGAGGCCACGCTCAAGGAACTCAGGGAGAGCGGGGTGTTCCGGCTGCTGAGGCCCCGCGCCCACGGAGGGCTCGCCGCCGACCCCCGGGCGCACTTCACCGCGGTCCGCGAGCTGGCCGGCGCGTGCGGTTCCACCGGCTGGGTGGCGTCCGTCTTCGGTGTGCACCTGTGGCACCTGGCGCTGTTCGACCCGCGCGCCCAGCAGGAGGTGTGGGGCGAGGACCCCGAGGCCCTGCTGTGCTCCTCCTACGCGCCCGGTGCCACCGCCGCCGTGCACGACGGCGGCTACACGCTGCACGGCCGCTGGCACTTCTCCTCGGGGAGCGACCACGCCGACTGGGCGCTGCTCGGCGGCCTCGTGCCGCGCGGCGGAGGGGAACCGCCCGCGCTCCGCGCCTTCCTGGTCCCGCGCGCCGACTTCCGGGTCGAGGACGAGTGGGACACCGTCGGGCTGCGCGGCACCGGCAGCAACGACGTGGTGGTCGAGGACGCGTACGTGCCCGCGCACCGGACGCTCGAGCTCGGCGTGCCCGACCTGGCCTACCCGGGGCGGGCGGTGAACGTGGAGCCGGTCTACCGGATGGCGTTCCCCGCGATGTTCACCACCGCGGTGGCCGTCCCGTCGGTGGGCATCGCCGAGGCCGCCGTGCGCCACCACTGCGAGGCGCTGCGCGCCCGTATCGCCGCCGGCACACCGCGGCGCGGCGACCTGGAGGCCGCCGGGCAGCTGCGGATCGCCCGCGGCGCCGGCGAGATCGACGCCGCCTGGCGGCAGCTCATCGGCAACATCGGCGAGCTGTACGACTGTGCGCAGCGCGACGAGGCGCCGTCGCTCGCGCTGCGCGCCCGGGCCCGGCGCGACCAGGTGCTGGCCGCCGAGCGTGCCATGGACGTGGTGGACACGCTGATGGCCTACGCGGGCGGCAACGCGATGCGCGCCGGCGCGGGGGTGCTGCAGCGGGCCTGGCGGGACACCCGCACGGCCCGCGGCCACGCCGCGAACGACATCGAGCGGGGCCTGCTGCCCTTCGCGCAGCAGGCGCTCGGCCTCGAGGTCCGTGAGGCGATGGTCTGACCCGCCGTCCGGGGGTGCCGGCCCCGCCGGGCGGAGTCAGCGCGGGGTCGGCACGCCGGTGAACAGATCGTGCTCGGGCAGCTCGGTGGGCACGTGGGAGACGACGAGGTGGTAGTCCTCCGTCGGCCACGCCTTGGCCTCCAGGTCCATCGGACAGGACAGCTCGGGGCCGTCGGGGTTCACCTGCGTCTCGTGGGCGAGGAGGGCCGCGCGCCGCTCGGGGAAGTACTCGGCGCACTCCACGCTGCTGGTCACCTCCCAGGTGGGCCACGCCTCGGGCCAGTTCTCCAGCAGGTCGGCGGCGGGGGAGTCGAGTCCCGCGGCGCGCATCGCGGTGTCGATCGCCACGAAGTAGTCCTTGTTGAAGGCGCAGGTGTAGTACAGCTTCAGCGGCTGCCAGGCGTCGCCCGTGCCGGGGTAGCGCAGCGGGTCGCCGGCGGCCGTGAACGCCTCCACGGACACCTTGTGGGTCATCAGGTGGTCGGGGTGGGGATAGCCGCCGTTCTCGTCGTACGTGACGATCACATGGGGGCGGAACGCGCGGACCGCCTCCACCAGCGGCCGGGCCGCGTCCTCGAGGGGCTGCAGGGCGAAGCAGCCCTCGGGCAGTTCCTCGCCCGCGCCGGGCATGCCGGAGTCGACGAACCCGAGGAACCGCTGTTCCACGCCGAGGATCTCCCGGGCGCGCGCCATCTCCCGGCGGCGTCGCTCGGGAAGTTCGGCCCACACCTCGGGCCGGTCCAGGCGGGGGTTGAGGACGTCGCCGCGCTCGCCGCCGGTCATGGTGCACACCAGGACCTCGGCGCCCTCGCGTACGTACTTGACGAGGGTGGCGGCGCCCTTGCTGGACTCGTCGTCGGGATGGGCGTGCACGGTCATCAGGCGCAGGCCGGTGCGGTCGGGGCGGTGGGACGTGGTCATGTGGTCGAGACTCCCGTGGTGGGTCGGACGTGTGCGGGTCAGGAGCGGGGGCGATCAGGCCCGGGGCGTCGTGCGCCCGGGGCGTGACGCGGGTACAGGGCGGCGGGCAGCAGGGTCAGACAGCCCAGGACGAGGGCCCAGGTGAAGGCGCGGGCGTGGGCGTCGGCCGTGCTCGCGCCGCCGGCGAGCGAGGAGTGCAGGACGACGGCGAGCAGGGCGGTGCCGATCGAGCCGCCGACCCGGTTGAGGACGGTGCGGGCACTGGTCGCGTCCGGGATCTGGTGGCGCTGCACGGAGGTGTAGGTCGCGGCCACGTTCGGCGGGGTGATCAGCCCGTATCCGACGCCGCGCACGAACAGGGCGGCCACCAGGACGGCGGTGCCGGGCCGGGTGTCGTGCAGGACGAACGGCACGGTGCCGGCCAGGGTCAGGGCGATGCCCGCGAGGACGACGACGCGCGGGCCGCGGCGGTCGGTGGCCCGGCCCGCGTAGGGGGTGGCCGCCGCGGTGCCGATCGCCTGCGGCGCGAGCATCAGCGCCGCGCCCAGCACGTCCATGCCGCGCACCTGGACGAAGTACAGGGGCAGCAGCAGCATCGAGCTGTACAGCGTGGCGCCGAGCAGGAAGGTGTTGACGCCGGCGAGGGCGAACCCGCGGCCGGCGAACAGCCTGAGGTCGAGCAGCGGGGTCGTGGGGGTGCGCAGCGCGTGGACGGCGTACCCGGCGAGGAGGGCGACGCCGGCGGCCAGGACGGCGTATCCCGTGAGATGCGGGCCGGCCTCGCCGGTCCGGCCGAGCCCGTAGACGAGGGCGGCGAGGCCGGCGGGGAGCAGGATCAGGCCGGGGACGTCGGGGCGCCGGCCGGTCTGCCGGGCGCCGGAGTCGTCCGGGACGACGCGTGCGGCGAGCACCAGGGCGGCCAGCCCGATCGGGACGTTGAGGTAGAACAGCCAGCGCCAGCCCGCCTGGTGGACGATCAGTCCGCCGACGACCGGTCCGAGTACGGGGGCGAGCGAGACCGGCATCGTGATGACGCCGACCAGGCGGCCGATGCGGGTGGGTCCGGCGATCTGGGCGACGATGGCCTGTCCGACGGGCTGCATCAGTCCGCCGCCGATGCCCTGCAGCAGGCGGAAGGCGATGAGTGATCCGGCCGACCAGGCGAGTCCGCCGAGGGCGGAGGCGACGACGAACAGGGCGACCGAGGACAGCCATACGCGTTTGCCGCCGAAGCGCTGGATCAGCCACCCGGCGACCGGGGCGACCAGGGCGACGGCGAGCAGGTAGCCGGTGGACACCCACTGGACCGCCACGAGCGAGGCGTCCAGACCCTCGGCCATGGGGCCCACGCCGATGTTGACGACGGTCGTGTCGAGCTGGGCGAGCACCGCGCCGAGGATCAGCACCAGGCCGATGCGGATGAGCCGGGGATCGAGGGGCTCCGCCGCGGGCGGGGTGTCGGAGTGCGGTGCGAGGGCGCGCTTCAAGCAGGCTCCTGGGGGAGTTCCGGGAAGAGAGCGATGAGGGTAAACTTACGTAGAGTCGATAATTACGTCAAGCGTAAAAATTTCTCGGGATGAGAGGACCGCCCATGGACGCCCTGACACCGACGGGGATGGGACTGCGCGAACGCAAGAAGCACGAGACGAGACAGCGCCTCGCCCACGTCGCGACCCTGCTCTTCATCGAGCGCGGCTTCGACACCGTGACGATCTCCGAGATCGCCGAGGCCGCCGACGTCTCGAAGAAGACCGTCACCAACTACTTCCCGCTGAAGGAAGACCTCGTCTTCGACGCCCACGAACTCGCCGTCGACAGCCTGGCCCGCACCGTGCGCGAGCGGCCCGTCGCCGCCTCCGCCCTGCACGCCCTGCGAGACGCCTACCTCGCCGCGCTCACCGGCGGCGACTACTCCGTGCTCACCGGCCAGGCATCCCCCGGATTCGCCCGCCTCGTGCACTCCAGCGCGCGACTGAGAGACCGCGAGCGCGAGATCGACGAACAACGCGAACAGGCACTCGCCGAGGAGCTCGCCGCCGCGACCGGCGCCCCGGCCCACGACACGACGCCCCGGTTCGCGGCCGCGCACCTCGCCGCCGTCCACCGCGTACTGATCAGGTCGATGCGCGAGATGGCCCGCGACGGGGTCGCGGCGCGGGAGGCGAACGCCCGCACGGCCGAGGTCGCCGAGCGGGCCTTCACCGCCCTCGAACCCCTCCTCGGCGACTACGCCGTGCGCGAGGCGTGAGAGCCCTCCGGGCCCCGGCGCGTCACACGCCGACGACCGTCTGAGACCCCGCCGCCCGCAGCAGCGCCCGGACGGCCCCGGCCCTGAGCCAGCGCTCCACGACCGCCGGGGCCGGACCGCCGTCCGCCACCGTCACCGCGGCGCTCAGGACGACCTCCGCACCCTCCCGCGCCTCGGCCACGTCGAAACGGGCCGTCGCGGCGTCCAGCCGTCCGTCCAGACCGCCCACCCGCTTCAGCACGAGCGCACGGCCACCGACCACCGCCCGCGCCCAGCCGGCGCCGTACACCTCCGCCGCCCCCAGCAACCGCTCGAAGACGGGCACCGCCCGCGCATCCGACAGCCGCGCCCGCACCCCGACCCGTACCGTGCGGTCCGCCGGCCCCGGCCACGCCTCGGCCACCTCCCGCAGCTGTCCGAGCTGGGCCGCCCCGCCCCGCCCGATCTGGGCGAGCACCGCCGCACGCTCCTCCTCGCCGGCGTCCGCGGCGAAGGTCAGCGCATGCTCCAGCCGTACCTCGGTCACACCGTCCGCCGACTCCACGAACGACCACCGGCCACGCGTCGACACCACCGCGGGCGCACCGCCCTCATGGGCGAACTCGACCGTACGCCCGGCCACGTCGACAGCACGCCGTGCCGCCCAGTGCCGGACCCCGCCGTCGGGCAGCACGACCCACCGCTCGACCGTGTCCGAGCCCTCCCCGCGGCCCTCGTCCGCCAGCACCTCGGCATGCAGATGCGACGCGAAGAACTGCGGAGCGCTCTCGACTCGCCGGACCAGATCGAAACAGACCTCGGCCGGCGCCGCCACCGACACACGGTCCACGACCACCTGCGACGCCGTCTCGGCTGTGCTGCGCATGGATGCCGCCATGACACGGTCCCTTCCCTCGACTGCTGACCCCCGCAGCCTTCCCGCACCCCCTCGACGGGCGATCGAGGCCGCTTCGAGCGCCGCACCACAGTGTGTCCGGGCCAGCCCCGCCCCCCAGCGAGAGGAACGACGATATCCATGGCCGCAGCGGCATCGGCCCCCGGGCCGATCACCCGACAGACCATCCTGGAAACCCTGCTGGCCTTCAAACGGACCAGCCTGCTGCGCACGGCGATCGAACTGCGGCTCTTCGACGCCCTGACGGCGGGACCACACGGCGCGGACCACGTGGCCCGCGCGATCGGCGCACCCGCCCGCGCCACCCGCGTCCTGCTCACCGCACTGGCCTCCGCCGGGCTCGTCACCGAACACGGCGCCCCGGGACACGAGGAGTTCGGCCTCGTCGAGGGCGCCGACCGCCTCCTGGTCACCACCAGCCCCGACTACGCCGGTGACGCCGCCCTGGTCGCCGCCTCGCAGCAGGAGTGGCAGTCCATGGGCTCCCTCACCGACATCGTGCGCACCGGCTCCACCCACCTCGACCAGGACGCCGGCTCCCCGGACTTCCCCTACTGGCAGGACTTCGCCGCCCACGGCACCTTCGCCACCCGCCCCGTCGCCCAGGCCCTCGCCGACGCCCTCGGCACCTGGGCGGCCGGCCGCGAGGAGCTCCGGCTCCTCGACGTCGGCTGCGGACACGCCCTGTTCGGCCTGCACCTCGCCCGGACCTTCGACCACGCCCGCGTCACCGGCATCGACTGGGCGAGCATCCTCCCGCACGCCCGCCACAACGCCCAGACCATGGGCCTCGCCGACCGCGCCACCTGGATCGCCGGCGACGTCTTCGAACAGGACCTGCGAGGCCCCTACGACCTCGTCGTCCTCGCCAACTTCCTGCCCCAGTACTCCGAGGAGGACGGCACCCGGCTGCTGCGCCGCGTCCGCAGCGCACTCGCCCCCGGCGGACGCGTGGCCCTCGCCGGATTCACCGTCGGCGACTTCGGCCCCCAGCGCGAGTTCGGCGGCCGCATGCTCTCGCTGCTGCTCCTCGCCTGGACCCGGCACGGCGAAGTCCCCACCAGCGAGGGCTATGTGCGGATGCTCCGCCGCGCCGGCTTCGCCGACCCCGACGTACACGACACACCGGGCCTGCCCACCCGGCTGTTCATCGCCGCACCGCACTGAACCACGCGCAGCGAGGAGGACCGAACCATGCAGTACGTGCCCCTGGGCCGCAGCGGCCTGATGGTCAGCAGGGTCGCCTTCGGCAACTCGATGACCCACGGCAACCAGATCGACGACGACACCGCGCGGGCCTGCGTACACGCCGCCCTCGACGCGGGAATCACCACCTTCGACACCGCCGACGCCTACGCCGACGGCCGGGCCGAGGAACTCCTCGGCCGGGCACTCGCCGGACAGCGCCGCTCCGACCTGGTGCTCTGCACCAAGGTCGGACGCTCACCCCGGCCCGGCCCCAACGAGGGCCGGCTCTCCCGCAAACACATCCACGACAGCGCCGAAGCCTCCCTGCGCCGCCTCGGCACCGACCACGTCGACCTCTACCAGGCACACCGCTGGGACCCGCACACCCCCCTCGAAGAGACCATGTCCGCCTTCGCCGACCTGGTCCACAGCGGAAAGGCGCGCTACATCGGCGTCTCGGAATGGACCGCCGACCAGATCACCGCCGGCGCCGCCCTCGCCCGCGAGCTCCACATCCCGCTGATCTCCAACCAGGCCCAGTACTCCCTGCTCTGGCGCGTCATCGAGCGCGAGGTGATCCCCGCGAGCGACCGGGCCGGCGTCGGCCAGATGGTGTGGTCGCCGCTCGCCGGAGGCGTCCTCACCGGAAAGTACCGGCCCGGCGCCGAAGCCCCCGGCGACAGCCGCGCGGTCCGCGCCCAGGGCGGAGCCAGGTCCATGAACCGCTGGCGGCACCTCGACGACACCGTCCTGTCCGCCGTCGCCGCGCTCGACCCCGTCGCCGCCAAGGCCGGACTCACCACCGCCCAGTTCGCCCTGGCCTGGGTCCTGCGCAACCCGGCCGTCTCCTGCGCGGTCACCGGCGCCTCACGCCCCGGCCAGCTCACCGCCAACCTGCCGGCCCTGGACACCTGCCTCGACGACGACCTCGTCGCCGAGGCCGACCTCGTCCTGGCCCCCGTCGTGGTCGACGACCCCGCCATGGCCGGCCGCGCCCCCGCACCGGCCGCACCCTCACCCGCCTGATCCACCACCCCAGCCGGCGAAACACGATCGAGGAGGAAGAACAGACATGTCCGAGGTCACCACCCAGGTCCTGATCGTGGGAGGAGGAATCGTGGGGCTGTCCGCCGCCGTGTTCCTGCGCGACCACGCGGTCGACGTCGTCCTGGTCGAACGGCACAGGGACACATCGGTCCTGCCCAAGGGACGCAACCTCAACGCCCGCACCATGGAGATCTACCTCGCGCACGGCGTCGAGGCCGACCTCCACGCCGCCCCGCAGTCCGTCTTCCAGGAGTTCGACGAACGCTGCCGCGCCGTGACCCTGGCGGGCGAGGAGATCCTGCGCGAGGTACGCCCCGCCCCCCAGACCCTGAAAGGGATCAGCCCGACCGAGGCGGCACTCGTGGACCAGTCCACCGCCGAACCGGTCCTGCGCCACCACGCCGAACGACGCGGCGCCGACGTACGGTTCCACACCGAACTCATCGACTACGAGGACACCGGCGACGGCATCACCGCCGTGATCGCCGACCGGGACACCGGCGAGCGGACCACCGTCCACGCCGACTACCTGCTGGCAGCCGACGGACACCGCTCCGGCATCCGGGCCGGCCTCGGCATCGGCCGCGACCTCATCGAGCCGCCCACCCCCGTCGTCAGCGTCGTCTTCGAAGCCGACCTCACCCGACCGCTGCGCGGCCGCAAGGTCGCCCTCGCCTACCTCGACCGGCCCGAACCCGGCACCCTGCTCACCCCCCTGGACACCCTGCGGCGCTGGCTGCTGATCGTGCCCTACCGCCCCGAACCCGGCGGCTCCCTCGACGCCTTCACACCCGAGCACTGCCTGAAGCTGTTCCGCGCCGCGGTGGGCGAGGAAGACCTCCCCGCACGCGCCGTCCCGGCCATCCCCGGATCACACCAGCTCGCCCACCCCTGGGAACTCACCGCCTGGGTCGCCGACCGCTACCACCACGGCCGGGTCTTCCTGGCCGGCGACGCCGTCCACGTCATGCCGCCCACCGGAGGACTCGGCGCCAACACCGGCATCCAGGACGCCCACAACCTCGCCTGGAAACTGGCCGCGGTCCTCCAGGGACGCGCCGGCGAGAAACTCCTCGACACCTACGAAACCGAGCGGCGCCCCGTCGCCCAGCTCGCCGCCGGCTTCGCCACCGACCGGCAGAGCGACCGCACCGCCGGACGCAGCGACGGCCACGGCACGACCGACCTCCTCGCCGTCATCATGGGCTACCACTACCCCGCGCCCGGCGCGCCGATGACCACCGCCGCACCCAAGGCCCAGCACCCCAGGGACCTCGACGGCACCCCCGGCACCCGCGCCCCCCACCTCGACCTGACCCGGGACGGGCGGACCCTGTCGACCATCGAACTGTTCCGTGACCGGCCCGTCCTGCTGACCGGACCGGCCGGCGCCGCCTGGGCACGCTGCGCCCGGCCCCTGGCCGACGAACTGCGCACCGTACGCGTCGGCACCGACGTCGAAGCCGAACCGGAGGCATGGGCCCACCGGTTCGGCGTGGCCGGCGACGGCGCGGTCCTCGTCCGCCCCGACGGCTTCACGGCCTGGCGCTCCCTCCCGGGGCAGGAGCCGTCCGAGGCGACCCTGCGCACGGTCCTCGACCAGGTCATGGTCCGCTGACCGACCCGGACACGCTCGAAGGGGTGGGACCGAAGCACCGGTCCCACCCCTTGCGGCATGTCTGCCGCGCCACGTCACACCCGGGTCACCCCCGGCGCCCCCGCGGCAGCGCCCCACCGGGCAGCGAAGCGACCAACTCCCGGTAGCGCGGCTCCCATTCGGCGGTGAACCGGCTGCGTACGGGCTCCGGCATCCGGCTCAGCATGACCTCCCGCTGCACCGGATCCGCGTGCGCGACGACCATCGGCATCTCGGTGGCCATGCTGCCGGGGGAGTGGTCCCGGGCCAGGGCCGCGCCGAGCTCCGCGAACGCCGCGGGGGTCACGGCGCTCTCCAGCGCCGGCACCATGGTCCGCTCCTCGAGCAGCAGATGCTCCTCCATGACGGCGGCCAGGACGTCCACCTGGCGCCGCAGCGCGCCGACCGCGGCGGCCCAGCCCTCGGCGCCGGCGCCGGACAGCGCGTCGAGGCCGGTGGCGATCTGCTCCAGATGGGCGTCCAGACCGTCGTGCTGCGCCTCGATCTCGGCGACGGCGTCGGCGAGGCCCGGCGCGGCCGCGATCGCCACCGGCCACACCAGACGGTCCTCGACCTCGTGGTGGCGGTCCAGAATGGCGGCGAACAGCCCCCACCAGCGGCGAAGGCGCAGCACCGCCTCCCGGTCGGCGGGCGCCGTGGCCGCGAGCCGCTCGGACAGTTCCGGCACGGCGGTGCGGATCAGCTCATGGGTGAGCAGGAACCCGGTCATGTCGTTCTTGGCATCAGGCACGGCTGATTCCCCTTCTCCCCGGGGCCCGGCCGCCCCCGGCGGGGCGTCCGGCGTGCCCGGCGGACGGTCGATTCAGTGGACGGTGATGTCGAACAGCGCGATGGAGCCGCGTACCGCGACGCGGAAGTCCTCGAAGCGGCCCGCGATCTGGTCCCGCAGGTCCTCCAGCGAGTCGTCGAGGTTGTTCATCGGCCCGTCGGCGTCGTTGAGGTTCTTCAGGGCCCTCGGCGCGAGCTTCCCGTGCCGGACGCCCTTGGCGAGCACCGTGGAACCGAAGATCCGCCCGCCGGGCGCCACGTACGGCCGCACGTGGTCGAGGACGGTGGCCTTGTGCGCCATGTCGCCCGGCAGGCAGTGGATCAGCATGTTCAGCGCGACGGAGTCGAAACGGGTCTCCTCGCCGAGGTCCAGCGGGGCCAGCACATCCCGCTTGAACAGCCGGGGACGCAGGTGCGCCACACGGCCGCCGGCCTTCTGCAGGACACCCTCGTTGAGGTCGACCAGGGCGAGCTCGGGAGTGAGGGTGGGGAACGCGGCCCGCTCCAGGAACCAGCCGGTGCCGGGACCGAGGTCCAGGTGGCGGGCGCCGACGGAACGGTTGTACTGGCGCAGCATCTCGTCCCGCGGGCACCCCCACACCACCGGGCAGACGAACCCGAGGACCCAGCGGTCGTAGGTCGACAGGATGCGGCTGGTGTACGGGGCGGCGCCGGCGAGGACTTCCTCGCGCAGCGGAGCCGTCGGACGGGCGGTCGTGGTCATGGCCGTGCCTTTCGTCTTTGTGGTCGTTTCACCGGCCGCCGGCGACAGTGACGACCTGGCCGGTGGTGTTGCCGTTGGCGGCCGAGCCCAGGAACAGCGCCATGGCGGCGATGTCCTGGGGACTGCTGAGCCGACTGGTGGGAGTGTTCGCCCGCTCGCGCTCGCGGATCTCCGGGGGCAGCCCGTGCCGCACGCGCTCCGTGGTGGTCAGGCCCGGACACACGACGTTCACCAGCACCCCGTGCGGGCCGACGTCCCAGGCCAGATTGCGGGCGAAACCGTGCAGCGCGGACTTGGCGGCGCCGTAGAACTCCTGGCCGCGGTGCCCGTCGAGCGCCACGTGCGAGGACATCAGCACCACCCGCCCCCAGGACCTCTCCCGCATGCCGGCCACGGCGAGCTGCACGGTGCGCAGGGTCGGGGCCAGGTTGTCGCCGAGGAACGCCGTCCACTCGTTCGGTGCGACGTCCTCGAAGTGGTCGCCGGGCGCCCGCCTGGGCGCCCAGCGCACCGCGTTGGCGACGAGCACGTCCACGCCGCCCCACGCCTCGCCGACCTCGGCGACGGCCGACTCCACCGTCCCGGGCTCGCCGAGCGAGTACCGCACGGCCATGGCCCGGCCCTGTCCGGAGCCGAGCTCCCGGGCGAGCCGTTCACCGGCGTCCCGGTCCTCGCGGTAGGTCAGGGCGACCCGCGCCCCCTCCGCCGCATAGGCCCGGGCGACGGCCGCGCCGATCCCGGAGGATCCCCCCGTGACCAGCACCCGGCGCCCTTCCAGTCCCATGTCCATGCTGTCTCGTCTCCTCGTCGCTACGTCGTGTCCCGGGCCGGCCCGCCACCCTCAGGTGGCGGCGGGCACGGTCCGGGCGGCGGCCGGACGCACCGGCGCCAGAGCCCCCTCCAGGGCCTCCTCGGTCAGCCGGTCGCCACGGGCGGCGATGTAGCCGTCCGGACGGACCAGGAGCCAGCCGCCCGGCTGCAGCCCGAGGGCGTCACGCACCCGCCCGTGCGGGTCGGGCAGCCCCCGCGCGTCCTGCGCGTCGGCGCCCAGGACACGCACCGACAGCCACGGCCTCGACGCGGGCAGCCGCTCCCCGCTCCCGGCGGCCACGACCAGCTTCCACGCGACCGAGCGCAGCTCGGCGGCCCAGGCGGCACACCCCGGATCGTCCGGGTCGACGCCCGCGGCCACGGAGGCCCGGGTGCCGGGGCGCGGGCCCGGCCCGCCGGGGGACGGGGTCGTCAGCGGCGAGTCGGGATAGTCGATCTGCAGCCCGGAGATCCCGCCGAGGACCTGGCGCTGCACCTTCCGGCGCAGCGGGGCGAGATTGCGGATCACGCCGAAGACGACCGGCAGCGCGATCGGGGCGAAGGCGTTCTTCAGCTGCACCAGGAACGTGGCCTTCTTGGTGGAGCCGAGCAGCCGGCGGCCGATCGGCACGCGTTCCAGGCTGTAGCTGTCCAGCAGCCGCCGGTCCGCGAAGCCCTGCTCGACCATGGCCAGCTTCCAGGACAGGTTGTACGCCTCCTGGATGCCGGTGTTCATGCCCTGGCCCGACGCCGGGCTGTGCACGTGGGCGGCGTCGCCCGCGACGTAGACCCGGCCCTCGCCCATGCGCGGCACCATCCGCTGCTGGAAGGTGAACACCGACGTCCAGGTCGGGGGGTGCACCCTGACGTCGCGGCCGAGCCCGGGGCCGAGCTTGCGGGCGAAGCGGTCGGCGATCTCCGCGGCGGCGGTGTCCGGGGCCGCCGTGGTGGTGTCGAGCAGCCGCCAGCGGCCGCCGCGCCTGAACGGCACCATCATCAGCGCCTGGGCGCCGGTGTGGATCCAGTAGATGCTGTCACGCGGCAGCTCCACGTCGACCGGTGCGTCGGCGAGCATCCACGTCTCGCTGGTCTCGCCGATCAGCGGCAGGCCCAAGGTCTTGCGCACGGTGCTGTGCCCGCCGTCGCAGCCGACCAGCCAGGGCACCTCGAACGACTCCTTCGTGCCGTCGCCGTGCTCCAGACCGACGGTCACCAGCTCACCGTTCTGCTCGAACCCGGTCAGCCGCACACCCCACTCGACGTCCACCCCGAGGGCGGCCACCGCGTCCCGCAGGACCGCCTCGGTGTCGACCTGCTCGACGATCGCCGTGAACGGGAAACGCGTCGGCATCGTCGAGTAGTCGGCGCCGAGCCTGACCAGCCGGCGGCCACCGCTGAACATGGTGAACGCCCTGATCTGCTGGGCACGGCCGAGGATCTCCTCTACCACACCCATCTGGTCGTACGTCTCCAGCGTCCGCGGATGCGTCGCCACCGCGCGACTGGTCGTGGCGGGCGCCGCGGCGGCGTCCACGAGGCGCACCCGCAGACCGCGGCGCGCCAGCTCGTGCGCGACCGTCAGGCCCACCGGCCCGGCGCCCGCCACCAGTACCTGGGGCCGGTCAGACACTGCCGACCCCGCTCTCGGCGACCGCCTCGTACAGGCCCGGCTCCACGGACGCCAGGCCGGCCAGGCCCTTGACCCGCTTCTGGAACTCCTCGCTGCGCACGGCGGCCTGGTGCGAGGCGGCGTCGTCCCACTCGGCCAGCTCGATGAACACCTCGGGCCGGCCGACGTGGCGCAGCATCGAGGAGCTGCGGTAGCCGGGCTGGGCGGACATGAACTCGGTCAGCGAGTCCTTGATCCTGAAGAACTCCTCGACGTCGCCGTTGATGGTCAGCTTGTTGACGAAGGTCACCACGATGGTTCTCCTGGTCGTGAGAAGGGATGGGGGAGCGGAGGGATGTCAGAGCGCGACGGAGGCGCGCAGGCGTTCACGGATCGGCCGTCGCTCGACCTTGCCGTTGGGGGAGCGGGGGACCGCGTCGAGCCGTTCGATGCCGCGGATCCTCTGGTGGTCGGCGAGCTGGGCGTTGGCCCGGGCGGCGACGGCCGCCAGGACGTCCGGGTCCGCGGAGCGGGTGACGACGCCGGCCCAGACGACCGCGCTCCTGGACGCGTCCGCCTGGTCCACCACGACGCAGTCGGCGACCTCGGGATCGCGGCGCAGCACGTCCTCGATCTCGCTCGGCGACACCAGCTCGTTGTCCACCTTGAAGACGTCCTTGATGCGGTCGACGAGGAAGAGCCAGCCGTCGGCGTCCTGGTAGCCGACGTCACCGGTGTGCAGCCAGCCGTCCGCGTCCACGTCCGGGGCGTCCGGCAGACCCAGGTACCCGGCCATCAGCTGCGGGCCCCGTACCAGGACCTCGCCCTTCTCGCCGGCGGCGACGTCTTCCCCGGTCTCCAGGTCCACGATCCGGCACTCGGTGCCGGGCACGGCCGGACCGACCGACCCCGGTCTGGAGCGATCCGGCAGGTCGTTGTGGCTGAGCGGCGAGAGCTCGGCCAGCCCGTACCCCTGGATGACCGGGACACCGAGCCGCTCGCGCAGCGCGCCGGCGACCGCGGGGGCGAGCGCCGAACCGCCGGAGGCGACCACCCGCAGCCGGGGGCCGGCGGTGACGCCCGCGAAGCGGGGGTCACCCGCCAGACGGGCCAGCCGCACCGGAAGGCCGAAGTAGTGCGTGGCCCGCTCCGCCGACGCCACCGCGAACGAGGCGACCGGATCCGGGTCGTGGCACAGCACCTGGGTGCCACCGGCGTACACCGTCGCGTTGAGGTGCATCAGGTGGTACAGGGGCAGGTGGTTGAGACACACCGCCGACTCGTCCAGCCGCAGCACGTGGGCCACCTGCGCCGCGTTGGTCACCAGATTGCGGTGGGTGAGCTGGACGCCCTTGGGCGGGCCGGTGGTACCGCTGGTGAACTGGACACAGGCGACCGCGTCCAGATCACGGCCGGCCGGCTCCGCCACGGGCCCCTCGTCCGGGCCGTCGTCCGCGAACAGCTCGGCCAGCGGCCGGGCGCCCCCGGGCAGTTCGCCCGGGGCCGCGTCCACCACGTACACCTCACGCAGCGCCGGCAGGTCGTCCCGCACCGCGGCGAGCCGCCCGGCGGTCTCGGCGCCGACCAGCGCGATCTCGATGCCGGCCGTCCTGAACACGTGCGCGAGCACGGCCTCCCGCATCAGCGGGTTGACCATCACGACACGGTTGCCGCTCCGGCTCGTCCCGTAGAAGCCCGCGGCGAACACCGCGTCCAGGACGCTCGCCACCCCGACGGCCGTCGCCGCCCCACCGGTCCGGCGCCTCAGCGCACGCGCGAACCGGTCGGCGTACGCGTCCAGGCCGGCATAGGTGTGCGTCCCGTTCTCGTCCCGCACGGCCACCCGCCCGGGAGAGCGCGCGGCCGCCCGGCGCAGCAGCCCGTCCAGCGGCACCGCCGGGACCGGCAGGGCGTCAGACACCGGCGCGCTCCTCCGCGTACGCCTTGGCCAGACGCAGGTTGCTGACGCTGTTGGCGCTCAGCACCCGGCGCAGGTAGTTCCGGGCGTCCTGCACGGTCGTGCCCTCGCCGAGGATGTGCAGCGCGGACGGCTTGATGGTCGCCGTGTGCCGGGCCTCCGCGATGACGCCCTCGGGCGTCTGGGTGAACTTCCAGTGGCCCGTGTGCCCGTCGAGCAGCACCGGCAGCTCGGTCTGCTTGTAGACGATGATGTCGGGCTCGATGGTGATCCGCACCGAGCGGGTGCGGTGGGAGGAACCGTCCGGCGTGGAGGTGTCCATGTCGAAGAACTGCACCCCGGGCGCCGGCTCCTCCAGGTCGAGCTTGGCGATGTGCGGGATGCGCTCCTCCCACTTGTCCGCCTCCCACAGGTAGTCGTACACGTCCTTGAGGTCGCCGGCGATGAACAGCGGGTCCTCGAACGAGATGATCAGCCGGTCGAGCTCCTCGTGGTTCTCGGCCGCATGCCGCAGCACCCCCAGGTAGTCCTGGTTGCCCGCGTGCAGCTTCGCGGCGACCGCGTCCTTGCCCGCCTCCTCGGCGGGCAGCAGCGTGTAGTCGTGCCGCAGCGTCACCAGCGTCTTGCCGTCCTGCTCCCGGAACGTCCACTCGCCGGCGAGCGACGCGAACGGCGCCTCCGGCTCCTCGTGCACGAAGGAGATCCGGTCCGCCGCCCTGGTGCGCCGGACCTTCCAGGTGCGCACCGAGTGCCGGTCGGCGACGGCCCAGTGCTGGATGAGCTGCTCGGCACCGCTGTCCTGGAGGATCTCCGCGTGGACGGCGGGCTTGTACAGCTGGGTCCAGCCGGCCACGTCCTCCACCAGGGAGCGGACCAGCTCGGCCGGGGCTCCGACGACCACCTCGTCCAGAGCGGAGTGCTGCGGAATGTTCGTCATGGTCTCTCCTCAGAAGAAGGGGGGCGCCGACTCCCACCGTGCGGCGTCCCGCCCAACCTCCTGCGCCGGCCTCGAGGCGGGCTGGAATCCGCCTCGGCGCCCCGACCCCCGCCCCCGCCTGCACGCGGACTCGAACGCGGCTCGATCACGGCGGCCGACGATGCACCAGCCACACAGCCCCACCCCGCTCCCTCGGGCCCTGCCGCCACCGGACCGGGGTGACACGAAACGGAGAAGACACGTGACCGCACAGACCGACGGCCGCCCGGCCGCCGCCACCGCGTCCGCCGCCCTCTACGCCGAGGTCCAGCAGTTCTACGCCCGCCACATGCACCTTCTCGACCGCGGCGACGCCGACGCGTGGGCGGCCGGGTTCACCGAGGACGCCTCCTTCTCGGTGCCGACCCTGCCCGCCCCCGTCGTCGGCCGCGAGGGCCTCGCGGCGGCGGTACGCAAGAGCGCCGCCGCCCTGGCCGAGGCGGGGGAGCAGCACCGCCACTGGCCCGGCGTCTTCGACGTCGTCCCGCAGGCCGACGGCACGATCGTCGTCCACTCCTACACCACGGTCTTCGCCTCCCCCCGGGGCGGCGCGTCGCGGGTCCACCGCGTCTGCACCTGCACCGACGTCCTGGTGCGCGAGGCCGGCACGCTGCTCGTCAAGCACCGCGAGGTCGGCCGCGACGACCTGCGCTGACCGGCCCCCCGACCGCCCGCCCCCGGTCCGCCCGTCCCGGGCGGGCGGACCGGGGAGGCGGGCGGGGATCGACCGGGACTCCAGGGCCTCTCCACACGGCCGCCCTACCTTCCCAGGCATGCCGAACACCGAACAGCTCAAGGACAGGGTCGCCCTGGTCACCGGCGCCAGCCGGGAGATAGGCGGCGCCATCGCACGCGAACTCGCCGCCCGCGGCGCGGCCGTCGCCGTCAACTACCGCACCTCGGCGGAGCTGGCGGCGAAGGTCGTCACCTCCATCGAGGAGGCCGGCGGCCGGGCCGTCGCCGTCGGCGGCGACGTCACCGACGAGACCCAGACCGCACAGATCGTCGCCCGGACCGAGGAACAGCTCGGCCCCATCGACATCCTCGTCCTCAACACCACCGGTTACTCGACGCACCTGCGCGGCCCCTTCCTCGACCTCGGCGTCGACGACCTGGTCGACAACATGGCCGCCCAGGCCCGCGCCGTGCTGCGCCCCGTCAAGGCCGTCGCCCCCGGCATGGCCGAGCGCGGCCGCGGGGCGATCGTCTTCATCTCCGACAGCTTCGCGCGCACCCAGCTGGTGGGAACCATCGGCCACGGCCTGACCAAGGCACCGATGGAATCGGCCATGAAGCACCTGGCGCTGGAACTCGGACCCCACGGCGTCCGCGTCAACACCGTGATTCCCGGAGCCACCCGGAGCCCCAACCTGCTGGTCTCCGCCAAGGGCCAGCACGAGGGCAAGCTGGAACCGGTGATCCAGGCCACCCCGCTGCGCAAGATCGGCGAACCCCAGGACGTCGCCAACGCCGTCGCCCTGCTGGCCGGCGACGAGACCTCCCACGTGACCGGCGCCTTCCTCCCGGTCAGCGGCGGCTTCCTGCTCCTGTGAGCCCGCCCCGGGAAGCCAGCCGCTTCCCGGGGCCGTGCCCCCCGGCGGCGCGACCGGTGATCCGGTCGCGTCCTTCACGTCCCGGGGGCCGCCCCGGATCCCGGCCGCCCCGGATCCCTGTCGGCCGGGATCCCTGCCGACCGGGATCCCCGCTCTCCGGGGACACAGGCCCGGGGGACACACGTCCCCGGGACACAGGCCCGGGGGACACACGTCCCCGGGACACAGGCCCGGGGGATACACGTGCCCGGGGCCACGGTCTCCGGGGACACAGGCCCGGGGGATACACGTCCCCGGGCCACGTCCCCGGGCCACGTCCCCGGGCCACGGTCCCCGGAGGCCCAGGCCCCCGGGACCCGGGACACAGGCCCCCGGGACACAGGCCCCCGGGCCCTGGGCCGCCGCCCCCCCGCTCTTCCCACCGGTCCACAGCCCCGCTCGTCCGGCGGCCCACAGCCCCGCTTCTCCTGCGGCCCGCCGCCCACGCCGCGAGGCGGCGCCCGCAGCGATCTCCCCGTGACGGATTCGGAGTCAGCACCCATGCCAGAGACGACAGCCCACAGCCGCAGCGACGCGGCCGCCCCCCGCCCCCCTGCCGCCGCCCCCGCCGCTTCCACCAACCGGGCCCATGTGGCCGCTCTGGACGGGCTGCGCGCCCTCGCGGTGCTCGCCGTGGTCTTCTACCACACCGGCCAGCTGCCGTTCGGCTGGATCGGCGTCCCCATGTTCTTCGCGCTCAGCGGCCACTTCATCACCCGCACCCTGCTCGCACACCCCGAGCTCAGCCGCGCCCGGCGAGCCAGGAACTTCTTCCGCAACCGACTGCTGCGCCTCGCCCCGCTGTACTTCGTGTTCATGGCGGGCATCACGGTCTACTCGCTCTCCGGCCACGGAGGCGAGGTGCTCTCCCGCGACCTGCCGTACCTGTGGACCTGGACCTGGAACCTGTCCGCCCTCGTGCACGACTTCCAGCCCACCCCCCTCATGATGTACGCCCAGGTGTGGTCGCTGTGCGTGGAGGTCCAGCTCTACGTCATCTGGGCCCTGCTCGCCTTCCTCCTGCCGCGCCGCTGGTTCGTGCGCGCCTCCGTGGTGCTCGCCCTCGCCGGCCCGCTGCTGCGCTGCGCCGTGTGGCTGTTCGCGGACGTCACCGACTTCCCGATCAAGCCCCTGCAGGCGATGGTCGTCTACTGCAACCCCCTCTCCTACCTGGACGTGTTCGCCGTCGGCGCGCTCACCGCCCTGCCCGAGGTACGCAGGCACCTCCGGCGCTACGCCCAGGCCGCGATCGCGCTGTTCGCCGCCGTCACCGTCGCCCTGCTCGCCCAGGGCTTCGCCGACGGCAAGGGCTTCCGAAGCGACCTGGGCTTCCCGGCCCTGCTCGCCACCGACTACGAGTGGGTGTGGAAGTACTCGGTCGCCGGATTCTTCTTCGGCGCCGTCCTCTACTTCGCGGGCGAGGAAGGGGCCCTCCAGCGCTTCCTCTCCTGGCGTCCGCTGGTGCGTGTGGGCGTGATCTCGTACGGGATCTACCTGCTCCACGTCCCCATCGTCGGCCGCCTGTTCGAGATACACCATCCGACCGCGTCCGGCTGGAGCGCCGGCGACCTCGCGACCGCGGCGACCGGCCTCGTGGCCGCGTACCTGCTCGCCGAGGTGAGCTACCGGTGGCTCGAGAAGCCGTTCCTGCTGCGCAAGAAGGGCGCCCTCGCCCAGCAACCCGCCCCCGCGGGCCCGGCCGGCACACCCCCGGCCACGGCCCTCTGACACCTCCGCTCAGAGCAGACCGGAACGCAGGGCGCCGCGGACTCCGCCACGGAGTGCGCGGCGCCCCCGTCGTGCCGGCCGGGAAACCGATGGCGCTGTCGCCGGAGCACGGGCTACCGTTGTCCCATGGGCATCCGCTTCCTGTAATTCCCGGGCCGGACGGCGATTCAGCGCCGTCGGCAAGCACCCCCACCGGTCCCCGCCGACCGGTTCCCTCGTGCTACCGAGAATTCAGGAGAATCCCATTACTCTGCGCACCTTCCACCCGTCCACGCACGGGCAGCTCGCCCTGCGCGACATCACCAAGTGCTATGGCGACCACGTCGTCCTCGACGGCGTGTCCTTCACGATCCGCCCCGGCGAGAAGATCGGGGTTGTCGGCGACAACGGGTCGGGAAAGTCCACCCTGCTGCGCCTGATCGCCGGGGTCGAACAGCCCGACAACGGCGAACTGACCGTCATCGCACCCGGCGGTACCGCCTACCTGGCCCAGACCCTGGACCTGGCCGCCGGAGCGACCGTCGGCGACGCCATCGACCACGCGCTGGCCGACCTGCGCGCACTCCAGTCCGAACTGGCCGCGGCGGAGGCCGCTCTGGCCACCGCCACCCCCGCCGAGGTCGCCGCCTACGGCGACCTGCAGGCCGAGTTCGAGGCCCGCGGAGGGTACGAGACCGAGCTGCGCGTCGCCATCGCCCTGGAGGCGCTCGGGCTTCCCCACCTCGACCGCGACCGGCCCGTCGCCGAACTGTCCGGCGGCGAACGAGCCCGACTGGCCCTCGCCGCGACGCTCGCGGCGGCTCCGGAGCTGCTGCTCCTCGACGAGCCGACCAACGACCTGGACGACCGGGCCGTGGCCTGGCTGGAGGAGCGACTGCGACGGCACTGGGGCACCGTCGTGATCGTCACGCACGACCGGCTGTTCCTCCAGAACGTCACCCAGACCGTCCTCGAGGTCGACGACGCCACCCGCACCGTGCACCGCTACGGCAACGGCTACGCCGGATACCTGGCGGCGAAGGCGGCGGCCCGGGCCCGCTGGGAGCAGGAATACGAGACCTGGAAGGCGGAGCTCGGCCGACAGCACCACCTCGCGCACACGGCGGCCGCCCAGCTCGCCACCATCGGCAAGCGGGTCGCGCACAGCAACGGCGGCGCCGGCGCCTCCCGGCCCCGGGCCACGGCCACCGGCACCTCCCACAAGGTCCGCAACGCCAACGAGCGCCTGCGCAGGCTCCACGCGGCCCCCGTGCCCCGCCCACCGGACCCCCTCCACTTCGCCCCGGCCGTACGCACCGGTGCCGCCACGGACGAAGCGGGCCCGCTCCTCGCTCTCCACGACATCCGGCTCGACCACCGCCTGCACCTGGACCGGCTGGAGCTCGCCGCCGGCGAACGCCTGCTGATCACCGGCCCGAACGGCGCGGGCAAGTCGACCCTGCTGAGGATCATGGCCGGAGAACTCCGGCCCGACCACGGGCGTGTCCTGCGCCGCGGGGCCGTGGGCCACCTGCGGCAGGACGAGCCGCCCGCGGCGGCCGGCCAGACCCTCCTGCAGGCCTTCGCGACGGGCCGGCCCGAGCCGGCCGAGGAGTACCGGGAGGAGCTCCTCTCGCTCGGCCTGTTCCGCCCCGAGACGCTCGGCACACCGGTCGGCGCCCTGTCGACGGGCCAGCGCCGGCGACTCCAGCTGGCCCGGCTGGTGGTCCGGCCGACGGATCTGCTGCTCCTGGACGAGCCGACGAACCACCTGTCGCCGCTCCTGGTCGAGGAGATCGAGACCGCCCTCGCCGCCTACCCGGGAACCACCGTCGTCGTCAGCCACGACCGCCGTCTGCGCCGGTCCTTCGACGGCCGGCGGCTCGAACTGCGCGCGGGACGGGTCGCCGCACCGCGGACCGCCTGAACCACGCCGGCATCGCACCGTCCGGTGCGATGCCGGCGCCGGCGACCGTCCCGGCTTCGACCCGAGCTCGAGGCGGGCTCCGGGCCCGGCCCCCAGTCTGAATCCGGCCGAACCGACCGGAACCACGGAGCGGGAGGCATCCCCACGCCACCGGGCACGTGAGAAAGAGGTCCCATGCGCATCGTCCGCTATCACCGCTACGGCCCGCCCGAGGTGCTGCAGGTAGACGAGATGGACAAGCCCCAGCCCGGTCCCGGCATGGTGCGGCTGCGCACCGAGGCGATCGGCATCAACTTCGCCGCCCTGCAGGAGCGGGCGGGCATCTTCTACCACCACACCGCCGAGCCGCCGGCCTCACCGGGAGGGGACGTCGTCGGCTTCGTCGACGCCCTCGGCCCCGGCGTCACCGGCGTGCGGATCGGCGCCCGCGTGGCCAGCATCATCTTCAAGGACTCGATGGCCGACTACGTCATCGCCCGAGCCCGGGACCTGATCCCCGTCCCCGCCGAGATGGACGCCGGACAGGCCACCATGCTCTCCTCACCCGGACAGGTCGGCCTCGAAGTGATCAAGGCCGCCCGCCTCGAGCCCGGCGAGACCGTGCTCGTCCACGCCGCCGCCGGCGCCATCGGTCACCTGGTGGTGCAGATGGCCAAGGAGTTCGGCGCGGGCACCGTCATCGCCGCCGCGGCCTCCGAGGCGAAACTTGCCTTCGCCAGGGACCTGGGCGCGGACCTGGGCGTCGACTACACCAGGCCCGACTGGGCCGACACGGTCCGGGAACTCACCGGCGGCCGCGGCGTCGACGTCGTCCTGGACAGCGTCGGCGCGGACGTCACGGCACAGAGCATCGCCCTGCTCAAGCCGTACGGCCGCCTCGTCTTCTACGGCTCGGCGGCCGGCGGCAAGGAACTGCCGACGATCTCCATGGAGGACATCGCCGGCGTCCGCTACGTCACGCACTTCACCATGGCCGCCATCGACGGCGACGTGGAGGCCATCGAGGAAGGCGCGCGCCTGGTCAGCGAGCTGATCCTCTCCGGCAGGGTCCGGGCCGTCGTGCACACCGAACTGCCGCTGACCGAGGCCGCCAAGGCACACCGGATCATGGAGGAACGCACCCAGATCGGACGCGTCGTCCTCCTGCCCTGAGACGGCGGCGGCCCGCTCCCGCACGCCCCCCGGCGGACAGCGGGCCGCCGCGGCTTCACCCCCTCCCGCCCCGGCCCTCTCCCCAGCGCAAGGAAGCCCGTCCATGACGACCTCCACGAGCCAGACCACCCTCCCGGAGGCGAGCGACCGCATCGATCCGGCCCTGCGCAGACTCGGCATCGTCCTGATCCTCGGCACGATCGTCGCCGTCCTCGACGCCACCATCGTCAGCGTCGCCGTCGACGCCATCCAGCAGGACTTCGGCAGCCCCCTGTCCACCATCCAGTGGATCAGCACCGGCTACCTGCTGGCCTTCGCGCTGGTGGTGCCGCTCAGCGGCTGGGCCACCGAGCGGTTCGGCGCCAAACAGGTGTGGATGGCCTCCGTCGGCTGCTTCGTGCTCAGCTCCGCACTGTGCGGCCTGGCCTGGTCGGTCTGGTCGCTGATCGCCTTCCGCGTGCTGCAGGGACTCGGCGGCGGCCTGATCCAGCCCATCGGACAGTCCCTGATCGCGCAGGCGGCGGGCCCTCAGCGGCTCGGCCGGGTGATGAGCATGCTCGTCATCCCGCTCACCTTCGCCCCCGTCCTCGGCCCCGTCCTCGGCGGCCTCGTCCTCGGCCACCTCAGCTGGCCCTGGATCTTCTACATCAACGTCCCCATCGGCGTGATCACCCTCGTGCTCGCCGCGAAGGTGCTGCCCGCCACCCGCCCGCAGGAAGGCCACAAGCTCGACCTGACCGGCCTCGTGCTGGCCTGCCCGAGCGTCGCGGCCCTGATGTACGGCTTCTCCGAAGCGGCGGGGGACTCCTCGCCCACCTCGGCCCGGGTCGTCCTGCCCGTCGTCCTCGGAGCCGGCCTCCTCGTCGCGTACGTCGTCCACGCCCTGCGCTACACCGGCCAGCCCGTGCTGGACCTGAGACTGTTCAGGAACCGCGGCTTCGCCGTCTCCGTGTCGACCTCGTTCCTGCTCGGCGCGGCGCTGTTCAGCTCCATGTTCATGCTGCCGCTCTACTACCAGCAGGTACGCGAACAGGACGCCCTGCACGCCGGCCTGCTGCTCATCCCGCAGGACCTCGGCGTCGCCCTGTCCATGATGTTCGCCGGCCGGCTCGCCGACCGCATGAACGGCCCGCGCCCCATCGTCCTCGCCGGCATCGTGCTCGCCCTCGTCGGCACCCTGCCCTACACCCAGGTCGGCGACCGGCCCGACGAAGCCCTCCTCGCCCTCGGCCTGTTCGTCCGCGGGGTCGGCATCGGCGCCACCATGACACCCGCCATGGCGGCGATGTTCAAGAGCGTCACACCCCAGGAGATCCCCCGCGCGGCGGGACTGTCCAACGTGCTGCACCGCATCGGCGGTTCGGTGGGCACCGCCGTGCTCGTCGTCGTCCTCCAGCACCAGCTGGCCTCCCAGTCGGCCGCCCCCGCCTTCGGCACGTCCTTCTGGTGGGCGTTCGGCATCAGCGCGGTGACCGTCCTGCCCGCACTGCTGCTGCCGGGCCGGCACCCGCGCCCCTGACCCGCCCCCGTCCCACGACCTCACCCTCAGGCAGGTGCCCCTCGTGCGCGTCCTCTTCGTGGCCCACGGCCCCGCCCACGTCCCCTGGACCGTTCCGCTCGCCTGGGCCGCCCAGCTCGCCGGCCACGACGTACGGGTCGCCGCCCGGCCGCAGTCCGTCGCCCAGGTGCTCGCCGCCGGCCTGATCGCGGTACCGATCGGCACCGCGGCCGCCGGCGACGCCTTCATCAGGCGCGCGACCCCCGACTCGGGCGAACGGCCCGCGCGGATCCCCCCGGACTGGCCCAGCGGACCGCTCGGCTGGAGCGAGGAGCGCCGACTGCGCTGGAGCGACCAGGTGCTCGGCCTGGCCGACTCGCTCGCCGACGACCTGGTGGCGTTCGCCCGGCACTGGCGGCCGGACCTCGTCGTCCACGACGTCGGAGCGGTCGTCGGGCTGATCGCCGCGGCCGCCGTGGGCGTACCCGCCGCGGCACACAACTGGTGCCAGCCGATCGGCCTGTACTTCCTGCACGAGGACGAGGTGCCCCCCGCCTACGTACGGCTCTTCGAACGGTTCGGCGCCCAGCCCAGGATCGGCACCGACATCTGGATCGACTGCACACCCCCCGCCCTGCGCACCGAGCACCCGGTACCGCGTATCCCCATGCGCTACGTCCCCTACAACGGCCCCGGCGAACTGCCGGACTGGCTGCGCAGGGAACCGGCACGGCGCCGGATCTGCGTCACCGGCGGGATCACGACCTCCACCATCGACGACCTCGGCCGCCGGCTCCTCGAAGAGGCCGAGCAGACCGACGCGGAGTTCGTCCTCGCCGTGAACCGGCCCGAGGCGTTCGACGGGGCGAAGCTGCCCGGCAACGTCACCCTCACCGGCCGGGTCCCCCTCACCGCCCTGCTCGCCACCTGCCACGCCCTCGTCCAGCACGGCGGCGCCGGCTCCACCATGACCGCACTCGCCCACGGCGTCCCCCAGATCGTCGTCCCCGACGGCACCGACACCCCTTCGAGCCTCTACGGAGTCCAGATCGAGCAGGCCGGCGCCGGCATCCACCTGCGCCCCGAAGACCGCCACCCCGGCGCGCTGACCACCGCCCTCGCCCGGCTGCTCGACCACGACACGTACGCCCGGCGGGCCAGGGCCGTCCGCGACGAGATCGCCGCCATGCCGAGCCCGGCGGAGGTCATGGCACAGCTCGAAGCCCACGCCCGCAACCCGCGCCCCACCGCCCCCGCCCACCCCTGAGAGGCAGCCACACCATGAGTGACACCCCCAGCAACGTCGACATGCCGGAAGTCAGCTGGACCGCCCTGGGCGCCGCCTGGACGCGGGCCCGCGAAGGCGACCGGCCCGACGCCCTGTTCACCGACCCGCTCGCCGCCCACTTCATCACCGCCGTGGGCGGCGAAGCCCCCTACATCAAGGCCGGCGAGCAGGCCCGCGCCGACGCCGACGCCGACCCGCTCGCCAACCCGTTCACCGCCATGGGCGACTACGTCGCCCTCCGCACCCGCTGGCTCGACGACCTCCTGCGCGACGCGGCCGCCGACGGCATCCGGCAGGTCGTCCTGCTCGCCGCCGGCCTGGACACCCGCGCCTACCGGCTCGACTGGCCCGCCGGCCTGCGCCTGTTCGAACTGGACCTGCCCGAACTCGTCTCCTTCAAGGAGAACGTGCTGCGCGCCCACGACGCCCGGCCCGCCTGCGACCGGATCGCCGTCTCCTTCGACCTGCGCGACGGCTGGTCCACCGCCCTGCGCACGGCCGGCTTCGACCCCACCCGGCCCACCGTCTGGCTCGCCGAGGGACTGCTGCACTACCTCACGCCCGAGGACAACCAGGCCATGCTGGACGACATCACCGCCCTGTCCGCCCCCGGCAGCCAGCTCGCCACCGACCACATCGAGGCCGACATGATGGGCGGCTCCCACGCCCCCACCGCCGACTCCACCGGCCTCAAGTACGACCGGCTCGTCAAGGGCGGCCCCGGCACGACCCCGGCCACCTGGCTCGAACGCTCCGGCTGGCAGGCCGAGGAACACGCGGTCGCCGACTGCGCCGTACGCCACGGCCGGCCCATCCCGCCGCTCCTCGACCCGGACGTCCCCGGAAGCGTCAAGGACGGCGCCGTCTTCCTCAGCGCCCGCTGGAACGGCCCCAGGACCACAGCAGCCTGACACCCCCCCACACACACCCACGCAGGGCGGTCCCGGAAAGCCGGGGCCGCCCTGCGCGCGTACCCCCGCCCTGACCGGCACCGATTCGGGGCCCTCTCCAGGAGGGCTCGAGCCGGCTCACGGAGGCTCGACACAACCGCACGGGCCGCGACACACGCCCCCGCACACCACACCCAGCAGGAGAACACCCCATGACCATTCGGACAGTGAGCGGTGAGGACCGATGAGCCGTCGTGTCGTCATCACCGGCATCGGGGTCGTGGCCCCCGGCGCGGTGGGCACCAAGGCATTCTGGGAGCAGCTCACCGCGGGCCGCACCGCCACCCGGGCCATCAGCCTCTTCGACGCCTCACCGTTCCGCTCCCGCATCGCCGCCGAAGCCGACTTCGACCCCGCCGAGCACGGCTTCAGCCCCGCCGACGCCGAACGGCTCGACCGCGCCGCCCAGTTCGCCATCGTCAGCGCCCGCGAGGCCGTCGAGGACAGCGGACTCACCGGCACCCTCGACCCGCTCCGCACCGGCGTCGCCCTGGGCAGCGCCGTCGGCTGCACCACCGGGCTCGACACCCACTACAACATCGTCAGCCGGGGCGGCTCCGACTGGCACGTCGACCACACCCTCGCCGTGAACCACCTCTTCGACTACTTCGTGCCCAGCTCCATGGCCGCCGAAGTCGCCTGGAGCACCGGCGCCCAGGGCCCCGTGTCCGTCATCTCCACCGGCTGCACCTCCGGCCTCGACTCCATCGGCCACGCCGCCGAACTCATCCGCGAGGGCAGCGCCGACGTGATGATCACCGGCGCCACCGAGGCCCCCATCTCGCCGATCACGGTCGCCTGCTTCGACGCCATCAAGGCCACCTCCCCGCGCAACGACGACCCGGCCACCGCCTCCCGCCCCTTCGACAGCAGCCGCAACGGCTTCGTCCTCGGCGAAGGCAGCGCCGTCCTCGTCCTGGAATCCCTGGAACACGCCCGCCGGCGCGGCGCCCACGTGTACGCCGAGATCTCCGGCTTCGCCAGCCGCTGCAACGCCTACCACATGACAGGACTGCGCGCCGACGGCCGCGAGATGGCCGAGGCCATCCGCACGGCACTCGACGAGGCGCGCCTCGACGCCACCGCCGTCGACTACATCAACGCCCACGGGTCGGGCACCAAGCAGAACGACCGCCACGAGACCGCCGCGTTCAAGCGAAGCCTGGGCGAGCACGCCTACCGGGTCCCCGTCAGCTCCATCAAATCGATGATCGGCCACTCCCTGGGCGCCATCGGCTCCCTGGAGGTGGCCGCCAGCGCCCTGGCCATCGAGTACGACACCGTCCCGCCGACGGCCAACCTCCACGACCCCGACCCCCAGTGCGACCTCGACTACACCCCGATCACCGCACGGGAACAGCGCACCGACACCGTCCTGAGCGTCGGCAGCGGCTTCGGCGGATTCCAGAGCGCCATGATCCTCACCGCCCCCCGCCTCAAGGAGGCAGCGTGAGCACCGCCACCACGGACCGCGCCCTCACCCCCACCCCGGCCGCCACCGGCGAGGCCGTCTTCACCGGAATCGGCGTCGCCGCACCCAACGGCCTGTCCACCCCCGCCTGGTGGAAAGCCGTCCTGCGCGGCGAGAGCGGCATCCGCCCCCTCAGCCGCTTCGACGCAGGCCGCTACCCCGCCCCCCTCGCCGGAGAGGTCCCCGGCTTCGTCGACGCCGACCACATCCCCGGCCGCCTCCTGCCCCAGACCGACCGCATGACCCGCCTCTCCCTCGCCGCCGCCCACGAAGCCCTCGAGGACTCCGGCGCCGACCTGGAACAGATGGACGAGTACACGGCGGGCGTCATCACCGCCAGCTCCGCCGGCGGCTTCGAGTTCGGCCAGCGCGAACTCGAAGCCCTGTGGAGCAAGGGCGGACAGTATGTCAGCGCCTACCAGTCCTTCGCCTGGTTCTACGCCGTCAACACCGGCCAGATCTCGATCCGCCACCAACTGCGCGGACCCAGCGGCGTCCTCGTCACCGAACAGGCCGGCGGCCTCGACGCCCTCGCCCAGGCCCGCCGCCAACTGCGCCGCGGCGGCCACCTGATGGTCACCGGAGCCGTCGACTCCGCCCTCTGCCCCTGGGGCTGGGCCGCCCACCTCGCCGGCGGCCGCCTCTCCACCCGGGACGACCCCCACCGCGCCTACCTGCCGTTCTCACCCGACGCAGACGGCGAGGTCGTCGGCGAAGGCGGCGCCCTGCTCGTCCTCGAGGACGCGGCCTCCGCCCACGCCCGCGGCGCCCGCACCTACGGATCCCTCGCCGGCTACGCCGCCACCTTCGACCCCGCACCCGGCAGCGGCGCCGGAACACGCCTCGGCGCCGCCGCCGAACTGGCCCTGGCCGACGCCGGGGTGGACCCCGACGAGATCGACGTCGTCTTCGCCGACGGCGCCGGCCGACGCGACGCGGACCGCGCCGAGGCCCAGGCCATCGCCACCCTGTTCGGCTCCCACGGCGTCCCCGTCACCGTGCCCAAGACGATGACCGGGCGACTCTCCGCCGGCGGAGCCTCCCTCGACGTGGCCGCCGCCCTGCTGTCCCTGCGCGACCAGGTCGTCCCCCCGACCGTCAACGTCACCACCCCCGCCGACGACTGCCCCATCGACCTGGTCGTCGGCCGCCCCCGCCCCCGCGCACTGCGGACCGCCCTGGTCCTGGCCCGTGGCCGCGGCGGCTTCAACGCCGCCGCCGTCCTGCGCGCCGCCCCCTGACCCCCGAGCCGACTCCGGCGACAACCCCTTCACAGGAAAGCGAGACACCCATGTCCCTCCAGCTCACCCTCGACGACCTCACCGCCCTGCTGCGCGCCTGCGCGGGCGAGGACGAGACCGTCGACCTCGGCGCCGACGTCCTCGACACCCCCTTCGTCGAACTCGGCTACGACTCCCTCGCCATCCTCCAGACCACCGGACAGATCGAACGCGACCACTCCCTGAGCCTCGACGAGGACGCCGTCGCCGAAGCGGAGCCCCCCCGCCAGTACCTCGCCCTCGTCAACACCGCCCTCGCCACCCGCTCCCAGCGGGCCGCCTGAGCCCACACACCGTCCCCGGGGGCGGACCACCCCACCGCCCCCGGGGGC
>NZ_JOGX01000063.1 GCF_000719555.1 Streptomyces sp. NRRL F-5727
CTACCCCTCCCTCACGCTGAACCTGCTGCTCACACCGGTGATGCTGCTCCTGCTCTTCGTCTACATCTTCGGCGACGTGATGAGCGCCGGCATGGGCGGCGGCGCCGACCGCGCCGCGTACATCGCCTACGTGGTGCCCGGCATCCTGATGATGACCGTCGGCGGCACGGTGGTCGGGACGGCGGTCTCCGTCTCCAACGACATGACCGAGGGCATCATCGCCCGCTTCCGCACCATGGCGATCCACCGCCCGTCGATCCTCGTCGGGCACGTCGTGGGCAGCGTGCTGCAGTGCGTCATGAGCGTGGTCCTCGTCGGCGCCGTCGCCGTCGCCGCCGGCTTCCGCTCCACCGACGCGACCGCCCTCGAATGGCTCGCCGCCTTCGGCCTGACGGCCCTGGTCGCCTTCGCGCTCACCTGGATCGCCGTCGGCATGGGCCTGGTCTCCCCCAACGCGGAGGCCGCGAGCAACAACGCCCTCCCGCTGGTCGTCCTCCCCCTGATCTCCAGCGCGTTCGTCCCGATCGACTCGATGCCGGGCTGGTTCCAGCCGATCGCCGAGTACCAGCCCTTCACCCCTGCCATCGAGACCCTCCGCGGCCTCCTCCTCGGCACCGAGATCGGCCACAACGGCTGGCTCGCTATCGTGTGGTGCGTCGGCCTCACGGCCCTCGGCTACCTCTGGTCGAAGTCGGTCTTCAACCGCGACCCCGCGTAACCCGCACGGCTCCTCCAGGGCCACCGGCCGCCAGGGCGGCGTACCCGACACCCGTCGGCGTACGCCGCCCCCGCCGCGTTCCGCCGCCTATCGCCCTTCCGACTCCTGCCCGTCCGTCTCCCGCCCGTCCGCCTTCTGCCCCTCCGACTCCCGCCGCTCCGTCTCCCGGATGCGCGCGAGCAGGCTCTCGTAGCCGGCCCGCCGGTCCGGGCGGGCGTGGGAGGCGGACTTGCGGAGCACGGGGACGGCCTCCGGTCCGGCGACCAGCACGGCCTCCTCGGCCGCCCGCCGCACGGTGGCCCGGCCGTGGTCGAGGAGCGCGACGAACGCGGGCACCGCCGGCCGCCACCGCGCCCGCGACAGCACCCGGATCGCGGTGCGCACCACGTCGGGCTGCGCGTCGCCGAGCAGGACCTCGGTCAGCCGCAGATGCGTGTCCCGGTCGAGCAGCGCCCGCGAGGTCCGGTGCGCGTGCAGCCGTACGCCTGTCTCGGGGTGGTCCAGCAGCTCCCGCAGCACCCCTTCGAGGCGGCCCGGGCGGAGGGAGACGGACCGCTCCGTCAGGCGGGCCAGGGTCCGCCGGATCCGCGGCGGTTCGGGCGACCGCAGCAGGGCGACCAGCTCGTCGTCGGAGTGACCGGAGGACCGCGGGGGTACGGGGACGGGCGCCCGCTCCCGCAGGCTGCGCAGCGCGGCCGCCCGGTGCCCGGCGGCCTCCGGGCCGTGCAGCGGGCCGTCGACGAGGTCGAGCCCCGCCTCGGGGTGCCGCGCGCGCAGCCGGTCCAGGAGGGGCGTGCGCAGCAGGGGACGGCCGGCGACCAGGTCCAGCAGTCCCGTCGCCCCTGCCGCGAGCCGCGGTTCCAGGTGCGCCGCCAGGGCGTCGGCGGGCACGCGCCGCAGGGAGCCGAACGCGTCCGCCCGCGTGTCGCCGTCCGGCCCGTGCTCCCACAGGTGGAGGAGGACGGGGAGGAGGGGCTGGAGCTCCCGTGCGCCGAGGGTGGTGGCGATCCGCGCCACCCGGTCGGGACGGACCCCGGCGCCGAGCAGCGTCCCGGGAGCGGCTTCCGCCAGCGCCCGGCCCAGCGCCGTCCGCAGTGCGGGGTCGGCGGGCTCGTCGGTCCGGCCCCGCAGATGGGCGCCGAGGGCGGCGGCGCGGGCCGCCGGTTCGGGCCAGGCGAGGAGCGCGTGCGCGGCCCTGTTCCGCTGCTGCCTGGAGTCGCCGTCGAGCAGGGCCAGCAGCCGCTGCCGCTGCGCGCCGGAGCGGGGCTGGTCCAGGTCCGCGGGGTGGACGACGCGCGGGGCGGAGTCCGCCGCGCGGGCCTCCTCCGCGAGGGTCCACGGCGGGGCGTCCAGCGGCTGGAGCTCCGTCATCCAGTCCAGGAGCGCTGCCCGTACGTCCGGTGTGGCGTCCGCGTGGAGCTCGGCGAGCGCGGCCAGCAGGTCGCGCGAACCGGCGGCCGCTCCCCGTTCCCGGTACGCGGCCAACGCGCGCACGCTCCGTGTGGCGGCGGCGAGTTCGCTGTAGCAGGGGGGCCGGACGGAGGCTTGGGCGATCCCGAACGCCTCCCGCAGCACCGCAACCCCGGCCCGCCCCGGTTCAGACGCCCTCGCGGAGGCCGCGAGTTCGCGGTCGAGGTCGGCGCGGACCACGACGGCACCGGCACGCCGGAGCAGCCGCAGAGTGGACCTCCGACCGGGCGCGCGCAGGGGCGATGCCCGTACAGCGGCGATGAGTTCGGGACTGACGGACGGACGGTCCGCGACCTCCTCCAGGAGTCCGAGGATCCCGTCCCGCGTCTCCCCCTCCGCCTCGGCGAGCCCGTCGAGGAGCACCGTCACGTGCCGGGCGAGCACATCGCGCTCCTGCGCCGTGCGGGGGCCGGGACCGACCGCGTACGGCAGCACTCCGAGGGCCGCCCGCCGGGCCCGCTCCGACGTTGCGGCGAGTGCGAGCCAGTCGGCGAGGTACGGGCGGGTCGCGCGGAGCCGGGCGGCGCGCGGGGGCCGCTCGGCGAGGCGCAGGGCGGTGTCGGGGTCCCAGCCGTCCTCCGTCAGGCGCTCGACGTCGGTCGCGTACGGGTCCGGGGCCGGTCCCGCGGCGAGCGCGGCGAGGAGCCGGTCGCGGACGCGGGCGTCCGGCGCGTGGTCCGCCGCGGCGGTGACGGTGGCGGGGAGGGTGTCGCCGAGGAGGGCGCGGAGGGCGTCGAGGAGGAGGGTGCGCAGGCCGGGGTTGTCGTCGCGGCCGAGCCGGTGGAGGAGGTGGGGCACGGCCCGGGCCGTTCCGGCGGTGGCGAGGGCGCGGGCCGCCGTCTTGCGGACGTTCGTCTGGGGGTGGTCGAGGCAGGCGGCGATCGCGTCCGACGCCCAGCGGGCCCCGGCGTCGCCGAGGGCGTCCAGGGTCCGGCGTACGGTCTGCGGGTCCCGGTCCGGTCCGGTCAGCGCGAGCAGCGTCGCCGACACGGCTTCGACGCCGTCGCCGTCGGTGTCACGCGCGAGCAGGGCGACGACGTGCTTGCGGACGTGCCGGTCGGGGTGGCGCAGGAGGGGGTGCACCCGGCGCCGGATCGTCGGGTGTGGCGCCTGCGGGAGGTCGAGCAACAGGCGGAGCAGGACGGCCTGTTCGCCGGCCGTGAGCCCGGACCGGTCCAGGAGCCCCAGGGCCAGGTCTGCGGCGAGCGCGTGGCCGGCGGCTTCGGCGTCCCGGGCGTCCAGCAGGCACACCGGCCGGATCCGACCGCGCGCGTGCAGCCGCGCCCCGAGCCGGCACAGCGCCGTGACGACCTCCGCGGGCACCGTCGGCTCCTCGTCCGGTACGGGCTCCGCGCCGCCGGGCTCCCACGCCGAGGCGGCCTCCCCGGCGATCCGCAGCAGGAGGTCGGCGAGGACGGGCAGGAGTCCGGGACCGGCGTGCTCGGCGAGCCGGGTCAGGGCGGCGGTGGGCCGGCCGGGATCCAGGTGGGCGGCGAGGAGGGCGAGTTCACGCTCGTCCGGACCGCCCAGGTCGGCGGCCACCCGGGCGGGCAGGGCGGCCGCGTCCATCCGTACGAGCAGTTCCCGCCGGACCCCGGGATCCGCGGCCAGCAGCCAGACCAGCTCCAGCGCCCGCGACCGGTGGGCCCGCAACGCCCTCTCGACGACGTCCGGTTCGGGCCCCCCGTCCGGGTCGCGGAGCGCGCCGTCGGCCGGTGCGAAGGCGTCGAGGCCGAGGGCCGCGGCCAGGACCCGTACCGTCCGCTCGCCGCCGACGGCCTCCAGGGCGTCGAGCGCGTCGGCGGGCGCGTGCGGAAGGGCGGCGAGGACGGCGTCCTCGGTGCCGGGGTCGCGGAGGGCGCGGAGGGCGCGCAGGAACGGCGCCGGTGCGGACGCGAGCGGCAGGATGCGGGCGATCTCGGCCGCCACCGGCAGGCCCCCGACCCCCTGCGCGTCCAGCGCGACGAGCAGTTCCAGCCGGCGCGGCCAGGCGGGATCGTCGGGCGCGCCGTCGGCCAGCAGCCGCAGCACGTCGTGCCGGGCGGTGAAGAGGACGGTCGCCACGGTGCGGGCGGGGACGGTGTGGTCGGCGAGCGCGAGGCCCAGCACGGCGGGGACGTCCGGCCCGGTGACGAAGTGGCCGCGCCGGTGCAGCGCGCGCAGACACTCCACGGCGGGCGCGGCGAGCAGCAGCGGGTCCTCCCCGGCGAGCCGCAGCACGGCCGGCACGTCCCCACGCCGCGCCGTCTCCCCGTAGAGGGCCAGGGCCCGCCTCCGTACGAGCGGCGACCGGTCCGGTTCCACCGCCGCCCGCCACAGCGGTTCCCCGTGCCCATGGGCGACGGCGGTCGTGAGCGCGGCGTCGGCGGTCGCCGGCCCGAGCAGCCCGTCGAACCGGTCGGCCGGCAGCGGCGGGACGACGGCCCAGGGCTCGGCGAGCGCGGCGAGCGCCCGGTTCACGACGCCCGCGGACGCCGACCCGAGCAGCCCCACGAGCGTGTCCCGCACGAAGCCGGCATCGAGCACCCCCGCCCGCAACCCCTCCCCGGCCAGCCGCACCGCCTCCCCCTCCAGGACGGCGTCCCGGCTCGCCGCCAACTCCCCCACCAGCGACGCCATGTGAGCGCAGTCCTCCACCCCCACGCCCCGAACGGCCTGGTACAGCACCTCCCCCCGCTCCTCGCGCCGCAGCACGCCCGGGTCCCGTCCGACCTCCGCCCCCAGCAACGCCACCCGGACCGACGGCACCAGCACCTCACCCGCCCACGCACGCCACCCGCCCGGCGGCCCCCCGACCGCCCCGGCCGCGGCCAGCGCCTCCTCGGGACTCACCGGAACCGCCCGGAAGGGCCGGGGGCGCTGACTGGGCTGCGACGTCACCGTGGGATGCACTCCGGGATCGTACGACCCACCCCGAAACCGCCCCACGCCTCATCCCCGCGGACCGCCCCTGCGCAGGACACGGAAGTCGCCCGCGTCCGGGTCGCCGACGAGGACGAAGAGCTTCGGGCGTTCCACGGTCCCGTAGACGCTCCACGGCACGAGCTCGCACCCCTCGACCGCGACGACGACCTCCTGCGCCCACGGGTCGTCGCCCGGAACGTACGTCCAGGTGCCGGTGCCGCTGCACCGGTCGGTGCCGTTCTCGTCGCCGAAGGTCTCGACGCGCTCGGCCGTGGCGCTCCCGCCGGCCGCGAGGGTGAGGCTGCCGCCCGCGCCGTCGGACCAGACACCGGCGAGGAGTTCGGCGCTCACCCGCGGCGGCTCGTACCCGACGCCCGCGTACAGAGCGGCGCCGGCGGCGGCCCACGCGGTGACGACGGCAAGGGTCCCGCCCAGCGCCACCCGTCCGAGCATCGCGCGCGCCGAGAGCCGGGGCCGACCGGGCAGCAGCATCCTCCGGGCGACGAGCGCGGGCACGGCGAGGCCCGCCGTCACCGCTCCCCACCCGGCCAGCGCGGTCCACGGCCCGACCTCCCACCGCAGGACCCCTGCCAGGACTGCCACGGCCGCCACCGCGCCCGCGGTTGCGGGAACCCACCACCACACCTCACGGCCCGAGAACCGCCGCCCGCACCACGCGGCCCCGACCATCGACGGCAGGACCAGCACCCCCGACAGCGCCACCAGGGCGACGACCGCGACCATCAGGAGGAACGGCGCGGCCACCACCGCGAGAACCAGCCCCATCGCGCTGTACGCGCGTACCGGAGTCTCCAGGGTCTCCTGCCACACGTAGTACGCGATGACGCCCACCACGGCTTCGACGAGCAGCACCGCCGTCGAGATCGCGAGGAGGTCGTCGTACCGCTCCTCCACGCGCGCGTGCCGCCGTCCCTCGCTCTCCGGCCAGATTTCTGAACACATTCAAACCCCCTCCCGTCCCGCATCCTGCCGCCTGCACCGACGCGCCGCGCCGCCGGGGCCGCGCGGATACCGGGATGAGCCGGTTGCCGACCGTCTGGCAGACTCGCGCGCCGGGAGAAGGGTGCGCACGTGCACGTGAAGGACGAGGCCGGAGGGGCGGTCAACGCGCAGGGGGCGTATGGGACGGTCGACGCGCCGGGGGCGTACGAGACGCACATCACCGTGCGGTGTGCGGGCGAGGACGAGGGCGCTCGGCTGGAGGCGTGGGCGGGGCGCAGGGGGCTCAAGGTCACCACCATCGTGCTGGCGCGCGGCCGGACGCCCGTCCAGCCGATGCTGACGCTTCCCGACCGCACCGGCCACCCGGCGCTCGTGGAGGCGCTGCGGGCGGCCGGGTTCGCGCCGGTGCGGGTCAAGGTGGAGACCGTGCCGTGGAGTCAGGAGCCGACGGGGCCGGGCGGCGGCTACCACGAGCATCACCTCAAGCTGGCGCTGCCGTCGGCCTACGACCACGCCGCGCTCGAAGCCCTCGTCGTCCCGCACGGCGCGCACCTCTCGTGGAACGCCCGCCGCGCCCTGCCCGGGCCCGGCGGCCGGCACGAACGCTTCGTCACCCAACGGCACCCCGGGCCGGCCCCGGCCGCCCTCCGGGCCTGCGACGAGCTGCTCGCCGCCCTGACCGCGGCCGGTCACGAGGTGATCGGCGAGGAGCGCGAACTGGTGCTCTGGGACAGCGACCTGTCGGTGGACGACGGCTGGCTCGAGCCGCCGGCCACCACCCCTCTCCCCGAGAACCCCGACACGGCCCCACGACACCTGGAGACGACCGCATGACCGGATCGACGACGTGGACGGACCCGATCCCGGACGGCCCCGGCACGAGCGGAGAACCCCGCGGCGAGTATCGGCGGCGGATGGGCGGGCCTCCGAGGACGCTGACCGCCGGCGTCGGCGACGCCGCCGTCCGGCACCGCGTCTTCGACCCCGCCCTCAAGCACTTCGCCGAGGCGTTCCGCCCCACGGACGACGTCGTCGCCGACCCGGAGCTGCGCGCCCGCTGGCAGGAGGCACGGCGCTCCGCGCTGGACCTGGTGCTGGCGGCGGTGGCCGGCTCCGCGTGGGCGGACTCGCTCGTGCTGCGCGGCAGCATGCTGATGTCCGCGTGGTTCGGGGAGGCCGCGCGCCCGCCCAAGGACATCGACTTCGTGGTGGTCCCCGAGACCTGGCGCATCGAGGAGCCGCGCACCCGCGCCATGCTCGACGGTGTCGCCGCGGCCTCCGACCGGCTGGCCCGCTCGCTCGACCTGGACCTCACGATCGACGACGCCGGCGCCGTCTCCGAGTACATCTGGACGTACGAACGCGTCCCCGGCCACCGCCTCGTGCTCCCCTGGACCGCCCCCGGTCTGCCCGGCGGCCAGGTCCAGCTCGACTTCGTCTTCCAGGAACGCCTCCCCGCCCCGCCCCGCACCGCCGAGGTCGCCGGCGTCCGGGTGTGGGCGGCGGGCCGGGAGCTCTCGCTGGCCTGGAAACTCCTCTGGCTGAGCTGCGACCTGTACCCGCAGGCCAAGGACCTCTACGACGCCGTCCTCCTCGCCGAGAGCTGCACCCTGCCCCTCCCGCTCCTGGAGACCGTGCTGAAGGAGGCCGACGAGTGGCCCGGCGGCCTCGGCGAGCCGCTCTCCCTCGCCCTGTTCGAGGAGGCCGCCCACCGGGTCGACTGGTCGGCCTTCCCCGACGAGGGGCCGGGGGCGGCCGCCGGCCGGTCCCTCCGCGGGGAGCTGACCGCCCGCCTGCTGGCCGCGCTGGGCCCGACGTTCGCGGGCTGACCGTACGCCTCCCCTGGCGGAAGGGCATTGTCAGACCCTCGCGCGAAGATGGATCCATGACCGCATCTCCCGCCGCTGAGGCGTACTTCGTCCTGTCCAGCCCCGCCGCGTACGAGGACGCGCTCGACCGGTTGCGCGCCGCGTCCCGCGCCTACTACGCGGGCGAGAACAGCCCGTTGGACGACGCGTCGTACGACGCGCTGCGTCTGGCCGTGCTGGCGTGGGAGGCGGAGCACCCGGGCGGCGGGGCGGAGTCGCCCACGGGGCTGGTCGCCGACGGTGCCGCGCCGGAGGGCGACGTCGCGCACACCACCCGCCTGCTCAGCCTCGACAACGTCTTCGGACCCGAGCAGCTGGTCGCCTGGGACGCCTCGCTGCAGCGGCGGCTGGGCCGGGCGGTCGAGGGCGGGTTCACGGTCGAGCCCAAGCTGGACGGGGCGGCCGTGGCCGCGCGGTACCGGGACGGGCGGCTCGTCCAGGTCATCACCCGCGGCGACGGCACGCACGGGGAGGACGTCAGCCATGTCGTGGGCTCGGTCGTGGGTCTGCCCGAGCGGCTGGCGGAGCCGGTGACCTTCGAGGTCCGGGGCGAAGTGCTGTTCACGCACGAGCAGTTCGAGACGGCGCAGGAGGTGCGCGCCGCCCACGGCGGGGCACCGTTCGCGAACCCGCGGAACGCGGTGGCGGGCACGCTGCGGGCGAAGGACCGGCCGTACCGGCTGGAGATGACGTTCTGGGCGTACGGCGCCGTCGACCTGGACGGCGGATCGTTTCTGCCCGCCGGGGCGACGCACGCCGAGGTGCTCGCCGCGGTCGCCGCGGCCGGGGTCAGGACGACGGCCGACACCCCCGCCGGGCTGCACGTGGTGGACACCGTCGCCGAGGCGCAGGCCCGCGTGGACGCGATCGGGGCGCTGCGCGCCGGGCTGCCGTTCGGCATCGACGGCGTGGTCGTCAAGGCGAACAGCGCCGCCGAACAGGCCGAGGCCGGCCTCGGGAGCCGCTTCCCCTACTGGGCCATCGCCTACAAGCTGTCGGCCGTGGAGCGGCAGACCGTGCTGCGGGACGTCGTCTGGGAGGTGGGACGTACGGGCGTGCTCGCGCCGACCGCCGTCCTCGACGCGGTCGAGATCGACGGCTCCACGGTCTCCCGCGCCACCCTGCACAACCCGGCGGACATCGCCCGCCGCGACCTGCACCTCGGCGACACGGTGACCGTCTACAAGGCCGGCGACATCATCCCGCGCGTGCAGGCGCCGGTCGTCGAGCTGCGCCCCGCGGGCGCCGTGCCGGTCCCGCTGCCGACGGCCTGCCCCCACTGCGGCGGCGACATCGACAAGAGCCAGGAGCGCTGGCGGTGCGCGAAGGGCGCCGGCTGTGCGCTCGCCCCGCTGATCGAGTACGCCGCCGGGCGCGACGTCCTCGACATCGACGGCCTCGGCAAGACGTACGTCAAGGCGCTGATCGACGCCGGCCTGGTCACGGACGTGGCCGACCTGTTCACCCTGACCGAGGAGCAGCTGACGGTCGCGGCGGGCAGCGCCCGGCGCGGCGCGAAGCTCGTCGAGCAGTTCGAGCTGGCCCGGAACCGCCCGCTCAGCCGGGTCTTCTGCGCCCTCGGCATCCGGGGCACCGGCCGCCGCATGTCGCGGCGGCTCGCGGCCCACTTCGGCACCATGGAGGCGATCCGCGCGGCGAGCGCCGAGGACCTGCTGGCCGTCGAGGGCATCGGCCCGGAGAAGGCGCCCGTGGTCGTCGCCGAACTCGCCGCCCTCGCCCCCGTCGTGGACAAGCTGATCGCGGCCGGCGTCAACATGACCGAGCCGGAGCCGGCCGGCCTGTCCGGCGGGCCCGCCGCCGACGGCGCCACGCCCGCCGAGGGGCCGCTGACCGGCATGACCGTGGTGGTCACCGGGAAGATGACGGGCCGGCTCGACGGGTACGGCCGCTCGCAGATGAACGAGCTCATCGAGCGGGCCGGAGGCCGGGCGGGCAGCGGCGTCAACGCCAAGACCAGCTACCTGGTCTCGGCGCCCTCCGCCACCGGCAAGCCCAGCTCGAAGGCGGTCGCCGCCGAGAAGCTCGGCGTGGAGGTCCTGACGCCGGAGACGTTCGCCGACCTCGTCGCCGACTTCCTCGACTGACGACGGCACGCGGCCGTCAGCGCTCCGACGGACCACCCTGCGCGGAGGTACGCCGGCGGGAGCGCCGCTCGCCGCCACGGCCGGCGGACTTGGCGGCGGCCTCGCCCGACCTGGCCGCCGCACCGGTTCCCGTACGCCGGGAGGTGCCGCGGCCGCCGGCCGTGGCGCCGCCGCCGGACGCAGCGCGCCCGCCACCGGTCGTGGCCTTCGTGCCGGCGGCCGCCTTCCCGCCGTTCGCCGCCTGCGTGCCGCCGCCGGCGGTGCGGCGGCCGGTGCCGCGCGCGCCGCCCGTCCGGGCGGGGGCCTCGCCGGCCGCCGCCGCGTTGCCGCCGCCACCACGGCGCCGCCTGGACGGGCGGCCGCCTTCGGCGGTGGACGCGCGGGCGGAGCGGGCCGCGGCCGGCGCGGGCTGCTGTGGCACCTCGACGGTGACCGCGACGCCGGACGGCTCGCGGGCGCCGGTGAGGCTGGCCAGCTCCTCGTCGCTGGACTTCACGCGGGTCGTCCGCGGGGCGATGCCCGCGTCCTTCATGAGCCGGCTGACCTCGTGCTTCTGCTCGGGCAGCACCAGCGTCACGACGCTGCCGGAGCCGCCGGCCCGGGCGGTGCGGCCGCCCCGGTGGAGGTAGTCCTTGTGGTCGGCCGGCGGGTCGACGTTCACGACGAGGTCGAGGTCGTCGATGTGGATGCCGCGGGCCGCGACGTTCGTCGCCACCAGCGCGGTGACCTGGCCGTTCTTGAACTGCTCCAGGGTCCGGTTCCGCTGCGGCTGGGTCCGGCCGCCGTGCAGCGCCGCCGCGCGGACACCCACGGAGAGGAGCCGCTTGGCGAGCCGGTCCGCCGACCGCTTGGTGTCGAGGAAGAGGATGACCCGGCCGTCCCGGGCCGCGATGCGGGTGGTGACGGCCTTCTTGTCGGTCACGTCCTGCACGTGGAGGACGTGGTGTTCCATCGTGGTCACCGCACCCGCGGAGGGATCCACGGAGTGCACCACGGGGTCGGTCAGGAAGCGCTTGACCAGCTGGTCGATGTTGCGGTCCAGGGTGGCGGAGAAGAGCATCCGCTGCCCGTCCGGCCGCACCTGCTTGATCAGCTTGGTGATCTGCGGCAGGAAGCCCATGTCGGTCATCTGGTCGGCCTCGTCCAGCACCGTGATGCGGACGTCGTCGAGGACGCAGTCGCCGCGCTCGACCAGGTCGTTCAGCCGGCCGGGGCTCGCCACGACCACCTCGACGCCGCGCCGCAGCGTGGCGGCCTGCTTGGTGATCGACAGCCCGCCGACGACGGTGGTCAGCCGCACGTTCACCGCGGTCGCGTACGGCGCCAGGGCGTCCGTGACCTGCTGGGCCAGCTCGCGGGTCGGCACCAGCACCAGTGCCAGCGGGGCCTTCGACTGCGCGCGCAGCCCGGCCGTGCGGGCCAGCAGCGCCAGACCGAACGCCAGGGTCTTGCCGGAGCCCGTCCGCCCCCGGGCCAGCACGTCACGGCCGGCGAGCGAGTCGGGCAGGGTGGCGCCCTGGATGGGGAAGGGCGTGGTCACGCCCTGGGCGGTGAGCGTCGCCAGGAGCCCCGCGGGCATGTCCAGACCGGCGAAGTCGTCCACGGCGGGGAGCGCGGGCGTCGCGCTCTCCGGCATCCGGAACTCGCCGGACGAGGCCGGAGCCGAGGCTGCCGAAACGCGCTTGCCCGGCTTCCGGGGCCTGCGGGTCATATATTTCTCTGCCTTTCCTAGACTGCACGAACCGCGAAGAACTACGCGAACCGCAAACTGTGCGAACCGCGAACAGCACAAACCGGGGTCCGCACCAAGCGGTGCGGACCCCGGCGAGCGTCGGACTGGAGCGTCCGGAGATCAGGCGGGGACGATGTTCTCCGCCTGCGGGCCCTTCTGGCCCTGCGTGACGTCGAACGTGACCCGCTGGCCCTCCTGGAGCTCACGGAAGCCCTGGGTGGCGATGTTCGAGTAGTGGGCGAACACGTCCGGACCGCCACCGTCCTGCTCGATGAAGCCGAAGCCCTTCTCCGAGTTGAACCACTTCACGGTTCCCTGTGCCATGACTGTCTCCTTCTGTAAGGCAGAGGCCCCATCCGGAGATGCCGGTAAAACGAAATATGCGCCTGCGGAAAAACATTCCGGTCAGGCGCACATAGGTTCATGGGTACCACAACTGCAACACCTCCACCGTAGCACGCCGCGGCCCGGCAGGCGCGACGACACGGCGCGGCGCCCCGGACACGCCGGGTCACGGCCTCCCTCGGTCACCGGCGGGTGCCGGGGACGCCAGGGCGTGCAGGCGGAGCGCCAGCTGTATCTCCAGGGCCCGGGGCGGCGACTGCCAGTCCGGGCCGAGGAGGCGGCCCACCCGCTCCAGCCGCTGGGCCACCGTGTTCACGTGGACGTGCAGGTCGTCCTTGGTACGGGCCGGGCTCATGCCGCTGGCGAAGTAGGCGTCCAGGGTGCGGACCAGATCGGTGCCGCGGCGCCCGTCGTACGCGACGACCTGGCCTATCGTCCGCTCGACGAAGCCGCCGATGTCCCGGCCGTCGGCGAGCAGCAGGCCCAGGAAGCCCAGGTCCTCGGCCGCCGCGCCCTCGCCCGCGCGGTGCAGCACGCGCAGCGCGTCGAGACAGCGGCGGGCCTCCTGGTACGCGCCCGCCACCTGGTCCGGGTGGTCGAGCGGGGCCCGTACCGGCGCGGAGGCTCCGACGGTGACCGGTTCGCGCAGGGCGCCGCCCAGCTGGGCGGCGGTCTGCCGGGCCAGTTCGGCGGCGTCCTCGCCGGGGCCCAGCGGCAGCAGCAGGACCGTGCCGCCGTCGCGGGCGGAGGCGAGGCCGCGGCGGGTGGCGGCGAGGTGGGAGGCGGCGGACCAGAGCCGCTGCCGGTCGGCGCTCTCACGGCCGGGCGGCTCGCTGCCGCCGTCGGGTCCGGCCCGGTCGATCCGGGCGGCGAGCACCACGTGCGGGGCGTCGCTGTCGGCGCGGAGGCGGGCGGCGCGCTCGCGGAGCAGGCGGCGGTCGCGGTCGGGGGCGTCGAGGAGGTCGTCGAGCAGCTCTCCCCGTACCCGCTGTTCGGCCTCGCCGGCCGAGCGGCGGGCGAGCAGCAGCAGGGAGGTGACGAGCGCGGCCCGCTCCAGGGTGCGCAGGTCGACGGGGTCGAGGTCGGGCCGGCCGCGCAGGACGAGCGCGCCCAGGTGCTCGCCGCCGGCGGAGACGGCGGCGACCCAGTCGTCGCCGTCGCGGACCGCGTGCCCGCCGGCGTGGCGGGCGGGGCCCGCGGTGGTCTCGGTGAACTCGACGGCGCCGCCGAGGACCTCGGAGACGGCGTCGGCGACGTCCTGCACGCCGCCGCCGCGCAGGACCAGCTCGGAGAGGCGGTCGTGGACCTCGGAGGCTCGCTCGATGACGGCGCTGTGCTCGCGGATGATGTCGTTGGCCCGCTCCAGCTCGGCGAGGGCGGAGCGGGTCTCGGCGAGCAGGTTGGCGGTGTCGATGGCGACGGCCGCGTGCGCGGCGAAGGAGCCGAGGAGGGCGACCTGCTCGCGCCCGAAGACCCTGGCGCGGCGGTCGGCGGCGAAGAGCACCCCGATGACCTGGCTGCCGAGGGTGAGCGGCACGCCGAGGATGGCGACGAGGCCCTCGTCGCGGACGGCGGTGTCGATGGTGCGGGTGTGCTGGAAGCGCTCGTCGTGGAAGTAGTCGTCGGTGACGTAGGGGCGGGCGGTCTGTGCGACCAGTCCGCCGAGTCCTTCTCCCATGCCGAGCCTGAGCTGCTGGAAGCGGGCGGAGACGGAGCCCTCGGTGACCCGCATGTAGGTGTCGCCGGCCGCCGGGTCGTTGAGGCTGAGATAGGCGACCTCGGTGCCGAGGAGGGCGCGGGCGCGCTGGACGATGGCGCGGAGCACCGCGTCGAGGTCGCGGAGTCCCGCGAGGTCGTGGGCGGTCGCGAAGAGCGCGGACAGCTCGGCCTCGCGCCGCCGCCGGCCCTCCAGCTCGGCGCGGACGCGCAGGGCGAGCTGTTTGGCCTCCTCGAGGCCGGCCAGCTCCTCGGGACCCGCGCCGCTCGCGCGGGCGAGGAGCACGGGCCGGTCGTATGCCTCCGTGGCGGCTCCCCGGGCGAGGAGTTCCAGATAGGAGACGTGTTCGTGGGACATGGACACAGGGATACCCGGCGGACCTGTGCCCGCACCAGCCCTGTGGACGGTCCCTGTGGACGACTCGTGTCGGGGGCGGCGGGTCCTCGTGGGCGGCCCAGCCGCCGTCGGGGGTGAGGGAGGTGCCGGTGGCGAAGGACGCCTGCGGGCTGCAGAGGTAGGCGACGGCCGCGGCGACCTCCTCGGGTTCGGCGAGCCGCTTCGGCGCCGAGTCGGCGAGCAGGACCTCGGCGAGGACCCGGCCCTCGGGGATGCCGTGGGCGGCCGCCTGGTCGGCGACCTGCCGTTCGACGAGCGGGGTGCGGCCACGGAGGTCGAGGGCGAGGGCGGCGGGGGTGCTCATGCTCCGGGCCCTACGAAGGGGCCGTCTCCGCACCGATGTGCGTGCGGCCCCTCCTTCAGCCGGCCTGTGTGGTGCGGAACCATGTGGGTTCGTCGACGAGCGCCTTCTCGATCCGGCGATGGGAGAAGCGCTTCATCTCGGGGAGCGCGTCGACCTCGAACCAGCCGACGTCGGTCGACTCGTCGTCGTTGACCCGGGCCTCGCCGCCGACGGCCCGGCAGGCGAAGGCCACGTCCAGGTACTGGCAGACGTCGCCGTTGGGGTAGACGACGGGCTTGCGCAGGGTCTCCACCATGAGCACCCGCTCGGGCACGCAGACCACCCCGGTCTCCTCCTCGACCTCGCGCACCGCGCAGTCCGCGGGCTGCTCGCCGGGTTCGACGATGCCGCCGATCACGGCCCACATCCCGTTGTCCGCGCGCCGTCCGAGCAGGATCCGGCCCCGGTCGTCCAGCACGACGGCGCTGACGCCGGGCAGGAAGAGCAGCTGGTGCCCTGCTGTCTTGCGGATCTCTCGGATGAAGTCAGGGGTAGCCATGCGGTCGACCCTAGATCATCCGCCGGGGCGGTCCCGGGGCTCAGGCCCGGGTGCGCCGGGCCCGTACGGCACGGGCCGCGGCCCAGCCGAGTCCGGCGGCGGCGACGGCGGCGAGCAGGGCCTCCGGGAGGGTGCCGAGCCGGGTCGCGGGGGTCTGGGTGGACCGCAGCGGCACCTCCTCGACCAGGTAGTCCGGGGTGAACATCGCCGTCCGGGAGACGATCTCGCCGTCGGGGCGGATCACCGCGCTGACGCCGCTGGTGACCGGGACGACGACCGCGCGGCTGTGCTCCACGGCCCGCACGCGCGACATGGCGAGCTGCTGGTAGGTCATCTCGCTGTGGCCGAAGGTGGCGTTGTTGCTGGGGACGGTGAGCAGCTGCGCCCCGTGGGTGACGGTGTCGCGGACGGCCCAGTCGAAGGCGGCCTCGTAGCAGGTGGCGAGGCCGACCCGGGTGCCGGCGAGGTCGAAGACGCCGACCTTGTTCCCGGGGCCGAAGTCGCGCGCCACGCGGTCGACGTTGCTGTTGAAGAGGCGGACGACCGAGCGCATCGGGATGTACTCGCCGAAGGGCTGGACGTGCCGCTTGTCGTAGGTGGCGACGGGTCCCTTGCCGGGCTCCCACTGGATGAGGGTGTTGCGGAGCTTGCCGGTGGGCGGGGAGATCACGGCGCCGATGACGGTGGGGGCCTTGACGGCCTCGACGGCGCCCTCGATGACGGCGGCGGCGTCGGGGTTGGCGTAGGGGTCGATGTCGGAGGAGTTCTCCGGCCACAGGACGAAGTCCGGCTGGGGCTTGGTCCCGGCCTTCACCTCGGCGGCGAGTTCGCGGGTCCGGGCGGCGTGGTTGTCGAGGACCTGGCGGCGCTGGGAGTTGAAGTCGAGGCCGAGGCGGGGCACGTTGCCCTGGATGGCGGCGACGGTGGCGGTGCCGTCCTCGGGGGCGTCGCTGACGAGCGGCAGGGCGGCGACCGCGCCGGTGACCGGGACGAGGACGGAGAGCGCGGCGGCGGCGAGCGGTCCGCGCGGGACGGTGCCGGTGGCGCGGTGGAGGCGGACCAGGCGGACCGCCGCGTAGAGGCCGAAGCCGCACAGGGCGACCGCGTAGCCGAGCACCGGGGTGCCGCCGACGGCGGCGAGGGGCAGGAAGATCCCGTCGGCCTGGCCGAAGGCGACCTTGCCCCAGGGGAAGCCGCCGAAGGGCACGCGCGCGCGTGCCGCCTCGCCGAGGATCCAGACGCCGGCGGCGAAGACCGGCCACCACGGCAGCCGGGACACGGCGGCGATGCCGAGTCCGGCGGCGGCGACGAAGAGGGCTTCGATGGCGGCGAGGGCGAGCCACGGCACCGGGCCGACCTCTTCGCCGGTCCAGACGAGGAGCGGCAGGAGGAAGCCGAGTCCGGCGAGGTAGCCGAGGCCGAAGCCGGCGCGGAGGCGCCGCCCGTCCAGGCTCCAGCCGAGCAGGGCGAAGGCGGGCAGCGCGAGCCACCACAGGGGGCGCGGCGGGAAGCTCAGGTAGAGCAGGACGCCGGAGAGCAGGGCCGCTCCGGGGCGGGCGAACCGCGCGGCCTGGCCGAAGCGGCCCGGCCGGCCGTCGGTCGCGGGCGTGTCGTCGGCGGCTCCGGCCGCTTCGGGGGTGATGGTGGTGCTCACCTTGCGGAGTGTACGGGGCGTGCCTGTTGACGCCTGGTCCGGCACGTGGGGGCCGGGCGCCGCGCCCGGTCCGCTCGGCCCGTCCCACGCGCGCGTGCCCGTCAGGCGCCGGTGGGGGTCTGGGGCGGGGTGGGGTGGCGGAGGTGGCCGCGGATGGAGTCGACCGCTCCCTCGGCGCCGTCGACGGTGACGGTGAAGGTGCGGCCGTCGGCGAGCCGGAGCACCAGGCCCTCGCCGCGGCGGACGACGACGGCGGTGCCGCGGTCGGGGCGCCAGCGGTAGCCCCAGCCGCCCCACTGGCGGGGGGTGACCGTGGGGGCGTAGTCGGCGTCGACGACCTCGGTGAAGGGGATGGTCCGGCGGGGGACGCCGATGTGGCCGCAGCGGACCTCCATGGCGCGGTCGTCGACGCGGACCTCCACGTGGACGAAGGCGAGGGTGCCGAAGAGGACGAGGAGTCCGGCGGCGACGCAGCCGACGACGGCCATGACGAGGGCGGCGATGCCGGAGGTCCAGGGGGATTCGACGGCGAGGGTGATCCCGAGCGCCATGCAGGCGGCTCCGGCGCCGGCGGCGATCCACTGGAAGCGGTTGGTCGCGCGGCCGGTCCAGACGGCGGGCGGGGGCCCGTCGGCACGCTGATGCCCGGATTGCCTCATATCGGGAAGAATACCCAGGCGTGCCCGTTTCAGCGCGCCGGAGCGGAGCCGTTCGGCTACCCGGGGTGAGGGGTCAGAGCGAGGGGGCGGGCGCGGCGGCGATGAGCCGGCCGGCGGCGTAGTCGAGGGCGGCGGCCGGGAGGGGGCCGGGGCGGCCGCTGAGCAGCACGGAGAGGGTGCCGGTGGGCTCGGCGGCGGGGGTGGGCTCGGCGCCGATGCGGCGGAGGGCCTGGGCGACGACGGCGTCGGCGGAGCCGTGGAAGACGAGCGGCGGCAGGCCGGGGCGGCGGCGGGGGGCCAGGGCGGCGAGGATGCGGTCCTCGACGAGTTCGTAGTGGGTGCAGCCGAGGACGAGGGCGCGGATGTCCGGCGGGGTGAGCGCGGCGGCGGCGGCGACGGCGCGGTCGACGGCCTCGGGGTCGGCGTGCTCGACGGCGTCGGCGAGGCCGGGGCAGGGCACCTCGGTGACCTCGGCGCCCGCGGCGAACTCGCGGATGAGTCCCCGCTGGTAGGGGCTGCCGGTGGTGGCGGGGGTGGCCCAGATGGCGACCTTGCCGCCGGCCGCGGCGGCCGGCTTGATCGCGGGCACGGTGCCGATGACCGGGATGTCCGGTTCGAGGGCGGCGCGCAGGGCCGGGAGGGCGTGCACGGTGGCGGTGTTGCAGGCCACGATCAGCGCGTCCGGCCGGTGGGCGGCGGCGGCGCGGGCGACGGCGAGGGCGCGTCCGGTGAGGTCCTCGACGGTACGCGGTCCCCACGGCATGCCGTCGGGGTCGTTCGAGAGCAGCAGCTCGGCGTCCGGGCGCAGCCGGCGCACCGCGGCGGCTGCCGGGAGGAGGCCGATTCCGGAGTCCATGAGCGCGATCTTCACCCGGTCACCCTAGCCGATGGGCCCGGTGTCCCCGGCGTTCTGGGGCAGACTGCGGCGAATGAGCACCCTTGCCTGGTTCGCGTGCGTCTCCCTGGCCGTCTGGGTCTGGCTGCTGTTCGGCCAGGGCTTCTTCTGGCGCACGGACCAGCGCCTGCCGCGGCCCGGCCGGCGCCACGCGCGCGGGGAGGCGGAGGACTGGCCCGGCGTCGTGGTGGTGGTGCCCGCGCGCGACGAGGCCGGGGTCCTGCCGCTGAGCCTGCCGTCGCTGCTGGCCCAGGACTATCCGGGCCGGGCCGAGGTGATCCTGGTCGACGACGGGAGCGCGGACGGGACCGGCGGGCTCGCCGCCGAGCTGGCCGCGCGCCACGGCGGGCTGCCGCTGACGGTGGCGTCGCCGGGGGAACCGGGGCCGGGGTGGACGGGGAAGCTGTGGGCGCTGCGGCACGGGATGACGCTGGCACGCGCGCGGGGGCCGGAGTTCCTGCTCCTCACCGACGCGGACATCGCCCATGAGCCCGACAGCCTGCGCCGGCTGGTGGCCGCCGCGCTGGACGACGACCGGGACCTGGTGTCGCAGATGGCGCGGCTGCGGGTGGCCAGCCCCTGGGAGCGGCTGGTGGTGCCGGCCTTCGTGTACTTCTTCGCCCAGCTCTATCCGTTCCGCTGGATCAACGCGGCCCGGCCGCGGGCGACGGCGGCGGCCGGGGGCTGTGTGCTGGTGCGGACGGAGACGGCGGTGGCGGCCGGGGTGCCGGACGCGATCCGTGCGGCGGTCATCGACGACGTGGCGCTGGCGCGGGCGGTGCGGGCGGCCGGCGGCAGGATCTGGCTGGGGCTGGCCGAGCGGGTGGACTCGGTGCGTCCGTACCCGGGGCTCGGGGAGCTGTGGCGGATGGTGACGCGGAGCGCGTACGCCCAGCTCCGGTACAACCCCCTGGTGCTCCTGGGGACCGTTGCGGGTCTGGTGCTGGTCTACGCGGTGCCGCCGGCCGCGCTGGTGGCGGGGCTCGCGTCCGGGGACGCGGCGGCCGCGTGGGCGGGCGGGGCGGCGTGGGCGGTGATGGCGGGGACGTACGCGCCGATGCTCCGGTACTACCGCGTGGCGGCCTGGACGGCTCCGCTGCTGCCGTTCACCGCTCTGCTCTATCTGTCGATGACGGTGGATTCGGCGGTGCGGCACTACCGGGGCCGGGGCGGGGCGTGGAAGGGGCGGGTGTACTCGGGAAGCGGCGCGGCGAACGGCGGTGAATTCGCTTCCCGACACGGGGAGTAACGCGGCGAATTCGGCGCGTGCGCGGCGCCGCCTTGAGTGCCGGATTGACGATTCGACATACCCAAGATCACTTCTCCCCCTCCTTCCGGTCGCCTTTTCTTTATCCGTTCTTCATACCGGGCGCACCTCTCGGCTGCGCGGGCGCCGACCCGCCGGTAACCCCCTCCCAGCTCGGGTTTTACGCGATCTTGGGACTGGGGGCTGCCCGTTTTTGACGTGTTCGCTCGGGTTGGGGATCCGGAACCGTCAGAAGCCTGTCAAAGAAGGTGTTGAGCAGGCTCCCCAATCGGCAGATCGTGGGCTTAACTTATGTGCCATGACCTCCCCCCGCTCCAGCTATGGAGGCGGTTACCAGACCGCGCCGTCCTTCCCGGACACCCCTATCTACGACTCCCTGGTCGCGGAGCGGGGCACGCCTCAGATCGCCCCGATCCGAGTGCCCGCCGCGTACGAGGCCCCCGTCGGCTACCCGGCCCCCATGCCGACCGGTTCCTACCTGCCGGCGCTGCCGGCGGCGCTGCCCGCCCTCCCGTCGGCGCCGTCGCCCCAGCCGGCGCCCGCGTACCACGGTGGCGGCGGGTACGGATACCCGCAGCCGGCCCCGCAGATGGCGCCCGCGCCGCTGCAGCCGGCACCCACGCCGTACATCCCGCAGCAGCCCGCGCCGCCGCGCGGCTACCCGGGGGGTCCGGTCCCGCAGCAGCCCCGCCCGATGGCCACCGGCTACGAGGCGATGCGCCCGGCGGCGCCGCGCCCCGCACCGGCGCCGGTCCCGGCCCCCGCGCCGTACCAGGACCCGTACAACCGCCCCTACCAGGGCGGCGGTTACTGACGGACGACGCGGCCCGGGCCGCACCGGGGTCGGAGCGGCTGGCAGGATGAGGGCATGTCTGATCCCGTCCTCCGCTCCGTCCACGTCCATCCGGTGAAGGCCCTCCGCGCGCTCGACCGCGCGGAGGCCGAGGTGCAGCCCTGGGGCCTCGCGCACGACCGCCGGTGGGCGGTCGTCGACGCCACGGGCACGGTCATGACCCAGCGCCGCCATCCGCGGCTCGCCCTCGCGGCGGCCGAACCCCTCCCGGACGGCGGCCTGCGGCTGACCGCGCCCGGCCGTGAGCCGCTGCTGGTCCCGGTGCCGGAGCCCTCCGCCACGCTCACCATGGACATCTTCGACAAGGCGGTGGAGACGGTGCCCGCCGGGGAGGCGGCCGCCGCCTGGTTCTCCGCCTATCTGGAGACCGACGCGCGGCTCGTGCACCTGGACGCGCCCGAGCACCGGCGCCCGATCAACCCGAAGTACGCGCTGCCCGGCGAGACCGTCAGCCTCGCCGACGGCTACCCGCTCCTCGTCACCTCCAGCGCCTCCCTCGACGCTCTCAACGCGCTGATCGGCGAGGGCGACCACGCCCACGAGGGCCCGCTCCCCATGAGCCGCTTCCGGCCCAACCTCGTCGTCGACGGCACCGAGGCGTGGGCGGAGGACGGCTGGACCCGGCTCGCCGTGGGCGACGTGACCTTCCGGGTCGCCAAGCCGTGCGGACGGTGCGTCGTCACCACCACCGACCAGACGACCGCCGCGCGCGGCAAGGAGCCGCTGCGGACCCTCGGCCGGCACCGCAAGCTGAACGGCAAGCTGGTCTTCGGCCAGAACCTCGTCCCCGAACAGCGCGGCACCGTCCGCGTCGGCGATCCGGTGAAGATCCTCGACTGACCGCCGGCCCCGCCCGCTCGACAGGCGAACCGGGCGCCCCGCGGGCACACTCGTCCATGGAGCGACGAGCGAGAGGGTTCCGGCATGCGCGCAGTCACCGGACTCTGGCGCTGGCGGCACAATCCGCTGCGCCGGACGACGGACCTGGTCGAGGCGTGGGTGGCACTCGCCGCCGCCGTCCTGCTGTGCGTGGCGGTGCCCGTGGCCGGCTGGACGGTCGGCGGCTCCGCGCAGCACTCCCTCCAGCGCGCGGTCCAGACCCAGCAGCAGGGGCGCGTGGCGACCACGGCCCGGGTCCTGCGGACCGCCCCCACGCCGCGCGCCGCCGCCGCGTCGGGCGAGCAGGCGGCCGAACAGCGGTTCCGGCGCGCGGTGGTGGCCCGCTGGACGGCCCCCGACGGCACCGCCCGCACCGGCACCGTGACGACCTCCCGGGCCGACGCCACGCCGGGCGACACCTTCCCGCTCTGGACCGACCGGGACGGCCGTCCCGTCACCGCCCCGCTGGCCCGTGAAACCGCCCGGGCGCACGCCTTCGTCGCCGGCCTGACGGCGGCCGTCCTGGCCGGACTCGGCGTGGAGCTCGTCCGACGGCTCGTGATGCGGCGCCTCCGCCACCGCCGTTACGCGCGTCTCGACCGCGCGTGGGCGTCGGTCGGCCCCGACTGGGGGCGCACCGGCACCGGCAGCTGACCCCGACCGGAACCCGAGCCTCCGCACCCCGTACGGGTGCGGCTCGACGACCCGTCAACCCCGCGCCCCCTCGCGCGCTACGGTGGGGCATCGGATCCACCGTCCAGAAGATTGGATCCAAGATCCGGTTCAGCGTCGACGCACGAGGCGGGGGCAGAGCACACCCATGGCACAGGGCACGGTCCAGGTGACGCACACCGGCACGTCGCGGTGGCGGCGCCGCACGGGCGAGTACGCCTCCCTCGCCGCCGCGCTGGAGGCCGCCGGTGACGGCGACATCCTCACCGTCGCGCCCGGCACGTACCGCGAGAACCTCGTCGTGACCCGGGCGGTGACCCTGCGGGGGCCGGAGGACGGGTCGGGGCCGGTGCGGATCGCGCCGCCGGACGGCGTGCCGCTGACGCTGCGCGCGTCGGCGATCGTGCAGGACCTGCACATCGAGGGCCAGGACGTGGCGGCGCCCGCGCTGCTCGTCGAGGACGGCACGCCGGAGCTGCTCGACCTCAGGATCATGACCCGCTCGGCGGCCGGGATCGAGGTGCGCGGCCAGGCCCGCCCGACCGCCCGCCGCTGCACGGTCGACAATCCGGCCGGGGTCGGCATCGCCACCGTCGACGGCGCCGGCGGGGTCTTCGAGGAGTGCGAGGTCGTCTCCGCCGGACAGGCCGGGGTGTCGGTGCGCGGCGGCGCCCACCCGCGCCTCGAGCGCTGCCGGGTGCACCACGCCTCGGGGGCCGGGATCGCGGTCACCGGCGAGGGCAGCGGGCTCGAGGGCGTCGGCTGCGAGGTGTACGAGATCAAGGGCGCCGGGCTGCAGATCGCGGCCCGGGGCAGCGCGCACCTGGTGGACTCCACCGTCCACCGCACCTCCGCCGACGGCGTCACCCTGGACACGGACGCCGTGCTGACGCTCTCCGACTGCGACATCCACGACGTGCCGGAGAACGCGGTGGACCTGCGGTCCCGTTCGGTGCTCACGCTCACCCGGTCGACGGTCCGCCGGTTCGGCCGCAACGGCCTGTCCGTCTGGGACCCCGGCACGCGCGTGGACGCCCACCAGTGCGAGATCCACGACAGCACCGGCGACTACCCGGCGGTGTGGGTGAGCGACGGGGCGAGCGCCGTCCTCGACGCGTGCCGGGTGCACGACGTGCCGGACGCGCTGTTCGTGCTGGACCGCGGCTCCCGGGTGGACGTGGTGGACAGCGACCTCACCCAGGTGCGGAACACCGCCGTGTCGGTGAGCGACGGCGCCACCGCCCAGCTCGACGACTGCCGGATCAGGGAGGCGTCCACCGGGGCGTGGTTCCGCGACCACGGCAGCGGCGGCACGCTCGCCAACTGCACCGTGGACACCGTGCAGACCGGTGTCATCGTCACCAAGGGCGCCGACCCGACGGTCGAGCGCTGTGTGGTGACCTCGCCCGCCGAGGCCGGCTTCTACGTGTCGGCGGAGGGCCGCGGCACCTTCCTCGGCTGCCGGGTCACCGGCAGCGGCGGCTACGGCTTCCACGTGATGGACGGCTGCCGGACCGTGCTGCGCCGCTGCCGGACCGAGCGGTGCGCGCGCGGCGGGTACGAGTTCCCCGAGGACGGGCCCGTGGCCGAGGACTGCACCGGCGACGAGAGCGCCGTGCGCACCCCGCCGGCCCCCGAACCGGTCGCCCCGGCCCAGGTCCTGACGGACGGCCGGCACTCCCCCGGCCTGCTCGGCGCGTTCCCCCCGCCGCGTACCACCACCCCGGCCGCGGCCCCGGCGCCGGCGGCCGCCGCGGTGCCCGCGCCCCGCTCCTCGGAGGACGTGCTCGGCGCGCTCGACGCGCTGGTCGGCCTGGACAGCGTCAAGCACGAGGTGCGGACGCTCACCAACATGATCGAGGTCGGCCGGAAGCGGCAGGAGGCCGGCCTGAAGGCCGCCTCGGTCCGCCGCCACCTCGTCTTCACCGGCAACCCCGGCACCGGCAAGACGACCGTCGCCCGCCTCTACGGCGAGATCCTCGCCTCGCTCGGCGTGCTGGAGCGCGGGCACCTGGTGGAGGTCTCCCGGGTGGACCTGGTGGGCGAGCACATCGGCTCGACCGCGATCCGCACCCAGGAGGCGTTCGACCGGGCGCGCGGCGGCGTGCTGTTCGTCGACGAGGCGTACGCGCTCTCCCCGGAGGACTCGGGCCGGGACTTCGGGCGCGAGGCGATCGACACGCTGGTGAAGCTGATGGAGGACCACCGGGACGCGGTGGTGGTGATCGTCGCCGGCTACACCGCCGAGATGGAACGCTTCCTGACCGTCAACCCCGGTGTGGCGTCCCGCTTCTCACGGACCATCAGCTTCGGCGACTACACGCCCGAGGAGCTGCTGCGGATCGTGCGGCAGCAGGCGGACGAGCACGAGTACCGGCTCGCGGAGGGCGCGGACGACGCCCTGCTCACGTACTTCGAGAAGCTGCCGAAGGGCCCGGCGTTCGGCAACGGGCGGACGGCGCGCCAGACCTTCGAGTCGATGGTCGAGCGGCACGCGGGCCGGGTCGCGGTGCTCGCCGAGGCGAGCACCGACGACCTGACCCTGCTCTACCCGGAGGACCTGCCCGAACTCCCCTGATCCGTGGGCTCGCCGGCGCGCTGCCGGGGCAGCGCGGGCGGCAGCCGGTCGAGGAGCGCGGCCCGCCGTTCGGCGAAGGCGGGGTCGGCCTGGTAGTCGGAGTGGCCGAGGACCGGTTCGGGCAGCGGGTGGACGCGGGTGCGTCCGTACGCGACGGGGTCGCGCAGCGCCGGGGCGTCGACGCCGGGCCGGCCGTCCTCCGCCGGGACGCGGACCGGGCCGCCGATGGGGTCGGTGGCCCGGTGCAGGTTGGTCCAGCAGTGCACGGCCCGGTGCAGGCCGCGCAGCGCGTCGGGGCCGAAGTAGGCGGGGAACCAGCGCCCGTAGAGCCGTTCCAGCGGGGAGCCGTAGGTGAGCAGGGCGACCCGGGCGCGGGTGGCGGACGGCAGCTGCCAGACCGCCGCGGCGGCGAGGACGCTGCCCTGGGAGTGGCCGGAGATGACGAGCCGGCCGCCGGTGTGCCCGGTCCAGGAGCGCATCCGCCAGGTGAGGTCGGGCACGGCCCGCTCGGCGTAGCAGGGCGGCGCGAAGGGGTGGGCGGCACGCGGCCAGAAGGTGCCGACGTCCCAGAGGATGCCGATGGTGCGGCGGGCGGAGGCGTCGCGGTAGGCGCGGCGGCCCCAGGTCACGAAGAGCAGGAAGCCGAAGCCGATCATCCAGGAGCCGAGCGCCTGGGTGGTGGTGGCGAGCCCCGCGACGGCGGGGTGCGCGTCGGCGAAGGCGCGGCCGGGGACCTCGCCGCTCGCCCACGCGCCGGCGACGGAGGCGGCGCCGAGGAGCAGGGCGGTGCCGGCGACGACCCCGACGAGGACGGGGGCGGAGTCGGTGAGCGAGGCGCGGGCGCGGCTCGCGGCGATCTGGCCGGTACGGACCGGGTCGGGGCGTTCGTCGGCGTAGTCGGCCTCGACGGCGCCCCGCAGCCGGCGGGTCGCGAGCGCGGTGCGGACGCCGAGCAGGGCGGCGGGTGCGAGCAGCAGCAGGAGCAGGACGGGGATGACGGACGCCTGCCAGCTGAGGAGGACGGGCGGGCCGGTCAGCCGGGCCGGGTCGGCGGATCCGTCGAGCCGGTCCGCGACCCACTGGGCGACGCCGCCGGACATGACCCCGCCCAGCGCGCAGGCGAGCACGGCGGTGGCGGGCCCGCCGAGTCCGGCGAGGGCGGTGCGGGGGTCGCGCCGCGGGCGCTGGAGCAGCAGGGCGACCGCGCCGAGGGCGACGACGAGGCCGCCCTGGGCGAGGGTGAGGACACCGAAGACGGCGTTCCCGGGAAGGGTGCCGGTGGAGGTCCAGCCGGGCCGGTCCCAGGCGGTGTGCACGGCGGTCAGCGCGAGGAGCCCGGCGGCGAGGGCCGACAGGCGGGTGAAGACGGCGCTGTCGACGCGCTGGTCGAGCCGGCGCTCGCTGCGGCCCCGGCCGCAGACCGACCAGAGCACCAGCGCGGCGCAGGCCACCAGGGCGGCCCGCAGGGCGAGTCCGGTGGCGGCGAGCGCGCCGGTGTCCTGGCGGGCGGGGGCGGCGGCGAGGGCGCCGGCGACGGTGAGGAGACCGGCGGCGGTGTGCGCGGCGCGCAGCCGGGCGACGAGCCGTCTGCCGTACCAGAATCCGGGCCGGCCGAGCGCGGGCCCCGGGTCGGCGGGCGGCACGGGGGTGACGGGGTGGTCGTCCGTGGGCGGGCGCTGGGCCTCGTACGCGCACCAGGTGCGGCGGGAGAGGTACCAGAGGAGGGTGACGAGCGCGGTCGGGAGGACGGCGGCGAGAGCGAGCCTGCGGCCGGGTCCCGACCACCAGCCGCCCCGGTCGGCGGCGAGGAAGCCGAGCCAGGCGCGTCCGTCGGCGCAGCCGGCGGTCCCGGCGCACTGCCAGGCCGTCAGGTCGAGGGCGACCTCGCAGACGGCGGCCGTGAGCAGGACGGTGAGGGTGAGGGCGAGCAGCCGGACGAGCACGCCGTAGAGCCGGACGAGGCCGGGCCGGCCGACGGCGGGCGGCCGCATCCAGTGGGCGAGGTTGACGACCATGAACGGCAGGAGCAGCAGCCACAGGGCGCGGGCGCCGTCGCCCGAGGTCAGGTTGGACCAGACGTACGCCTCCGGTACCGGCCGGGCCGCGTACCGGTCCGGGTGGTCCTCGGCGTCGAGGTCGTCGGCGCGGCGGTGCACGGCGGCGGTCTCGTCGCCGGTGACCCGCACGGTCCTGGGGTCGTCCAGCATGGACTGGGGGGAGGCGCCGCCGACGCCGTGGACGAGGAGTTCGAGCGCCGCGCCACCGTGCTCCGGGGCGGGTGTGGCAGGGGACACTTAGGAGTCTTCCTCTCGTGGGTGGGAGGATGCGACGTCGGCTCCAGGATCGCGGACGACCGTGCGCCCGCGCACGGCCTCTCACCGAATCCGGCAGCCATTCCCTCGTCTCCTGCGGAAGGACCGGCCCCGACGGTGACTGACAATCAGAACCTGCTCGCGGAGCAGCGGCGCGCCCTGATCCTCGACGAGGTGCGGCGGCGCGGCGGCGTCCGGGTGAACGAGCTGACGCGGCGGCTGGGCGTCTCCGACATGACGATCCGCCGTGACCTGGACGCGCTGGCCCGGCAGGGCGTGGTCGCGAAGGTGCACGGCGGGGCGGTGCCGGTGGCGGAGCCGAGCACCCACGAGCCGGGTTTCGAGGCGAAGTCGGCGCTGGAGCCGAGCGCGAAGGACGAGATCGCAGGGGCGGCGGCGGCGCTGGTGCCGCCGGGTTCGGCGATCGCGCTGTCCGGCGGGACGACGACGTACGCGCTGGCCCGTCGGCTGCTGGACGTGCCGGACCTGACCGTGGTGACGAACTCGGTCCGGGTGGCGGACGTCTTCCACGAGGCGCGGCCCGCGGCGGGCGAGGGCCGGCGGGCGCCGACCGTGGTGCTGACCGGCGGGGTGCGCACGCCGTCGGACGCGCTGGTGGGGCCGGTGGCGGACCGGGCGGTCCGCTCGCTCCACTTCGATCTGCTGTTCCTCGGGGTGCACGGGCTGTCGGTGGAGGCGGGGCTGTCGACGCCGAACCTGGCGGAGGCGGAGACCAACGGCTGTCTGATCCGGTCGGCGCGCCGGGTGGTGGTGGTCGCGGACCACACCAAGTGGGGGACGGTGGGCCTGAGTTCGTTCGGGACGCTGGACGAGGTGGACACCTGGGTGACGGACCGGGGCATGGCGGCGGAGGTGCGGGCGGAGGTCGCGGAGCACGTACCGGGTCTCCTCGTGGCCGGCGAGACGGCGGCGTGAGCCGGTTCCGGGTGGTGCGGAGCGCGCCGCTGGGGCCGGAGGAGGCGTGGCGGCGGCTCACCGACTGGCCGGCGCACGGCCGGCAGGTGCCGCTGACCCGTACGACGGTCCTGACGCCCGGCCCGAGCGGGCCCGGGACGCGGTTCACCGCGCGCACCGGGCTCGGCCCGCTGGGCTTCGACGACCCGATGGAGGTGGTCCGCTGGGAGCCGCCGCGCGGGGACCGGCCGGGGGTGTGCCGGCTGGAGAAGCACGGGCGGCTGGTGCGCGGCTGGGCGGAGATCGAGGTGGAACCGGCGGCCGGCGGCGTGCGGGTGGTGTGGACGGAGGAGCTGGCGGTACGCGGAGTGCCGAAGGTCCTCGACGGGGTGCTGGCGCGGGCGGGCCGGATGGTGTTCGGCCGGGCCCTGGACGGGCTGCTCACCCCGCACCGCTCGAACGGGCTTACGTCTTGACGGCGTGTCAGCTAGGGTGCTTGCTCCCATCCGATCCCCTCGGGGAGGTCCGGTCCATGCCACGCCGACTGCGGCCGGTGGAGCTCGACTTCACCGCCGTCGCGCCCGTCCGCCTCGCCTTCGAGGCCATGCTCCAGGCACCGCCCCCGGCCGTCTACCGTTCGATAGCGGTGGAGGTGGGCAGCCTGCCCGCCTGGTTCACCCCGGTCGCGTCCGCCGTCCCCTTCGACGACGGGGCGCGCCGGACGATCCGGCTGCGCGGCGGCGTCCGGTTCGAGGAGACGATCCTGGCCGCCGAGCCGGACCTCCGCTACGCCTACCGCGTGGACCTCACCAACGCCCCGGCCGTGTCCGCGCTGGCCGAGGAGTGGGCGCTCTCCCCGGAGGGGCCGGGGACGCGGCTGCGCTGGACGATGGCGGCCGACGGCCCGACCCCGTTCCGCGCCGGTCTGCGGCTGGCGTCACCGGGGCTGGGCCTGTCCTTCCGCCGGGCGGCGGCCGCGCTGGACCGGCGGCTCACTCCGGCCAGACGCCCGTCGCCAGGAAGCGCTCGACAGCAGCGGCGTACGGGGTGATGTCGAGGCCCTGCTCCGCGAGCCAGGCGTCCGAGTAGTACTTGTCGAGGTAGCGGTCGCCGGGGTCGCAGATGAGGGTGACGACGCTGCCGGTGCGCTCCTCGGCGACCATCTCGGCCACGATCTTGAGGGCGCTCCACAGGCCGGTGCCGGTGGAGCCGCCGGCCTTCCGGCCGATCGCGGTCTCCAGGGCGCGGACGGCGGCGATGCTCGCCGCGTCCGGGACCTTCATCATCCGGTCGACGGCGCCGGGCACGAAGCTGGGCTCCATCCGGGGCCGGCCGATGCCCTCGATGCGCGAGCCGCAGTCGGCGGTGGCGTCGGGGTCGTGGCGCACCCAGCCGTCGAAGAAGCAGGAGTTCTCCGGGTCGGCCACACAGATCCGGGTGTCCTGCTGGGTGTAGTGGACGTAGCGGGCGATGGTGGCGGAGGTGCCGCCGGTGCCGGCGGTGGCGACGATCCAGGCCGGTTCGGGGTAGCGCTCCAGCCGCAGCTGCTGGTAGATCGACTCGGCGATGTTGTTGTTGCCGCGCCAGTCGGTGGCCCGCTCGGCGTAGGTGAACTGGTCCATGTAGTGGCCGCCGGTGCGGGCCGCGAGCGCCGCCGACTCCTCGTACATCGAGCGCGGGTCGTCGACGAAGTGGCACTGCCCGCCGTGGAATTCGATGAGCCGGCACTTCTCGGGGCTCGTGGTGCGGGGCATCACGGCGACGAACGGGACGCCGATGAGCTTCGCGAAGTACGCCTCGGAGACGGCGGTCGAGCCGCTGGACGCCTCGATGACGGGCTTGCCGGGGCGGATCCAGCCGTTGCAGAGCGCGTACAGGAAGAGCGAGCGGGCGAGCCGGTGCTTGAGGCTGCCGGTGGGGTGGGTGGACTCGTCCTTGAGGTAGAGGTCGATGCCCCACTTCTCGGGGAGCGGGAAGCGCAGCAGATGGGTGTCGGCGGAGCGGTTGGCGTCGGCCTGGACCTTGCGGACCGCTTCCTTCAGCCAGGCGCGGTAGGCCGGATCGCTGCGGTCGACGTCCACGGTGGCCGTGGCCCCGACGGTGTGGGGGGTGGTGCTCAACGGTCTCTCCTCGCTGTCCCTGCCGGGGCGGAGCCCGGCCTTCCCACCCTCGACGATACCGCTCTCACCTGGGCAAACGTTCCCTTTGACGCCCCATAGGAACGCCTTGGGGAACGCCCGTACGACGGTCCCTGGTGCCCGCGGCGACGGCCCGGCACACTGGGAGGGACGGGCAGACGGAAGGGGTGGACCGGCATGACGGAACCGGAGTTCAGCGCCAGGGGCGTACGGATCGCGCGCTGGCCGCGCTCGCTCACCCGGGCCGGGGAGGTCCGCATCGAGGACGGCCGGCTCGCGCTGCTGACGAGTTACGGCTCCGAGATCGACAGCGCGCCGGTGAAGGCGGTGCGGGCGGGCCGCCCGTGGTTCGCGAAGGGCGACGAGACGGTGGCGCGGGTGAACGGCACGCGGTACCGCCTCACCATGGACGGCGCCGGGGAGGACGACGACCGGGACGTCGAGCAGGCGGGCCGCTTCCTCGCCGCGCTGAAGCGGGCGGCCGGCGGCCGCTGACGGCCGGCCCGGGGCGCTGACCTGGGGAAGCTCGCGGCGGGTTGCGGGGCGGTGACGGCTGGTTCACGCTGGAACCACCTCACTGAGGGTCGATCGGCGGTGACACCGCGCACAGCGCGCCGCCACTGCCGTACCGCATGACAGATCCGAATCTCCGTCTTCTTCAGGACTACTTCGGGGAGTCGCAGCCGTGATCAGCGAGCCGAGCAGGTATTACGCGGTGGAGCTCCATGCCCTGCCGCCGCGGATCGGACAGATCCGCAGGATCGTCGCCGCCCATCTGCGCCATTGGCAGCTCGACGACTTGGTCGATCCCGTCGGACTGGGAGTGACCGAGCTGTTGACCAATGTGCACCGCCATGCGCAGCCCGACAAGGAGTGCACCGTCGAGCTGGAACTCCTGCTCGACCGGCTGACCGTCTCGGTCCGGGACAACGACCCCCGGATACCGGTGGCGTCGGAGGCGGCCGTCGAGGACCTGTGGGACGGGCCGGACGCGCTCGCCACCTCGGGCCGCGGCCTCGCCATCGTGGGGGCGCTCAGCGACAGCTGGGGCGTCCGCCCGCGCGGGGTGAGCGGCAAGGTCGTCTGGTTCACCCTCACCGCCCCGCCGTGCGCCGGCGGTCTCGCGGTCACCGGCGCCGAGGCCGGACGGGGCTTCGGGCTCGTGCCCCTGGCACCGGTCGTCTCGTACAGCCGGCTCGCGGGCGTGCCGCTGAGCACGCCCGCGGAGGCCCCGGCGCTCGCGGCGAGCGGGGCCCGGGCCTGAGGGCTCAGGCCGTGGCCACCAGCGTCAGGTAGGCGATGCCGAGGACGTTCCGGTAGCCGTTCAGCCAGCTCGACCGCTGCCGGTCGACCCGCTCGCGGGTCTCGGCCGCCAGCGGGTGGTCCGGGTGGGCGGCGAGCCACAGCTCCGTGTCGTACCGGTAGCCGGACTCGAACGCCTCCCACTCGTCGCGGCCGGCCGTCTCGATCCACACCGGGCGGAAGCCGGCCTCGATCGCCAGGTCGACCAGGCCGCCCAGCGAGAGGTGGTCGCCGGTGGCGGCGCCGGGCCACATCCCGGCGAGCTCCGTCTCGGTCGGGGTCCGCTCCCAGAAGCCCTCGCCGAGCACCACCAGACCGCCGGGCCGGACGAGCCGGCGCAGCTCGCGCAGCGCCTCCGCCGGGTCGTGCACCTCCGGGTCGCACAGCGCCTGGCTGGAGCCGAGGCAGAGGATCGCGTCGACGGGGCCGCGCTCGGTGCCGCGCGCGGACTCCTCCACGAAGACGGAGCGGTCGGCGAGACCGCGCTCCGCGGCGAGCGCGCGGCCCCGGGCGAGGTCCTCGGCGTTGATGTCGATGCCGATGCCCTTCGCCCCGGGCACCGCGTCGAGGACCCGGAGCAGCAACTCGCCCCAGCCACAGCCGATGTCGAGGACGTCCGCGGGGCCGGCGTCGGCGATCCGGCGGACGAGGCTCTCGGCCCGCTCCTCGGAGAGCGGGCCGTGGAAGGTGAGGCTGCCCAGGCGGGGCGGGAGTGGGGCGTCGGAAGTGATCATGGACGGCGAGGCTACCGGCCCGGGCGGGCCCCGCGCAGCCGTTTTCGCGCACGCGTTCCCCGGAAGCACGCGTTCCCTGGAAGGACGTGCCCTCCGGAAGGACGTGCTCTCCGAAAGCACGCGTTCCGTGGAAGCCGTCTTCCCTGGACGAAGGCGGAACTGCGCGCCGCCCCGGGTCAGACGGTGGCGCCGCCGAGGGCCGCCAGCGGGTCGTCGAGGACCGGCTGCCAGGCCAGTTCGGCCGCTCCCACCAGGCTGTTGTGGTCCAGGGTGCAGGGCAGGATCGGGACGCCGCCGCTGCGGCCCCACAGGCTGCGGTCGGCGACGACCGCGCGCAGCCGCTCCGGATCGGCGTCGAGCAGCTCGCGGTGGAGGCCGCCGAGGATGATCCGGTCCGGGTTGAGGATGTTCACCAGCCCGGCCAGGCCCAGGCCCAGACGGTCGATCAGCTCCGCCACCGCGGCCCGCACCCCCGGGTCGTCCGGTGCGTTCCTGAGCAGGTCGCGGGCCTGCTGGAGCAGGGACACCTCCGGACCCGGCGCCCGCCCGGCGACCGTGAGGAAGGCCAGCGGGTCGGTCTCGACGTCCAGGCAGCCGCGGCCGCCGCAGTGGCAGGGGCCGCCCTCCGGATTGACCGTCAGATGGCCCACCTCCAGGGCCAGGCCGGCGCTGCCCGTGTGGAGCCGCCCGTCGAGGACGAGCGCCCCGCCGACGCCCCGGTGCCCGGTGGCCACGCAGAGCAGGTCGCGGGCGCCGCGCCCGGCTCCGTGCCGGTGCTCGGCGAGCGCGGCGAGGTTCACGTCGTTGCCGGTGAAGGCCGGGCCCTCGACGCCGGCGTCCCGGATCCGGTCGGCGAAGATCTCGCGGACCGGCGCGCCCGCCGGCCACGCCAGGTGGAGCGGATTGAGCGCCGTGCCCTCGGGCTCGGCGACCGCCGACGGCACGGCCAGACCGGCGCCGACGCAGCGCCGCCCGGACTCGCGGAGCAGTGCGGCGCCCGCGTCCACGACGGCGCCGAGGACCTGCGCCGGGTCGGCCGAGACCGTCACCTTGCCGGGGACGGTGGCGACGACGGTGCCGCCGAGGCCGATCAGCGCGGCCCGGAAGCCGTCCGCGTGGACCTGCGCGGCGAGCGCCACGGGGCCCTTCTCGTCAACCTCGAGCCGGTGCGAGGGGCGTCCCTGGGAACCGGCGGCGGCGCCCGGGTTGGAGTCGACCCGGATGAGCCCGAGGGCCTCCAGCTCGGCGGCGACGGCTCCGGCGGTGGCGCGGGTGACGCCCAGCTCCGCGGTGAGGACGGCCCGCGTCGGCGCCCGTCCGGTGTGCACCAGCTCGAGCGCGGGACCGAGCGCGCTCCGCCCCCTGTCCAGCCGAGTACGCGTCGTCGTCGCCTTGCCGTTCATGCGCCCGAGTCTGCCATGATCGGGGCCGCCCGCCGGACCCGCTCCGGGGTCACGGCCGAGGACCCGACCGGGGGCGCGCGGGCGAGGTCACGGCCGGGGGCGCGGGTGCGGCAGCAGGCCGACCTCGCGGCCGAGGCGTTCGGCGGCGGTGGCGAAGAAGGCGTCCCGGTCCTCGACGATCCTGTTGAACTGACCGAAGACCTCGAACGAGACCAGACCGAAGAGCTGCGCCCAGGCGAAGACGAGGGCGACGGCGAGCGCCGGCGGCAGGTCGGCGGCCAGATCGGCGGCGAGCCGCTCCGCCTCCGGGGTGAGGCTGTCCGGCAGCCGCGGCAGCGCGACGCCCTCGTCCTGGTAGGCGGCGCGGGCGGTCGCCACGAGCAGCAGGCCGACGCGGGCGGCCGGGGCCACCGTGTCCTGGGGCGCGGTGTAGCCGGGGACCGGCGAGCCGTAGATCAGGGCGTACTCGTGGGGGTGGGCGACGGCCCAGCCGCGCACGGCGCGGCAGACCGCGCTCCAGTGGGCGAGGTGGTCGCGGGGCGCGGCGTCCACGGCGGCGGCGTGGGCGGTCTCCGCGGCGGCGCCGACGGCGTCGTACGCGTCGATGATGAGCGCGGTCAGCAGCTCGTCCCGGCTGGGGAAGTACCGGTAGAGCGCCGAGGAGACCATGCCGAGCTCGCGGGCGACGGCGCGCAGCGACAGCTTGGCGGCGCCCTCGGCGGCGAGCTGCCGGCGGGCCTCGTCCTTGATGGCGGCGGTGATCTCGATCCGGGCGCGGGCCCGGGCTCCTTGAACGGTGGTCATGGAGAGCAGTCTGCCACGGTTCAGAGCGCCGCACCGAAAAGAGAGCGGTGCTCTTGCTTGTGGGCGTCGAACCGTGCAGACTGTTCTCAAGCGAGAGCAGTGCTCACGATTCAGGGAAGCGATACGAATCGAGAGCGGTGCTCACGGCCACCCGTCGCCCCGCCCGCCCAGCCCCTTCAC
>NZ_JOGX01000064.1 GCF_000719555.1 Streptomyces sp. NRRL F-5727
CGCATCCACAACACCCTCCAGAACGCCAAGGGCACCGGCGCCGACCTCACCATCCACGCCACCACCTCCCACGGCGACATCACCGCCCACGCCAACTGAACCCGCGGTGAGCAGCGGAACGGGCGGCCGGGAGGGAGCCGCCCGTTCAGGGGCGCTGTTAGCCTGCGGTTCATGATCAAGGGCGGCTTGGCAGGTCGAATAGGCCGGATGGCGGGGGACAGCGGCCCGGAGCGCGTGCTGGTCGCCGCCAGTTTCGTCAACCGGGTCGGCAACGGTCTGTTCAACGCGGCGTTGGCGCTCTATTTCACCTTGGTCGTGGGCCTGCCCGCGGCGCAGGTCGGCGCGGCGCTCACCATCGCCGGAGTGATCGGCTTGTGCGCGGGGATACCGGGGGGCCATCTCGCCGACCGGCGCGGCGCACGCGCGATCCTGATGCTGGCCCTCGCGGTCCAGGCGGTGTCGATGGCGGCCCTCGTCCTCGTCGAGAGCTGGGCCGCGCTCACGATCATCGCGACGGTCGACCAGATCGCCGCGGCGGTCGGCGGGGCGGCGTGGGGGGCTTTGGTGGTCCGGGTCGGGGGAGAGCGACCGGCCGTGTTCCGGGCGAAGCTGCGGACCTTCGTCAACCTGGGCGTCGTCCTGGGGACGGTGGGTGCCGGGCTGGCGCTGGCCGCGGACACCCGCGGCGCCTATGTCGCGCTGATTCTCGGCAACGCGGCGAGCTTCGCCCTGTGCGCGGTACTGCTGCTTCTGCTGCCCCGCTATCCGGTGTTGGCGGCGCCGCCGCGGCAGCGGCGCTGGCTGGTCCTCGCCGACCGTCCGTTCCTGACGTTCGCCGCCCTCTACGGGGCCATGGGGCTGCAGTACCCGGTGGTGTCCCTGCTCCTGCCGATCTGGATCTCCCAGCACACGGAAGCGCCGCGCTGGACGGTGGCCGCGCTGTTCGCGGTCAATTCCGCCTTCTGCGTACTGATGCAGACCAGGATCGGCTCCCGTATCGAGACCCCGCACGACGGCGGCAGGGCGTTTCGCACCGCGGGACTGCTCTTCCTCGTCAGCTGTCCGATGATGGCGCTGGCGGCGTACGCCCCCGTCTGGGCGGCGGCAGGACTGGTCCTGGCGGCGATCTTCGTCCACAGTCTGGGAGAGGTCTGGGAGTCCTCGGCGTGCTTCGCCCTGGGTTTCGGTCTCGCGCCCGACCATGCCCAGGGCCAGTACCAGGGTGTCCTCGGCCTCGGCTTCAACGCGGGCCAGGCTCTTGCCCCCGCGATCCTCACGACGGTGGTGCTGGGCCTCGGCACGGCGGGCTGGCTGCTGCTGGCATCGTTCTTCGCCGCCCTGGGTGCCGCCGGCCCGGCTCTCGCCCGCTGGGGCATGCGGACCCGGCCGCAGCCGGGTGTTGCTGCGGAAGCGGAAGCGGCGAGATGACCCCGTCAGGGGTGTCGGCCCTTGGCCTTCTGGCGGGCGTAGTAGGCGCGGGAGCGGTTGCGGTCGCCGCAGTCCTTCGTGTTGCACCAGCGGCGGTTCCGGCGGGGTGACGTGTCGAGGTAGACCCAGCCGCACGTGGCGTCTTCGCACTGGTGGAGTCGGTCGAGGTCCTCGCGCTGGGTGAGGGCGACGAGCCCGCGGACGATGCGGTGGCCGGGCAGGCCCAGGTCGGTGTCCCGGTCCCGCCACTGCCAGCGGTCGCCCGCGCGGACCAGATCGGCCGCGGCGATCGCCGCCCGGTACATGTCCGCCAGGTGCCGCGCGGCTTCGGCGTCGCCCTCGAAGAGGATCGCGTACGCCCTCTCGCGCGCCTCGACGACCCGCTCCCGTTCCCGCTCCGCCGCCGCGGCGTCCCGGTCGGCGAGGTCGCGCAGGGCCGCGGCCTCGTCCGGGCCGAGCAGGTCGGATTCGAGGCACCAGTCGACGACGTCGGAGAACGTCTTGAGGGCCTCGGCGCGTTCGGGGCCGCCGAGCCGCCAGGCGACGGTGTTCACCAGGTCGAGCATGCGGTCACCCGCGATGTGGCCGAACCGCACCACCCACTCCTCTCGCCGCCGGGGGCGTCGCTCACGCCCGCCCGTCCAGCACCTCACGGGCAAAAGCATTATTGCACGTGAGGTGATCATCTTGGCATCATGCGTGAACAGCCAATCACCCATGAGGTACGCGAGGGGACCGACCATGCCCGCCACCGTTCTCAGACCGTTCACCGCACTGTGGGCGTCCCAAGCGTCCTCGAACCTCGCCGACGGACTGCTGCAGGCCGCCGCGCCGCTGCTCGTCGCCACGCTCAGCCGCGACCCGCTCGTGGTGGCCGGCATGACGGTGGTGCAGTTCCTGCCCTGGCTGCTGGCGACCCTGCCCGCCGGCGCGATGGCCGACCGCATGGACCGACGCCGGATCCTCGTCCTCGGCAACGGGCTGCGCGCGTCCGGCTTCGCCCTGCTCGCCCTCTCCCTCGCCGGCGGATGGCGCCACGTCGCACTTCTCTACGCCGCGGTGTTCGTCGCCGGCTGTGCCGAGACGATCGTCGACAACGCCGCCCTCGCGATCCCGCCGCGCCTGCTGCCGCGGGCCGAGCTCGAGCGCGCCAACGGCAGGCTGTTCGCCACCCAGTCCGTCATCAACACGTTCGTCGGTCCGCCCGCCGGCGCGGCGTTGTTCGCGCTGGCGGCGTCGGCGGCCTTCTTCACCGGCGCGGCCGCGTACGGCCTCGCCGGACTGGCGGCCCTGCTGCTGCCCGCGCTGCGCCCGATGGGCGAGACACCCGAGGACCGCCGCTCGCGCCCGGCCGGCGTCGCCCAGGACATCCGCTCCGGATGGGCGCACTTCTGGGGCCACCGACTGCTGCGCCGCGTCGCGTTCATCTCGGCGGCGATCAACTTCTTCGGCGCGGTCACCGGCGGACTCCTGGTCCTGCTGGTCACCGGCCCGTACGGGCTTCCCATGTCGAGCTACGGCTTGTTCGTCGCCGTCCCGGCGGCCGGCGCGATCGCGGGCTCCCTGCTCGCCGCGCACGTCGTTCCCCGCGTCGGCGGCGGCCCCACCACCTGGTTCGCCGCCCTCACCCCGGCCGCCGGTTACGCCGTCCTCGGGCTCGGTCACAGCACCCCCCTGGCCCTGGCCGCGATGTTCGGTGCCGCCCTGGCCTCCTCCCTGAACCAGATCGTCGTCAGCACCCTGCGCCAGGCGGCGGTCCCGGACGAGCTCCTCGGCCGCGTCACCGCCGCCTACCGCCTGATCGTCCTGGGCGTCGTCCCCCTCGGAGCCCTCACCGGCGGTCTCCTCGGACGCGGCCTGGGCATCCGTCACACCTTCGTCGCCGCGGCCGCCGGACTCGCCCTCGCCGCCGTCCCGCTGGCCTCCCGGGTCACCACCCAGGCCCTCCGCGACGCCGAAACACCGGGCGGGGAACCATCGGCCGGACGCGGTGACGCCGAGACCGGGGGGACCGGGGGCGCGGCGGACGGACCGGTCACGCCGACCACCCGGAGTGGGGCAGCATGACGAACCGCCGCATCATCGCCGGAAAGCCACGCCTGGGCCGACCACCAGCTCGACGCCGAGTGAGCCGCCGCCCAGCCGCACTCGCCTAACGCTCCGACAGCACCGGCAGCGCGGCCGCCTTCTTCCACACCGTCAGCAGGGCGTCGTCCACCGGCCTCATCTCGCCCTGGTACAGCTGCGCGTGGCCGTCCTTCGCCGTGTCGGTCCAGCCGTGGGTGGCGAACACATAGGTGCTGCCCTCCTTCAGTCGACCTGTGGTCCCCTCGTCCAGCCCGTAGGTGACCCGCACGGTGCCCCGCACGGTGCCCCGCAGGACGGAGGCGACCTCCACCCGGTAGACGTCCTGCGTCCACCCCTCGACGTCCCGCTGCTCCTCGAACGCCGCCACGCGCCCGGTGAACACGTTCTCGGTGTGGGGAGCGGTGCTCGCCGGGCTGGTGGCGTCGTAGCCGCGCAGCACGTGTCCGCCGAGCGGTTCCGTCCACTGCTGGTACCCGAACCAGCCGCCCGCCACCAACGCCCCGGCGGCCACCGCGCCCGCCGCCATGCCCGTCGTCTTCTTCATGGTCATCCCCACAGCGCGTGATACGCCTTGATGTCGTTCTCGGTCGGGCCGTCGAGCCTCTTGCCCGCGATGTGGTCGTACGCGGCCCACAGCAGCGAGGGATGCATCCCGTAGCCGTACGCCTTGTGGCAGAAGCCGAGCGCGTGGCCCAGCTCGTGCGCCGCGACCCGCCGGCGGTGCTCGTCCTTGCCGTACCTCTTCCCGGTGTCCAGGTAGGCCCGGTTGAGCAGCAGATGGTCCGTGCCGTGCCGTGCCGCCCACTTGCCGTAGACGTCGCGCCACTGGCCGCTCGTGCTGTCGGCGTCCCGCCACTCCACGTCGGCGTACGAGGTCGCCCCGTCCTGCACGATCCTCACCTGTCTGAGCGTGCCCGCCGTCCAGACCTTGACCGCGTGCTTGCGCGCGTCGTCGAACTTCGACTCGTCGTCCCAGGCGACCTCGGTGCCGTCCACCGAAGACCGTCCGCGCGAGTCGGACTCGCCGCTCTCGCACCTGTGCGGGGCCGCGGCCCGGACGGCGTGGGCCGGGGCCGGGAGCGCCAGCAGAACAGCGGCAGCCGACGCGGCCGCGAACGCTAAGGTGTTCGTCCTCATAGTCACCGGACGATAGCGTTCCGTGACCGGCTGTGGCGTCTTCTCGCCATCCCGGACGTCGGGCCCCGCGGCGCTGATCACGCCGCGACAGCCCTCGTACGGCCGGCGTCAGGGGACCAGCGGTCCGGCCAGGACGTCCCTCCCCGCCTGAAGGTCACCGGTCCAGGTGAGCGCGTCGCTGTCCCGCGGCTTGCGTCCCCACAGCACCAGCAGCAGGTCCTCGGCGGTGCCCGAGACCTCGGCGACCGGGTCGCCGGGGCCGTAGGTCCAGCGGTGGCCGGAGTCCGTGGCGGTGATCCGTACGGACTGGGCGGGAGCGGCGGCGGCACCCCTCGCGACCATGATGGGGGCCATGGTGTCGAAGACCTCGGCCACACCGTCGGCGGCGAGTTCCGGATTCACGGGGGTGGGCGTGCCGAGCGCGCGCTCGGCGTCCCAGCGGTGGATCAGCGTCTCGTGGTAGCGGCGGCGACGCCAGAACCCGACCGTGTGCGGCGGTGCGAACGTCCACGCCGGCGTGGCGGGGTCGGCCGACAGCGCCTCCACCAGTCTGTCCGCGGAGTCGGCGTACCAAGCCCTGAGGCCCGCCTGGTCGCGGGGCACGGCGGTCTCGTCGTAGTCGTCGCCGTGACCCTCCTTCACCGCCGTGACGACCCACAGGTTTCCCGCGCCCATGTGCGCGGCCAGATCCGCCAGTCTCCAATCCCCGCAGTGCTCGACCGGGGCCGACAGGTCACCGTCCAACAGGGCGCCGAAAAGGGTGAGTTCGCGCCGGAGTTCAGTCACGTAGTCCATGGCCGCAAAGCTACAGTCCACCGCATTCGCGCGCCTCGCCTGCGAACGGGGGCGGCTGCCCCGGGGTGAACCCGTTGGCTGGAGAACCGCCCGAATCCCGACGGAGTTCCTGGTTCCGTTGTCGCGATCATCACGCCACGTTCCGAGACGGGCCGTGGACACGCCGAGTAGGCGGCTGTGAGCATTCCGTGCGTCTGTTCCCTCTTGATCAGAAGGAGTACGGCGTGCACAGTTCCACCGGCCGGTCCCGCGGACCGGCACGGCGAGGCAGGGCACTGACCCCGCCTCTCGCTCGGGCCCTTCCCCTCGCTCTGGTCCTCCTCGCCGAGACGGGCGTCGCGTTGTCCGTCGGGTCGGACGCCGCCGCGGCGGCCCCCGCGCCCCGCGTCTCGGAGTCGGCGGCTCCGCGGGAAGAAGTGAACGCACGTCTCACCGCGCAGGCCCAAGGCCGCCGGATCGAGGTCGTGGAGGCACGTACGGAGAGCACCACCCTGTGGGCGAATCCCGACGGCACCATGTCGATGGAGTCGTTCGCGGGACCGGTCCGGTTCAAGGAGCGCGGCCGCTGGGTCGGGGTCGACCTGACGCTGGTGAGGAACGCGGACGGTTCCGTCGGCCCGAAGGCCCACCCCCGCGGGCTGCGCCTGGCCGGCCGTACGGGCACGTCCGGCGGCGACCTCGCCGTACTCGGCCGGGGCGGGAAGGAACTCGCGCTCGGCTGGAAGGGCGCGCTGCCGGAACCCCGTCTGAACGGGGCGAAGGCCACCTACGACGACGTTCTCCCCGGCACGGACCTGGTCGTGGAGGCCACGCGTACCGGGTTCGAGCAGTACCTGGTCGTGGGGGACCGCCAGGCGGCCGAACGGGCCGCGGACCTGACCCTCCCGGTACGCGCCGAGGGCATCACGGTACGTCAGGGACAGGACGACACACTGACGTTGACGGACGCCCGCACCGGCGACAGCGTGGGCCGCGGCACCACGCCGTACATGTGGGACGCCGGCGCCGGCGGGGAGAACGCTCCCGGCGCCCGCACGGCCCGCGTGGACCTGGGCGTCACCGAGCGCGGCGACGGCTTCGACCTGCGGGTCTCGGCGGACCGGAGCTTCCTCGCCGACGACTCGACCCGCTACCCGGTGACCATCGACCCGGCCGTCTACTTCGGCACGGACTTCGACACCTACGTCCGCAACGGCGACACCGCCGACTTCTCCGCCGGAGTCGACCTGCGCGTCGGCCGGGAGTGGCAGAAGGGCGAGGCCCGCTCGTTCATCAACTTCCCCCGCCACTCCTCGGTCACCGGCCAGGACATCCTGAACGCCGAGCTCAACCTCTTCGCCACCTGGTCGGACAACTGCACACCGCGCTCCTGGGAGATCTGGGACACCGGCACCGCGTCGTCCGCCACCCGCTGGAGCAACCAGCCCTCATGGCGCTCGAAGGTGACCTCCTCCAGCCAGACCCACGGCCACTCCGACTGCGGCCCGCGCTGGATATCGGAGGACATCACCTCCCTCGTGAAGCAGTGGTCGAAGACCACGAACACGGTCGACACCCTCGGTCTGCGCGCGACCGACGAGAACGACGTCACCGCGTTCAAGATCTTCGCCTCCGCGCAGACCACCACCGCGCCGTCGATCCTCGTCACGTACGAGACGCCGGCCGATCCGGTCAAGGACCACGTCGTCTACTGGAACGACGTCCTGCAGGAGACCTACCGCCAGGTCGGCGGCGCGCCCGGGCCCCTGGCCAGGGCCGGGGCGATGATGCACGGTGCCGTCTACGACGCGGCCAACTCGGCGCGGTGCGCCGAGGGCACGCTCAAGTGCCTCGGTGACGCCTACCTCGTCAAGGCGACCGCGTCGAACGGCGCGCTGCCGGACGTGAACAGCGCCATCGACCACGCCGCCTTCGAGGTGCTGCGGTCCCTGTACCCGACGCTGAACTTCGACGACGAGATCGCCGCCGCCCGCTCCACCATCCCCGCCGCCGTCACCACCGCCCAGCGCGCCGCCGGCACCGAGGTCGGGCAGAAGGCCGCCGCCGCGATGATCGCCGCCCGCCAGAACGACGGTTCCGCGCCCGTCGCCCCGTACACCGGCTCCTCGCAGCCCGGCTACTGGCGGCCCACCGGCACCGGCGACGGCGCCACCCCGCAGTGGGGACTGGTGAAGCCCTTCGGCATGGCGAGCAGCGCGCAGTTCCGGCGGACCGGCCCGGCCGGCCACACCCAGATGAGCACGCTGCTGCCGAGTCAGGCGTACGCCGACCAGGTCAACGACGTGAAGAGCCTGGGCGGCGCCGAGTCCACCACCCGTACGGCCGACCAGACCCGGGCTGCCCTCTTCTGGGCCAACGATCTCGACGGCACCTACAAGCCGCCGGGCCAGCTCTTCGAGCACACCCAGATCCTGTCCCGCCAGCACGGCACCACCGTCGCGGGCAACGCCAAGCTGTTCGCGCTCACGGCCTTCGCCATGGCGGACGCGGGCATCGTCGCCTGGGACCAGAAGTACCAGACGGACATCGACCTGTGGCGCCCGGAGAGCGCGATCCGGCTCGACGGCGACGGCAACGCGAACACCACCGCCGACGGCAACTGGCAGCCGCTCTCGCAGGACCGCAACGGCCGGCACTTCTCCCCGCCCTTCCCGGCCTACGTCTCGGGCCACGCCACCTTCGCCGGGGCGTGGTCCCAGGCCACCCAGGCGTGGTTCGGCACGGACCGGATCACCTGGACGGCGACCACCGAGGACCCCAACGCCCTCGGCGTCACCCGCACCTTCACCACCATCTCCGCGGCCGCCGCCGAGAACGCCGTCGGCCGGGTCTGGCTCGGCGTCCACTACCGCTGGGACGGCACCGACGGCGTCACCGCCGGAGGCGACGCCGCCGCCTACGGCGTCGCGAACAAGCTCAAGCCGAACACGGCCGCGGACTGGACCGCCTACGAGACCCTGCACAACCTCACCGGCTGCGAGGAGGTCGGCAAGCGCCTCGTGGCCGAACACCGCTGGAGCACGTACCAGTGCACCCAGGTCCAGGCACCGGGCCCCGACCACACCCTGTACGTGAAGTAGCCGGACGCCGAGGAGGAAAGACACCGACATGCGTACTCGACACCGCAGCCGTACCCAGCCCCGTCGGGGCACCCGTCGGGCGACCCTCGCCCTGCTCGCGGCCTGCGCCGCCGGCGCCGTCGCCACCCCGCTCGCCCTGGCGGCCGCCTCCGCCGAACCGGCCCCCGCCGCGGCCGTCGTGGACGACCGGCTGCTGCCGACCCCGGACGCGCCGCGGATCTCCGACGGCTCGTACGCGGGCTTCCGGCTCTGCGGCGACCCGGCCGGACACCCCGTCGTCAGCGGCGAAAGCCCCACGCTCGCCGCCACGCTGGAGTCCGTCGCCCCGCCCGGTACGGTCGAACCCGCCCGGCCCGGTCCCCGCCGCAAGGTCACCTTCGAGGTCGACACCGCCGCCGGCGAGCCCGTGCTCCACCGGCAGCTCACCAGCGACACCAGCCACGACGCCGCCCTCCAGGTGCCCGCCGGGACCCTGACCGACGGTGCCTACCGCTGGCGTGTCCGCGTGAAGGACGGAGACACGGCCTCCGCCTGGACCGCCTGGTGCGACTTCACGGTCAGGCGCGCCTGACCGACACCGCGACCGGTCACGGGCGAACCCCGCCCGTGACCGGTTGTCCACAACCTCCCGGATCCCCCTTCCGCACGCGCCTGCGGACGCGTTGGATGGACACGAACAGGGACGTCCGCTCGTGAAGGGGGAACAGCCAGTGGAACGACGCACCGGCCGGAGGACACTGTGGACGGGCCTCGGCATCGCGGCCGTCATCGCCGTGGTGGCGGGCCTCGTGTGGTTCAAGCCGTGGGCCCTGTGGGTGGACGAGACTGTCGACGAAGCGCTGCCCACCACCGGCACGAGCGCGCCCCCGTCGGCGGCATCACCGACGGTCGGCACCAGCCCGACCACGACGCCCACCCCCACCGGACCCACCGGTCCCGTCACCCTCGCCCAGGGCTCCTTCATCAGCCACGAGCACGCGACCACCGGCACCGCGAAGGTCATCCGCCTCGCGGACGGCACCCACACCCTGCGCCTCGAAGGACTCGACACCAGCAACGGCCCCGATCTGCGCGTCTGGCTGAGCGACTCCCCGGTCAAGCCCGGCAGGGCGGGCTGGGGCGTCTTCGACGACGGCCGATACGTGAACCTGGCCAAGCTCAAGGGCAACAAGGGCGACCAGAACTATTCCCTGCCGGCGGACGTCGACTGGTCCACGTACCCCAGCGTGAGCATATGGTGCGACCGCTTCGACGTCTCCTTCGGTGCAGCGACCCTGGCCCGCGTCTGACATCGCCCCCGGGGCGTTCACCGACGGCTCCCGGAGCCGCCCCTCCAGCGCCTCGACGTCACCCCGACCGCCGCCGCGGCCGACGCGTGCCGGCGGGCGGGCGGCGGTCGGGACCGGGAGGAGTGGCGCGCCCCCGTGAACGACCAGCCGTACCGCCCCACCTGCTGACCGCACCGCCGGCACGGCGAGGGGCGCCGGGGGCGGCGGGTCTCGGCTTCGGCGGGTACGCGATCGGATCGGGTTCCCAGCGCCAGTCCTCTCCCTGGTGGACGACCCGGCCGGGGAGGGGGCTGGGCCCGCCGTCGCGGCCGGCGTGCCAGTAGACGAGGGCGATCACCACGACGAGGAGCCCGGCCATGCCGAGCGCGGTCCAGGCCGTCGGGTCGCCCTCGGCGAGCCGTGGCACACCCGTGGTCCAGAGGTAACGCCCGAGCCGCCAGACGGCCATGACCGCGACGTACCCGAGCCCGAGGGCGAAGGGCAGGAAGACCAGCCCGAGCCCCAGACACCCCTTGTCCACGCCGTCACGTCGCATCGCCGCTCCCTCGGCGTCCCGCCCGCGGGGTGCCGCCGGGGCGGGCATACCCGGACCGGACGGGTGCGACACGCCGACTGCGGTCCCCGGGCGGCCCACCGCCCCTCTACGGGGGGAGGGGAGCCCGCCCGGTGGCGGCCGTCGGTCAGTGGTCGTCCCAGTGGCCGTCGTGCGCGGCGTGGCGGTGACCGTCGTGGAGGTAGTCGACGTGGTCACCGTGGCGGACGCTCTCGTGACCGCAGTCCTGACCGTGCCGGTGGTCGTGGCCCGCGTGCGAGACGTGCTCCGCGGGCTCGCACTCGTCCCAGTGGCCGCCGTGGTCGCGGTGCAGGTGGCCGTCGTGCGCGTAGTCGACGTGGTCGCCGTGCCGCACCTCGGCGTGGCCGCAGCCGGGGCCGTGGTCGTGGGCGTGGGAGACGTGTTCCTGGTGGAGCGTGGTCATGGTGCTCACCTTCGAAGGGGGTGCGGGTGGTGACGTCGGACAGGCTGCCACGTAAATCCGGCATATTCGACTTTTCCGGCGTCGTGGCGTACGGGGCCGGGCCTGTGGGCCGGCCGCCCGTTCGCTTTCCCGGATGGGGCGTACGGGAGCCGGTCACCAACTCCGGTGCACGGCCGCCTTGGTGCCGGTCACCAGGCTGGCCGGCGGAACGTCGTCGGCGACGACCGCGCCGGCGGCGATCACGGCGTCACGGCCGATGGTGACGCCGGGCAGGATCGTGGCAGCGGCACCGATCCAGACGTTCTCCGCCACGTCGATGGGCGCGCCGGTGAGGTACAGCCGCCGCTCCTCGGGGTCGACCGGGTGGCCGCTGGTGATGAACGTGACCTTCGGCCCGATCATCGTCCGCTCGCCGATGCGGATCCCGGCGTAGTCCAGGAACGTGCAGTTCTGGTTGACGAAGACGCGCTCGGCGAGGTCCAGGTTCAGGCCGTGGTCCGTGTAGAAGGGCGGATAGATCGTGACCCTCGACGGAAGAGGCTTGCCGAGGATCTGTTCGAACAGCTCGGCCTTGGCCTCTTCGTCCTCGAACGGCAGGACGTTCAGGCGGGAGGTGAGCTCGGTGACCCGCAGGACCCTTTCGGCCATCGCCTGGAACTCCGCGCTGTGGATGCGCATGAGACGGTCGCTGGGCATGCCACGGTCCTCTCCTGTGCCGGTGACTGGGCAGGTGTCCGGCACTCTACGGGGCGTCCGACGGCCCGTCGCAGGCGATGCCGTCGCCGCTACGGCACGCCCACGACCGTCTCGCACCGCGTCGCCGAGTCGAAGGCGCCCGCCTGGCCGTCGCAGCGGTCGGTGGCGGCACCGCCGTCGAGGCGGTCGTTGCCGGGGCCCGCGAGGATCTCGTCGTCGGCGTCGCCACCGCGCAGGACGTCGTGGCCGCCGGCGGAGCCGACGGTGGTGTCGGCGTCGAAGTTGACGTTGTCGCCGAAGAGGGTGTCGGCGCCGCCCCGGCCCTCGATGACGTCGTGGCCGGCGGCGGTCTGGGTGGCGTCGCCGACCGAGCTCTCGCCGACGAGGAGTTCGTCCGTGGCGCCGCCGACGATGCGGTCGTGGCCGGCGCCCGTGGCGGGGCCGCCGGCCGGGTCGTTGATGTTGTGGTCGCCGAGGGCGAAGAAGCCGCCGTCCGTGCCGAGGTCGATGAGGTCGTCGCCGCCGGCGCCGTGCGCCGCCGTCACGCCCTCGCTGTCGCCGATGACGTTGTCCCCCTCACCCGCTCCGGCGAGCAGGATGTCGTCGCCGGCGCCGGTCGCGGATCCTTCGAGGGGCGCGGCCGAGTCGCCGATGAGACCGTCGTTGCCGCCGCCGCCCTCGATGCGGTCGTTGCCGCCGCCGCTCGCGTTGCCGCCGCCGAGGCTGAGGCTGTCGCCGTCGAGGTGGGAGTCGTCGCCGGGGCCGCCGTAGAGCTGGTCGTTGCCGCCGCCGGTCGCGTTTCCGTTGTCGGACTGGGAGTCGCCGAGCAGGTTGTCGGCGCCGTTGCCGCCGTACAGGACGTCGTGGCCGCCGCCGACGGCCGGCCCGTTGGCGACGTACACGTCGCCGTTCACGTCGTCGTCGCCGTCGCCGCCGTGGAGGCGGTCGTTGCCGAGACCGCCGGAGACGGTGTCGTTGCCGCCGAGGGCGCAGACGGTGTCGTTGCCGCCGCGGCCGTCGATGACGTCGGCGCCGCCGGAGCCGACGATGACGTCGTTGCCGGGGGTGCCGGTGATCGTGCCGGAGCCGGTGAGGGTGGCGGGCAGCCCGAAGCAGGTGGGCTGGGCGGCGACGGCGGTCGAGGGGGTGCCGAGGAGAAGCAGGGCCGCGGCCGCCAGGCCGGTGGTGAGCGGACGGGCCATGGAGGACCTCCGTGTCGCGGGTGTCGGCGCCGGGTGGCGCCCGTTCCGGACGATAGGGGCGCCACCGGGGCCGGGCGACCGAGGCCCTGTCAACCGGGTGAGGACCGGGGCCGTACGGGTGGGGCCGCGCCGGCCCCGGCCGTCAGACCCCGGTCGTCAGACCACGGCGCGTCAGACCACGGCCAGCCGGTCGACCAGCAGCTCCACCCTCGGTGCGGCGTCCTGCGGCAGCAGTCTGCCCGCCCGGGTCAGGGTCGCGAGGCCGTGCAGGGACGCCCAGAAGACCTCGGTGAACATGCCGGGGTGGACGCCGTCCCCGGCGACCTCGCCCAGGCTCTCCTGGAGCGCGGCGAAGGCGTCCTTCAGCGGCTCCGGCGTGTGCTCCTGCGCGTACGGCAGGCCGCCGTCGAGCTGGAACAGGGCGTCGTAGACCGCGGGGTTGCGCGTGGCGAAGTCGAGGTACGTACGGGCGAGGGCGGCGACCCGCTCGCGCGGGCCGTCCGCGGCGGACGTCGCGGCCCGTACCGCGGCGGCCAGCTCGGCGGCGCCTTCGAGGGCGACGGCGCCGATGATCTCGCGCTTGCCGCGGAAGTGGCTGTAGAGGACGGGCTGGCTGTACTCGATGCGCTCGGCGAGCCGGCGGGTGGTGACCGCGTCCCAGCCCTGCTGCTCGGCGAGTTCGCGGGCCGTGGCCACGATGAGGCGTTCGCGTTCCGCCCGTTCACGCTGCTTGCGTTCCTGTACCGACATGATTCGATCCTAGCACCGCTAGACAATCGAGCGGCAGCAGTACTAGCGTTGCCTCATCACCTAGCAACGCTAGATCCCGGGAGGGGCGTCATGCTCAACGCACTTGAGGTCGTCACCACGGTCGTCATCGGTGTGATGGTGGGGGTGGAGTTCGCCGTGTCCTTCGTGATGAACCCGATCCTCAACGCGCTCCCCGACGACAGCACCCAGCGCGGCCACGCCCACGGGGGCCGGATGCTCGGCGCCGTGATGCCCGTCTGGTACGTCGGTTCCCTCGTCCTCGTCACGGTGTGGGCCGTCGCCGGCTGGGGCACCGCCGGCATCGGCCTCGTCGTCACCGCCGGCGCGCTGCTGATCCTGAGCGTGGTCATGTCGCTCCTGCTGCTGGTCCCGATCAACAACCGGAACAAGACGTGGACGCCCGAGAACCGGCCCGCCGACTGGAAGGAGCAGATCAACCGCTGGAACCGCTACCACTACGTCCGCGTCGCCGTGATCATCGCCGCCTTCACGTCACTCGTCGCCGCCCTGGTCTGACCCGCGGTCCCGGTCGGTCGGGTCCGCTCCGCCTCCGCACGATCCACGCAGCCCAGCAGGCCGTCGAAAGCCCGTCACCCGCAAGGAGAAGAACGATGTCGCTGAAGAAGACCAACACCGTCCTGGCCGCCGCCTTCATCCTCTTCATCCTCTGGTTCGGGACGGAGTTCATCATCAGCCCGGAGACGACGGCACCCGGCTTCGGCCTGCCGAGCTGGCCGTCCGGCGACGGCGGCGGCTTCCTGGTCGTCAAGGGCGTCCGCGACGTCGTGATGGCCCTGGTCCTGGCCGTCCTGCTGGTGACGGGCCACCGCCGGGCGCTCGGCTGGGCGCTGATGGTGGAGGCCCTGGCGGCGTACGGCGACATGGCCACGGTCCTGGCCCACCACGGCTCCCTGGCCACCGCACTCGGCGTCCACGCCCTGACCGGGACCCTGATGGTGGCCACCGGCCTGCTGATCATGCGCGAGACCGGCACGACCGCGAACGCGCCGGTGCCCCTCGCCCACCGCGCCGCCTGACGCGGGGCACGTGACGAACCGTCGCCCCACCGAAAGGAGAGGCCCCCGGCCAGGGACATCGTGTCCGCGGCCGGGGGCCTCTCGCGTACGAGCCGCCGCGCCCGCCGGGATCCCGCTCCGGCGACGGACCTCTGTCCGACCGGCAGGTCCAGGAACCTCGCCGGAGCCGGCGCGAGGAACGCCGACATCGCGGTGGCCGGGCGGGCCGCTTCGGGTCCGCCGGGCTCGGCCGCGAGACTGCGGAACGTCAGCTCCAGAGCGCGGTCACCGTCGCGTACGAGAAGCGTGGTGATCCGGGCCTGCTGCCCCGCCGGGCCGGCGAGCATCGTGCGCATCAACGCCCGTGTTCAGCAAGGGCGGTGGGCTCCGGGGTGGGGCCGGTCGTCGGCGGCCGTCCGCCCGGTCACGTCAGCACGAAGCATCCGCGCCGCTCCAGCCGGCTGAGGACCGGCAGGGACGGATCGATCCCGTTCCACCGCAGGTCGAGCTTCTCCAGCGACGGCATCCGGTCGAGCCAGTCGGGCAGGTGGTCGACGCGGTTGCTCCGCAGATCGAGCAGGCGCAGCAGCGGGAGGTCCTTCAGGGCCGTCGGTACGTCGGTGAGGGAGTTCTCGCGCAGGTCCAGGTGGCGCAGCTCGACCAACTCGCCTGTCGACGGCGGCAGGTGCTCGATCGCGTTCCCCCGCAGCCACAACTCGCGCAGGCCGCGGAGCCGGCCGATCGTGTCGGGCAGGGTGGTGAGTCGGTTGTGCTGCGCTCTGAGCTCGACGAGGCCGGTCATGCCGCCGATGGCGTCCGGGAGGACGGTCAGGGCGTTCTCGCCGACGTTGAGGTAGCGCAACCGGGTCAGGTTCCCCAGCGAGTCGGGAATCCGGGACAGCCTGTTGTCGTGCAGGTAGAGGCAGTCGTCGAGGCCGGTCAGCTCGCCGAGTTCGTCGGGGACCGACGTGAGGGCGTTGTGGCCCAGGTCCAGGGTGCGCAGCCGTGGGAGCCGCCCGATGTCCGGCGGGAGCGTCGTGAGCCCGTTGTCCGCGAGGATGAGCACGCGGAGTCCGGTCCGCTGCCAGACGGAATCGGGTACTTCTCCCAGGTCGTGGCGCCACAGGTTCAGCGCGTCCCGCACGGTCGTCTCTCCTTCGTCAGCGCTTCTCGGCGGCGGCTCGTCCGGTCCGCCGTCACTCCTCCGCCGTCTCTCCTCAGCCGTCACTCCTCGGCGGCCAGGCGCCGTACCTCCGCCAGCGCCTCGTCCACCGCCGCCGGGATGTCCGTCACCGGGAAGCGCGCGTGGCGCACGACGCGGTCGCGGTCCACCACCAGTACCGCGCGCTTCAGCCGGAGCAGCTGTCCGGCCCGGAAGGTGGGCAGCCGCAGGGCGGCGGCGAGGTGGAGGTCGACGTCCGAGAGAAGGGTGAAGGGGAGGCCCTCCTCGACGGCGAACACCCGCTGCTCGTCCGGGCGTTGGGTGCTGACGCCGCGTACCTCCGCGCCCGCCGCGCGGAAGTCCTCGTACGCGTCCCGGAAGAGCCGGTTCTCCAGCGTGCAGCCGACGGTGCCGGGGATGCCCGCCCAGCCGTCCGGCAGGGGGCCGGGGCTTCCGGTCGCCGGATAGCAGAAGAGGACGGTGGCCACGCCGCCGGCCACCGGGTCCACCGGCGCGCCGTCCCGGTGGCCCGGCAGCTCCAGGCGCGGCAGCCGCTCGCCCGCCAGGCCCGCGACGCGGCGCGCCTCCGCGCTCTCCTCGTCGGCGGTGCCGCTGAGCGACCCGTCGCCGAAGACCCAGCGGTCCGCCCAGTCCTGCATCGACAGCAGGACCGGCAGCAGCCCCCGACCGCTCTCCGTCAGCCGGTACTCGTGCCGCACCGGCCGGTCCTGGTAGGGGACCTTCTCCAGCACCCCCGCGTCCACCAGGTGTGCCAGGCGTTCGGTGAGCACCTTCCGGGAGATGCCCAGCTCCTCCTGGAGCGCGTCGAACCGGTGGTGTCCGCGCGCGGTCTCCCGGATCAGGAGCAGGCTCCACCAGTCGCCGACCACCGCCGCCGCCTGCGCGATCGCGCAGGCGGAGTCCCGCTCGGGCACCGACCTCATACGGCGTCTCCACTCCTTCGGCGCTCCGCACGCTGCGGTCGCTCTCCTCGGGACCATCTTGCGCCATGAGGTCAGTTCCCGATAGAAACTCACTCGGGACGAGTGAGTTCCCAAAAGAGACTAACGAAACCCAGGGGGGTGGGCGCCGTATGAGCGGAGCACGAGCGATCCCGGAACACGACCGACACGAGGACGCACGGAAGGCGTCTCCGCCGGGCGTCTTCTGGCGCTTCTGGGCCGCCGCCACCGTCAGCGGCGCGGGCAGCGCCGTCACCGCCCTCGCCCTGCCGCTCGTCGCCCTCACCGTCCTCGACGCCACCGCCTTCGAGGTCGCGCTGCTCGCCGCCGCCGGCCAGGTCTCCTGGCTGCTGCTCAGCCTCCCGGCGGGCGTCGTCGCGCAGCGCGTACCGCTGCGCCGGCTCCAGGTCGCGCTCGACCTCGTACGGTTCGGGGCGCTCGGCTCGCTGCCGTTCGCCTGGTGGCTCGGCACCCTCACGTATCCGCACCTGCTGTTCGCCGCACTCGTCACCGGCGCGGCGACGGTGCTGTTCGACATCGGCAACTCGACCTTCCTGCCCGCCGTCGTCCCGGCCGAACAGCTCGCGGCCCGCAACAGCGTCATGTCCGGCACGCACGCCGTCACCGACACCGGCGGCCCCTCCCTCGGCGGCGTCCTGATCGGCGCGACCGGCCCCGTCGGCGCCCTCGTCGTCGACGCCGCCAGCTACCTGGCCTCCGCCGTGCTCCTGCGCACCCTCCCCGAGAGCCGCCCCGGGCCCCGCACCGGCGAGAGCGCGCTCCGGCTGATGCGCGAGGGCTGGCGGTACGTCACCAAGCACCCCGTCATGCGGCCCTGCATGATCTGGGCGACCGCCGCCAACTTCCTCAACGCGGCCCTCGTCGCCCTCACCCCCCTCTACCTGGTCCGCGAGGCCGGCCTCGACGCCGTACAGCTCGGTCTCGTCCTCGCCATGGACGGGGTCGGCGCGCTCGCCGGCGCGGCCGTCGCCGTCCGCGTGACCTCACGCCTCGGCACCGCGTGGGGCATCATCGCCGCCGACCTGGCCGGCGGCGCGCTGCTCCTGCTCGCCCCGCTCACCACGTCGGCGGGAGACGCGTACTGGTTCGCCCTGGGCAACGCCGGCTTCGCCTTCGGCACCGTCATCGGCTCGATCACCACCCGCACCTACCGGCAGACCCAGTCGCCCCCGGAACTGCTGTCCCGCGTGATGGCCACGGTCCGCTTCGTCTCCTGGGGCGCCCTGCCGCTCGGCGCGCTCACCGCCGGCCTCCTCGCCACCTGCGCCGGCGCCCACACCGCCCTCTGGATCGTCTGCGCCGCCGCCTTGCTGCCCCCGCTCTACCTCTTCTCCAGCGGCGTGGGCCGCCACCGTGACCTCACCTGACACCCGGCCCCCGGAGCGGCACGAGGTGCCCCAAGTCGGCGTCCTCCCCTGATCGGGCGCACCCTGGAAGCATGAGCACAGCCCCGATCGTGGTGCACCCGCCTTCCCCCGGTGGCGGCAGACGGGTCACCGTCCGCCAGGGCGGGATCCTCGGCCTCGCGTACAGCGACCGGGACGTCGTCGAGTTCCTGCGGCGTGCCGGCCTCGACGACGCCGACGCACTCCTCGACGACCCCCAGTGGGTGGAGTGGCGCGGCGGCCGGGCGCACGACTACGAGGCGGCCTAGGGGACCCCGGCCGGTCCCCTGGCAACGCGTGCAGCCGCCACGCCGGGGTCCTGGGGCGCGGGCGAAGGCGGGTGGGTCACACGAAGGCCGTGCGGTGGGCGGTGGCCCACTGGTGGAAGGTGCGGGGCGGTGTGCCGGTCACCTTCTCCACGGTCGGGTGGACCTGCGACTCGTCGAGCGTGCCGTCGCCGTAGAAGCGGAGGAACGCCCGGATGTACGGCTCCGGTACGCCCGCGGCGGCCATGTCGGCCCGGCCCCCGGCGCGACCGACATCCGCCGGCCTCCGCGCGCTCGCGGGCATCGTCGCCCCCCCGGACGTAGCGAGGCCCCGGCGGTTCGTGCCGTGCCGAGGCGACCTCAGAAAATGCGTCGACAGGGCCTCACGGGACCCGGCAGAGTGGCCGCCCGTGACGAGCAGTGAGCTGTGGACCCGTGAGACCGCCGACCGCTACGACGCCGAAGAAGCCGAGATGTCGTCGGCCGCCTTTCTCGGACCGACCCTCGACTTCCTCGCCGAACTCGCCGGAGTCGGAAGGGCGTTGGAGTTCGCCATCGGGACCGGACGGGTCGGTGTCCCGCTCCGGGAACGCGGCGTGCCGGTGGTGGGCGTCGAACTGTCCGAGCACATGGCGGCGGTGCTGCGGCGCAAGGTCGACGAGGACACGCTCCCGGTCGTCATCGGGGACATGGCCACCACCGTGGTGCCCGGCGAGTTCACCCTGGTCTACCTGGTCTACAACACCATCACGAACCTGCTCACGCAGGACGAACAGGTCGAGTGCTTCCGCAACGCCGCGCGTCACCTGGCGCCCGGCGGCCGCTTCGTGATCGAACTCGGCGTGCCGCCGCTGCGGTTCCTGCCGCCCGGCCAGGTCGCGGTGCCGTTCGACGTCTCCGAGCGGCACATCGGCTTCGACACCTTCGACCTGGTCGAGCAGGTGCTCGTCTCGAACCACCTCACCCGCGACGGCGACGACGGCCGCTACCGCCGCGGCAACTCCCGGCACCGCTACGCCTGGCCTTCGGAGCTCGACCTGATGGCACGGATCGCCGGGCTGGAGCTGGAACGGCGCGTCGCCGACTGGGACGGGACGCCGTTCGCCCAGGACTCCGCGAAGCACATCTCCGTGTGGCGCAAGCCGACGACCTGAGGTCGGCCGTTCGCCTCCGCTCCGCTCCGCTTCACTCCCCGGACGGCGCACCACCGTCACGGCGCTGCCGTCGGCGGTGTTTGCGCATGGACACCTGGGAGCCGCAGCCGGTGCTGCAGTACAACCCGGCCCCATTGCGGGTGCGGTCCAGGAAACCGAAGTGGCAGGGCGGGTTACGGCACGCCTTGACCCGCCCCCAGTCGCCCGTCTGCGCGAACGTCGTCACCGCGGCCAGTACCGTACCGAACACGCGCGGCACCCCCGTCTGCGGCGAGGCCAGTTCGACGCCGCCGGCCGTGACGACCGTCGCCAGCGGGTAGAGCGCACCCACGCGTCGCAGGTGCCGCTCGGCACGCAGCAGTGGCTCACCCTGACTCTCCTCGTCGCCGGAGTGTGCGAGCAGCACGGTCACGAGCGCATCGCGCAGCTCGCGCGCGACCGCGGCGTCCGCGTCGGTGACCACCGTCTCGCCGGGTCCGAACGCGTCATGCTCCGCCAGCCACGCCGCGAACGAGTCGCCGTCGGCGAACAGCTCTCGTCGGCCCGATCCGTCCGCGCGCGTGTTCACGAACGCGAGAACGGTCTCCACCGTCGGCGTGACGGTGCGCGGGCTGGGTCTGGGTGATCCGGCTGCCGTGCTGCTCATCCCTCCATGGTACATCAGCAGTGAGCTGCGCTAATTCATCTAGTAAGCAACTTTCTGCTCGATCCGGATTGACGCGTTGCGAGCTAACGTCATACGGTCGCAACATGAATCCCCGTCACCAGACCCACCTCCGCGTATGGCTCATCACCGGCGCGACCTCCGGCATCGGCCGCGAACTGACCCGCCAGGCGCTGGAGAACGGCGAAGCCGTCGCCGCCCTCGCCCGCGACACCTCCCCACTGGACGAACTGGGGCGAGCGCACGGTGAGCGCCTGCTCCTCCTCCCGGCGGACGTGAGCGACGAACAAGCCGTCCAGGGGGCGGTGGACGCCACGCGCGCCCACTTCGGCCGTATCGACGTCGTGGCCAACAACGCGGGATACGGCCTGTTCGGAGCGGTCGAGGAGGCGACCGACGCGCAGGTCCGCGCCGTCTTCGACACCAACGTCTTCGGGGTGCTCAACGTGCTCCGCGCGACGCTGCCGGTCCTCCGCGCCCAGCGGTCCGGGCACATCCTCCAGGGCTCGTCGGTCTACGGGCAGTCCGCCCACCCCGGCGTCGGTCTGCTGGCCGCCACCAAGTACGCGGTCGAGGGGCTGTCGGACGCCCTCGCGGCCGAGGTCGCACCGCTCGGCGTCAAGGCCACGCTCATCCAGCCCGGAATGACCGCGACCCCCTTCCTTGCCCGCCTCGATGTCGCCGACGGCCTGGGCGACTACGACCAGACCGTCCGCGAGGTCCAGAAGGGGATCGGAGAGCTGCCGGCATCCGCCTTCTCCACCGCGTCGCGGATCGCCGAAGGCATCCGGGCCGCGGTCGACAGCCCCCACCCCCCGCTGCGCCTCGCCCTCGGCACGTCCAGCGCGACGGGCATGCGCGCGGCCCTGGACGCGCGCCTCGCGGACCTGGACGGCTGGCGGGGTGTGACCGACGCCGTCGACCGGTAGGGGCAAACCCCTTGCGCAATGGTCAAGAAGTGTTGACCATTGGCGCATGCCTACCGATGAGATCCCCGAGTCGATTCACGTCACCACAGACGAACAGCTGCGCGCCGTCTCCAATCTGACGCGCCACCGGATCATGGCCGTGCTCCGCTTCGAGCCGGCCACGATCACGCAGATCGCCGAGCGGGTCGGCCTCGCGAAGGGGAGCTCCAGCTATCACGTGCGGCTGCTGGAGCGGGCCGGCCTGGTGAAGGTGGTGCGGACGCGGAAGGTGCGCGGGGTCACCGAGCGGTACTACGCGATGGCCGCCCGGTCGATCGTGCTGCCGGACCCGGGCGAGGGAGGGCCGGATGTGCTGATGCGGCACGCCGTGGCGGATCTGGAGGCGTCGCCGAAGGACGCCGAGCGACACGTCGGGATGGCACATCTCCGGCTCACCGAGGAGCAGTTCGCCGAACTCGGGGCGCGGCTGCAGGCACTGGCGGAGGAGTACAGGGAGCTGTCCGATCCCTCGCTGCCGGACGCCTCGCTCGTCTTCGCACTGTTCCACCCGGCATCGGGCGAGCAGGCCGAAGGAGCCGCCAAGTGACCGTAGACACGCGAAAGTTGCCGACCGGCTTCGGACGGCTGTGGACCGCGCAGACGATCTCCTCGCTCGGCGACGGGGTGTCGCACGCCGCGCTGCCGCTGCTCGCCCTGACGCTGACCCGGGACCCGATGGCCCTCGCCGTCGTCTCGGCCGCGGGGACGCTGCCGTGGCTGCTCTTCGGAGTGCTCGGCGGCGCGCTCGTGGACCGCTGGGACCGCCGCCGCACGATGTGGATCACGGACGCGGCGCGCGCGGCGCTGCTCGCGATACCCGTGGCCGCGGCCGTACTCGACGTGCTGAGCATTCCGCTGCTCGCGGCCGTCGCCTTCCTGCTCGGCCTCGGCGGACTCTTCTTCGACACGGCCGCCACGGCCTACCTGCCCGACCTGCTCCACCGCGACCCCGCGCTCCTGGAGCGCGCCAACTCCCGCCTGCGCGGCGCACAGACGGCCATGGCCGGCTTCGCGGGACCGCCGGCCGGCAGCGCCCTGCTCGCGCTCGGACGCTCGCTGCCCCTGCTCGCCGACGCGGTGTCGTTCCTGCTCTCCGCGCTGCTCGTCCGTACGCTGCCCGCCACGCCCAGGCCCGCACCGGACGGCCGGGAATCGCTGCTCCGGCAGGCCCGGGCCGGCGCCGCGTACGTCTTCCGGGACCGGCTGCTGCTGGGCCTCGCGCTCCGTCCGGCGGTCGGCAACGTCGCCTTCCTCGCCGTGGAGACCGTACTCGCCCTCTTCGCGCACGAGCGGCTCGGCATCGACACCTACGGCTTCGGCCTGCTCCTCACGGCGGAAGCCGCCGGTGGCCTGCTCGGTGCGGCCATCGCCTCCTCCCTCGGCCGCCGACTCGGCACCGGCACCGCACTCACCTGCACCGCCGCCGTCGAGGGACTCGCCATCCTGGGAGTGGCCGCCGCCCCGAACCCGTACGCCGCCGGCCTCGCCCTCGCCGTCTGCGGGGCGGGCATGGGCGCCACGATGGTGCTGGCCCCCTCGCTCCGACAGGCGATCGTCCCCGCCCACCTGATGGGCCGGGTCGCCTCCACCTCCCGCATGCTCGCCATGTGCGCCGCCCCGTTCGGAGCCTTCCTCGGCGGATGGCTCGCCACCACGTACGACATCCGCACCCCGCTCTACGCCGCCGCCGGCCTCCTCCTCGCCATGACCGCCGTCACCGCGACCATGACCAGCAACCGCAGGGTCGAGGCGGCGCTCCGCGCCGCCGCCCCGGCCGACGACCCCCACCGCGCGCACCACGCGGCACGTTGACGACCACCGGGCCGCTGCCTCTCCGGCTCCGGCTCCGATCGCCGCCAGTGCCGTGACGACGCTCGTGCAGGACGGACGGCTGCGGCTCGACGACCGCACCTGGACGCCCGACGCGTTCACGGCCCTGATCGCGGCGGCCGTGGCCGGGAGCGCCGTCACCACGCGGCGATGCACGGGCGCGCGCAGGTGAGTCGCACCGATGCTCAGTCGGTTTCGATGCCTCGCGCGGCGAAGATCTCGGCCGCGTCGGGTACGGCCAGGACGCCGTCCTCGAGGAAGGTGATCTCCCGCAGGTTGGGGAGCAGGTCGAGGTCGTCGAGCGAGCGGACGTCGAACAGGTCGTCCTCGCCGTCCCAGGCGGGGGCGCAGTGCCGGAACACGTCCGCTCCGGCGTCGAAGCACAGCTCCTCGACGCGGGCGAGCAGCTCGGCCGGGATCTCCAGCGCCTCGAAATGGGCCCGCGACTCCGGCAGCACCTCCGCGTGGAGGCCGTTCGTCAGGACGTAGGACGCGGGATCGCCGATCCCCCGCTCGGACAGCAGCGCGGGCAGGTCGTAGACGGGGAGGAGCGGCTCGGGGCCGTACATGAGCTCCTCGATGACGAGCAGCTTGAGGTTGAAATCGTGGAACTGGCTCATGGGTCATGCGTACCACGGAGGTACGACACGGCGCGCCGTCCGGCCGACGGCCGGACGGCGCCGACCAGGGGGACAGCGCGTTCCACGCCCTCGTTCGTCAGTGCCGGTCGCCATAGTGACGACCATGACGATCAACGCACTCGACAGCATCGACTGGGCGGCGATGAGCCACGCGTACGGCCTGCACCGCATGGGCCCGGCCGCCGAACCGGCCCTGCCGCGCATCCGAACCGAACTCACACTCCTCCGCCGCAGCGGCCGCTTCGGCGGCGTCGCGAACGACGAGGACCTGCAGGACGCCTGTCGCGCGGTCATCTCGGACCTGACCGCCTGACCGCCTGACCGCCTCACCGCCGTGACGTGGGCGAGGAGCCGTTGTCGGAGCCACGTGCGGTAATGGGCGCATGAGCTACTTCATGTACGACGTCATGGGCGGGACGGTCGACGAGCCTGATGCGGAAGGGATGAGGCGTGTGCTCGACGGTCTGGCACAGGCCGATGACGAGCACCCCGACGTCTCGCTCACCCATGAGAGCGGGTGGTGCCTCAGCGCGTTCCGGGGCGGTCTGCTGGTCTGGGAGAACCCGGACGAGGACTCGGTGACGCCGGGGGAGACGAGGGACGTCACCCGTGAGGAGACCCTCCGGCTCTTCGGTCTGCTGGCGGCGGGTGACATCGCGTCGGTCGAGGCGTTCTCCTGGCAGAGATGATCGGCCTCACCGTCGCCTGGCCGGTCCTCGGGAGCGGGTCTCAGGGCGCGGACGTGAGGCCCGCCCAGCCGTTCCCGACCGCTAGGGGCTACAAGGCCCACGGAGCGTCCGGCGCGAACACGAAGGCGGCGGTGACCGCCTTCCCGGACCCGACATCGTCACGCCGTCCATGCCGGCCACGCCGCTCATCCGTTCACGTACCGCTCGTGCGCCTCGGGCGAGACCCGTTGCCCCGACGACGGCAGGAGCTGGGGGATACCGTCCACGATCGGGTACCGCAGGCGCAGCCGGGGGTTATAGAGCGCGTCCTGGTCGGCCGGCAGCGTCAGCGGGCCCTTGTCGAGGGGGCAGGCCAGGATGCGGAGCAGGGTGGCGTCGAGCACCGGGGAAGGGGTGGGTGCCGTGGGAGACATGGGAGTCCTCGCTGGGGGGTGAGTGACGGCGCCGGCCTCTGCGACGCGGCGCGGGAATCGGGGGGACCGGCGCCTGGGCGCGCGGCGGGTCGTGGCGGGGCAGGAGGAGCAGGACGGCCAGGGCCAGGGCCGTACCCGCCGTACGCAGGCAGAGCAGGAGCGGGTCGTCCGGCAGCCGCTCCCCGAAGGCCAGCGTCCCGGCCACGGCGGTGAACAGGCACGTCACCGTCGTACACACGGGCACGATCAGGGTGGCGCGGCAACGCTGGAGCGCCGTCTGGGACATGACGAGCCCCGCGCCGGCGGTGAACAGGAGCAGGTACGGGTACGGCGAAGCGAGCAGCGCCCCCGCCGCCTCGGGGACGTCCGCGCTGGTGAGCCGCCCCGAGACGCCCTTGACGGCGAGCGAGCTGACGCCGTAGAGGAGCCCGACGGCGACGCCGTACCCGATGCCGTTCGTCGGGACCCGGTGGCGGCGGCGCGCCCGCCGCTCCACCTGGCCGTACAGGGCCACGCCGGTCGCGAGCGTCGGCACGGACACCATGAGCACCACCTCCCAGGGCGCGTCCCCGCTCGCGACCTCGTCGTCCTCGCGCACCGACGCCACGACCATCAGCAGTGCCACCAGCACCGCGCCGACCGCCTGGCGTTCGCGGCCCGACGGACGTTCGCCCAGGAGCGAGGACGACAGCACGAGCAGCAGGACGAGGCCGGAGACGAAGATGCCCTGGGCGGCGGCGATCGGCAGTGCCCGGTACACGAACAGCTGGGCGGCGAAGCCGGCGGCCAGGACCACCGCGCCCGCCAGCCACGCGGGGCTGGTGAGCAGGGCGGCGACGACGCGCACCGGCCGCCCGGCGGAGAGGGCGGGCAGTGCCCCGAGCGCCCGCTTCTCCAGGACGAAGCCGACGCTGTACAGCACGTTGGCCGTCAGCGCCGCCGCCACTCCCCACCACACGGCGCTACCTCCGCCGGGCGTGCGCCAGCAGGATGGACGCCGCCGACGGCACCGCGCACGCGGCGCGGTCGACCAGGCGCAGCCCGCGCGGCACGCCGTGGAACGGCGCCCCGGAGATCCGGACGTCCGTGAACCCGGCCGACCGCAGGAACGAGCGGAGTGCCCGCGCCGTGAACAGCCGGAGGTGGCCGACCACTTCGCTGCCGGGCCGGCCGTGGATGCCGCGCAGGCTCACCTCCGAGAACACCGGCTGCCAGCCGGACAGCAGCAGCGCCCGGTTGTACCAGGCGGCGAGGTTGGGGGTGGAGAGCATCAGATGGCCGCCCGGGCGCAGCACGCGCCGCAGCTCGTCCATGGCCCGGTCCGGGTCGACCAGGTGCTCGACGACCTCGCTGAACAGCACCGCGTCCGCGCAGCCGTCCGCGAACGGCAGCCCTCCGTCGTCCAGTTCGCCCCGGACGACGGCGTTCATCCGCGGCCGGGCGCGGCGGAGCGCGTCCTGCGACCAGTCGACGCCGACGATCCGGTGCCCGGCGAGGAGCGGGCCCGCCGTCGCCGCCGCGGTGCCGTCGCCGCAGCCGACGTCGAGCACCAGCGCCCCGGGCCGGTCGAGCGCCTCGGCCAGCAGCCGGGCCTGGCGCCGGCTCCGGGCGTCGCCGGAGGCGACCGGGACGGCCGGGTTCTCGTAGAAGTCGCGCAGGCCGGCAGGGGAGTCGGCGCCGGGAGCGACCGCTTCCGTGCCCGGTCCCGCGCCGTCGCCGACGGCGGTGGTGCCCACCGAGACCCCCGGAGCATCCGCCTCCGCTTCGCCCCGGTTCGGGTTCACAGCGCCTCCGCATCGGTCGCCGCCAGCCGGTCGGCGAAGGTCTCGGTGAGCCGGCGGCCGTCCTCGTCCCCCAGGAGGGCCCGGGACCACCGCACCACCAGGTGGAGCCGGCCGCCGGTCGAGGCGGTCGTGAAGGTCAGGCCGCGCGGCATGGCGGCCGGCGCCGACACCCACACCGCGGAGGCCCGGCCCGCGTCGCCGAAGTCCATCGGGTAGGGGATCCGGCCGATGTTGCTGAGCAGTGTCGTGGAGATCCACCGGGACCCGAGCCGGCGCGCGCCCCGGGCCAGCACCGCGCGGGCCGCGACCGGAAGGACCGGGGAGGTGAGCAGCTCGGCGGCACGCCCCAACGGGGGCCGGTCGAGGGCCTTGAGGGCGCGGGTGCGTCCGGCCGTGACTCGCAGCAGGGCGCCGAGGTCGGTGCCCGGCCGGACCTCGGCGGGGGAGTAGCCGACCTCGACGAGCCGGGTGCCGTTGCCGATCGGCATCGCGGGCCCCCGGCTGCGGTCGTCGACGGGCATCGTGATCCGCAGCGGGCGTTCGGGCGCCCCTTGGCGCCGGTTCCAGTCGGCGACGGTCAGGGCCGTGGCGACCATCAGCTGGTCGTTCACGGTGTGCGCGGCGCCGGACGGGCGGCGCGGCACGGGCAGTTCGGTGACCAGCATCGCGTTGCCGGGGGTCGGCCCGGGGCTGCCGGCCGCGACGCGGGCGACCGGAGTCCCCCGGCCCTCCCGCCGGGGGACCGTTCCGGCCGGCGGGCGGACCGGCGGCGCGGCCGGCGGGGCGGGGCGTCCGCCGTAGAGCTCGGCGGCCGTCGCGACGATGCGCAGGCAAGCGGGCCCGTCGAGTGCCGTGTGGTGCACCGCGAGCAGCAGGACGCAGCCTTCCCCGTCCGGCTCCTCGACGACCTCCAGGCGCAGCGGCGGGGGCTCCGCCAGCGACGGGGGCTCGGTGAGGGCCCGGTGCCGGGCCCGGGCGAGCGCCCCGGGCTCACATGGCGGGAAGACCACCACGTCGGCGCGGGCCCGGTCGGTCAGCTCCCATTCGTAGCGCCGGGCGAACGGCCCACGCGGCCGCTCCCGCATCAGCACCCGGGGGTGCCGGGCCAGCGCCCGGCCGAACGCCTCGCGCAGCCGATCGTGCCCGACACGGCCCGGCAGATGGAGCTCGATGTGTACGGTGTTCGGCTCGCGCGCGTCGGCGCAGTGCCGGGCGATCTCGTCCGCGACCGTGAACGGCACCCTCGGCCGCGGGTGCCGGTCCTGCCGGGTCGTGGAGCGCGTCCGGTGCTCGGTGGCCATCAGTCCTTCTCCTCTCCGGGCAGGGCGGCCGGTCCGTGCGCGCCGGCGCGCGGGCCGGGCGACCCGGCACGGTGGGCGCCGGTCCCGGCGTCGTACCCTCGGCGCACCGTGACGAGGGCGGCGAACAGGGCGGTCACGGACAGGAGTTGGGCCGTGGCGCCGTACGCGCCCCGGTCCAGGACGGCCGTGCCGCCGGTCAGGGCCGCGACCCCCGCGCCGGTCATCGCCGCGAAGGCGAGCGGCGCGAGCAGGGCCGGACGGAGCCAGGCGATCACCGCGAGCACGGGGACGAGCACCGCCAACGGCCCCGCGATCACCACGCCCACGAGGGTCAGGACGACGGTGCCGAGCAGCAGCCCGGGCGCGGGCGGCTCGGGTGTGGTTCCGAGTCCGCTCCCTGGCCCGCTTCCGGCACCGCCGGCGGCATCCCTGCCGTACCCGCTCCTGGTCCCCCTCCCGGTACCGCTCCCGGTCCCACCCCCCGAGCCCCGCCGGCGCCGTCCGGGCAGCGCGAGCCCGGCGAGCACCACCAGCGACCCCGCCGCGACGGTCAGCCCGGCGGAGTACAGGCGGGACGGTTCGTACACCAGCGTCACGGTCCCGCCCGCGCCGGCGGGGAGGAGCCACGCCTGCTGCCAGCCGTCGACGCGCAGGGGCGTGAGCTCCCGTCCGTCGAGCTCGGCCGTCCAGCCCGCGTTGTGGTTCTCGTGCAGCTGGAGGTACGAGGCGTCGCCCGCGCCGACCCGCACCGTGCGCCGGTCGCCGCCGCCGGAGACCGCCTCCACCTCGCGCGGCGCTGCCGCGGCGGCCTCGGGCGCACCGCTCGTCAGGTCGACGCGGGTGACCGCGAGGGGACCGGTGTCACCGGCCTCGACGGTGTGGGTGCTGCGGGCGAGGGAGACCCTGCTGCCGTCGGTGCACAGGGAGACGGTGATCGGACGCCGCTCGGTGAGGTCCCGGATCCGACCCTCGGCCCTCGTCTCCAGGAACCGGCCGTCGACGGAGACGACCGGGCCCTTGCCACAGGGCAGCACGAACCGCTTCGCCGGATCCGGCTGCGGCGCCCGGTACTTCTCCAGCGCCGGGATGTGCAGCTCGCTGAGCCCCACCGGCAGCTGCAGCTGCCGGTCCGCGACCGGATTGTGCAGGGTCAGCGGCGCGACCCTGGAGACGGCGATGTCCATCCGGTCCGTCGTGATGGCGGCGAACCGCGCCACACCGTTGTCGTCCACGGACGCGATGGCGGCGCCGTCCGGCGAACTGATCCGCAGCTGCTCGGGGCGGGTCGCGAGGCCGCCGGACGCGGCGAGCACGATCTCGCCGACCGCGGTCTTCTCCGGCCAGGACAGCCGGAGCACGGGCCGGTCGCCGGCCACCCACGCCGTGGTCAGGTCGCCGTCGGTGAGGTTGCGCGGGCTCAGGTTCGTGCCGAGCCGCGCCGTCGAGTCCGCGGTCACCACGATCTGCTCCCGCCGCCCGGTGAGGGCGAACAGCAGGTCGTCGAGTTCCCTGCCCGGCACGGGCAGGGCGGTGGCCCGCACGGTGTAGTCGCCGGACCTGGCGGCGGTGAACTGCCGGTGCAGCCCCACCTCGGCGGGCACGGCGGACAGGCCGCCGGGGTCGCTGCCCCGGTTCAGCGTGTACGCGACGGGCCCGGCGACCTCCCGGGGCGCGTCGGCGGGCAGCCGCAGCATCCGGGTGACCTGCACGCCCGGCACCGTGACCTCGGCGAACCCGGCGCCGGTGAGCCCCGGGCGGCCCTGCTGCGAGTCGAGGATCGTCAGCTTCAGCCAGCTCGCCTCGCCCTGCGGCGCGGCGACCCGCTGGGCGGTGCCGTCGGGGCGCAGCGGGCTGACCGCGCTGCCGCGGTCGGTCTCGACCCTCACCACGGTGGGCGCGGCACGGACCTCGCCGCTGGGCAGCGGGGTCAGGTCCAGTGTCGCGGGGATCGTGGCCGGGGCGTCGAAGTCGATCCGCAGCCACTCGCCCCGGGGCGTACCGGGGGAGCCCTCGGCCCAGGCGGTGTCCGGGTTTCCGTCGAAGGCGTTGACCGGGTCGTACTGGGGGAGGTGGAACAGCCAGTTCCCGACCGAGGACGCGGTCACGGACCGCGCGCCGCGCAGCACCGCGGTGGTCTGGTGGGCGGGGTCGGTCGTGGGCAGGATCTGGCGCGGCTCCGCGCCCGGGTCCTGCACCGCTTCCGCCGCGTTGCGCTCCTCGGCCGTGTACGTGTGGGACGTCGCGGAGTTCACGAGACCGAACCGGGTGTCGGCCCGGCGCAGCCCGTCGCCGGCCGCGTACAGCGACGGCGCGTCCACTCCCGGGTGGGCGTCGCCGGCCAGGACCGCCGGCCGGCCGGTCACGGCGCCCGACGCCGACAGCGGCAGCAGGATCTCGGGCCCGCCGCTGACCACCGCCGTGTCCGCCACCGGCGACACGCGCACCCGCCCGGGACGCGGGGTGCCGGCCGGCGGCGCGTAGATCTCGACCGCCCGCTGACGCGGGTACAACCCCTCGACCTGCAGGGGCGTGTCGTCCGGGATCCGGCCGTCGGTCAGCAGCGGACCGAAGCCGGTGACCCGCCGGTACCCGGACGCCTCCAGGCTCCGCTTCACCGTCGCCGTGGGCACGTGCCCGACCTGGTCCGGGTCGAGGTCGTTGCGCACGACCACGTGGTGGAGACCCGCCCGGGCGAGGTACGCGGCCAGCCCGGGGACCTCGCCGCCGGACGCCAGCGCCTGCTCCACGGCGTCCAGGACGCGCCGGCTGCCGGGGGTGCCGAAGGGCACGTAGTCGCGCTGCGCCCAGGGGGACCGGGCCAGCACGTCGAGGGGCTGGTCGATCGGCGACCCCCAGGTGTAGAGGCCGTGGGCGGTCGCCGGCACGACGAGGGCGCGGTCCTCGGGGGAGTGCTCGGCCAGCCAGTCCGCGGTCGCCTCCCAGTGCGAGGGCAGCTTCCGGAAGGCGCCCGGCTGGAGGATCGTGCCGTTGAGATACGGCCAGGCCAGACCCGGCAGGACGAGCACCGCGGCCACGGCGGGCAGCAGCCGCCGGAACCGGACCGGAACGGCCCGGGGGAGCGCCACGGCCGCCAGATGGGTCACGCCCAGCGCCAGCGCGAGCGCCGCACCGGTCTGGAACTTGTAGACGTTCCGGAACGGCACGAGCGGCCCGTCCAGCCACCCCTGCACCGTCGCGTGGAAGGGGCCGCCGAGCGCGCCCCCGTAACCGGCCAGCGTGATCAGCGCGGTGACGCAGACCGTCAGCACCAGCCACCGCCGCTCCGGCAGGTCCCGGCGGGCGAGCCCCGCCAGACCGAGGGCCGCGGCCAGCGCCGAACCGGCCACCACGACGGCCGACGCGGCGACCGTCCAGCCGGCGGGCAGCCACGCCTCGCCGAAGTGGAGGTAGCCCACCCAGTTCCCCGCGCCGCGCAGCACCTCGGTCGCCGACATGGTCGCCGTCGTCGTCCGGGAGGTCTCCACGTACGGCATGAAGTTCTCGCCGTACACCCCGAGGAGCAGCAGCGGCACGATCCACCAGGCCGTCGCGAGGATCACGCACGGCGTCCACCAGCCGATCAGCGCCCGCTTGCGCGGGCCGGCGGGCCGGGACAGCAGGTACAGGCCCACGGGCAGCAGCGACGCCAGCGTGGAGGCGGCGTTCACCCCGCCCATCAGCGGGATCAGCAGCGCCGAGCGGGCCGCGGCGAGCCGCGGGCTCGTGCCCGGGTGAGTCAGCGGCAGCAGCACCCACGGCAGCAGCGCCCCGGGGAGCGCGGCGGCCGAGGTGGAGCCGATGACGATGGTGTACGTCGGCCACAGCGCGTAGACGGCCGCGCCGACCGTCCGCGACGCCGCGGAGCCCACGCCGAACCGTTCCGCCAGCCGCAGCGCGCCCCAGAACGCGGTCGTGACCACGATCGACAGCCAGAGCCGCTCGGCCAGCCAGACCGGCAGCCGCACCAGATCGGCCGCCGCGTGGAACGGCAGCATCGGGATCACGTAACCGGCGTACTGGTCGGCGATCCCGCCGAATCCAGCCCGGTCGTGCCACAACTGGCCCAGGTCCGCAAGGAACTTCCACGGATCGGTGACGACACCCAGCTTCGTGTCGAACGTCATCCGGCCGGGCGAGACCGCCAGGAAGGCCGCGAACCCGGCGGCCCAGAAGCCGAACAGCCACCGCCGGGACGCCCGCCGGGGGCTCGGCGCGGCGGCTCCGGACCCGGTACCGGGACCGGGCGGGGCCGGCGGGCGGACAGGAAGGAGGCTGGTCATGAACACCGCCGAAGGAGAAGGAGGAGGTTCCAGGTCGCGAACTCGCGGACCACCGGAACCCGGGTGACGACCCCGGGCAGCACCGGCCAGTAGCGCGAGCGCGCGGAGAGGATCTCGACGTCGTCTCGCCCTCTGACCTGCCGCAGGGTGGAACCGACGCCGATCGCGAACAGGTTCTCGCCGAGCCGGTGCTTGGCCGCCCGGCCGGTACGCCGCTCGTAGCGGGCCCGCGCCCGCTCGGCGCCCAGGTAGTGCCAGGGCGCCCACTCGTGGCCGCCCCACGGCGAGAGCCAGTTGGTGAACGAGACGTAGATCAGGCCGCCGGGCCGGGTCACCCGCACCAGCTCGCTCAGGAAGGTGCCGGGGTCCCGCACGTGCTCCAGGACGTTCGACGAGAAGCACACGTCCGCCACGCCGTCGGCGAGCGGCAGCAGATAGCCGTCCGCGACGACGACCGTTCCGCCGGAACCGGCCGCCGTCGAGCCGGAACAGGCCGCGGTCCCGCCGGAACCGGTCGCCGTGTCGCCGGTACGGGGCCCGGTCCCGCCGGAACCGGCTGCCGTGTCGCCGGTACGGGTCCCGGTCGCGCCGGAACCGGTCGGCGCGAGCTCGGCCGGGTCGGGCTCGAACAGGTAGCCGTGCGCGCCCCGGCGGCGGAACTCCCGGGTGAAGTAGCCGCGCCCGCCGCCGACGTCCACGACGACCCGGCCCTCCAGCGGCACGAGCCGCTCGACCTGGTCCGCCGCGTCCCGGGCGAGCAGCTCGTACGCCGCGTGAGGGTCGTCCTGCTCGCGGAGGAAGGCCCGGAACAGCGCCAGGGAACGGCGGAAGGACGGGTCCCTCATCGGCGTACGCCTTCCGCGCGACGACCGACCCGGCCCGGGGGCCCGGCCGGCTCCACGGCCTCCGCCGCGATGGCACGGAACCGGCGCACGGTGCCGCTCCACCGGAACTCGGCGGCGAGCCGGGCGGCGGCCTCGCCCATCGCCTCGCGTCGGCCGGTGTCCAGCGCGAGGGCGCACCACGCGGCGGCGAACGAGGACTCGCCGCGGGTCAGGACGCCCGTGACGCCGTCCCGCACGGAGTCCCGGAGACCGGGTACGTCGAACCCGAGCGTCGGCGTGCCGCGGGCACCGGCCTCGGTGACGACGAGGCCCCAGCCCTCGACGGCCGCGGGGTGCAGCAGGAGCCACGCCTCGCACAGCAGCCGGTGCTTCTCCTCCTCGGACACGTGGCCGGTGAACTCGACGCCGTCGCCGGCCAGCCGCCGCAGCCGCTCGCGTTCGGGACCGTCGCCGACGACGACCAACCGGCCGCCGGTCACCGGCCGGACGCGTTCCCAGAGCCGCAGCAGCAGGTCGACGCGCTTGTAGTCGACCAGCCGGCCGAGGGCGAGGAACATCGGCTCCGGCGACCGCGCCGTGCGCGGCGACGGCTCGTGAACGCCGTTGTGCACCACCCGGATCCGCTCCGGGGGCACCCCGATGGCGTGCAGCGCCGCCTCCGTCGACGGGGACACCGCGACGAGGAGGTTGCCCCCGTGGGCGCGGGCGAGCGCCCAGTGCTCCAGCAGCCGCCCGGTGCGGGCGACGGGCCCCGGGAAGCGCATCCCCCACAGCTCCGTGTGGACGTGGTTGACCAGGCACACCGTCGGGCCGCGGTGCCACAGCGGCGACAGGTACGGCATGCCGTTGCACACCTCCACGAGCAGGTCGCACGAGCCGACGTGCCGCCGGAAGGCGGACGGCGCCGTGAGGAAGTGCCCGAACGGGCCTCCGGCCGACACGACGCGGTACGGGCGCCGGGCCGCGGTCCCGCCGCACAGCAGCGTGACGTCGTGGCCGAACTCGGTCAGTCCGGTGGCGAGTTGGTCGATGAGGAGTTCCGAGCCGCCCGCGGCGGGGTTTCCGACGCCGCGGTGGGCCAGGAAGACGACACGCCGCGGCGGCCCGGTCCGGCGGGCGCGGTTCTGGACGCGTCCGGCCGGGGCCTGGGGGAGCGGGGGCGGCGGGGCGGGAGTGAGCTGCGGGGG
>NZ_JOGX01000065.1 GCF_000719555.1 Streptomyces sp. NRRL F-5727
GCGGGGGCGGGCCGTGCTGGGGCATGCGTGCTCCAACTCGTGCGGGTGGCCCGGGGAGGCCGGATGGGGACGGAAGGGGGAGGGCGGAACGGACGGAACGGGGACGGTGGAACGGGACGGAAGGGGGACGCGGGGACGTGCGGGGACGGGAGTGGACAGAGGGGGACCGGGGCGGACAGTGGTGGACAGGGGTGACCGGGCTGGGGTTCGTGCTTGATGGGGAACGCCAGTCTTCGCCAGGCGATCGACCCGGGGCTACTCACCGGTATGACAACTTGGCGACCGCTCAGGCGCGAGGATGTGTCGACAAGTGAGCGTCAGCCGCGCCCCGTCGGGCGGACCCGTCCGCGAGCCACCAGGATCCCGCCGACCAGCGCGAGCAGCGCACCGAGCAGCCCGGCCACCGCCGGAACGACGCTGCCGAGCAGTTCCAGCCTCCTGCCGTCCGACGCGGCCAGCTCCACCTGCCGGCGCTGCGTCGCCTCGGTGAACGCGATCCGGTCGCTGGAGAGCAGCACGACGGCGTCCTCGTCCGCCTCCGGCGCCCGCAGGGTCTTCCGCGGCCCGATGGCCGCGTACAGGATGCGACCGGTGGGCTGGTCCACCACCAGCTCGATGCCGGTGTTCTCGTACCACTCCTCGGCGAGGACCTGCGGCCGCTCCGGAAGTCCGACGAGCTTCCCCGGGACCTGGCGCACGCCCGTACGGGTAGGGGGGACGGTGCCGGTGAAACGCAGCCCCCGGTGCCCCTGCACCGTGCCGGGGCCGACGTGGCGGAGGAGGACGACGCCGCCGAGCGTGCCGTCCCACCAGCGGTAGTCGCGCCGCTCGACGTCGAAGGGGAACTTCAGGTACGCCTCGCCGTCGAAGACGGGCGACTCGCCGCAGCAGTGCGCCGGCTCGTTCGTCCGCCGGTCCGTCACCCACCGCTCCAGCGACCACTGGAGCGAGTCACGGGTGTCGGACGCGGGCAGGGTGGCGTCGGTGTCCACCGACGTCGACACGTCCCACACGGCCTTCCCGCTCCGCACCCCGTCGGCGACGGCGCCGCGGACCTGCCGGGTGATGGTGATCCGCCGGCCGTCCACCGTCTTGAGCAGACCGGTGTCGAAGTGGCTTCCGGTACCCGTGAAGACGGTCGTCGTGTCGACGTCGAGCGGAGTGCGTTTCGCCTCCGGAAGCACGTGCGCCACCAACAGCGGCGCGAGGACCAGCAGAAAGACCCCTGCTCCCAGCAGGATCAGGGACAAGGGCGAAGCGGTACGGCGCATCCGGGACTCCTGGTTCGAGAACTCTCACGGAGACGCACGGACCCCAGGACCCGGTCGAGGTCCTTGTGGCCGAAGACGCTAGGCAGCCCTTGACGAGATGTCAATGTCCTGTCAAGACTGTCGGTCGGCGTGGGGGCCGGCCGGGAGGGGGGACGTCTCCAGCGAGGAGCTGACCCGACACCATGCGCAGACTGATCGCAGCAACAGCAACCGTCGTGATCGCCACGGCGTGCGCCGTGGGCGCCTCCTTCGGGATCGTGTCCCTGCTCGACAGCGTCCCGGAGCAGCCCAACGTACCCCTGGTCACCTACGAGACCACCCCGGCGAGCCGATGACCCGACTCGCCTGGAGTGAGGTGCCCCGGCCGCAGATGGACCGGTTCGCCGACGTCGCACTGGCCGAATCGGCCACCCTGGCCCACGAGATCCTCCGCGCCATCCGCCAGGAGTTCCCCGAACTACGCCTCGTGGAGGACGAGTCCGGCGAGCCGAAGGCCCTCGTCGGGATCCGGCGGGCCATCGAGGGATTCGTCCACCACCTCGCGTCCGGCGCCGCCGACCCGCGCGTGCCGTCCGAGGTCTTCCAGGAGTTCGGGCGGGGAGAGGGCCTGAACGGACGCAGCCTGGACTCCCTCCAGGCCGTCTACCGCCTCGGGGTACGCCTGGCCTGGCGCCGGTTCGCCGAGATCGGCCAGCAGGTCGACATCGCCGCACCCGCCATGTACGAACTCGCCGAGTCCGGCTTCAAGTACCTGGACGGCCTGGTGGAACAGTCGGTCCGCGGCTACGCCGAGGCGGCGGCCCGTCAGGAGGGCGAACGCCTGCGGCTGCAGCGCCGCCTGATCGACCGGCTCCTGTCCGGCCCGCACGCGGACCCCGCCCAGTCCCTCGGGGAGCGCGCCGCACGGATCGGCTGGGAACTGCCGGCCACCGTCGCCGTCGGACTCCTCGTCCGGCCCGCGCGGGAGGCCGTCGCGCCCGCCCTCGGCCGGGGGATCCTCCTCGACATGGAGAGCGAACAGCCGCGCCTGGTCATCCCCGACCCGGACGCCGCCGGCCGCGCCGACCACGTCCGCCACGCCACCGCCGGCTGGTCGGGCGCCATCGGCCCCACCGTGCCCCTCGCCCACGCCGTCGCCTCCCTGCGCTGGGCGGAGACAGCCGTCGCCCTGACGGAGGAGGGCCTGCTGCCGCACGGCGAGGTACAGCACTGCACCGACCGCATGGAGGAACTCCTGCTGCTCCCCTCCCGTGATCTCATCGACGCCGCGGCCGCCCGGTGCCTCACCCCCCTGAACGACGTCGCCCCCGCCCAGGCCCGGCGCCTCGCCGACACGCTCCTGGCCTGGATCGAGACCTCCGGCGGCGCCCCCGAGGTAGCCCACCGCCTCGGCATCCACCCCCAGACCGCCCGCTACCGGCTCCGCCAGATCCGCGAACTGTGGGGCGAAACCCTGGACGACCCCGACCGCCGCTTCGAACTCCTCCTGGTTCTCCGCTCCCAACGCCTCCGCACCGCACCGGACCAAGCCTCCCCGTAGCCCCGCCGGGCCGGGGAAGACGCCCGGCCCGGCGCGGTGCGGCCGCCGGTGGGATCAGCGAGCCAGGAAGGCGAGGATGCGCTCGTTGACCTCCTGCGGCTTCTCGGAGAGGAGGAAGTGTCCGGCGCCTTCGATCATGGCGCCGTCCGATCCGGGCGGGAGCATGGCGACGAGTTCGGCGAGCGTCGCCTCGTCGACCACGGGGTCCTCGGTTCCGTGGAGGTACAGGGTGGGCTGGGACGGCAGCCTGTCCAGCACCCGGGCCATCTCCCAGTCGGGGGTGCCGAAGGTCGCCGCCGGGAAGTTCTGCCGGTAGAGCTCCAGACCGAGGTGGAGCCTCTCCGGGGTGTCGAGTCCCTCCTTCATCGCCTTGCGGTCCTCGGTGGAGTCGTAGCCGGGGACGGTCCCCGTCCAGTGGTTCCAGAGCCAGTCGAGGTAGGCGAGGTCGTTGGCCGCGACGACGGTGTCGGCTAAGGCCATCTGGAAGAAGTAGAAGTGGACGTACCGCTCGATCCGCTCGGGGTCCGCGCCGTTCCGGTCGTAGAACCGCAGCGGCGGGACGTCGTTGACGACCACCTTGGCCCACCGCTCGGGCGAGGCCGCGGCGGCGCCCCACGTGGTGAAGCCGCCCCAGTCGTGCCCGATCAGGACCGCGTCGGGGCCGCCGCCGAGCGCCTCGTGGAGGCCGTTGGCATCGGCGATCAGGTCGGGAAGGCGCATGCTGCCGTCCGGCGGCACCTGGGAGGGGGCGAACCCCCGCATGGTGGGAACGACGGCGTGGTAACCCGCCTCGGCCAGCGCCGGCATGAGGTAGCGGTACAGGTGAGGCGTGTCGAAGCCGTGCAGCATCAGGGCCAGCGGCCCTTCTCCTGCTTCGACGTAGGCCAGGTCCAGGCCGTTGACGGTGATCCGCTTGTGTCGCATCTCAGCTCCTCGTCTTTCTCCGAGAACGTCTAAAAAGAACGTTCTAACTAGTCGGAAGCTAGCACGGCGTCCACGCGGCCCACAAGCTAGAACGAACGATCTATCCAGTAAGCTCTGGCGTATGGCGAACACACCACAGCCCGGCACCCGGGAGCGCATCGTGCGCGCGGCCTCCCTGCTGATGCAGCGCCAGGGGTACGAGGGCACCGGCATCAAGCAGGTTGCCCAGGAGGCCGCCGCCACGCTCGGCTCGGTCTACCACTTCTTCCCCGGTGGCAAGCAGGCGCTGGGTGTGGCGGCGGTCCAGCACGCCGACCAGGAGTTCGCCGACATGCTGTCGACGTCCCTGTCCGCGGACGCCGACCCGGCGAAGGCCATCGCCGCCTGCGCCCGCGCGCTCGCCGACCACCTGCGCGACTCCGCCTGGATGGACGGCTGCCCCATCAGCGCCACCGCCCTGGAGACCACCGGCCGCGTCCCCGACATCGAGCAGGCCGTCGCCCAAGCCTTCCAGCACTGGCGCGACCTGGTGGCGGCCACCCTCCGCGAAGCCGGACTCCCGGAAGGCGACGCGCGCGACCTGTCCCTCACCGTCATCAGCACCCTGGAAGGCGCCGAACTCACCGCACAGGTCTCCAAGAGCGAGAAGCCCCTGGTGGTCGCGGGCGAGCACCTGGCCCGACTCATCGACTCCTACAAGGCGTGAGAGCCACCCCCGCGCTCCGAACAGTGGGTTCGAGCAGGGGCTCGCACACCGCGTGGGCGAGAGGGCGGGCGCGCGGGCCGTCCGGCCCCACGACGACGTCGGCCTCCAGGACGACCACGAGGTCGTGAGAGGCCGACGTCCTCACGGGTGCCCGAACCGACCGACAGCGCCCGTCACTCCTCGGGGCTCCAAGGAGCTCCCGCGCCGACCGACAGCGCCCGTCACTCCTCGGGGCTCCAAGGAGCGCCCGAACCGACCGGCAGCGCCCGTCACCCTGTCCACCTCCTTGGTGGCGAGCGGGGTGGTCGTGCGGGCGATCCGGCGATCCTTCGTCACCAGGCTCTTGTCCTGATACGGCGGGGCGACCGGTCCGGTGACGGGCGAGTCGGCGAGAGCGGCGACGACCCTCTCGATCCTCCGCTTGGCGGCAGGATCGTCGATCCCCTTGGCGGCCTTGATCGCGAGGGTGAGCCGGTCCCCTCGCTCCTTGGGGAAGTGCCGCTCCATCAGCGTCAGCTGCTGTGCCTTGGCCGACTGCGAGTCTCCTCCGGAGAAGTCGTTGTCGGGGGCGGCGCCGTAGCCGAAACCGGCGAACACCCCGGCGATCACACCGACGACCCAGGCCAGCAGGACCAGCCGGCGCCGCCGGAAGCAGAAGCGCCCCAACTCCGCCAGGGTCCCGCCCGTGCGGGAGTTTCGGTTGCCGTCATCGTCTCCACAAACCCCAGTCCCGGTCCCTGTCCCCGCCCGTGGCCCTGTTCGTGTCGCCCCTCTCTCACTCGCACGCACGCTCGCAGTCGGGGCGGTCAGCCGGTCAGCCGGTCAGCCGGTGCGGCGGGAGCGGATCAGGACCGGCCGGCCGAGGACCATCGAGATCGGCCCGGACACCACGGCCAGGGCGCCCGAGCCCCCCCGAGCGCGGTGCCTGCGCCGGCGGCAAGCACGTAACGGACGGACATGAGGTGCTCCCTCTCCTCGTACGACTTCTGCTGCTGGTTCTCGCCCGATCTTGTCCGCCGGCCCCACCGCCGGTCGTCCCGCAGGCGGACGCACTTCGCGCTGCCGCCGGCGGCGTACGGGGCTACCGCGGGCGCTGTACGAGCCGTTCACGTACCGCGGGCGCGGGAGAGAGGCGTGCGCGGCGCAAGGCCAGAGGTTCCGCCGGTGGCAGAACAGCGACCGAACCGGGCTCGACGATCACTACAGTCCCGTCTCATGACGACGATCACGACGCGTACGGTCCAGTACCCGGCGGACGGTTTGACGATGATCGGACACCTCGCGCTTCCGGCCGGTGCCGACCGCCGGCCCGCGGTGCTGGTCGGGCCGGAGGGCATGGGACTCGGCGACGTCGAGCGTCGCCGGGCCGATGCCCTCGCCGAACTGGGTTACGTGGCGCTGGCCTTCGACCTTCACGGCGGGCGCTATCTGGGCGACCCCGAGGAGATGCTGGCCCGTTGTATGCCGCTGCTCGCCGACCCCGACCGGATGCGGGGCATCGGCCACGCGGCACTCGACGCCGTCCGCACCGAACCGAGGACCGACCCCGACCGGATCGCCGCCATCGGCTACGGCACCGGGGGCGCCATCGCACTGGAACTCGGGCGCGACGGCGTCGACCTGCGCGCGATCGGGACGATCAACGCGACCACCACGGGCCGACCGGGCGAGGCAGCGCGCATCCGCTGCCCGGTGTGGGCCGGGGTCGGTTCGGAGGACCCGATCATGCCGCCCGCGCAACGGGAGGCGTTCACCGCGGAGATGCAGGCGGCGGGCGTCGACTGGCGCCTCACGGTCTACGGCGGCGCCTTGCACGCCTTCCACCACCCCCCGGTCGACCACCCCACGGTCCCCGGCGTCGGCCACCACCCACAACATGCGCGGCGAGCCTGGCGCGACATCGTCGACCTGCTCACCGAGTGCCTGCCCGTGACGGCGGATCCGCAGACATGACCAGGCACCGACCCGCTGCGTAAGGCGGCTGACGCAGCGGACACGGGGCGAGCCTGCCGAGGCCGGGGGCGCACGCGTCGCGCCCTGGTCAGCGCGGCGGGGATGGTGGTGTCCGGGCCGGACACTGACGCTCTGCGGTCGCTCGACGGCTTGTGCTCGGTGACCAGCTCGACGAACGCGCGGGCAGAGCGCTCACCCGATGCACGGCGCGGGCGCGAGGGACTTGCTGACGGCGCGGAACTCGGCGTTGCATTCGCCCTCGCTGACGATGGAGTCCCGACTCCCCACTCGCTCGATCAGCGCGAGCCGCTGCTCGGGCGCCGGGCGACCCGGTGGGTCACCGTTGCGCGGGTGTCAGTCTGGGCGGATGCCTGCACGCCGATCCCGCGCTCGTCGATCGGTGCGGTGATGACGGCTTTGCCGGCCGAGGAAAACGGGGGTCTCGGCGAGAGGCTCGTATCCAGTCTGCGGGCCGCTTCGCTCCTCACGAGCGGCCGGCCGCACGGCGTGTCACGACCACACCCGCACCCCGTCACCGGGCACTTCGGCGTAATCGGCGAAGTCTCCAGGGCTGGGGCTCACTCATAAACGGTGGCGGCCTGCAACGCTCGGGCGAGGAAGGTCCAGTCTCCTTCCTCAGGGAGCTGCTTCCCGAAGCTTCGATACCAACCCGGCGAGTCGTCCACCCACGCCGCGAGGGCCTCAAGAAAGCGATCGAGGCTCTGGTTCTCCCATTCTTGTCCCCGGCTCAGGTAGTCCTGGTGCAGTTCTCGAACGACGGCGACCAGGTCCTCGCTGCTGCGAACCTCGTGGTCGGGGGTGGGGGTGAGCGGCATGGAGTGAAGGTACCTCGCACCTCCTCCGCTCGACGATCGAGAGGAGCAGCGGGCTCATCGGCCTACCGCTGTTCGGAGAACCGGTCCACGGCGCCGGCCCCCGCAGGAGTCTCCGCTTCAATGGGGACTGAGCGTGTTCTCACCCGGCCAGGTGAGCATGACAGGCTGCGAACCGCATCGCGGTGGTTGAACCTTCTCCCACGCCCCACGACAGTGAACCCAACGATGTTGGATGGCGGCATGACGAGACGCAAGAAGGGGCAGAAGAAGCGGCCCGACTTCGGCGTTCCAACGGGGGTCATCCTGTTGGCGACGCCGGAGGGCCGGCGCACCAGCGTCCTCACCGCGGAAGGCGGAATGCTCTGCGGGGGCCTGGACGTTCCGATGAGAGCCGATCCGCAAGAAGCGCGCGCCGCGGCGGCGTTGGTGGTGGCCGAGCTCGCGCGCGACTTCCACGGCGCGGACATTGAGGTGAGGTGGGATCCGCCTCGCGAGCCTTGGTCGTGGACCGCCCAGGTCACCCTGGCCGCCGAGGGCGAACCGCCTTCGCCGCGCAGCGAGGGGTGAGGTGCCCGCTGACGGGGCGACCTCAGCCGGTCAGCCTTGGTACCCGTCCTCGTTGAGCCGCACCGCTGTCTTCGCGGGATCGAACAGTCGAAAAGCGGTCCAGCTTGGTGGCAGGGCCTTGCCGTGTGTATGCGCTTCTCCATGACGCGCCAGCCCCGTCCCCAGCCGGTGTCGGGGCCTGCGGCCTGCGGTTTCGGCACCGCTTCCTGTGCCGGAGGCATCCCCTCCCCGCAGCCCCTCGGAGGTGTCGTCCGAGAGGCTGCGGCTTTCGGCAGGGGTTGGCTGCGCCGGGCTTTGACGCCTGTGCGTAGGTGGATACGGCGACGCGCCGCGGGGCATCGTCCGGTTGCGGCGCGACGGGAGGCGCTGTCAGCCGGGGAAGGAGAAGTAGAGCGCGTCGCTGTAGAAGGACGCGAAGTGGGGCTGCCAGTCGGCGCGGAGAGAGGCCAGCCAGTCGTCGTTCTGGCCGGCGATCGCCGCCTCGGCCTTGGCGACGGCGTCGGGGATGTCCTCGGATGCCAGACGCCACACGCTTGCTGCCGGATCGTCATCCGTCATCGAGACGATCTCCCCGGTCTCGAGGACGAAGTACTTCGCCTGCTGCTTCTCCAGGTGGGCGGTGGTTCTGGCGACGCAGTCGGCGAACTCGGTGTCGTCCTCCAAACCCTTGCCGACCGCGCGCAGGAGGTCGCGGAGCAAGGCCGTGCCGGCGGCGTAGTCCGCGGCGATCCCGATCGGAGGGTTCCAGATCATGGACGGGACAATCGTGGTCCCGCGCCCCACCAGGAGCTTGTGCGCGAGAGGGATGTCCCAGTTGTGCTCCGATATGCATCGGATCTGGCGGGGGAGTTCCGCCTCGTTCGGCATCGAGTCTGCGGAATAGAGGTACGAGCGGTTTGCCATGGAAGTGACGCTAGCACCGGGGTCTGACACTGCCCGGCGCGGCCGATCCTCCCCTACGGGCGATGCCGACGGGTCCCGTACGCAGACCGCGGCGGGGCGGTTCTGGGGCGACTCCCGCCGGTGCCCTGACGCACGCCCTGCGCACGGCTTCTGAGTACCGCGCCCGCCGCCACAAGCCTGACCGGTGCCGGCGGCGAACCGATCGTCTTCTCTCCACGGCCCACCGGTCGGCCGAGGTCGAGTTCGGCGGCGAGTCCAGCCGTCATCAGTCCTGCGCCGCCCTTCCCCACCCGACAGCCCCTTCACGCGCCGGGCGGTGCGGCGGTGGGGCGGAGGGCGTCGGCGACGTGGGCGACCTGCGCGGGATGGGTCAGTTGGGGGTAGTGGCCGGCCCCGGCGATCTCTGTCACCGGGAGGTCGACGGGCTCGGTCAGCGGGTCCGTCGAACCCACGACGATCCGGACCGGGACGGTCACCCGGTCGAGCAGCGCCCGCCACCGGCGGCGCTCGGCGGCGTCTGCGCGGAGGGACGCGGTCACGCGTCGCGCCACCCCGGGGCGCCTCAGGTCGGCCGCGGCGCTCCGCGCCTCCGGTCCGTCGGGGACGCCGAGCGTCCGGGCCAGCCGAGGGGCCGGCATGCGGCGTAGCAGCGGAGCGGCCACGACGGAGCGGGCGAGCCGTGGGGCGGGCGCCTGCAGGAACGCCGGGGAGACGAGGACGAGGCCGCTGAGGCGGTCCGGATGGTCGACGGCGAAGCGGACGGCGGGCCCGCAGGCCAGGGAGTGCGCGACCAGCACCGGCCGGGTCCGCACCGGGCCCATCAGGTCGGCCAGCCACACGTCGATCGGTTGCGGCGAGGGGGCCGAGCGGCCCAGGCCGGGCAGGTCCGGGGCGAGTACCGGGCCGGGGAGGTGGGCCGCGACGGGCCCCCAGAGGTCGCCGTTCATCGGCAGGCCGTGCAGCAGGACGTGGGCGGGGCGTTGCCGGTCGCCGGTCACCCAGGTCGGAGCGCCGGCGACGGTGTGGAAGCCGTACGGGCTCCGCCAGGGCGACGCGGAACCGAAGCGGGCGGCCACCAGGTCGTCCGCCCAGGTGCGCAGGGCCTGGTGCACCGGAGGCATCTCCAGACCGGCGCGCGCGGCGAAGGCACGGGCGGATGCCGTCGGGTAGCGGTCGGCGGAGAGGAACGACAGCGTCTCGGGGTCGGCACCGGTCAGCCGCGCCGGCAGCCGGCGCAGCAGCCCGGCGGGAATGGTCCGGCGCGGTGCCCGTACGCCCATGTGCGCGGCCATCGTGCCGATCAGCTCGGGCAGGAGCGGGGTGTCGTCGTCGAGCACCCAGTAGTGCTCGCCCACGGGCGCCGCGGGGATCTCCGCCAGGAACCGCACGAAGTAGTCGACGGTCGTGACCGGCAGGAAGGTGTCGGAGCCTCCGGGCAGCGCGGGGAGCCGCCCGTTCCACAGGTCCTCGACGAGGGTGGCCAGGCCGATGTACTGGCCCGGCCCGATGACGGTGCTCGGGTTGGCGACGGTCAGCGGCACCGACAGCGCCTCGGCGCGGGCGCGTACGGCGAGGTCGCCCTCGAACTTCGACGCCTCGTAGGCTCCCAGCCCGGCGTAGTCGGGGTGACCGTCGGCCGCGCTCACCCGGTACCCGCTGATGTGCACGAGCCTGCGCAGCCGGGGCAGCGTGGCGGCCCATTCGACCACGTTCAGCGCGCCGTCGACGTTCACCGACCGTGCCTCCCGCTCGCTGAGGCCGAAGGCGAAGCGGCCGGCGGCGTTGTACACGTCCCGCACGTCGGGGAGCTCCGCGAGCGGTCGGGTGATGTCGGCGGTGACGATCTCGAGCCCGCGGAGGTCGACGCCCTGGGACGTCAGCCACGGGGTGAGGGTGTCGTCGCGTACGGCCGCCGCCACCCGCCGGCCCCGGGCGAGCAGCTCGGCGACGAGGGAACGGCCGATGAAACCGGTCGCGCCGAAGACGATCGCGTCCATGGAACTCTCCTCGAATAGATCGGTCTACATATTTTCGGGACAGAAAAAGAGACCCGCCGGTGACGGCGGGCCGTGTGTCGACCGGCGTCAGCCGACCAGGGCGCCGATCCGGCGGGCGACCCGCTCCAGGGGCTCCCTGCTGCGGTGTGTCCGGGCCAGCAGGAGCGCCCCCTCGACGAGGGCCAGGATGGTGACCGCGAGGTCGTCGGCGTCCGGGTGGCCTGCCAGACGTGCGCGCAGAGCCGCCTCCCATGACGAGTAGACCTCCGAACACGCCTCCTGCAGCGGGTCGTTGGTGCTGGCCGTCTCCAGTGCGACAGTGGCCACCGGGCACCCCTTGTGCCACCCCGACGCTTCCAGCCGCTCTCCCAGGCTGCGCAGGACCGCTTCGACGAACTCCGCCACCGACGTACTGGAGTCGGCCAGCCCCTCCAGCTCGCCGCCGATCGCCCGCCCGGCCCGCCGGACGGACTCGCCGACGAGCTGGTCCTTGCCGCCGGGGAAGTGGAAGTACAACGAGCCGCGCGGCGCGCCGCTGACCGCGATGACCTGGTTGAGTCCGGCGCCGAGGTAACCCCCGGCTTCCATCAACTCCTGTGTCGCGTCCAGCAGTCGGTCGCGCGTCTCGGCGCCCTTCAGTCCCATGAGTGCACTGTAGACCGATCTACATATTCTCTCAACGGGTGGCGGGGCGTCAGTCGACCGAGAGCAGGTCGACCACGAAGACCAGGGTCTCGCCCGGCTTGATGGCCGGCGACGGCGAGCGGTCGCCGTACGCCAGGTGGGGCGGGATGACCAGCTTCCGCCGGCCGCCGACCTTCATGCCCCGCACGCCCATGTCCCAGCCCTTGATGACCTGTCCGGCGCCCAGTGTGAACGTGAATGCCTCGCCGCGGTTCCACGAGGCGTCGAACTCCTCCCCGGTGGAGTGGGCCACGCCGAGGTAGTGGACCGACACGTCGGATCCCTTGGTGGCCTCGGCCCCGTCCCCGACCACCACGTCCTCGAGGTGGAGGTAGGGAGACGGCCGCCCCTTTGGGGTGTCGATCTCCGGTCGCTCCAGGGTCATCACGCGCTCCTCGCTCTCGTCGCCGACCGACCCGCTGTCGACCGGCATGCCTGAGTGATCACTCTCGCACGCCGCCCGCCGGGAAGGTGACGGAACCCGGCCCGGGGATCTCCGGCGCGCGCCCGCGGCCGGGCGCGAGGGTCCGCGTAGGCAGGGCGTCGCGTCCGCCCCGTCCCGTCGGCCGGGGAGAACGGTGGCGGGAGCGGTGGCCCAGCGCGGGATGCGTCTCTCGCCTGACGGCCGTCTCGATCGAACGGTGATGGCAATCGGTCATCTTCGATGCACGGAAGGTGAACACCGGGAGCCATCAGCGGGGGCGCCGGCCTGAATCTCCAGGTGTGATCCCAAGTGGGCGGGCCTGCGTCAGTGCGCCCGAGAGGCGCCCCGGGTGCGACGAGCAGCCAGAACGACCGGTCGGTCGCCGGACATTGACGGCTTGTCCGTAAGTAGGCCCTCGACGTGCGGGCGGCCTTCGTTCGCGACAGTATCCGCGGTGCTGGACCGTAGAGCCGCAGAAATCTTCTGCGGATTCCCTTCTCTTCGAAAGTGAGCTCTGCCATGCGCCACCGCATCGCCGCCGTCTCCGTCTCCGCCCTCCTCGTCCTCGCCGGCTCCGTCGGCGTCGCGGAGGCCGAGCCGGAGAGCCTGTACGCCCCGTCGGCCCTCGTGCTGGCCATCGCCCAGGGCGACGAGCAGGCCGCAGTGCTCCGGGCGTCGACCCTCAGCTGCGCACCGACGGCCCAGGGCACCCACCCCGACCCCGAGGCCGCCTGCGCGGCGCTCGCGGCCACCTCCGGCTCCCTCGACCGCCTGCTGACGGCCCCGGCGCCCGACCGCCTCTGCCCTCTCCACTACGACCCGGTCACCGTCACCGCCGACGGCGTGTGGGAGGGCGAGCGCATCGCCTGGAAGCACACGTTCTCCAACACCTGCGAGCTGTCCGTCACCCTGAACGGCAACACCGTCTTCGCTTTCTGAGACCGTGTCGGCGGCGTCGACGCTGCGCGGGTCGTGAGGGCACCGGCGGTCTCCTCGCCCCCTCTCGTCCCCGCGGGCGCGTCCGACCGCGAGGCTGCGGGCGGGGCCGGTGCCCCACGGCTCACGGGCCGACGAGGGCGTCGATGCGAGCCAGCTCCTCGGCGTCGAAGTCGAGGTTCCCGATGGCGGCCACGCTGTCGTCGAGCTGGGCGGTGCTGCTCGCGCCGATCAGGGCCGAGGTCACGCGCCCACCGCGCAGCACCCAGGCCAGGGCGAGTTGCGCCAGGGTCTGACCACGGTCCTCCGCGAGGGCGTTCAGGGCGCGCAGGCGGTGCACCAGGTCCCCGGTGACGGCCTCCCGCTGCAGGAAGGGGCTGTCGCTCGCCGCCCGCGAGTCGTCGGGGACGCCGTTCAGGTAGCGGCCGGTGAGCAGGCCCTGCTCCAGCGGGGAGTAGGCGATGGAGCCGACCCGGAGGTCGTCGAGCGCGTCCAGCAGGCCCTCGGTCTCCGGACGCCGGTCGAGCAGGGAGTAGCGCGGCTGGTGGATGAGCAGCGGGGTGCCGAGCTCGCCGAGGATGCGGGCGGCCTCGCGGGTCTGCTCGGCCGAGTAGTTGGAGACGCCGACGTAGAGCGCCTTCCCCTGCTGCACCGCGGAGTGCAGGGCGCCCATCGTCTCCTCCAGGGGAGTCTCCGGGTCGAAGCGGTGCGAGTAGAAGACGTCGACGTACTCCAGGCCCAGGCGGTTCAGGCTCTGGTCCAGCGACGACAGCAGGTACTTGCGCGACCCCCACTCGCCGTACGGGCCCGGCCACATCAGGTATCCGGCCTTGGTGGAGACGATCATCTCGTCGCGGTGCCGCGCGAAGTCCGACCTGAGGACGTCGCCGAAGGCGGACTCCGCGGCGCCGGGCGGCGGGCCGTAGTTGTTCGCCAGGTCGAAGTGGGTGATGCCCAGGTCGAAGGCGCGGCGCAGGATGGCGCGCTGGCTGTCGGCCGTACGGTCGGGGCCGAAGTTGTGCCACAGGCCCAGTGACAGCGCGGGCAGCTTCAGGCCGCTGTTGCCGGTACGGCGGTAGGGCATGCGGGCGTATCGGTCGGGGTGTGCGGTGTACAACACGGCTCCATGAGGTCGAGGGGTGCCGGCCGCCCGTGCGGCCGGGGCCTGCCTGGATCAATCTGCACCCACCCAGGACCATCGGTCCAACAGGAGAATCCGATGGAATTCAGCGGATACGCTTCTCAATCATGGAACTGCGCCACCTCCAGCACTTCGTCGCCGTCGCCGAGGAACGGCACTTCACCCGGGCCGCCGAACGCCTCATGGTGTCCCAGTCGGGCCTGTCCGCGTCCGTCCGGGCGCTGGAACGGGAGCTGCGGGCACCCCTGTTCGTACGGACCACCCGCCAGGTGACCCTGACGGAGGCCGGACGGGCGCTGCTCGGCGAGGCCGAGCGGATCCTGGCCCAGGTGCGGACCGCGCGGGAAGCGGTGGCCGCAGTGCAGGGCGTCCTGCGCGGAACGCTGACGCTGGGCACCGAGCAGTGCATCGCCGGCGTGTACGCGGCGGGGCTGCTGGCCGCGTTCCGCCGCCGCCACCCGGACGTGGAGATCAGGCTGCGCCAGTCCGGCTCCCTCGACCTGGCCGAAGAGGTCTCCGGCGGGCGTCTCGACCTGGCCTTCGCCTACCGCACGTGCGCCGACTCCGACCAGTTGCGCTCGGTCCCGCTCGCCACCGAGCCGATGACCCTGCTGTGCCACCCCGAGCACCCGCTCGCGACGGCCGGGGCGGCCCTCGCCCCCGCCGACCTCGCCGCGGAGGTCTTCGTCGACTTCCACCCCGACTGGGGTCCGCGCCGGGCCACCGACGCGGCCTTCGCCGCCGCGGGCGTACGGCGCAAGGTGGCACTGGAGGTCAACGACGTCCACAGCCTCCTCGACCTGGTGGACGAGAACCTGGGTGTCGCGGCCGTACCCCGGCACTTCCGCCGGAAACGCGAGACCCTCCGAGCCCTCCCCATGAACGGCGTCGCCGACACCGTCTACGAAACCGTGGCGCTGCTCCCGCCTCCAGAGGCCACCAGCCCCGCGGCCCGCGCCTTGATGGCGCTCCTCCGACCGTCCTGACGCCGCGGCGCGCAACTCGCCGTCGTCACCCACGGCGATCACGACGCCCAGCACGTCAGACGTCCCGCCGCCGTCCCGCCCGACCCGCTGGCGACGGTCGTCGTCTCCTCCGGCCACGGCGTCCGCAAGCCGGACCCCACCCTCTTCGAGGAACGCTCCGAAGCCCGGCCCGCGGGGCGAGAGCGGCACGCTCCGTCGTACGCGGCCGAGTACACGTGCCAGGGGGTGTCAGGCGGGGCCGGCGAGCGGCGGGTGGTCGAGCACGCGGGGCTTGTACTCGACCAGCTGGATGCGGCCGTCGAACGTGCGGTGATCGGTCATGTCGAGGGCGACGTCCGGGTAGCCGTCGTAGATGCGCTCCTCGCCGGTGGCCCCGGTGATCACCGGGAACATCACGACCCGGAAGCGGTCGACGAGTCCGGCTCGCAGCAGGGAGCGGCTCACGCTGAGGCTGCCGATCGTGCTGAGGAGTCCCGAGCCGCCCTCCTTCATGGCGCGGACCGCCTCGACGGCGTCGTCGCGGACGAGCGTGCAGTTCGCCCAGGTCAGGGGCGCTTCGAGGGAGGAGGAGAACACCACCTTGGAGGCTTGCGTGAGCTCGTCGACGGACGCTTCCTCCTCGGGCCTGAACTCGTCTTGTCCCTCGGGGACGACGCCCGCGGCGAAGCCCGACATCAGGCGGTAGGTGTTCGCCCCCATCAGATAGGTGGCCTTGGGCTGCTCGCCGAGCCATGCGAGGTACTCCGGGCCTTCGAGGCCCCAGAAGCCGGGCCATCCCTGTCCCGATGCGTATCCGTCGAGGGAGGTGATGAAGTCGACGCGAAGCTCCGACATGGCGGTGTCCTTTCTGGCTGTCACGAGCTTGGACCGTCCGGGAGACGCAAACTCATCGGCCGAGCGACGTACGGAACCGGATCGCGGTAGGAGGGTCTTCAGCGTGGCGGGTCCAGGCGTCGCGGAAGCCGGCTGCGACGCGGGGGGTGCGGCCGGTCGGCGGATGCGCGTGAGGCAGGACGGGTTCGGGCAGGGGAGCGACACCTCTCTCGGCAGGGCAGGGGAGGAGGCGGAGTTCCCGGAGCCGGAGCCGGAGCCGGAGCCGGGGCCTGGGGAGCCCCGCTGCTCCGAGCGCGCCTCGGGTGCAGCCTCTGTCGATGCTCTGCGAGCGTAGAGAGGGAGCCGACAGGAGAGCTTCAGGCCCGCCGGGGCGGTCGCCCCGACAACCCGATCGGATGCGCGGTATGCGCGTGTCGGCTGCCTGAGACGAGCGGGTCCGTCCACGGGAGACAAGCGATCGCCGGCATGTCGAGGTCGTGGATCGTCGACCGTAAGCTCGAACTTCCTTACGTGCCGTGGGCGTTGGCCGACCTCGTCCTCGCCGCGAAGGATCAGCGGCGGGGCCCGGCCGGGCGCGCCGCCGCGAACCATCGCCCCGGCCCGCCCCGGCCGGCGTTCCCGGCGCCGAGGGCGATCGCGTCGGCGTCCGTCACGCGCCGGCGGACTCTCCGGCCCCGGCGGCCTCCTGGGCGAGGCGGTCGAACTGGGCGCCCATCGCGGCGGCGAGGGCCTGTGCGGCGGAGAGCGGCCGGACCATGACGGTGAAGTCGTCGATCTTCCCTTCCTCGTCGAAGTGGAGGAAGTCGCAGCCCTGGATCTGCCGCCCGTCGACGGTGGCGGTGAACACGAGGGCGTGGTCGCGGCCGTCGGGGTTCGCGATCTCGCGCACGTACGTGAAGTCCTCGAAGACCCGCATGACCCCGCGCAGGATCGCGGCGGTGATCGCCTTGCCCGGGTACGGCTTGAAGGCGACCGGGCTGGTGAAGACGACGTTCTCCGCGAGGAGCGCCTCGATGGCGGCCTCGTCGCGGTTCTCGACAGCCTTGCGGAACGGATGCACGGCAACCCCTCTAGTCAACTAATTTAATAGACGCATCGGAGGGTAGGCTGGAGGGGTGCCCCTGTCCATACCCCGCGCAGGGTCGACAGCCGAGCAGCCGGGAACGAGCGCAGAGGTGAGCGGGCTCCGGTCGTTCGGGTGTCGGCCTGGCAGGCCGACAGCCCGGGAACACGTTGCCGCTTGTTCGTGACGGACCCCCGCTGTCCGTGGTTCGCCGCTCGTGCCGGCACGTTGTGGCTCCTGGTCGCAGGTGACCGGGATGCCGGGGGCCTGGTTCAGTCGGTGGTAGGAGGGTGGGGTGCGCCCGCCGCGCGGCGGTACTCGGCGTTTGATGCGCTGGGCCTCTTCGAGCCGGTCCTCGAAACGCTGACCGGCAGGCGGCCTCGACGGGGGCGCCCTGGCCGACGAGTTCGCGGGCGCGGGCGGCGATGCGCAGTTGATGGCGGGAGTAGCGGCGAAGTCCGCCCTCGGAGCGGAGCGGGGTGATCAGCCGGCTCGTTCTCCGAGGGTGACGCCGCCGTCCGCAGCGCCGGTACCGGCGCTGCGGACGGCGGGCGGGGCTTCCTCCCCGGGGTCGGACCTGCGGCCGTCAGGCCGCTGGGGGTGTGCCGAGGAGATCCGGCGTCCGCCGGATGTGGTCGGTGACGGCGGCCCGGGCGGAGGCGGCCGGCCGGGTGCCGCACGTGAAGCCGAGTCGGGTCATGGCCCGCAGGACCTCGTCGGCACTGAAGTCGCGGCGGTCCTGGCGCGTGACGACCGCGCCGACCTGCTTGGCGGGGTAGTCACGGCGGCCGATGGTCACGAACGGGCCGGAGACGGGCTCGGGCACGACGCCCTTCATCGTCTCCAGGACACCGCTCTTCGTCAGCTCGAACGGGAAACGGGCGATCACGCAGCGCATGGGACCTCACAGGGGGAAGGGAAGGGGCGCGTCGGGTGGGCGTTCCCGCCGCGGGCGGTCAGGGGCGGGGCGTGGTTCCCGCCGGGTCGAGTTCGCTCAGGCGTACCCGGTCGGTGTACGCGGGGCTGGCGCGGAAGCCGGCGAGCTGGGCCCGGGTGACGAGACCGGTACGCCGGCCGTCGGCGTCGAGGATGACCAGGCGTGCGGTACGGGCCCCGCTCATCACCGCCAGGGCGACCTCGACGGTCATGTCCGCCCAGACGTGCGGTTCGGCCGTCGCCTGGGTGGACGGCTGCGTACGGGGTTGCGTCGGTGTCACAAGCGGCTCCTGGTGGGGGTGGGGGACGTCAGGGGTGCTGGATCCGGTGCTGGATCCGGTGTCAGGGCTGGACGGGTGTCATCCGCCGCGGGGAGGGGCCTGGGACGTGGCCGCCCGAGGGCGTTCGCGCGCCCGTGATGCGGTGCAAGGCCGCCTCGCCGGGGCGGATCGGGGTGATCCGCGGCCGGACGCCCGCTTCGGACATGAGGCGGGCGGTGGCGCGGCGCTGGCCCGGTGTGACCAGGGTGACGACGCTGCCGGGCTGGCCGGCCCGGGCGGTGCGGCCGCTGCGGTGGAGGTAGTCCTTGGGGTCGGCGGGCGGATCGACGTTGACGACGAGGTCGAGGTCGTCGACGTGGATGCCCCGGGCGGCGACGCTCGTGGCGACGAGCACCGGCACCTGCCCGCTCCTGAACCGGGCGAGCGCGCGCGACCGCTGAGGCTGGGACTTGCCGCCGTGCAGCGCGGCGGCGAGCACCCCGCGGGCCAGCAGGTCCCCGGTCAGCCGGTCGACGGCGTGCTTGGTGTCGAGGAACATGATCACGCGCCCCGAACGGGAGGCGATCTCGGCGGTCGCGGCCTGTTTGTCGTCGGCACGGACGTGCAGGACGTGGTGCTCCATCGCGGTGACGGACCCGGCGGCGGGATCGACACAGTGCACGACGGGATCCGACAGGTAGCGGTCGACGAGCCGGTCGACGGAGCGGTCCAGGGTGGCCGAGAAGAGCAGCCGCTGGCCGTCGGCGGGCACCCGGTCGAGGAGTTCCGCGATCTGGGGCGCGAACCCCATGTCGTTCATCTGGTCCGCCTCGTCCAGGACGGTGACGGAGATCCGGTCCAGCAGACAGTCTCCCCGGACGACGAGGTCCGTGAGCCGGCCCGGGGTGGCGACGACGATCTCGGTGCCCTTCCGGAGGGCGTACGTCTGCTTGCTGAAGGGCGTTCCGCCGACGACCGTGGCCAGCCTCGACCCGACGGCGTGGGCGTACGGCGTGAGAGCGTCGGTCACCTGCTGCGCCAGTTCACGGGTGGGGACGAGGACGAGGGCGAGGGGCCGCCTGGGCGCGGCGCGGGTGCCCGCCGTACGGGCCACCAGGGCGAGGCCGAAGGCCAGCGTCTTGCCGGAGCCGGTCCGGCCGCGCCCCAGCACGTCCCGGCCGGCGAGCGCGTTCGGAAGGGTCGCGCTCTGGATGGGGAACGGCGCGGTGACGCCTTCGGCCTCGAGCGCGGCGAGCAGGCGGTCCGGCAGGTCGAGGTCGGCGAACGCCCCGACCGTCGGCGGCGCGGGGGCGGTCGGGACGGGGAGAGTGCTCTCGTGCGGCCCGCGGGCGGATTCCCCGGGGCCCGGGGTGGTACGGCGGGCGGTCGGGTTCGTGCTGTTCATGCGGGACCTTCCTCGGTACGAGGCACCTCAGGGAATTCCCGCGAAGGAACGGAACGGAAGATTTCCCGACGGCTTCGAATGGGGGCATGAAAGCTGAGCCGCCGGAAGGACGCCCGAAAGGGGGATCGGCGGATGGGGCGGCACGACGCGGAAGCAGTGGCCGGGTCGCCGGCCGCGGCGGAGCCGGAACGGAGCGGCTCGGAAGGATTCTCGTGGGGCGTACGCGGCAGGGGCCCGCACCCCGAAGGATGCGGGCCCCTGCCGTCGGTGCGTGTCAGGGTCAGACCGTGACGATGTTCTCGGCCGTCGGGCCCTTCTGGCCCTGAGCGACGTCGAAGCTGACCTTCTGGCCTTCCTGCAACTCACGGAAGCCCTGGGAGGCGATGTTCGAGTAGTGGGCGAACACGTCGGGGCCGCCACCGTCCTGCTCGATGAAGCCGAAGCCCTTTTCCGCGTTGAACCACTTCACGGTACCCGTGCTCATGACGTATCTCCTTCGAGGATCATCGGCGTCCGCGCTGCGCGGAAACCATGTCGCCGAGATGATTGCCCCGCCGGAGAAACCGGAGGCGAAAAAATAAGTGCTCCCGGTTCCTTGAGGGACTACGGGGGCACTTGAAGTTTCGGGAACCACAACTGCAACTGAAATCGACAGTAGCACGACTTCCTCCCGGAAGGCGGTGAAAATGTCCCCGCTCTTCTTGTGCGGCAGTAATTCTCGCCGCGCCGTCCACCGAATTCTCACTTCGCGCGGGTAGATATCGGCTCAGCCCCGGCGTTCAGGACGGCGGGATCCGCGTGCTGCGGTCCTGTTGCGCCGCCGTGCGGAGTGCCGCGGTGACGGCGGTGGTCGTCGGGTCGGCCGCCTCCGTGTGACGGGTCGCGGCGAACAGGAGGCGCAGGATCGGGTGGTCCTCGATGGGCGCCGTGCGGATTCCGGGTGTGGCCGGGGTGATGGCCGTCCGGGGGACGAGCGCGGTGGCGAGGCCGGCCTGTGCGAGGGCGAGCTGGGCGGCGATGTCGGCGGTGACGTAGCGCGTCGCGGGGGTGAAGCCGGCCTGCTGGCAGGCATGCAGGATGGCCTGTCCGCAGTCCGTGGTCGCCGGTGGCACGACAAGGTGGTGCGTGGCCAGTTCACGCAGGGCGACGGGACGCCCGTCGGACCGGTCGGCGGCGGTGACGACGAGCAGCGGATCGTCGAGCAGCGGCGAGACCGCGACGCCCTTGGGCGCGGTCTCCGGGAGGTGGTGGTACCGCTGCCCCAGCACCACGTCGACGGTGCCGAGCGTGAGTTCCCGCAGTTGCGCCTGGTCGGTGACGAGACACGTCACCGCGAGCTGCGGATGGTCCGCGCTCAGCGCGGTCAGCGCGGGGGCCACGATCCTGGCGACGGTCGACGGCAACGCGGCGAGCGTGGTGCCGGCGCCGACCGTGCCCCTGACCGCCGCGACGGCGCATTCGGCTTCCTCCATGGCGGCGAGGATCCGGTCGGCGTGTTCGAGGAGGACGCGGCCCGCCTCCGTGAGCGCGACGGTCCGCCCGTCAGGACGCAGGAGATCGACCCCCACGTCGTGTCTCAGCGCGGTCAGCTGCTGGGAGACGGCACCGGCGGACAGCGCCAGCGACTGGGCGGCCGCGGTGATGGAGCCGCGGGCGGCGACGGTTTTGAGCATGTACAGACGGCGGGCATCCAGCATGACTCGATAGATTACCTAAAGGGTTCCGGTAGAAATCATCTCCTTGACCTGTGGAGTCCCGGCGGGCGATCTTCAACGCATGGAAATCCTCGACTGCATCTCCGCGGTTGCCCGTCCCCTCCACGACGTCGGTGACGAGTTCATGTCCGACGACGCGACCGCTGACATCGGCCTGCGTGCCGGGTTCGCCCCGGGGCGCGGCTTCTACTGCCGCGGCCGGTTCGGCGTGCTCGGCGAGGCCCCGGCCTCGGTGGTCCAAGCGGTGCAGGGGTTCCTCGGCCCCGAACTGGTCACCGCCGGCTGGCGGGCCGGCGGGTCGGTGATGCCGGTCGAGGAGGCCGTCGCCTGCTACGCACAAGCCGCCCGGACATGGGGGCGCGCCAACATCTCCGCCGACGTCGACGTGGAGCACTTCAACCACCTGGCACAGCAGCTGATCGACGCCGCCGACGCCGACGCACTGCCCCTGTTCGCCGGCTGGCGCGCCCAGCCCATACCCGGCGACGACCCGGTCGGAGCGGCGATGCAGCGCATCCATGTACTGCGGGAACACCGTGGCGCCTGCCATCTGGTGGCGGTGCGCCTGTGCGGGCTGAGCGCGCGCGAGGCGATGGTCGTCAACCTCGGCGTCGAGCAGGCGACCCACTACGGCTGGCGGGAGCCGCGTCCCGTCGCCGCAGCCGCGATCCCCCGATGGCAGCGCGCCGAGCGGCTCACCGACGAGCTGCAGGCACCGCTCTACGCCGTGCTGACCGCTCGGCAACGCGCCGAATTCGCCCGGCACGTCGACGCGTTGACCGGCTCCCCGACCTCATGACCGGATGTGACGAACACCCGCGGGCGCACGGAAGGACGGCATGATCGTGGGCATGCTCCTCACTCATGAGGGCCTGTCGCCCTCCGTACACCCCACGGCCTATGTCGCTCCCACCGCCACGCTGTGCGGAGACGTACGCGTGGGTGCGGGGTGCCGGGTGCTGTTCGGCGCGGTGCTCACCGCCGAGGGAGGGCCGGTGGAACTGGGCGAGGGCGGCATCGTGATGGAGAACTCGGTCCTGCGTGGCACCCGAAGGGATCCACTGATTCTGGGACGGCAGGTCCTGGTGGGCCCGACGTCCTACCTGACCGGCTGCCGGGTCGAGGACGAGGTCTTCCTGGCCACCGGCAGCCGCGTCTTCAACGGAGCGCGGATCGGGACCCGCTCCGAGGTGCGGATCAACGGGATCGTGCATCTGCGCACCGTGCTGCCCGCCGACTCGGTGGTGCCGATCGGCTGGGTCGCCGTCGGCGACCCCGCGCGCATTCTTCCGCCAGGGGACCACGACGGGATCTGGGCGGTGCAGAAGAACCTGGACTTCCCCGGCTACGTCTTCGGACTGGACCGACCCGCCGACGGCGAGAGCCTGATGCCGGCCGTCTCCGAACGCTTCGGCCGCGCCCTCGGCCGCCACGGCGACGACCGACAGGTCTGAGGAGATCTGGCCGTCCGCCCTGACATACGAGGTCGAGGGGTTGCGGCAGGCACCCTCCCGGCCGCTCCGCGGTCCCCTTCTCCGCGCTCACCGTCGGCGAACTCGGATCCGGCGGGGACCAGCCGGCTTACCAGGGCGCCGGCCGCCCGGTCCGGGTGCCGTTCGGGGGCCGTCGGCTCACGGGCCGGAAGCGGCCTCCCGCCCGGGCACCATCTCAACCGCGGTGAGGAACCGTCTCACGACCAGACAAGTCGACCTCCGGCGACACGACAGACCGGGGAGCTGCCGTCGGCGATCCTCGTCAGCGTCTTCGCCACGGAGTCGAAGTACTGGGCCATCGACGCGTACTCACCCGTGACCGAGGGGCCACCCACGAACCAGCTGCCGACGCGCCCGTCCCGCACATCGACGAACTTCCCCCTCCAGCCGTCCTGGTCCGACAGGAACGGAATCCACTCGTTGCGCCAGAACGGATCGTCCGGCTGGTCCGGAGGGTCGAAGCCGCAGGACGTGGAGCGGTTCGCGTAGAGCCTCTCCATCGCCCGGATGCCCAGAAAGAAGCTTCCCTCGTCGGGGAACCCGTCGAAGCCGCAGCACATCACGTCGTCGTCGACGTCTTCCTCCGGCAGATCCAGATTGCTCCGCAACAGCCACGTCCGCAGGTCTCCATGGAGGGAGATCCCCATCCGTGCCTCGGCTGCCGCGAGCATCCGCTCCGTGGCGGGCCCCGGCAGATCCGCGTGATCGGCCGGCGCGTGCTCCCGAAGAAGACTCATCACACGCGACCAACTCTCAGCCACACTCATCGTCCTCTGACCTCTGTCCTCTCCAGGGCGGCGCCCTTGCGGTGCTCCTGCGGGCTGACGCCCCGGACCCGTTTGAAGGCGGCGCTCAGGGCGAAGGCGCTGCTGTAGCCGACGCGGCGGGCGACGGCGTCCAGGGTCGTGTCGCCGTCCCGCAGCAGGTCGGCGGCGACCGCGAGGCGCCAGTCGGTCAGGTACGTCATCGGGGGTTCCCCGACCAGCTCGGTGAAGCGCCGGGCGAGCGCGGCCCGTGACACGCCGGCCTTGGCGGCGAGGGAGGCGACGGTCCACGGGTGGGCGGGGTCGTCGTGGAGGAGCCGCAGCGCGCGGCCGACGACGGGGTCGCCCATCGCCCGGTACCAGGCGGGCGGCTCGGCAGCCGGCCGGGCGAACCAGGCGCGGACGGCCGCGATGAGGATCAGGTCGAGGACGCGGTCGAGGACGGCGCTCTGGCCGGGTTCGTCGCGGGCGATCTCCTCGTCCAGGAGGGGCATCAGCGGGCAGCGCCACTGGTCCGCCGGCAGGTGTGCCAGCGGCGGCAGGGCGTCGAGGAGGCGCCGGCCGACCTCGCCGTCCATCTGGTAGGTGCCGACGAGCACGGTCGTCCCGCCGTCCAGGGCATTGCCCCAGGTGCGCACGCCCAGGCTCATGGACTCGGCGAGCGGTTCCCCCTCGAGGGTGGCGCAGTTCCCGCCGGGCCCGACACGGGCCAGCGGCGGGCGGTCGGGGACGTCGGCGACGACGTACGGCTCGGGGCCGCGCAGCACCGCGATGTCGCCGGGCCGCAGCGCCACGGCCTCCCCGGAGGCGGGCACGATCCACGCCTCGCCCTCGGTGACGCACATCAGGCAGAGCGGGGCACCGTCCTCGACCCGTACGGACCACGGCGGGTCCATCACCATCCGCAGCAGAAAGGCCCCCTTGGCACGGGGCCCGTCGAGGAGTCCGGCGAGTGCGTCCATGGCTCGCAAGCGTAGACGCACGCGTATGCGGCCGAGCCTCCGCAGCATGGGCGGCGGCGGCGTCGGAGGGGACTCTTGAGTCATCCACGAAGGACGTGTGAGCCGACGACGAGGAGCACATCATGACGATCCGTACGGTGCTGGTGACGGGCGCGACGGGCAAGACCGGGCGCCGGGTGGCGGAACGGCTCGCGGCACGCGGGCTGACCGTCCGGGAAGGCTCGCGCTCCGGACAGGTGCCCTTCGACTGGGAGGCCACCGAGGGCTGGGCGGCGGCCTTGCGGGGCGCGGACGCGGCGTACGTGAACTACTACCCGGACCTGGGAGCGCCGGGCGCGGCGGAGGCGATGACCGCGTTCGGCGCGGTGGCGGCGGAAGCGGGCGTACGGCGCCTCACGCTGCTGTCGGGGCGAGGCGAGCCGGAGGCCGTCGCCGCGGAGGAGGCGCTGCGCACGGCGGCGACGGGCGTCGAACTGACGGTGGTGCGCGCGGCGTTCTTCGCGCAGAACTTCACGGAGGGACTGCTGGCGGAGGGGGTCGCGGCGGGCGAGCTGGTCTTCCCGGCCGGTGACACCCCCGAGCCGTTCCTCGACGTGGCGGACCTCGCGGACGTGGTGGTCGAGACGCTGCTGACGGACGCCCACGCGGGACTCGTCCACGAGCTGACCGGCCCGCGGGCGCTGACCTTCGACGAGGTGGCGGCCGAGCTGTCCGGCGCCTCGGGCCGCCCGGTGACGTACACGTCGGTGACGCGGGAGCAGTACGCGCGGCTGCTGGCCGACTTCGGGATCCCCGGCCCGGAGGCGGAGTGGTACGCGGACCTGTTCACGACCCTGCTCGACGGGCACAACGTCGACCCCACGGACGGGGTGAAGCGCGTCCTGGGACGCGAGCCGCGCTCCTTCGCACGCTTCGCGGCCGAGAACTGAGGCCCGGGAGGCACGAGGGCGCGCCGGCGTCCGGAAGGCGAGGAGCGCCGCCTTCCGCTTGCCCCCTGCGATGACCCGCTGACCGGACGCCCGGTTCGCCCTCGCAGCCGCGCGCGGAGCTCAGCCGGCGTGGGGCGCCGCATGCCTCCAGACCGCGCCGAAGCGAACGCCTCGCGTCACTCGTAGAGTTCGGTCGCCGACGGTGTCCGGCGGGGCCGGGCGGCAGGGGACGTGTAGGCGAGGTTCAGGACGGTACGGCGCAGGCCCGGACGGTACAGGGGCGTGACGCCAGGTTCCGCCGGGACGCGGCCCGGGGGAAGTGGACCAGTCCGCCGTACGCAGGGTCGTCCGGTGCCTCGAGGAAGAGGACGAGGGCGTAGGGGTGGTCGTCCGTGTGGGCGCCGTGGGTGTCGCCGGCGCGATGCGGGATGTTCAGCACGTGCCGCTCGACGGGGTCCTCGACCTCGATGACCGGCTCACCGGCCGCCCGCCGCACCGGACCGATGAGGTTCCGGTCCCGGCACAGCGCGGGGATCGGCTCGGATGTCTCACTGATGACGCGGCCGCGCAGGGTCGTCATGCGGCGGGGTGAGTCGTCCATGCACGCCATCGCGAAGTCGCGGCGCTGTGCCACGGCCTCCAGGCCGACGGCCTCCCGTCCCAGCGCGGCGAGCCCGTCGTCGGTCAGGAGTCCGGGCAGGGGGAGGTAGCCCTCCCGCGCGAATCGGCCGGCATCGCCGGGCCCGAGGCGCGTGAGGACGTCGGCGTTGAGGAAGGGGGACACGGGAGGACTCCGGGCGGGCAGCGGTACGGATTCCGTCTGCCTGGCCGTTCCCGATTCCTCGCACGCCCCGAGGGGGCCGAACGGCCGGACACCCCGACCGCGCCACGGTAGACCGTCCCGCCCGTCCCGCCCGTGCGGACGAACCGCGTGACCCCGTGTTGCGACCGTGCGCCCCCGACGCTCAGGCGCGGGGGAGTGGCGGGCGGGGTGATGATCCGGCGATGGACACCAGCACGGGCAAGTCGCGTTTCGACGACATCTACGATCAGCCGGATCCCCGGGCGTACTTCCGGCGCCTCGCGCCGTTCGCGTACGAGATTCCGCACCACGGTCAGGCCGCGTTCCGGCGGGCGGCCGCCGCGCGGGCCGCGATGGAGGACGGGTCCCGGCAGGCCGCGGCCGTGCTCGACCTGTGCTGCTCGTACGGCATCAACGCCGCGCTCCTCAACCACGACGTCACCCTCGCGGAGCTGTACGCGCGCTACACCGGCCCCGGGACACGCCGGCTGACCACCGCCGAACTCGTGGAGGCGGACAAGGACTTCTACGCCTCCCGACGGCGTGACGGCGCGTACCGGATCATCGGGCTCGACATCGCGTCGGCTGCCACGGAGTACGCGCTCGCGGTAGGGCTGCTGGACGGCGCGTACAACGACAACCTGGAGACGGGCGAGCCGAGTGCGCCGCTGCGGAACGCGATGGCCGGCGTCGGGCTCATCACCCTGACCGGCGGGGGAAGCTACGTCACGCGGAACACCTTCCGCGCGCTGCTCCCGTCGGCCGAACGGCCCGTGTGGGTGAGTGCGTTCGTCCTGCGGACCGTCACGTACGCTCCGATCGTCGAAGTCCTTGCCGCGCACGGCCTGCGGACCGTCGCCGACACGTCCCGCAGCTACCCGCAGCGGCTCTTCACCGACGAGCGGGAACAGTGTTACGCCGTCGAGGCCGTCCGCGCCCTCGGCCTCGACCCCGCCGACCGCGAGACGTCCGGGCGCTTCCACGCCACCCTCTACGAGTCACGCGGATGACGGCGCCCGCCGGCCACCGGCGCGGGGATCCCGCTCGGCCGCGGCGGAGGGAGGGGGGGAGCGGGGCATGCTCGGCGTCGGTCCCGGCATACCGCCCACACGCACCGGCCGACGTAACGGTACGCACCGGGTTCGTCCTTCGCCGGGGCAGCTGCCCGAGTCGGACACGTGGACGGTAGGACGGCCTCCGAGGTGCCTGGTCGGCGAGGGCCGGAGGCGGTGCCGGCCGGGGGAGCTGCGTCCGTTCGGGTCATGCCTCGGCCGTTCTGCCCGTCGGGCCGCCGTGGCTCCGGTAGCTAGTGGATCTTCGGTTCACTTCGTGATCAAGGAGTCCTCTTGCTGCGCTGTCGTGCCGCGCGCAGGCGTGCCGTGGCGACCCTCGTCGCCGCGGCTGCCGCCGTCGCCCTTCCTTTCGTGTCCCAGCCCGCGTCTGCGGCCGATCGGCCGCCCTTCTACGAGCCGCCGGCGACGCTGCCGGCGCGGGACGGGGACGTGATCCGCACCGAGAGGTCCGTCTTCTACCTGGACGCTCTCAAGGCGTTCAAGGTCGACGCGGACGTCCACCGGATCATGTACCGGTCGACCGACCGGCTGGGGAAGCCCATCGCGGTCACCGGGACGGTGCTCGTCCCCAGGACTCCGAGGCCAGCGCCGCGGCCGATCGTCGCCTTCGCCCCCGGCACCCAGGGGCTGGCGGACAAGTGCGCGCCCTCCCTCCAGATGGCGGCGGGCACGGAGTACGAGGCGCTGCCCGTCAAGGGCCTGCTCGACGAGGGCTACGCCGTCGTGGTGACCGACTACCAGGGCCTCGGCACACCCGGCGTGCACACCTACCTGAACCGCGAGGTACAGGGCCGTACGGTCCTGGACTCCCTGCGAGCGGCCCAGCGCCTGACGGCCGCGGGCCTCCCGGCCGCCGGGCCGGTCGCCCTCTACGGCTACTCCCAGGGTGGCGGGGCCGCGGCCTCCGCGGCGGAACTCGCTCCCACCTACGCTCCCGAACTGAAGATCCGGGGCGCGGTCGTCGGAGCGGCCCCCGCCCAGCTGGACAAGGTGGCCGACAACACCGACGGCACCGCCTACTCCGTGTTCTTCAACTACTCCTTCTCCGGGTTCGCCGCCGGGTACGGCATCGACACCGGCCCCTACCTGAACGCCTACGGCCGACACGTGACGGCCGACCTGCGGGACAACCTGTGCACCACGCAGGCCCTCGGCGCCTATCCGTTCCTCCAGTCCCGGTTCCTCACCGCGAACGGCCGCCCGCTGACCGAGCGCCTCAGGCAGGCACCGTGGGACGCGATCGTCGCGGAACAGCGCCTCGGCGACCGCAGGCCCCCGATGCCGGTCCTGGTCTCCCACAGCACCCTCGACGACGTCATCCCGTACGAGCTCGGCCGCGACCTGGCCGCCGACTGGTGCCGCCGCGGCGCGACGGTGAAGTTCAGTCGCAACCACGTCCCCGGTCACATCGCCGCCGCGGCGGCCACCAGCGCCGAGGGCGTCCCCTGGCTCGCCGACCGCTTCGCCGGCAAGACCGCACCGAGCACCTGCTGACGCTCCACACGGCGCGACCTACCCGGAGCCCGTCTCCGGGTAGGGGAGCAGCTGCGCCCCTCCGGTGTCGGGACCGAACATGCGGCGGGCCATGGAGGGCCGGCAGCGAGGAGTCGGGTGTTCAGGGGTGGGTGGGGGTGGTGTGGGTGAGGGGGATGTCGGCGAGGTGCGGGTGGGGGAGGTCGAAGGCGCCGGCGAGGAGGGGGAGGTGGGGGGCGAGGGTGTGGGTGAGGGTGTCGATGGTCTGGGGGAGGTCGTGGATGTGGTGGGGGGTGATGAGGTGGTGGGCCAGGAGGTCGCCGGTGGTGTTCCTGAGTTCGTTGAGGAGGAAGAGGCGGCAGAGGTCTTCGAGGAGGTGACGGGTGGTGGGGTCGGGGGTGGTGGTGATGGCGGTGAGGAAGACGTGCGCGGCTTGGGTGCGGGCGTGGGCGGCGACGAGTTCGAGGGCGGGGGCGGAGGCGGTGTTCCAGCGGGTCAGGGGGTTGCCGGGCGGGCCGTTGCGCAGGGCGGTGCGGGCGCGGTTCTGCCAGATGGATTCGGTGTGGGCGCACAGGTCGGTCAGGAGGGTGAGGTCGGTGAGGGGGCGGGTTTCGGGGTGGGTGGTGGGGCGGGGCGGGGGAGTGACGGTGTGTCCGAAGATCATTTCGGAGGCGGCTTTGGTCCAGATGACGAGGTTGTCGCCTTCGGCGGTGATGCCGCCTTCGATGTGGGAGGGGAGGTCGGCGAGGCCGTTGGTGGGGAAGAGGCCCTGGGCGCCGCAGCGTTCGCGGGCTTCGGTGGCGATGGTGCGGGCGTGCCAGGTGATCCAGCCTTTGCTGATGGCGATGAGGCGTTCGGTCTCCGTGGTGGTGTCGGCGGTGCGGTGGGCCCAGAGGTTGAGGGTGTGGCGGTGGAGGAAGGTCATCGCGTAGGCGGTGGCCGTGGCGTTGAGAAGGCGGCCGTGGTGGGTGCGGTGGTGGGCGACGGGTATGCGCTGGCCGGGTTTGGTGCCGGAGACGTGGCGGGTGTGGGCGTGGCGTACGGCGATGGCGAGGGCGGCGCGGGCCATGCCGAGGGTTCCGGCGCTCATGCACAGTTTGCCGGTGGTCACGCGGCTGATGGAGGCGAGGAACCGTTTGCGGGGGTTGCCGAGGGTGCTGGTGAAGGTGCCGTCGGGGGCGAGTCGTCCGTGTGCGGCTTCGAGGAGGGCGTCCGGGGGGAGGCGGACGTGGTCGAAGGCGGTGAGGCAGTGGTCGACGGGGGTGCCGGCGCGTGCGGGCAGGGGGCGTACGTGGATGCCGGGGAGGTGTCCGTTCTCGTCGCTGAGGGGGGTCAGGAAGAGGAAGACGCCGTGGTCCTGGCCGCCTGCGAGGAGGCGTGCGGCGACGAGGGCGGTCTTGGGGCCACCGGTGGTGCTGGTGTTCGGCATGAACTTCTGGGCGCCGGGGGTGGGGGTGTGGAGGACGAACTCCCCGGTGGCGGGGTCGAGTTCGGCGGTGGTCTCCAGTAGGGCGGCGTCGTTGCCGTGGTCGAGTTCGGTACACAGAAACGTTCCTGTGCGGGCCATGGAGGTGTAGGGGGACAGGTCGCGGGGGGTGTGAGGGGGCTGGTGGTCGAGGAGGCTGCCGAGGAAGAGGTTGTAGTGGATGCTCTCCAGGGTGCACAGGCCGCCGTCGACGAAGCCGGTCCACTCGTGCAGGGAGGCCAGGCGCCGGGCGTCGAGGGCCAGTTCCTCGGGGTCGTCGACCGCGGCGTTGACCAGACGTAGGCGGGCGTAGGACAGGGCGGTTCGCTCGTCCGGGGTGAGGTGGGGCCGGTAGCGGAACGCGGGGCGGGAGACGAGGTCGCGCCAGGGGGTGTGGATCCGGTCGCGGTCGGGGCCGTCGAACAGGGCGTCGGACAGTTCACCGGCGACGGTGGCGGCGAGTTCGCCGGTGAGGGGGACGGCGGTCGTCACCTCCTCGGTGGTGGTGCCGGAAGTGCCGGCCTTGGCGGCACCGCCGACTGCGGTCGTGTCGGCGGTGCCGGTGCCGGCTGCGGACGTGTCGGTGGTCGATGCCGGGGTTGCCGTGAGGGGGTCGGGAGTCTGCGTCTGGATCGTCAGCAAAGCCATGGGACTCTCCCCGTGATGGATGACTCGTGGGCGGGTCGTGGACGCGCAGATTTCGTAAGGTACGAACTGACCGGTTTTTTTTTCAAGGCGCTTTAGGAACAGTTGACGCAAGCTTGAGGGAGCGACAGGCCGCGTAAGCAGGGCAGTTGAGGTGGCCCTCTGTTCCGCTCCGGGCAGCTGGTGTGCCCGGCTTCTTGAAAAACCGGGCATACGGTTCTATTCTCTGGGCCTGGTGGTGTGGGGTGTGAGATCGAGGAGTGTGGAGGCGTCATGGTCAGACAGGAACGGGCCATCCGGACTCGGCAGACGATCCTGGAGGCCGCGGCCGATGTGTTCGACGAGCTCGGCTATGAGGCCGCGACGATCTCCGAGGTGCTGAAGAGGGCGGGCGTGACCAAGGGCGCCTTGTACTTCCACTTCCCGTCCAAGGAGGAGCTGGCCCAAGGCGTTCTGCTCGAGCAGGTCCGTGCGCTTCCGGTCACCCCCGAGCGGGGCCTGGTCATGCAGCAGTTGCTGGACGAGTCGCTGCTGCTGGCCCATCTGCTGCTGCGTGACTCCGGCAACCCGATCGTCAGAGGAGCGGTACGTCTGACCGTGGACCAGGGACTGCCGAAGGACGGTCTGGACCGGAGGGCTCCCATGAGGGAGTGGGAGAACCACGTGCTGGAGGTTCTGCGCAAGGCCCAGGAGCAGGGTGAGATCACCCCTCGGGTCGATCTCGTGCGCCTGGGGAAGCTGCTCATCGGTGGCTTCACCGGTGTGCAGGTCCTGTCCAACATCATGACCGACCGCAGTGACCTGCCGGAGCGGGTGGCCGACCTGTACCGCTATCTGATGCCCTCCATCACGGCTCCGGGCGTCGCCGCCCAGATGGACTTCGACCCCGGCCGGGGTCGCCAGATCCTCGAGGAGTCGACGCGGCCCCACCACCAGCGCCAGACCACCGCCCAGGCCGAGCCGGTCTGACCTCCCGACACCCCCGCCGCGTCGGCGGCCCGGCACGCCGGTGGCGGCGGCACTGGTGCGTATGCGGTACAGACACGTGCGTTTCGAGACCGTCTGAACAGGAGTGCTCGAATGGGAACGGACATATGCCCTTACGCGCTGGACGTCCTGGGGCGGGACCAGGCAGGCGAAGCGGCCCGGCTGCGCTCGCAGGGCGCGGCCGCCCGGGTGCTGCTCCCGGGAGGTGTCACCGCCTGGGCGGTGGTGCGCCAGGAGTACGTGAAACGGCTGCTGGTCGACCCGCGTGTCTCCAAGGACGCCGCTGCGCACTGGCCCGCGTTCGCGCAGGGCCGGATCACGCAGGACTGGCCGCTGTACGCGTGGGTGGCCCGGGAGAACATGCTCACCACCTACGGCGAACGCCGTGCACGGCTGCGCCGTCTCGCGGCCGGCGCGTTCACCGCGCGGCGGGTGGAGGAGCTGCGTCCCAGGATCGAGCGGCTGACGTCCGAACTGCTCGACGACCTGGCCGAGGTCCCCGCCGGGCAGGTCGTGGACCTGCGCGCGCGCTTCGCGCAGCTTCTGCCGATGCGGGTGATCTGCGGACTGCTGGGGGTCGACGAGGACGCCGAACAGGTGCTGTGCGCCGCCATGGACGTCGCCTTCAGCAGCTCGGCCACCGCCGAGCAGATGGGGCAGGCGATCACCGACATCAACGATGTCCTGGAGCGTCTTGTCGCCGCCCGACGTGAACGCCCCGGCGGTGACCTGACCTCCGCGCTCCTCCAGGCGCGCGACCAGGAAGACGCCCTGACCGAGGAGGAGCTCCTCCACACCCTCCAGCTCATCCTCGCCGCCGGCCAGGAGACCCTCACCACCTTCATCGGCAACGCCATCACCGAACTCCTCCTCCACCCGGACCAGTTGGCGCACGTCCGCTCCGGCCGGGTGACCTGGCAGGAGGTCGTCACGGAGACCCTGGGCATGCGCGCCCCCGCCGCCTACATGCCGCTGCGCTACGCGGTCGAGGACATCGAGCTCGGCGACGTCCTCATCCGCAAGGGGGACGCGATCATCGTGTCCTTCGCGGCAGCGGTCGTGGACCCGGAGGCGTACGGCGAGGACGCGGCCCGGTACGACCTGCTGCGCACCGCCCGCCGGGACAACCTCGCCTTCGGCCACGGCCCCCACTACTGCCTGGGCGCGCCCCTGGCCCGGCTGGAGACGGGCATCGCCCTGAAAGCCCTGTTCGAGCGCTTCCCCGGCATGACCCTGGCCGGCGGGCCCGACATCCTTCAGCCCGTCGAGTCGTTCATCGTCAACGGCCACCGAGCCGTTCCCGTCATACTGCGCTGACCGCCGCCCCCCCCACCACGGCACGCCGCCCCCACCGCACGTCGGCCGGCGTGTGGGGGTCGGCCGTCAGAAGCGTTCGCCCCCGGGCCTGTCAGGGCCCGGGGGCCGCTGTGTCCTGGGCCTTCCAGTGTCTCTCCAGCCCAGTGGCAGCGGGTCTTGAGCGGCCTCGCCGACCGTGGCGACAGGACGAGACAGGACGCGACCTTACGAAGGAGGGGCGGCGATGAGTCGACAGACAGCCGTGCAGCCCGTCATCCGTGTCGAACGCGGGCACGCCGCCGAGGAGGAACTCGCTGCGCTCACCGCGGTGTTGCTCGCGCTCGCCGCGGAAAGGGGCGGACCCGAGAGGACGCGCTCGCGCGCGGGTTCGCAGTGGTGGCGGCGGCCCGCTGCCTACTCTTCCCCGACCAGCTGGCGCTGAGGGGCGGACGCAGACCGAGACGACCGACAGCGACCACTTTAAAACCGGCATCGCGGTTTGATAATCTCTGCGAGTGGGCGCCGGGTTCCGGCTGGTCGTGCTCTGGAAGGAGCTTGCCTTGGCAACGATGTTCCACCCCGCCCCGTCGGTTCAGGCCGGGCCCGCCGGCGCACGTGGCCGCGTCGCCGAACTGCACGTCCTGCGGGAGCAGGCGCTGGCCGGCCCCAGCGAGCGCGCGACCGAGGCCCAGCACGCGAAGGGCAAGCT
>NZ_JOGX01000066.1 GCF_000719555.1 Streptomyces sp. NRRL F-5727
CCTCCCGGTCCGCCGCTCCGCCACCGTCGGCGCCGACCCGCGGTTCGCCGCCGCCGTCCGCGAGCTCGTCCTGGAGCGGGCCGCCGCCGAGCGCGGCACGCGCGCCCAGCGGTGCGCCCTGGGCGCCCTCGGCCCCTCCCACGACCTGTGCCCGATCGGCTGCTGCCCGGCCCGCGCCGAGCGCCCCGCCGCCGCCGGCGCCGACAGCCCCTACGCCTGAGGAGCCACGCCGTGATCCCCGCACCCCCGCTCGACGAGCTGCTCGACCTGGCCCTGGAGGCCGCCCGGCGGGCCGGCGCCCTGCTGCGCGACGGCAGGCCCGACGACCTGACCGTCGCGGCCACCAAGTCCAGCGCCATCGACATCGTGACCGAGATGGACATCGCCGCCGAGAAGCTGATCACCGGCTTCCTCGCCGAGCACCGCCCCGAGGACGGGCTGCTCGGCGAGGAGGGCGCCGCCACCCCCGGCACCAGCGGCGTCCGCTGGGTCATCGACCCCCTCGACGGCACCGTGAACTACCTCTACGGCCTGCCGTCCTGGGCCGTCTCCATCGCCGCCGAGTACCAGGGCGAGACCGTGGTCGGCGTCGTCGAGGCCCCGCTGCGCGGCGAGACCTTCCACGCCGTCCGCGGCGGCGGCGCGTGGCTGGGCGGGCGCCGGCTCGCCGTCCGCACCGCGCCCCCCTTCGACCAGGCCCTGCTCGGCACCGGCTTCGGCTACGTGCAGTCCCGCCGCGCCCGCCAGGCCGAGGTGGTCCGGGAGGTCCTGCCGCTGGTCCGGGACATCCGGCGGGGCGGCTCGGCCGCCATCGACCTCTGCGACGTGGCGGCCGGCCGGCTCGACGCGTACTACGAGCGCGGGCTCAACCCCTGGGACCACGCGGCGGGGGCCCTGATCGCCCGCGAGGCGGGCGCGCGCACCGGCGGACGTCCGGGAGAGCCCGAGTCCGGAGAACTGGCCGTAGCCGCCCCCGAGGGCCTTTTCGGGCCCCTCCAGGAGCTCCTCGACCGGCTGGGCGCCTGGCACGACTGAGACCGGCCCCGGACACGGCGGTGCCCCGGAGCCGTCCGGCTCCGGGGCACCGCCGTGCCGCTCCCGGGGGAGCGGCGTCGCTCAGGCGCTCTGCGCGCAGACCGGTGCGACCTCCACGCCGTGCTCGGCTGCCAGTCGGTGCAGGTCCTCCAGCTCGGCCTGCTCGACGTCCGCGAGGTAGTCGTCGCCGGTCTCGCGGGCCCGCGTGAGGTCCGACTGCGTGGTCCTGATGCGCTGCAGCAGCCCTGCGGTGAAAGCGTCCATGCGCCCCTCCTCATGGGTCCGGCGGCACGGGGGTGTGCCGGGGGTGGGTGGATCACACACTGTCCGCTCCCGGGGGACGGAAGAGCCGTGGGCGTGCCACATACAGGGCGTGATCGCGGGGTGTGCACACCTCCTCCCCACCCCTTCCCGGGCGGAAACCTCAACTGCCCCCTGAATCAGGTGAATTCTTCGCGCCCCCTCCGGGCCGCGCCCGGGTCCGCCGCCGCCCGTCCCCGCCGGGCGGCCGCCCCCCGCCGTCTTACAGCCGGTTTACGCGCGTACGGGGCAGGATGGACACGCACAGTCAGTGTTCACGATCGCCCCCGGTCCGCCCGGACCGGAGCGCCGAAGGAAGGAAGAACGACGTGCGCGTACTCGTCGTCGAGGACGAGCAGCTGCTCGCCGATGCGGTGGCCACCGGACTGCGCCGGGAGGCCATGGCCGTCGACGTCGTGTACGACGGCGCCGCCGCCCTGGAGCGCGTCGGGGTCAACGACTACGACGTCGTCGTCCTCGACCGCGACCTGCCGCTGGTCCACGGCGACGACGTCTGCCGCAAGATCGTCGAGCTGGGCATGCCGACCCGGATCCTGATGCTCACCGCCTCGGGCGACGTCAGCGACCGGGTGGAGGGCCTGGAGCTGGGCGCCGACGACTACCTCCCGAAGCCCTTCGCCTTCACCGAGCTCACCGCGCGCGTGCGCGCCCTCGGGCGCCGCACCTCCGTGCCGCTGCCGCCCGTCCTGGAGCGGGCCGGCATCAAGCTCGACCCCAACCGCCGCGAGGTCTTCCGGGACGGCCGGGAGGTCCAGCTCGCGCCCAAGGAGTTCGCCGTCCTGGAGGTGCTCATGCGCTCCGAGGGCGCCGTCGTCTCGGCGGAGCAGCTCCTGGAGAAGGCGTGGGACGAGAACACCGACCCGTTCACCAACGTGGTCCGGGTGACCGTGATGACCCTCCGGCGCAAGCTCGGCGAGCCGCCCGTCATCGTCACCGTGCCCGGCTCCGGCTACCGGATCTGATCCGATGGCCGCGACCCCGGCGCCGCACCCGCAGGCGCCACCGAAGCCCACCTGGGACCCGCGGGACCCGGTCAGGCCGCTGCTGCGGCCCACCATCCGGATACGGCTCACGCTGCTCTACGGCGGCATGTTCCTGATCGCCGGAATCCTGCTGCTGTCGATCATCTACCTGTTCACGGCGCAGAGCCTGACGGACAGCGTCGCCAGCCTGCCGTTCAAGATCGTCAAGGGCGAGGTCCAGCCCACCACCGCGGAGTGCGTGCTGCCCGAACAGGGCACCGGCGAGCAGTTCAACGCCGCGGTCTCCATCTGCCTGCGCCACGAGACCGACCTGGCCCTCCAGGACCTCCTGCGCCGCTCGCTCTTCGCCCTGCTCGGGCTGAGCATCATCGCCTTCGCCTTCGGCTACGCCATGGCCGGCCGGGTGCTCTCGCCGCTCGGCCGGATCACCCGCACCGCCCGCCAGGTGGCCGGCTCCGACCTGGCCCGCCGGATCGAGCTGGACGGCCCGGACGACGAGCTGAAGGAGCTGGCGGACACCTTCGACGAGATGCTGGACCGCCTGGAGCGGGCCTTCACCGCCCAGCAGCGCTTCGTCGCCAACGCCTCGCACGAGCTGCGCACCCCGCTGGCGATCAACCGCACCCTCCTGGAGGTCCACCTCTCGGACCCGGGGGCGCCGGTCGAGCTCCAGCAGCTCGGCAAGACCCTGCTGGCCACCAACGAGCGCAGCGAACAGCTGGTCGAGGGCCTGCTGCTGCTCGCCCGCAGCGACAACCAGATCATCGACCGCAAACCCGTCGACCTCGCCGAGGTCGCCGAGCGGGCGGTCGACCAGGTGCACGCGGAGGCCGAGGCCAGGGGCGTCGAGATGCGCGGCGAGCGCGCCCCGGTCGTCGTCCAGGGCAACGGCGTCCTGCTGGAGCGGATCGCCCTGAACCTGCTCCAGAACGCCGTGCGGTACAACGTTCCGGACGGGGGCTGGGTCGAGGTCACCACCGAGGTCCAGCACGGCCAGGCGGTGCTCGTGGTGTCGAACACGGGCCCGGTGGTCCCCGCGTACGAGATCGACAACCTCTTCGAGCCGTTCCGCAGGCTCCGGCAGGAGCGGACCGGCAGCGACAAGGGCGTCGGGCTCGGCCTGTCGATCGCGCGCTCGGTGGCCCGGGCGCACGGCGGACGCATCAGCGCGGTGCCCCGCGAGGGCGGCGGCCTGGTGATGCGTGTCACTCTGCCGATCTGACAGACTGCGGGGACGAGGACCGATCTGTTCGCTTTGAGCGGAATTCCGGGACCCCCGTCCTGAGACGGGCATGTGTGATCGATCACAAGCGCGAGTGCCCGAAGGGTCGCGCTCCGTGACCGTGAATTCCGGGGGAAAACCCGGAAAAGTCCGGGTTTCCCGGGCGCTGACGGGCGGAAAGTACACGGGGTGGCGGCGCGCGCGGCCGCGCCGGGGACCGTGTACGGTCCGCATCGCCACTCGTACCGATCACTCCTGGGGAGCGCGGGACGGGTGTCGATTGAGTAACAGACCTTGATGTGAGGCAAAATCTGCGCCTCAGGTCGGGCACAAGTCCGACCTCTCACGCGTTACGTGCGCTGAGACACCCGCAACCACCCAGAGGGGGAGAGCGACATGGCAACGGACTACGACACCCCACGCAAGACCGACGACGACGTCGACTCGGACAGCCTTGAGGAGCTCAAGGCCCGTCGGAACGACAAGTCGACCTCGACCGTCGACGTCGACGAGTTCGAGGCCGCCGAGGGCCTGGAGCTTCCCGGCGCCGACCTCTCGAACGAGGAGCTGGCCGTCCGGGTCCTGCCCAAGCAGGCCGACGAGTTCACCTGCATGAGCTGCTTCCTCGTGCACCACCGCAGCCAGCTGGCGCGCGAGAAGAACGGCCAGCCGATCTGCCGCGACTGCGACTGAGACAGGCGCGGCCGTGGCAGGCGACACACCGTCCCGGAAGCGGCGTCTGAGGCTTCCCGCGAAGCCCCCGACGTACAAGGGCGGCAAGGGCCCGACGGAGGGCGCCCAGGAGGCTCCCGACGCCGCGCAGGCCGCCCCCCCGCCCTCCCTCGGCGTGGTGGACGACGAGCGAGGCCCCACGGCCTCGCTCGCAGCTGCCGGCGTCCCCGGACAGGGCGAGGCACCGCTCCCCGCGGAGCGGGACCCCGAAGGCCCCTCGGACCCCGAGGCGCCCGAGGAACGTGACGCGAGCCGTCACGGCAGGCTGGACGCCGTCAGGCGGCTGGCCAACCCGGCACGCGCGCAGCTCGACCGCATCAAGATCGACGCCGCGCGCATCGACGCGGTCCGCCGCAGCGTGGACGGCGTCAGGCAGGGAGTGAAGCGGAGCGGCGACGGCGCCAAGGCCGGCATCGCCTATCTGGCCGACCGGCTGATCGACCTGGCCCCGCGCGTCCCCGTCCGCGACCTCGCGACCCTGCGCAAGCAGTTCCCCGGGCTCGGCCCCGAGGAGCTGGCCGACAAGCTGGTCTTCGGCGCGGCCAACGCCAGCTCGACCGTCGGCGCGGGCATCGGCGCCGCCGCCATGCTCCCCGTACCGCCGGCCATGCCGGCCGAGCTGGCAGCGGAGATCACCGGCGTCGCCGCGATCGAGCTCAAGCTCATCGCCGAACTCCACGAGGTCTACGGCCTCCGGCCGCCCGGCACCCTGCCCCAGCGCTCGGCCGCCTACCTGACCTCCTGGGCCGAGGAGCGGGGCATCGACCCCACCAAACCCACGACGATCAACGCGGCCCTCGGCGGACAGCTCAAGCGCGAACTGCGCCAGCAGATCATGAAACGCATGGTCCGCAACCTGCCGAACCTCACCCCGTTCATGGTGGGCGCGGCCGTCGGCGCGGTCATGAACCGGCGCGACACCAAGAAGCTCGCCGGGCACATCCGCAAGGACCTCAGGGCCCGCCAGGTCCCCTGGGACCGGCTCGCCGGGCTGCCCCCGCTGGAACAGCCCGAGAACCCCAGGGAACTGGGCTTCTAGACCGCCCCGGGCCGCCAGGAGCGGCCCCGGGACGGACCTCCGCGGAGCGGGAGGGCTCAGCCCTCCGCCCGCACCGCCTCGACCGCCGCCGCCAGACCCTCCGGGTCACGGCTCGACAGGTACAGGTACGGCGTCGGGTCCGCCGGATCCGTCACCACCACCCGCACCGCCCGCGGCACATAGCTGCGCATCAGCAGGAAGGCGCGCGGATCCGCCTTGTGCGTGCGCCAGGCGCGCGCCTCCTCCTCGTCCAGCACCTCGACCGTCCCCAGCGCCGACACCGGCACCCGGGCCTCGCCCGCCACCAGCGAACCGGCCACCACCCGGATCCGGGCCGAGCCGTACGAGGACGCCGCCACACCGGCCGCCACCCCCGCCACGATCAGACCGCCCAGCATCGGCACCGTCCCCAGCGGGAACATGATCAGACCGCCGGAGACCGCCAGCAGGACGACGATGACCCACCACGAGCCGGGCACGGTCAGCCGCTCGTCGAAGCGGGGCGCCGCGGGGGAGGCGGGAGACGCGGGGGAGGAGGCCCCCGACGAGGGGGTCGGCGCGGGGGTCGGTGCGGAAGGCTGCATGCGTCCAAGCTTGGCACGGCGCGACCCGCGCCCGGCCGCGCGGGTAAGGTCTGCGCCTGTGACTGGAACATCTGCCGCTCTCACCCCGCCGGCCGACGCCGTGGCGCCGACCCGCCATCCGGACGCGCCCGCCCCCGGCGAGCCGCTCGGCTCGCACTACGGCCACTGCTTCGGGTGCGGCGACGGGCAGCCCCACGGCCTCCACCTGGAGGCGCGCGCGGGCGAGGGCGTGACCGTCACCGCCGAGTTCACCGTCACCGCCGACCACCAGGGCGCCCCCGGGCTCGCTCACGGCGGCGTGCTCGCCACCGCGCTCGACGAGACCCTCGGCTCCCTGAACTGGCTGCTCCGCGTCATCGCCGTGACCGGCCGCCTGGAGACCGACTTCCGCCGCCCCGTTCCGGTCGGCACCGTGCTCCACCTGCAGGCCGAGGTGACCGCCGTCCACGGCCGCAAGATCTACTCGACCGCCACCGGCCGCATCGGCGGCCCCGACGGCCCCGTCGCCGTCCGGGCCGAAGCCATGTTCGTCGAGGTCAAGGTCGAGCACTTCATCGACAACGGCCGGCCGGAGGAGATCCAGGCCGCCATGTCCGACCCCGACCAGGTCCGGCGCGCCCGCGCCTTCGAGGTGAACCCCTGATGCGCTCTCCCGTCGACGTACTGATCCGCCGGGTCGACCCGGACGTGCCGATCCCGGCCTACGGCCACCCGGGCGACGCCGGGGCCGACCTCGTCACCACCGAGGCCGCCGTGCTGGCCCCCGGCGAGCGGGCCGTGCTGCCCACCGGCGTGTCCATCGCGCTCCCCGACGGCTACGCCGCCTTCGTCCACCCCCGCTCCGGACTGGCCGCGCGCTGCGGAGTCGCGCTCGTGAATGCCCCGGGGACGGTGGATGCCGGGTACCGTGGAGAGATCAAGGTGATCGTGGTCAATCTCGACCCGCGCGAGACCGTGCGGTTCGAGCGGTTCGACCGGATTGCCCAACTGGTCGTCCAGCAGGTCGAGAAGGTGCGCTTCCACGAGGTGGCGGAGCTTCCCGGCTCGGCGCGGGCCGAGGGGGGCTTCGGGTCCACCGGCGGTCATGCCGCCGTGGACGGCACCACGGGTGGGAATCGATACGCTTCGGTCGTATCCGACCGGGAAGGACAGTGACGTGTTCGGACGTCGCAAGAAGAGCGGTGCCGCCGACAAGGCGGGCGAGGCCGAGCAGGTCGTCGACGCCGTCACCGGCGAGGACGCCGCGGACGCGGCCGACCAGCCGCGCAAGGTGAACCTTCCGCCGGCGCCCCGGCCCGACGGTCCCTGGGACATCTCCGAGGTCGCCAAGCCCGAGGAGGGCCGCGTCGACCTCGGTGGACTCTTCGTGCCCGGGGTCGAGGGCATGGAGCTCCGCGTGGAGGTGGCGGGCGACGCGATCGTCGCCGCGACCATCGTGCTGCGCGACAGCGCCGTGCAGCTCCAGGCGTTCGCGGCGCCCAAGAAGGAAGGCATCTGGGGCGAGGTCCGCGAGGAGATCGCCACCGGCATCGTCCAGCAGGGCGGCGCCATCGACGAGGTCGAGGGCCCGCTCGGCTGGGAGCTGCGCGCGCAGGTCCCCGTCCAGCTGCCCGACGGCAACCGCGGCGTGCAGATCGTGCGCTTCGTCGGCGTCGACGGCCCGCGCTGGTTCCTGCGCGGTGTCATCTCCGGCCAGGGCGCGGTGCAGCCCGAGGCGGCCGGCCTCCTGGAGCAGATCGTCCGGGACACCGTGGTCGCCCGCGGCGAGGGCCCGATGGCCCCGCGCGACCCGATCGTCCTCAAGCTGCCGAACGACGCGCAGATGGTGCCGGACGGCGTGCAGCAGGAGGAGCAGGCCGGGTCCCGCTTCTCCGGCGGCATGGGCCAGCTCCAGCGCGGCCCGGAGATCTCCGAGATCCGCTGACGCACCCCGCGAGACCCCGGTCCGGTGGGCCGCCGCCGTACGCACGACGTACGGGGGCGGCCCACCGGCCTTTTCCCGGGGCGCACGGTGACCGGCGGCCGGAGGCCCGTACGAGCTCTTCCCCGAAGACCCGGACGAGGTCCCTCAGGGGTCGCCCCTACGGGGCCGGGCGTCCGGAGGCCGGGGAGCGCCGTCCGAAGATCGGGGTCTCCTCCGGGGGCCGGACCCTGGTCTCGGGGGCGGCGGCCGACCATACTGGTCTGCGCACGTGTTCGAGGAGGGGGAGCGCAGGGTGAGCGAGAACAGCACGCGGTCCGCGACGGCCGTCGCCGAGGACCCCGCCACGGGGCCGATGATCCGGGTGGAGGGCCTGCGCCGCACCTTCGGCGAGGGCGAGGCCGCCGTCCACGCCCTCAAGGGCGTCTCCTTCGAGGTCTCCCGAGGCGAGCTGGTCGCCCTCAAGGGCCGCTCCGGCTCCGGCAAGACCACCCTGCTCAACCTGGTCGGCGGCCTCGACAGCGCCGACGGCGGCCGGATCGTCATCGACGGCACCGACCTCTCCACCCTCGGCGAGAGCGGCCTCCTGGAGCTGCGCCGGGACCGGATCGGCTTCATCTTCCAGTCCTTCGGCCTGCTGCCCATCCTCTCCGCCGCCGAGAACGTCGGCGTCCCGCTGCGGCTGCGCGACGCGGACCCCGCCGAGCGGGAGGAACGGGTCGCCCTGCTCCTCGCCCTGGTCGGCCTCGCCGACCACGCCAACCAGCGCCCCGGCGAGCTCTCCGGCGGCCAGCAGCAGCGGGTCGCCATCGCCCGCGCCCTCGCCAACAAGCCGGCCCTGCTCATCGCCGACGAGCCGACCGGCCAGCTCGACGCCGAGACCGGCCTCGCCGTCATGGAACTGCTCCGGGCCGTGGTCCGCAGCGAGGGCTGCACCGCCCTCGTCGCCACCCACGACCACCAGCTCCTCGGCCTCGCCGACCGGGTCCTCGAACTCCGCGACGGCGAGATAGCCGAAGGCTGAGCCCACCCGCGACCGGCCGGCGCCGGGACACGCATCAGAATCACGTCAATACCGCGCCGGGGTGTTCCTCCGCGTGCGGAATGTCCGATCAGCCGGACGTATGGTCGGTCCATGGGACGTGGCAAGCTTCGGATCTACCTCGGCGCGGCACCCGGCGTCGGCAAGACGTACGCGATGCTCGCCGAGGCCCACCGCAGGGTGGAGCGCGGCACCGACTGCGTCGTCGGCTTCGTGGAGCACCACGGCCGGCCGCGCACCGAGGTGCTGCTGCACGGCCTGGAGACCGTGCCCCGCCGCACCGTCGAGTACCGGGGCACCTCCTTCACCGAGATGGACGTCGACGCCGTCCTCGCCCGCCGCCCCGCCGTCGCCCTGGTCGACGAACTCGCCCACAGCAACGTCCCCGGCTCCCGGAACCCCAAGCGCTGGCAGGACGTCGCCGAACTCCTCGCCGCCGGCATCGACGTCGTCTCCACCGTCAACATCCAGCACCTCGAATCGCTCGGCGACGTCGTCGAGGCGATCACCGGCGTCCGCCAGCAGGAGACCGTCCCCGACGAGGTGGTCCGCCGCGCCGACCAGATCGAACTGGTCGACATGTCGCCCGAGGCGCTGCGCCGCCGGATGGCCCACGGCAACGTCTACACCCCCGACAAGGTCGACGCCGCCCTCTCCAACTACTTCCGCCCCGGCAACCTCACCGCCCTGCGCGAGCTGGCCCTGCTGTGGACCGCCGACCGGGTCGACGAGTACCTGCGCCGCTACCGGGGCGAGCACAACATCCGCTCCACCTGGCAGGCCCGCGAGCGGATCGTCGTCGGCCTCACCGGCGGCCCCGAGGGCCGCACCCTGATACGCCGCGCCACCCGGCTCGCCGAGAAGGGCGCCGGCGGCGAGGTGCTGGCCGTCTACATCGCCCGCAGCGACGGCCTCACCGCCGCCTCGCCCAAGGAGCTGGCCGTCCAGCGCACCCTCGTCGAGGACCTCGGCGGCACCTTCCACCACGTCGTGGGCGACGACATACCGACCGCCCTCCTGGACTTCGCCCGCGGGGTGAACGCCACCCAGATCGTCCTCGGCTCCAGCCGCCGCCGCACCTGGCAGTACGTCCTCGGCCCCGGCGTCGGCCAGACCGTCGCCCGCGACTCCGGCCCCGACCTGGACGTCCACATCGTCACCCACGGCGAGGTCGCCAAGGGCCGCGGCCTCCCGGTCGCGCGCGGCGCCCGCCTCGGCCGCTCCCGGATCCTCGGCGGCTGGCTCGTCGGCGTCGCCGGCCCCGTCGCGCTCGCCCTGCTCCTCACCCACACCGACGCCGACCTCGGCCTCGCCAACGACATGCTGCTCTTCCTGGCGCTCACCGTCGGCGCGGCGCTGCTCGGCGGCTTCCTGCCGGCGCTCGCCTCGGCGGCCGCCGGCTCCCTGCTGCTCAACTGGTTCTTCACCCCGCCGATCCACCGGATCACCATCGCCGACCCGCTGAACATCGTCGCCATCGCGGTCTTCTTCGGCGTCGCCATGGCCGTCGCCTCCGTCGTCGACCTCGCCGCCCGCCGCACCCAGCAGGCCGCCCGGCTGCGCGCCGAGTCCGAGGTGCTCTCCTACCTCGCCGGCAGCGTGCTGCGCGGCGAGACCAGCCTCGACGCCCTCCTCGAACGGGTCCGCGAGACCTTCTCCATGGAGTCCGTCGCCCTCCTCGAACGGGCCGACGGCGCCGAGCCGTGGGTCCGGGCCGCCGCCGTCGGGCCCCACCCGGCCGCCCGGCCCGAGGACGCCGACGTGGACATGCCGGTCGGCGACCACCTCGCGCTCGCCCTCAGCGGCCGGGTGCTGCCCGCCGAGGACCGCCGGGTGCTCGGCGCCTTCGCCGCCCAGGCGGCCGTCGTGCTCGACCGGCAGCGGCTGGTCGGCGAGGCCGAGGAGGCCCGCAAGCTCGCCGAGGGCAACAAGATCCGCACCTCCCTGCTCGCGGCCGTCAGCCACGACCTGCGCACCCCGCTCGCCGGCATCAAGGCGTCCGTCTCCTCGCTCCGCTCCGACGACGTCGAGTGGTCCGAGGAGGACCGGGCCGAACTCCTCGAGGGCATCGAGGCCGGCGCCGACCGCCTCGACCACCTCGTCGGCAACCTCCTCGACATGTCCCGCCTCCAGACCGGCACCGTCACCCCCCTCATCCGCGCCGTCGACCTCGACGAGGTCGTCCCCATGGCCCTCGGCGGCGTCCCGGACGGCAGCGCCGAGGCGGACATCCCCGAGACCCTGCCCATGGTCGAGGTCGACAAGGGCCTCCTGGAGCGGGCCGTCGCCAACATCGTCGAGAACGCCGTCAAGTACAGCCCCGACGGCGTCCCCGTCGCCGTCGGCGCCAGCGTCCTCGGCGACCGCGTCGAGCTCCGCGTGGTCGACCGCGGCCCCGGCGTCCCCGACGAGTCCAAGGACGGCATCTTCGAGCCCTTCCAGCGCTTCGGCGACGCCCCGCGCGGCTCCGGCGTCGGTCTCGGCCTCGCCGTCGCCCGCGGCTTCGTGGAGGCCATGGGCGGCACCCTCAGCGCCGAGGACACCCCCGGCGGCGGCCTGACCATGGTCCTCACCCTGCGCGCCGCCGCCGGGGGAGCCCCGCCGCCGGCCGAACTGCCGGCCCACGCGGTGACCTGACCCCGCGCCCGTACGTACCAGCAGAGCAGCAGCCCGCACCCGCCCCCGTACAGCAGAAGGAAGGCCCCCACACATGACCCGGGTCCTCGTGGTCGACGACGAGCCACAGATCGTCCGCGCCCTGGTGATCAACCTCAAGGCGCGGAAGTACGAGGTCGACTCCGCCCCCGACGGAGCCACCGCCCTCCGGCTCGCCGCCGAACGCCACCCCGACGTCGTCGTCCTCGACCTCGGCCTGCCCGACCTCGACGGCGTCGACGTCATCAAGGGGCTGCGCGGCTGGACCCGGGTCCCGATCATCGTCCTCTCCGCCCGCCAGACCTCCGACGAGAAGGTCGAGGCGCTCGACGCCGGCGCCGACGACTACGTCACCAAGCCCTTCGGCATGGACGAGCTCCTCGCCCGGCTGCGCGCCGCCGTCCGCCGCGCCGAACCCGTCGGCGGCGCCGAGGACGGCGTCGTCGTGGTCGAGACCGACGACTTCACCGTCGACCTCGCCGCCAAGAAGGTCCACCGCGACGGGCGGGACGTCCGGCTCACCCCCACCGAGTGGCACCTCCTGGAGGTCCTGGTCCGCAACGGCGGCCGCCTGGTCAGCCAGAAGCAGCTCCTCCAGGAGGTCTGGGGCCCCTCGTACGGCACCGAGACCAACTACCTCCGCGTCTACATGGCCCAGCTGCGCCGCAAGCTGGAGACCGACCCCTCCCACCCGCGCCACTTCGTCACCGAACCGGGCATGGGATACCGCTTCGAACGCTGATACGGGCCGCCTCCGGCCGGAGGCGTGGCCGGTACGCTTTCAGGTATGAGTGCTGCACCCCGTACCGACAAGCCGGCAGGCCGGTTCCGCCGGATGCTCGACCGGCTCTCCTCCTCGCCGGAGGACCTGGAGTCGGAGGAGCTCCAGGAGGACACGGCGGCCTCGGGCTGCACCCGGATCTCGGACTGTTCCGACCGCCAGATCGTCAAGGTGACTGGTACCTTGCGCACGGTCACGCTGCGCCCCCGCGCCGGTGTCCCCGCCCTGGAGGCCGAGCTCTTCGACGGCACGGCGCCGCTCGACGTCGTCTGGCTGGGCCGCCGCTCCATCGTGGGCATCGAGCCGGGCCGCAAGCTGATCGCCTCCGGCCGGATCTCCATGAGCCACGGCCGGCGGGTCCTCTTCAACCCCAAATACGAGCTCCGACCGCTCGGACAGGAGTAGCCGGTGACGTCCGTCGACAAGCCGACCACCGCACCGCCGACCCCGGACCAGAACGCCCGGACCGACAAGGCGGTGACCGAGGCCGCGCTCTTCGAGGCGTTCGGCGGCGTCCGGGGCATGGTCGAGACGGTCCTGCCCGGACTGCTCTTCGTCACGATCTACACGATCAACAAGGACCTGAAGAGCTCGGCCATCGCGGCGCTCGCCGTCTCCCTGCTGCTCGTCGTCGTCCGGCTCGTCCGCCGTGACACCGTCAAGCACGCCTTCAGCGGCGTCTTCGGCGTCGGCTTCGGCGTCGTCTTCGCGATGATGACCGGCAACGCCAAGGACTTCTACCTCCCCGGCATGCTGTACACCCTGGGCCTCGGCCTCGCGTACATCATCACCACGCTCGCCGGCGTGCCGCTGATCGGCCTCATCCTCGGCCCGGTCTTCAAGGAGAACCTCTCCTGGCGGACCCGGAACCCGGGACGGAAGAAGGCGTACGCCAAGGCCAGCTGGGCCTGGGGCCTCATCCTGCTCGCCAAGTGCGCGATCCTCTTCCCGCTCTACTGGTGGGCCGACACCACCCAGCTCGGCTGGGTCCTCGTGGCGCTGAAGATCCCGCCCTTCCTGCTCGCCGTCTACCTGACCTGGGTCTTCCTCGCCAAGGCGCCGCCGCCGATCGACGTCTTCGCCGAGATGGAGGCGGAGGAGAAGGCCGAGCGGGAGCGCAAGGCGGCCGCCGCCGCCCGCACCCCCGAGGAGTGACCGACCCGGGTACCCGTGGCCGTCTCCGGTACGCGTGACCGACTCCGGCACGTGTGACCGTCTCCGGTACGCGTGACCGACTCCGGTACGACGAAGGGCCCGGGACCGTCAGACGGTCCCGGGCCCTTCCGCGTACCCCTGCCTACTCCGCCGGCTCCCGGCGGACCTGGAGCAGCTCCTCCAGCTGCTCCTCACGGGCCTGCGCCGCCACGAACAGCAGCTCGTCGCCGGCCTCCAGGGTCTCCTCGGCGCTCGGCGTCAGCACCCGCGAACCGCGGATGATCGTCACCAGCGAGGTGTCCTGCGGCCAGGCGATCTCGCCCACCTGCGTCCCCGCCATCGCCGACTCCGGCGGCAGCGTCAGCTCCACCAGGTTCGCGTCGCCGTGGCTGAAGCGGAGCAGCCGGACCAGGTCGCCGACGCTCACCGCCTCCTCCACCAGGGCCGACATCAGACGCGGGGTCGAGACGGCCACGTCCACGCCCCACGCCTCGTTGAACAGCCACTCGTTCTTCGGGTTGTTCACCCGGGCGACCACCCGCGGCACGCCGTACTCGGTCTTCGCCAGCAGCGACACGACCAGGTTCACCTTGTCGTCGCCGGTCGCCGCGATGACCACGTTGCAGCGCTGCAACGCCGCCTCGTCCAGCGAGGTGATCTCACAGGCGTCGGCCAGCAGCCACTCCGCCTGCGGCACCCGCTCCACCGAGATGGCGGTCGGCGCCTTGTCGATGAGCAGGACCTCGTGGCCGTTCTCCAGGAGCTCGCCCGCGATGGAACGGCCCACCGCACCCGCGCCCGCAATCGCGACCCGCATCAGTGACCGCCCTCCTCGGGACCCTCGGCGAAGGCCGCCTCGACCTTCGTGATCTCGTCCACCCGCATCATCACGTGGACCAGGTCCCCCTCCTGGAGGACCGTCTGCGAGGTGGGGATGATCGCCTCGCCCAGCCGGGTCAGGAAGGCGACCCGCACCCCGGTCTCGTCCTGCAGCCGGCTGATCTTGTGACCGATCCACGCGGGCGAGGTGTGCACCTCGGCGAGCTGCACGCCGCCGCTCGGGTCGCTCCACAGCGGCTCCGCGCCCGAGGGCAGCAGCCGGCGCAGCATCTGGTCGGCGGTCCAGCGGACCGTCGCCACGGTCGGGATGCCCAGGCGCTGGTAGACCTCGGCGCGCCGCGGGTCGTAGATCCGCGCCGCCACGTTCTCGATGCCGAACATCTCGCGGGCCACCCGGGCCGCGATGATGTTGGAGTTGTCCCCGCTGCTCACCGCGGCGAAGGCGCCGGCCTCCTCGATCCCCGCCTCACGGAGCGTGTCCTGGTCGAAGCCCACGCCCGTGACGCGCCGCCCGCCGAAACCGGAGCCGAGACGGCGGAAAGCCGTCGGGTCCTGGTCGACGACGGCGACCGTGTGGCCCTGCTGCTCCAGGGTCTGCGCGAGAGCGGCTCCCACTCGCCCGCAGCCCATGATGACGATGTGCACGTCCCCGTTACCCCGCACTCCTGATCGCCTTGCTGACCTGCGAAAACACCCTGCTCACAACTTTCCTCGCCCGATCGGCCCGGGCCGCGGCGGGCAACGCCCTGCCGGGTTGCCCGGTCCGAGCTTAAGCGGCAACGCTGGCCGGGACCGCATCCGAGGTGATACTCAGGGAGATTCGGTGCCGATCGGGGGTGCCGGTGCGCGTGGCTCTTTTCGAACGCTTACGATCCTCTGCGTGTCCAAACTGACCGACGTGCCCAAACGGATCCTGATCGGGCGGGCCCTGCGCAGCGACAAGCTCGGGGAGACCCTGCTCTCCAAGCGGATCGCCCTCCCCGTCTTCGCCTCCGACCCGCTGTCGTCGGTGGCGTACGCACCGGGCGAGGTCCTCCTCGTCCTCTCCGCCGCCGGTCTGTCGGCCTACCACTTCAGCCCGTGGATCGCGCTGGCCGTGGTCGTCCTCATGTTCACGGTCGTCGCCTCGTACCGGCAGAACGTGCACGCGTACCCGAGCGGCGGCGGCGACTACGAGGTCGCCACCACCAACCTCGGGCCGAAGGCCGGACTCACCGTCGCGAGCGCCCTGCTCGTCGACTACGTCCTCACCGTCGCCGTCTCGATCTCCTCCGGCATCGAGAACCTCGGCTCCGCCGTCCCCTTCGTCGTCGAGCACAAGGTCGCCTGCGCCGTCGGCGTCATCGTCCTCCTCACCCTGATGAACCTCCGCGGCGTGAAGGAGTCCGGCAGCCTCTTCGCCATCCCGACGTACGTCTTCGTCTTCGGCGTCTTCTGCATGATCGCCTGGGGCGCCTGGCGCGGGATCGTCCTCGGCGACACCATGCAGGCCCCCACCGCCGGCTTCGAGATCAAGCCCGAGCACGAGGGGATCGCCGGCTTCGCCCTGATCTTCCTGCTGCTGCGCGCGTTCTCCTCCGGCTGTGCCGCCCTCACCGGCGTCGAGGCCATCTCCAACGGCGTCCCCGCCTTCCGCAAGCCGAAGTCGAAGAACGCCGCCACCACCCTCGCGCTCATGGGCGGCCTCGCCGTCACCATGTTCTGCGGCATCATCTTCCTCGCCCAGGCCACCGACGTCCGGATGGCCGAGAAGCCCGCCGAGGACCTGCTCGTCAACGGCGTCCCCGTCGGCGAGAGCTACGTCCAGGACCCGGTGATCTCCCAGGTCGCCGCGGCCGTCTTCGGCGACGGCACCTTCTTCTTCGTGCTGCTCGCCGCCGCCACCGCGCTCGTCCTCTTCCTGGCCGCCAACACCGCGTACAACGGCTTCCCGCTCCTCGGCTCGATCCTCGCCCAGGACCGCTACCTGCCGCGCCAGCTGCACACCCGCGGCGACCGCCTCGCCTTCTCCAACGGCATCGTGCTCCTCGCCGGCGCCGCCGCCCTCCTCGTCTGGATCTACGGCGCGGACTCCACCCGCCTCATCCAGCTGTACATCGTCGGCGTCTTCGTCTCCTTCACGCTCAGCCAGATCGGCATGGTCCGGCACTGGAACCGGCACCTGAAGACGGAGAAGGACCCGGCCAAGCGCCGCCACATGATCCGCTCCCGCGCGATCAACGCCTTCGGCGGCTTCTTCACCGGCCTCGTCCTCGTCGTCGTCCTCGCCACCAAGTTCACCCACGGCGCCTGGGTCGCCCTCCTCGGCATGGTGATCTTCTACGTGACGATGACCGCGATCCGCCGCCACTACGACTCCGTCTCCGAGGAGATCGCCGCCGCCGAGCAGCGCCCCGACGAGTACGTACGCCCCTCCCGGGTCCGCTCGATCGTCCTCGTCTCCAAGCTCCACAAGCCCACCCTCCGGGCCCTCGCCTACGCGAAGCTGCTGCACGCCAACGAGCTGGAGGCGCTGACCGTCAACGTCGACCCGGCGGAGACCAGGGCGCTCAAGGAGGAGTGGGAGCGGCGCGGCATCAACGTTCCGCTGAAGATCCTCGACTCGCCGTACCGCGAGATCACCCGGCCGGTCATCGAGTACGTGAAGAACCTCCGCAAGGAGAGCCCGCGCGACGCCGTCTCGGTCTACATCCCCGAGTACGTCGTCGGCCACTGGTACGAGCACCTGCTCCACAACCAGTCCGCGCTCCGCCTCAAGGGCCGGCTGCTCTTCACCCCGGGCGTCATGGTGACCTCGGTCCCGTACCAGCTCCAGTCCTCCGAGGCCGCGAAGAAGCGGGCGCGCAAGCGCCAGGACTGGAACGCGCCGGGCTCGGTCCGCCGCGGACCGGTCGAGAAGGCCAGGAAGGAACCGACCGCGAAGAGCAACTAGACTGGTGGGCTGCTGTCCGAACAGCAGCCCACTTCTCTCTCCCCTCTCGCCTTCTCTCTTACGGAGCCCCCGATCATGCAGAACACCCCTGTGACGTCCCTGATCGGGGAGGAGTACGAGGTTGAGGTCGGCCCGGTGGCGCACGGCGGCCACTGCATCGCGCGTACGGAGGAGGGCCGGGTCCTCTTCGTCCGCCACGCGCTGCCGGGCGAGCGCGTCCGGGTCCGCGTCACCGAGGGCGACGAGGCCAGCCGCTTCCTGCGCGCCGACGCCGTCGAGATCCTGGACGCCTCCAAGGACCGCATCGAGGCCCCGTGCCCCTTCGCGGGACCCGGCAAGTGCGGCGGCTGCGACTGGCAGCACGCCAAGCCGGGTGCCCAGCGCCGCCTCAAGGGCGAGGTGATCGCCGAGCAGCTGAAGCGGCTCGCCGGCCTCACCCCGGAGGAGGCCGGCTGGGACGGCACGGTCGTCCCGGCGGAGGGCGACAAGCTCCCGGCGGGCGAGGTCCCGCAGTGGCGCACCCGCGTCCAGTACGCCGTCGACGACGAGGGCCGCGCCGGCCTGCGCAAGCACCGCTCGCACGAGGTCCAGGTCATCGACCACTGCATGATCGCCGCGCAGGGCGTCTCGGAGCTGGGCATCGAGGCCCGCACGTGGGAGGGGATGGCCGCCGTCGAGGCGATCGCCGCCTCCGGCTCGAACGACCGCCAGGTCATCCTGACCCCGCGCCCCGGCGCCCGCCTGCCGCTCGTCGAGCTCGACAAGCCGGTCTCGGTGATGCGGGTCGACGAGAAGGACGGCGGCGTCCACCGCGTCCACGGCCGCGCCTTCGTCCGCGAGCGCGCCGACGAGCGCACCCACCGGGTCGGCAGCGGCGGCTTCTGGCAGGTCCACCCGAAGGCGGCCGACACCCTGATGAGGGCCGTCATGCAGGGCCTCCTCCCGCGCAAGGGCGACACCGCCCTCGACCTCTACTGCGGCGTCGGCCTCTTCGCCGGCGCCCTCGCGGACCGGGTCGGCGACCAGGGCGCCGTCCTCGGCATCGAGTCCGGCAAGCGCGCGGTCGAGGACGCCCGCCACAACCTGGCCGGCTTCCCGCGCGTCCGCGTCGAACAGGGCAAGGTCGAGGCGGTCCTCCCGCGCACCGGCATCACCGAGGTCGACCTCATCGTCCTGGACCCGCCCCGAGCCGGCGCCGGCAAGCAGACCGTCCGCCACCTCTCCCGCCTCGGCGCCCGCCGCATCGCCTACGTGGCCTGCGACCCGGCCGCCCTCGCCCGCGACCTCGGCTACTTCCGCGAGTCGGGCTACCGGGTCCGCACGCTGAGGGCGTTCGACCTGTTCCCGATGACGCATCATGTGGAGTGCGTGGCGATCCTGGAGCCGGTGAAGTAGGGCCGCCGAAGCTCTTCGGACGGGAGCCGCTTCACCCCTTTCCGCCGGGTCGGGCCTGTCTGCGTGGGGGGAGGGGGAAGAAGCCGCTGGTGCGGGCGGCGTACGCGGCGTAGCCGGGGCGGTGGGCCATGTGCTTCTCCAGGAGGCGCTTGCCGCTGCCGACGGTGAGCAGGAGGGTCATCAGGACCGGGGAGACGAGGACGGCGAGGGCCGGCTGCCAGGCGGTGCAGGCGAGCAGGTACAGGCCCCACCAGACGAGGCTGTCGCCGAAGTAGTTGGGGTGCCGGGTCCAGGCCCACAGGCCCTGGTCCATGATCCGTCCGCGGTTGGCGGGGTTCGCCTTGAAGCGGGCCAGCTGGTGGTCGCCGACGGCCTCGAAGGCGAGGCCGGCCGCCCACACCGCGAGGCCGCCGTACGCCAGGGCGTCCAGGGGCGCGGAGCTGTAGGAGGCGGCCTGGACGGGGAGGGAGATCAGCCAGACGAGGGCTCCCTGGCCGAGGTAGACGGCGCGGAGCGCGTAGAGGGTCCGGTTGCCGGGGGCCTTGTCGAGGAGCGCGGCGTAGCGCGGGTCCTCGCCGTGGCCGCGGGAGCGGCGGGCGATGTGGGTCGCGAGCCGCAGTCCCCACACGACGGTCGCCGCGGCGACGAGCGCACGCCGGCCGTCGTCGCCGTGTCCGGCGGACAGCAGCCAGGTCACGGCGGCGACGGCGGCGAACGCGAGGCCCCAGGCGATGTCGACGAGACGGTGCAGATCACGGCGTACGGCGACGGCGAAGGTGGCGAGGAGCACCGTCAGCGCCGCGGCCGCGGCGGCGGCGAGGTTGGCGCCGAGGGCGCTCCAGTCGGTGGCGCTCATGCCGGGCTCGTGGGGGCGTACCAGGCGGCGGGGGTGGCCGGCATGGCCGAGGCTCCTTCGCGGGTGGGCCGTACGGCGAGGATCTGGTCGACGCCCATGCGGCGTTCGGAGAAGGCGAGCGAGGCGCCGGCGAGGTACAGGCGCCACACCCGGGCGGTCGTCGTCCCGACGAGGGCCTCGATGTCGTTCCAGCGCTCTTCGAGGGTGGAGCGCCAGGCGTCGATGGTGGTCGTGTAGTGCTCGCGGAGGGATTCCACGGAGCGCGTCTCCAGGCCCGCGCCCTCCAGCAGGTCCACGGTGCGGCCGACGGGGCGCATGTGCATGTCGGGGGCGATGTACGTCTCGATGAAGGCGCCGCCGCCCGGTGCGTGGGCGCCGCGGGACATCTGCTGGATCAGCAGCCGGCCCTCGGGGCGCAGCACGGCGTGGAGCCTGTCGGCGAAGGCGGGGTACTCGGCGTCGCCGACGTGCTCGCCCATCTCGACGGCGGCCGCGGCGTCGTAGCCGCCGCCGTCGATGTCGCGCCAGTGCCGCAGCTGGACGTCCACGAGGTCGGCCACGCCCTCGCGGGCGGCGCGTTCGGTGACGTGGGCGTGCTGGGCGCGGGAGAGGGTGACGGCGGTGACGCGGACCTTGTGCGCGCGGGCCGCGTGGACGGTGAGGGAGCCCCAGCCGCAGCCGACGTCGAGCAGCCGGTCGCCGGGGCCGAGGCCCAGCTTGCGGCAGATCAGGTCGAGTTTGTCGCGCTGGGCGTCGGCCAGGGTGTAGGCGGGGTCGTCGCGCCGGGTCCAGTAGGCGCAGGAGTACGCCATGGTCTCGTCGAGGAGGAGCGCGTAGAAGTCGTTGGAGAGGTCGTAGTGGTGGCTGATCCCCGCGCGGTCCCGCGCGACGCTGTGCAGGCCGCCCGTCAGGCGGGCCCGCCCGTCCGGGCGCTTCGGGGGCGGGCCGACGACGCCCAGGCGTACCGCCAGGGCGGTGGCCGCGGCCATGCCGGCGGGTCCGGGGCGGGCCCCCGGCCGGTCGCGGACGCTCCGGCCGGCCTGGGAGAGGGCGTCGGCCAGGTCGCCCTCGACGTCGAGGTCCCCGGTGACGTACGCCTCGGCGAGGCCGAGCTCGCCGGGCTGCCACAGCAGGCGGCGCAGGGCCGCGGGCGAGCGGAGGACCACCAGCGGCGCGTCCGCGGGGCCGGCCTGGCTGCCGTCCCACGCGCGGACGCGCACGGGAAGGGGGCCGGGGACGAAGTGGCCGAGGAGCTGGGCGAGTCGGTCGGCGGCGGGCCTCATCGGGGGGATCCTTCGGTGAGGAGGAGCTGGCGGACGTCGAGGTACCCGGAGCGGAACCCGGCCTCCGAGTAGGCGAGGTAGAACTCCCACATGCGCTGGAAGACCGGGTCGAAGCCGAGGTCGGTGACGTCCGGGCGGTGGGCGGTGAACCGTTCGCGCCACAGGCGCAGCGTCTCGGCGTAGTGGTCGCCGAAGCCGTCGTCGGCGTCCGTGCGCAGTCCGGCGGCGGCGGAGTGTTCGGCGATGGCCTCGCGGGACGGGATCAGGCCGCCGGGGAAGACGTACTTGCTGATGAAGGTGTGGGTGGCGGCGGTGTGGAGCATCTGCTGGTGGCCCATGGTGATGGCCTGCAGGGCGATCCTGCCGCCGGGGGCGAGCGCGCGGCGCAGCGCGGTGAAGTAGGCGGGCCAGTAGTCGGCGCCGACCGCCTCGATCATCTCGACGCTGACGACGGCGTCGTAGTGTCCCTCGGCGTCGCGGTAGTCGCGCAGCTGGACGTCCACCCGGTCGGCGAGTCCGGCCGCGGCGATCCGCTCGCGGGCCAGGGCGGCCTGCTCGGCGGAGAGGGTCAGGGTGGTGACCCGCGCGCCGCGGGCGGCGGCCCGCAGGGCGAGTTCGCCCCAGCCGGTGCCGATCTCCAGCAGCCGGGTGCCCTGGCCCACGCCGGCGAGGTTCAGGAGCCGGTCGATCTTGCGGTGCTGTGCGGAGGCGAGGGACTCGAAGCGGGCGGGGAAGGCGTTGAAGATCGCGGAGGAGTAGGTGAGGGTGGGGTCGAGGAAGGTGGCGAACAGGTCGTTGGACAGGTCGTAGTGCCGCTGGATGTTGGCACGGGCCCCCTCGCGGGTGTTCCGGTCGCCGGCCGGCCGGGCGGACACCCACAGGCGCCGGAGCCGCCGCAGCGGAGCGGGCACCAGCTCGTCGACGCGGCCGGCGAGGACGGTCAGCACACCGGCCAGGTCGTCGCTGTCCCACTCGCCGGCCAGATAGGACTCGCCGAAGCCGATCAGCCCGTGCCGCCCGACGCGCCGGTGGAACGCGTCCGGGTCGTGGAGGACCAGCCGCGGCCCGGCCGCCGCCGGGCGGGCACCGGCCGGGGGCGCGGTCAGCTCCAGCCGGTCCAGCGCGCGCCCCACCAGGTATCTGGCGACGGAGGTCCGGGCGGCGCCGGCCGGGGGGAGCACGGCCACGTCCGGCCAGCGGTCGGCGTCCACGTCCGCACGGCCGAGGGGCGCGGCGGTCGCGGGGCCGTCCGGCGTCCGCTGCGGTATGGCGGCGGTGGGGCCGGCGGACCGGGTGCGGCTCTCGGAGGTGAGGGCGGGGCGGGTCACGGCAGCATGCCTTTCTGCGGGCAGGAACGGGGACGGGGCTGCACGGGCAGCCCGCGCAGCAGCAGGTGGACACCGTGGCGGCGGATGCCGGCCCAGACCGCGGCGGTGGACCAGGGTCTGCGCGCGGCCGCGGCCAGCAGACCGGTCGCGGTGGCGGGCCGGCGGCGGCCCCGGACGGTCGCGGTGAACGCCCGGCCGTCGTCGTTCTCCAGGTGGACGGTCAGGGCCAGCCGCTCCCCGGGGAGGGGCAGGCGCATCCGGTAGCGGCCCTCGACCGCGAAGAACGGCGAGACGTAGAACGTCTTGTCCACCTCGGCCTCGGCCGCCCCGTCCGTCCGCAGCAGATAGCAGTGGCGCTGCCCGTAGGTGTTGTGGACCTCCGCGACGACGCACACCGGGGCGCCGGAGGCATCGTGACACCAGTACACGCTCAGCGGGTTGAAGACGAACCCGAACACCCGGGCGTGCGCCAGCATCACCACGCGCCCGCCGCCCAGGTCGATGTCGTGGGCGGCGAGGAAGGCGTCCAGCCCGGCACGGATGGACCCGGAGGCGCCGCCGAAGTGGTCGCGGGCGTCGAAGCGGGCGAGCGGACGCAGCGGCCGGGGCAGCACCGGCAGCCGGTCGAGGTCCACGCACCACAGGTAGGTGCGGTGCCGCAGCGTGTGGCGCAGCGGCGTGCGGCGGACGTGCGTGATCTCGCACTCGTACAGCGCCGCGGAAGCCGTGCTCACGGGGCCTGGGGAGAGGACGTCTCCTCCGGTACGGGTCACCAGCGGACTCCCAGGGACCGGGCGGCCTCGACGCCGGAGCGGCAGCCGTCCTCGTGGAATCCCCAGCCCTGCCAGGCGCCCGCGTAGGCGGTCACACCGGTCTGGAGGCGGGCCAGTTCCTTCTGCGCCGCGACCGAGGCGGGCGTGTAGACGGGGTGCTCGTACACCATCCGCTCCACCACCCGGTCCGCGGCGATGCCGTCGTCGCCGCCCAGCGTGACGACGTAGCCGGAGCCGGCGGGCAGGCGCTGGAGGCGCTCCATGTCGTAGCTGACGCGCACCGGAGCGGTGGAGGGCTCGCAGCCGGTCATGCGGTAGTTCCAGCTCGCGCGCGCCCTGGGGGAGCGGGGCAGGAGGGAGGTGTCGGTGTGCAGCACGGTGGGGTTGCGGGAGTAGCGGAAGGCTCCCAGGAGCCGCTGTTCGTCGTCGGTGGGGTCGGCGAGCAGGCGGAGCGCCTGGTCCGGGTGCGTGGCGATGACGACGGCGTCGTACGCCTCGGTGGCGCCGTCGCCGGTGGTGACGAGGGCGCGCCCGCCGGTGCGCCGGACGGCCTCGACCGGGCTGGCGGCACGGACGCGGTGGACGCGTTTGGCGGCGGCGGCGACGTAGGCGGCCGAACCGCCGGTGACGGTCTTCCACTGCGGGGAGCCGGTGACGGACAGCAGCCCGTGGTGGCGCAGGAAGGCGAACAGGTACGCGGCCGGGTACTCCAGCGCGGTGCGGGCGGGGCAGGACCACACGGCGGCGACGAGCGGCAGGGCGAAGTGGCTGACGAAATAGGGGGAGTAGCCGCCGTCGCGCAGGAAGTCACCGAACGTGACGTCCGCGGGGGCGCCGCGCGCCAGCAGGCGCCGGGCGGCACGGTGGAAGACCGGCACCTCCGCGAGGAGCCGCAGGTACCTGCCCCGCAGCGCGGCCCGGGAGGCGAAGAGCCCCGCCGCGCCCCGGGCGCCCGCGTACTCCAGCCCGCATCCGTCGCACCGCACCGACATGCTCATCTCGGCGTCCTGCGTACCGATCTCCAGCTCCCGGAACAGACGGAGCAGGGTGGGGTAGGTGCGCTCGTTGTGCACGATGAAGCCGGAGTCCACGGCGACCGACCGCCCGCCCGGACCGGTCAGTTCACGGGTGTGCGCGTGCCCGCCGAGCCGTCCGTCCGCCTCGTACAGGGTGACCTCGTACGAGGCCGCCAGGACGTACGCGGCCGTCAGGCCCGCCACCCCGGCGCCCACGACCGCCGCCCTCCGCTGTTCCACCACGACCGCTCCCGCCTCTCGACACACCGCTCGACTGTCGCGCTTCACCTGTACTTCGCAGCGGGCGGCCCGTCGGATGCGGCCGTTTCCCGGGCGGGATCGCGCGCTTCTCCTCCGGCTCGCGGACCTCTCGCGCGCGGAGCGCGCCTCCGGGACCGCCCCTCCCGGGGATCAGCCGCGGCCGACCGGTGCGTCGGTCAGGGCCGTGGCTCGCGGGCCCCGGGGGCTCTGGGGGGCGAAGACGCGCCACATCCAGAACTGGCCGTAGGCGACGGCGGCCAGGACGGGGAGCACCACCACGGCCAGGAGGCCGAGGGAGGCCGGGTCCGCCACGGCTTCGGTGAGGGTGAGCGCGCCGGTGCCGGAGCGGGTGGCCAGGACCGTGGTGCCGTTGACGACGCCGATCGCCGCGGGCAGGGCGAGCAGCGGGGCGGCGCCGAGCAGGAGGGCCGCGCCGGGGCGGCCCGCCGCGCGGAGCCGTTCGGACGCGAAGACGCCGAGCGCGGCGGCCACGCCCACCAGGGTCACCGCCACCGGGGCGTCGGTGACTCCGGCCGCCGCCACCGCGGCCAGCAGGACCAGTCCGACCAGGGGCCAGTGGAGCCGGTCGGCGAGCCGCGCGAGCCGGGCCTGCTCGGGGTCGGTCTCGGGCAGCCGCCGGGCGGCGAAGAGCACGCCCTGGCGGAGGGCGCCCACGACGACGACGGCCGCGCAGGCGAGGGAGAAGGGGTGGACGAGGTCGGAGAGGGCGGCCACCGCGTGCCCGTCGCCGTCCGTGGACAGCCCCCGGATCAGGGCCGCCAGGAGCGTCCCCCACGCCAGGGCCAGCACCAGGCTGGCCGCGGGCAGGACGACGTCCCAGGCGCGCCGCCAGCCGTCGGACGGCAGCGCGGTGCGGAACCACAGGGCGGCGTCCCGCAGCACCCAGGCGGTCAGCACCAGGACCACCGGGATCCGCAGGGCGGTCAGGAGCGCGCCCTCCAGCAGGGGCAGGGCACCCAGCAGCAGGCCGGCGAAGGCGACCAGCCACACCTCGTTGGCGAGGAACAGGGGGACGAGGGCACGGCGGGCGCGCTCGCGGTCCCGCTCCGACCGGGCGAAGGGGATCAGCATGCCCATGCCGAAGTCGATGCTCTCCAGGGCCAGGTATCCGGCGAGTAACAGGCCCGTCAGGGCGTACCAGAAGACTTCCACGGTGGCGTCCCGTCAGATGGTGGGGTCGGTCGGTCAGTAGGAGAAGCGGACGTCGGCACCACCGGAGCCGGCGGCGTCCAGGGGGTCGGCCCCCGGGTCCGACGGGTCCCGCGGTCCGGGCAGGTCCGCCCCGCCGATGAAGGCCGCGTCGGGGCCCCGCCGGGCGTAGTGCGTGATCAGCGCCCAGTCGAGGACGACGAGGAGCACCAGTACCGTCGTCAGGGCGACGACCGTGGCCAGCATGGCGCCGAACGAGGTGTCCGACACGGCCTGCGCCACGGTGAGTTCACCGGTCACCGCCCATGGCTGGCGGCCCACCTCGCGGGTGAGCCAGCCGCCGATCAGGGCGATGAACCCGAAGGGCAGCAGCGCCATGGCGAACCACATCCGGAAGCGCTTGCGGGACGGCGGCACGGCCGTCCGGCGGGCGGCGGTCGCCGGGATCCACGAGACGAAGAGCAGCACGATGCCGATCAGGATCATGATCAGGGCGGGCGTCGCCACCCACTCCGGCGGCAGCCAGTCGCCGGGGCCGTACTGCGCCGTCTGGGCGGCGTTCAGCTCCTCCGGCGAGGGGCCCTCCCCGGACACCACGGCGTGCTTGGCGGGCTGGTACGTCTTCAGCTCGTCCAGGTGGACGAGACCGGCCACGATGGTGACGAGCGCGCCGGCGGCCGCGAGGATGCCGCCCTGGGCCAGGGTGGGCCGGAAGAAGGCGACCTCGTGGTCACGGCGCAGGTGGGAGGCGCTGACGGCGGCGAGGAAGAGTCCGGCGAGCAGGGCGACGGCGCCGGCGATGTGCGCCAGCGCGTACCAGGTCGCCCCGTTGGTGAGGAGCGCGCCCCAGTCGGTGACGCGGGTGACGCCGCCGCTCGTCTCATGGCCGACGGGATTCTGCATGAAGCCGTTGACCACCATGATCCAGAACGTGGACAGGTACGCGGTGAGCGCGACCAGCCAGATCAGCACGAGGTGGGCGCGGGCGGACAGGCGCCCGAAGCCGAAGGCCCACATGCCGAGGAAGGTGGACTCCAGGAAGAAGGCGACGATGGTCTCGATGGCCACCGGGGCGCCGATGACATTGCCCATCACATGCGACAGACCGGACCAGTTCAGACCGAACTGGAACTCCTGCACGATGCCGCTGATGATGCCCAGCGCGTAGTTGATGACGTACAGGCCGCCCCAGAAGCGCACCCGCCGCATGCCCGTGGCCCGCGCCTCGGGGTCGCGGGCCCGGGTGGCGCGGGTCTGCGTCACGGCCACGACGGTGACGAGGCCCAGGGTCAGGGCGACGAAGAGGAAGTGCAGCCCGGCCGTCACGGCGAACTGGAGGCGGGCGAGGTCAGCTGTGTTCACGGGGGCGTTCCTCGCTGTGGTGGGCGACGGGTAATCGTGTGGTGGTGTGGGTGGAGCTCACCGTCCCGGCCACGGCCGCGAGGTGCTCCGGCTGATGCGACTCCATGGGCTCACCCTATCGACGAAGATCCCAAATCATGTGGAAAACAAGGGAGTTGCGGAGGTATCGAACGGGTGAAGCTCGCGTGGTTCAGGGCACCCTCCTGGGCTGTGCGCGCGTGGCCGCCTCGTCGGGCCGCGGTGTTCGGTCCGGGCCGGGCGTGCGGTCGCCCCGACGGGCGGGGAGCCGCGCCGTCACACGGTCGGCACGGCCGGACCCGCCGACGGCGCGGGCCGTCGGCCCCGGGCCGGGCCGTGTCTTTCGGATCAGGCCGCACGGAGAACGTCGGGCGGCGTGGCCGCCGCCGACGTTACCAACGAGGTCGCCGTCGCGACACGGTGTCCTTGCACGTGCGCGCGTGCGCTTTTCACTAGGAGCCGCGCGCACGTCATGCGAGCCGCGCAAACACCTCAGGCGAGTCGAGCAAGCACCTCAGGCGTGTCGAGCAAGCACCTCAGGCGAGCCGCGCGCGGGCCACCCAGTGGTGGTCGCGGGGCGGGCAGAGTCGTGCGGGCGGCGCCGGCACCCAGGAGCAGGCGCCTTCGGCGAGCCCGCCCAGCGTGTACGCCTCCGCCCGCCAGCCCTGACCGCCCAGCAGACCGCCCAGGTCGTCCAGGCCGAGCCGGAACGCCGACCCCCGGGACGCCATGAACGCCAGGAACTCCTCGTTGGCCGGGTCCCGGAAGTACGCGGAGTGCGGGGCGTCGACGAGCAGCACGGAACCGGGGCCCGACAGGCCCCTGATCCGGGCGAGCAGCCCGGCGAAGTGCTCCAGGCGCAGGTACGGGAGCAGTCCCTCGACGATCCACACCGTGGCGCGATCCGGCTCGTGACCCGCCTCCCTCAGCCGCCGCGGCCACGTCTCGTCGCGCAGGTCCTCGCTCAGTGCCACCCGGCCGCACGTGAGCTGGTCCGCGACCGGGGCGAGCAGGGCCTCCTTCGCCTCCAGCTGGCCCGGCAGGTCGACCTCGAAGTACCGGGTGCGGGCCGGGAGTCCGAGCCGCCAGGCCCGCGTGTCACTGCCCGCCGCCAGGCACACGACCTGGGTGACGCCGTCGGCGACGGCCTCCTGGAGGGCGATGTCGCCGAACCGCCCCCGCACGATCACCGAGCCGACCGTGCCGCCGGCCGCCAGCGCCTCCCGGGCCATCAGCCGCGACCGCTCCGTGCTCAGGAGCACGGCATGGCGGTCCGCCAGATAGGCGTCGGGGCGCTCGTGCTCCATGGCCCTGATGACCGCCGTGATGAAACCGGTCTCCTTGACGGCGGTGGCCTCGTCGCCCCGCCGGTCCGTGTCCGTCACTCCGCACTCCCCTTCTCGCGCCGCACGGCCGGCCGCCGACGCGGGCCGACGGAGAGCGTGGGCCGCGAGTTGACCCAGTCCTGATCGAACTTCCCTGTCGCCGCGTAGCCGCGGGAGATCTCCGCCAGCTCCTCCGCGCCGAAGACGTCCTCGATCCGCTCGAAGCCCTGAGGGGCCCGCTGGTGCGCCAGCGTCAGCACCTTCTCCGGCCCCATGGAGCGGTTGCTCCTCTGCAGTTCCGTCATCTGCGGCAGACGGTCCGCCTCGTACGCGCGCAGGGCGTCGGCCGGATCGGAGCACATGGCGAGGTGCCGGGCCAGCACCCGCGCGTCGACGACGGCCTGGGTGGCGCCGTTGGACCCGGCGGGGTACATCGCGTGGGCGGCGTCCCCCAGGAGGGTCGCGCGGCCGAAGGTCCACCGGGGCAGCGGGTCCCTGTCGGCCATCGGGTACCGGTGGATCCGCTCGGTGTCCGCGAACAGGCGGCCGAGGTCGACGTCCGGCGGCGACCAGCCGCCGAACTCCCGCAGGAGGTACCGCCGCATGCCGGCGACGTCCGCGGGCGAACGCCCGCCGGCGGGGGAGCCCGGGGCGGCGGCCACCCAGTTGACGAGGCACCGGCCCGTCGCCTCGTCCCGCTCGATCGGGTACAGGACCAGCCGTCTCCGGTCGTCCCCCAGGACGGTCATGGAGGATCCGGTCAGGAACCCCCGGCCCCACACCGTCCCCCGGTGCATCGTCACGCCGTTGCCCAGGGGAGGGCCCTCGGCCGGGTAGAACGACGCGCGCACCGCCGAGTGGATGCCGTCCGCCCCGACGAGGACGTCCGTCTCCACCGCGCGCGTGGCGCCCCCCTCGTACGCGAAGACGGCGCGCGTCCCGCCCGGCCCGTCGTCCAGGCCGGTGAACCGGGCGCCGGTGACGAGGGCGCCGTCGCCCAGGCGGCGCCGTACCTCCTCCTCCAGGACCGCGTGGAGGTGGGCGTGGGACAGCGAGAGCTGGGGCCAGCGGTACCCCGCGGCCAGCCCCCGGTCCTCCCGCCAGACGAGACGCCCCCGCGGGGTGCACAGCACCAGTTCCCGGGTCCGCACGGCCCGCCGCCGCAGCGCCTCCAGGAGCCCGAGCTCCGCGAGTTCACGGACGGCGTTGGGCAGGATGTTCAGACCGAACCCCGGCGGCCGCGGACGCGGAGCTGCCTCGAAGACGGTGACGTCCTCGAACCCCGCGGCGTGCAGGCTCGTCGCGGTGGCCAGTCCGCCGATCCCGGCCCCGACTATCGTGATTCTCATCGCCCGTGCTCACTCCAGGTCGTGACGGTCGTGACGGTCGTGACGGTGGCTTCAGCGCGCGGCGGTCGGTCCGAGCGCGGCGTGGTTCTGCCGGGTGAGAGCGAGGATCTCGTCGAGGAGCTCCGTGCTCCCGCCGCCGCTGCCCAGCTGGTAGAGCCGCAGCTCCTCCTGATAGGCGCGCCGCGCCATGACCAGGTGCTTCCCGCGGAACGAGGCCAGCGTCCTGAGCGCCTCCCGCAGGGCCCGCGCGCCGGCCTGCACGTGCCGCGCCTCGTCCGGGGAGAGGGAGTCCCCGAGGGCCTCGGCGTAACGGGAGGCCAGAGACGGCGACGCCCGCCATTCCGCGTACCGCTCCCGCCAGTCGGGGAGCGTGTGCGAGGCGACCTCGTCACAGAACGCCAGGTACTCCTCGCCGCCCCGGTCCGACGCCCACAGCAGCACGTCGACCAGGAAGAGCGGGATGTGGGCCGCGGCCGGCCCCATGTACAGGCGGCCCGCCACGTGGACGTCCTCGAAGTACGGCCGCAGCTCGCGGGCGAAGAACTCGGGCGAGACGCCCCGCAGCACGCGCTTCATCGTCGCGTCGACCACGCCGACGCACGAGACCAGGCACGCCCAGGCGTCGTCGTACCCGGACCTGCGCGGATCCGCGTCGCACAGCGAGCGGCCGGCCTCCAGGGCACGCGCCAGCTCCGGTACGCACGTCCGCACCGCGCCGATCAGACCGCGCTCCATCGGGTGCCCGGTGTAGAGCCGCTCGCGCTCTCCCGGGGGGTTCCAGGACGTGTAGTGGTAGACCGTGTCGCGCGGTATCAGACGCGTCCGCCGGCCGAGCAGTTCGAAGGGCCCGGTGGCGCCCGGGAGGACGTCGAAGGCGACCACGCCGTGCCGCTTCAGGCTGCCGAGGTACATTCCCAGGTCGCGCATCGCGGCGAGGCACTCCGGCAGAGTGAAGCCCGCGACGCGCTCCTCCGTGGGGAGCGCGTCACCGAGGACCCGCGCCAACGCGTCGACGTCCGCGGCCTCGTTCAGCTTGGGCAGACGCCGCAGGTCGGCGTCGAGGCGCAGCGGATCGAGCCGTGCCACCTCCGCGTTGAACTCCTCGGAGGCGACGTCCAACTGTCTTCGGGAAGGCATGCGAACCAACTCCAGGTGGGTGTCCCCCCGGTCACGCGGTGCCGGAGCGAGGTGAGCCGGGGCCGACGCCCCCGACGCCCCCGCCGGCTCCGCACAAGGGAGTTGCGGGGACGGCGAAGGAGGGGGACTCGAGTCGTTCATGGCACCCTCCTGGGCTGTGCGGCCGTGGCCGTCTCTTCGAGCCGTGGCGTTCGGTCCGGGCCAGGCGTACGGGTCACGCCGACGAGCGAGGAGCCGCGCCGTCACACGGGCGACACCGCCGGGTCCGCCGCGGCGTGGGTGGTCGGCCCCGGGCGATGCCACACGGAGAACATCGGGCGGCGCGGCCGCCGTCGAGGTGAGAAGCGGCCCCCGGCCATGTGGGGTGACGGGGGCTTCACCTGGAGTTCCTCGAGCCGTGCTTCGACGTCGGCCTGTGCCTGAACCCCGGGAACGCCGCCGACGCTACCAGCGGGATTGTCGCCACAACACGTTGTCATTCCACGTGTGCGCGTGCGCTTTTCACCTGGCGCCGGTGGTCAGCGGGCGAGGAGGGCGCCGCACGCGAACGGCAGGATCTGGACGCCGCCGCGGGCCGGCGGGTCGGTCCCTAAGTGCCCTGGAGGGGTGGGGAGTTCGGGATGGCGGGGGCGCGTGGCACTGGCCGCCGGGCCGCTACCAGACAGGCGGGACCTCAGGCCCGGCCCCCACCGGACACGACTCGACGCAGGGTGTCGGAGCCCGGCCGGAAGTGCGCGACGTACACGACTCGGCCGCGCGGCGCGGTGAACCGTGCCGCCCGCCACGCCCGTTCACCGAAGGCCGGCCTCCGGCTCGGCCTCGCCCTCTCCGGCCGCCGGGCCGGTCGGCTCCGGTGCGTCCTCGGGGGACAGGACGGTGGTCTGTTGCACCGTCACCCCCGGGACGCGGTTCCGCAGCCAGTCGACCACGGCCTGCGGCGACAGCACCGCCGCGGCCTGGTGGATCCCGCGCAGCACCTGCCTGTTGGTCACCGCGGCCGCGGCGAACGCCCCGACCGCCCCGGTCAGCCGCGCGGCGTCGTCGCCCCGGATCACCACCGCCCGGGTGACCGGGACACCCTCCTGGTTCCAGCCGTCCAGACGCCCCCACAGCACGTGGTACGGGGTGCGGCCGGCCGCGTCGAGGGCGCTGGAGCGCACCAGCACGTCGGCCCTGGCGGCCAGGCTCAGCCCGGCCGAGTGCTCACCGTGCGACCGGACCAGGGTGTCGAGCAGCGTCGGTCCGTCGAACGCGTTGTACCACTTCGCCTCCCGGAGTCCGAGCGTCCGGGCCCGGTCCACCAGCTCCTCCGTCAGGAACGGATGCGCGGTGAGCGGCCGGGACACCCCGGGCACCATGAAGTGCGGCTCGATCTCCAGCGCCGAGGGCACCACCCGCCCCCGCCAGACCGCCGACGGGGTGCCGAAGCCGCGGTCGACGCTCAGCAGGGCGTCCACGGCCCCGGCGCGGGTCAGCGGCCCCACCCCCGCGTAGCAGCCCGTGAACGCCCCGCCGCTGGCCAGGCCGTGTGCCAGCAGCTCGGGCAGCAGCCCGGAGAGCCCCGGGGACAGCCCGGCCGACAGGACCGCGGTGCGCTCCGGCACCGGCTCGGACGCACTGCCGTCGTCCATGACGTCCACGTAGTCGGCCCCCGCCTCGAAGGCCGCCCGGCGGGGCCTGTCGACCAACAGGTAAGCGGGCCCTGAGCAGTTGAGGACGGTACGGCAGCCCTCGCTGAAGCGGACCAGGCTGTCGGTGTTGTTCGCGTCCACCCACATGGCCTCGGCGCGCCCGGGCAGCGAGGCCGCGAACACGCGCGCCGCGTCCGTGTGACGCCCGCCGATCCGGAGCCGGTACCGGCCCTCGGCGGCGAGGCTGCGGGCCGCGTGCCGGCCGACCGCGCCGTACGCCCCGATGATGCCGATCACCGGCGCCTTGCGGGACGTCATGCCGGGGCTCCCGCTGACCGCCGCGCCCCGTGACCGGCCGCCACGACCGGGCCCTCGCCCGCCGGGAAGGGCGCCCGGGGGCGGAGTCGGGCGCCCTCTCCGCGTAACGCGACCGCTGACGCGGTGAGTGGGGGAACGCACTCCGCAACACGCATAGCGTCATGCCTCTCGTCGTCACCGTAGTGAGGAGGACCCGCACCGGAGCGGTGTCGACGCCAGCTTCACACAACACCACCGGAACGGCTCCGGCCACCGACGCCAATCAGCCACCGGAACGGCCGGTACCGGGCACGCGGTCCGCCCGAACGACGCCCGCCTGAACGGGGCCGCCCGGACGGCGCCCGCCTGAACGGCGCCCGCCCGGACGGCTCGCGCCCCGGGCGCGGGGTCCGAGCACGGGGAACGGCGAACCGGCCACCCCGCCCGGTACCGCGGCCAAGGCCCCGACCCGCAGCCCCCGAACCGCCGCCACGCGCGCGTGCGCCACCGCGAACGCCGTGCCGCCACGCGCGCGTGCGCCACCGCGAGCGCCCGGCCGGGCCCCGGCCAGGCCGCCCGTCAGCCGACCCCCCCCGCCCCGCCGCCCCCACCCCGGAGGCCACACTCTCCCTCGTGACCACCAGCACCCCCTCCACCAC
>NZ_JOGX01000067.1 GCF_000719555.1 Streptomyces sp. NRRL F-5727
GTCGGCGCCTGGGGGCCGTAGCCGGGCTGCGGGGCGGGCGCGGGGGCGGCGGGGGCCGGGGGGGCGGGGGCGCCGAACGCCGGGGGCGCCGCGGCCTGGGCGGGGGCGCCGAAGGCCGGCGCGGCCTGCTGGGGGGCGGCGGGCGGCTGGGCCGCGGGCTGCTCCTCCTCCAGGACCTCTCCGCCGAAGTTCCGCAGCAGCGCTTCCAGGCCGCCGTCGAAGCCCTGGCCGACGGCGGCGAACCGCCACACGTCCTTCAGGTAGAAGTCGCCGAGCATGACCGCGCGCTCGGTGGAGAACTCGGCGCCCGTGAAGGCGTAGCGGGCGACCTCCTCGCCACCGGCGACGATCCGGATCCAGCCGGGTCCGACCTGCGACATCTGGCCGTTGCCGTCGATGGTGGCGGTGAAGGACAGCTTGTGGATCTGCGGGGGGATCCGGTCGAGGGTGACGCGGAAGGACTCGGTGTCGCCGGACTGCGCCCCGAGCAGCTGGATGGACTCCTCGGGCGACTTCGGCTGGTTGAAGAAGACGAAGTAGCGGTCGTCCGAGAGGCGCTCGTCGGCGTCGAGTCCGAAGCAGCTGATGTCGAAGGTGAGCCCGGGCGCCGCGATCTGCACGCCCACGTACAGATCGGTGCCCGCGGTCAGATCACTGATCTTGGCCTTGTGGCCGCGTTGGAATTCCCTGGCCATGCGTAACGACCGTCCCCCATCCCGATGGCGAATGACTCGCGTCAGGCTATCCGCTGAGAACGACATTGAGACAGGGCGGGTCGGTTCCGGTACGGAATCGGGAAACACGGCCTCAGGCCGTGCGTTCCCCGTCCGGGGGGTGCGGGAGGCGGGTGGCGGCTGCCACTCCTTCGAGGTAGCCGCGGGCCCGCTCGGTCCTCGGGTACGCCTCCAGGAGCCGCCAGAAGCCGGGGCCGTGGCCCGGGACCAGGAGATGGGCCAGCTCGTGCAGGAGGACGTAGTCGACGACGTACTCGGGCATCGGCTGGAGGCGGTGGGAGAGCCGGATGGAGCCCTCGGCTGGGGTGCAGGAGCCCCAGCGGCTGTTCTGGTTGGTGACCCAGCGAACCGAGTCGGGCCGGGCCCTGCCGCCGAGGTACCGGTCGGAGAGGCGGCCGGCGCGCTCGGCCAGCTCGGCGTCGCCGCGGGTGGCGCGGCGCTCCTTGTCCTTCTCCTTCGCGGCGAGCTTCTCCAGCATCACCCCGACCCAGCGGCGCTCCTCGGCCTCCGACATCCGGGCCGGGATGAGGACGATGGTGCGGTCCCCCTCGCGGTAGGCGGAGACGGAACGGGTGCGGCGGGCGCTCCTGCGGATCTCGACTGGCACGCCCTCGACGGTACCCGGGCGGCGCGAGGAATCCCCGTCGCACGACCCACCCCTTCATATGACCTGTACGACTTTCGGGCGGGCCTGTGGACAACTCTCGGCGCGGTGCCGCGCCGACGGGCAGTCTGGGTCCGGGAGAGAAACGCGGAGGAGGACGGGGGCGGGACATGCATCCGATGGTGAAGCCGGCGCTGCGCCGGGCCTGGCGGAGTCTGACGTGCGCGCAGTACGGGGTGACGCCGGCGCACGCGGTGGTGCTGGACCGGGTGGACACGGCGACGGGCCGGCTCCTCGGGCTGATGGACGGGACGCGCGGGACGGCGCTGCTGCGGCGGGAGGCGGCGGAGCTGGGGCTGCCGGAGGGACGGCTCGACGCCCTGCTGGGGCGGCTCGCCGCGGCGGGGCTGCTCGTGGAGGCCGGGGCGGGCCGGCCGGGGCGGTCGGGTCCCGCGGCCGGGGCGGTGGACGCGGCGCTGGATCCGCTGCGGGCGGATCTGGCCGCGCTGTCGGTGGTGTGCCCGGAGCCGGACCGGGCGCTGCGGACGCTGGCGGCCCGGCGGGAGCGGCGGGTGCGGGTGCGGGGCGCCGGGCGGGTGGGCGCGACGGTGGCGGCGCTGCTCGCGGCGGCGGGCGTCGGCGGGGTGGAGGGGGTGGACGGCGGGCGGGTGGAGCCGTGGGAGACGGCGCCGGGCGGGCTGCCGGCGGAGGCGGTCGGCGAGCGCCGGGTGGCGGCGGCGCGGCGGCTGGTGGCGCGCTGGGCGCGTGGCCCGGTGGCCGCGCGGCGGGCGGACCGGCGCACGGCGGGGCCTGCGGACGGGAGCGGCGGGGACGGCCGGGTGCCGGTGTCGCTGGTGGTGGTGACGCCCCGGGACGGGCTGGGGGTGCTGGTGCCGGATCCGGTGGCGGCGGAGCCGTGGATGGCGGCCGGGGTGCCGCATCTGTACGCGGGGGTGCTGGAGGCGACGGGGGTGGTGGGGCCGCTGGTGCTGCCGGGCGGGACGGCGTGCGCCCGGTGTCTCCAGGAGGAGGCGACGGACCGGGACCCGGCGTGGCCGCGGCTGCTCGCGCAGTGGCGCTCGGGGGCGCCGCATCCCCTGCCGGCCTGTGACGTGGCGCTGGCGACGGCGGTGGCGGGCCTCGCCGCGGGGCACGCGCTGGCCTTCCTGGACGGGGAGCTGCCGGCGAGCACCGGGGTCCGCTGGGAGGCGGCGGCGCCGTCGCTGGGATGGCGGTCCGAGCGGCTGGTGCCGCATGCGGCCTGTCCCTGCGGGGCCGCACGGGGCAGGGTGGGGGTGGCCGTCTCAACAGCCGGGGAGACCCGGTCCACAATGGCGGGGCGCAGCCCTGCGCGGCACGGCAGTCTGGGAATTGGAGGGGCGCATGTCTGATCTTCCCCGGAAGGCGGTCACCAGGACCGCCAAGTTGGCCGCGTTGCCGCTGGGCATCGCGGGCCGCGCGACCTGGGGCCTGGGCAAGCGGATCGGCGGGAAGTCCGCCGAGTTCGTGGCCCGGGAGCTCCAGGAGCGCACGGCGGAGCAGCTGTTCAAGGTGCTCGGCGAGCTCAAGGGCGGGGCCATGAAGTTCGGTCAGGCGCTGTCGGTCTTCGAGTCGGCGTTGCCGGAGGAGATCGGCGGCCCCTACCGGGCGGCGCTGACGAAGCTTCAGGAGGCCGCGCCGCCGATGCCGGTGCGGACGGTGCACGGGGTCCTGGAGGAGCGGCTCGGGGCGGAATGGCGGGAGCTGTTCCTGGAGTTCGAGGACAAGCCGTCGGCGGCCGCGTCGATCGGGCAGGTGCACCGGGCGGTGTGGCACGACGGGCGCGAGGTCGCGGTGAAGGTGCAGTACCCGGGTGCCGGGGAGGCGCTGCTGTCGGACCTGGCGCAGTTGAGCCGGTTCGCCCGGCTGCTCGGGCCGCTGGTGCCGGGGGTCGAGGTGAAGCCGCTGATCGCGGAGTTGCGCGAGCGGGTGACGGAGGAGCTGGACTACGCCCTGGAGGCGCGGTCCCAGCGGGAGCACGCCGAGGTCTTCGCGGACGATCCGGACGTGGTGGTCCCGGCGGTGGTGCACCAGGCGGACCAGGTGCTCGTGACGGAGTGGATGGACGGCGTCCCGCTGTCGGAGGTGATCGCCGAGGGCGGCCAGGAGCAGCGGGACCGGGCCGGTCAGCTGCTGGCCCGGTTCCTGTTCTCGGGTCCGGCGCGGACCGGGCTGCTGCACGCCGACCCGCATCCGGGGAACTTCCGGCTGCTGCCGCCGGACGGCGAGGAGGGGGCGGACGATCCTTCCCGGTGGCGGCTCGGGGTGCTGGACTTCGGCACGGTGGACCGGCTGCCGGGCGGGCTTCCGGAGATGATCGGGACCTGTCTGCGGATGACCCTGGCCGGTGAGGCGGAGCCGGTGTACGCGCTGCTGCGGGAGGAGGGCTTCGTGAAGGAGTCGGTGGCGCTCGACCCGGACGAGGTCCTGGAGTACCTGCTGCCGATCATCGAGCCGGCGGGGGCGGAGTCCTTCGTCTTCACCCGGGGCTGGATGCGGACGCAGGCGGCCCGGATCGCCGATCCCCGGTCCCCGGCGCACCAGCTGGGGCGGCAGCTGAACCTGCCGCCGTCGTACCTGCTGATCCACCGGGTGACGCTGTCCACGATCGGGGTGCTCTGCCAGCTGAACGCGACGGTCCGGCTGCGCGACGAGCTGTCCGCCTGGCTGCCCGGTTTCGACCCGGCGGCCTGAGGCGCCGGGTCACCACCAGGAGGAGTCCAGGCGGCCCTCGATGGCCCGGATGTTGGCGCGGGCGCACTCCTCGCAGAAGTACTGGCGGCGGCCGTTCTCGACGGAGCAGGTCCAGGTGATCGGGAGGGTGTCGGCGGTCCTGCCGCAGCGTGCGCAGACCACGGGCTCCTCCGCGGCGCGGGGCTCGTTCATCCTCGTGACGATAGCCCGGCGGGGCGGCCTCCGCGGGGCAACGCACCGCGGGGGCCGGTCCGTTCGGACCGGCCCCCGCGGGGACGCCTGGTGGGGCGCTCAGTGCATGACGGCCATGGCCAGCGCGCGGCGGGCGCGCAGCGAGACGCGCTCGGCGCGGCGCTGCATGCGCCGGGCGGCGATCAGGCGCACGGCCTGACGTTCCGCCTCGGCCTCACGCTGTCGCTCGTGCATATGGGCACGGGCCAGGGCTTCTGGGATGAGTTGCATGTCTCGGGTCCTGTTCTGACGCAGCGCGGGGGCGCCGGCGGGGGAGAAGTCGGGGGTAGCGGAGCGGATGGGCTCGAAGGCGGACGTGGTCATCGGGGCCTGCTTCTGGGGATCGTGCGTGAGGGGATGGTCGATCGTTCCGGTTCGCCTGGGGGCCTTGTGGGGTGCCTCCCAGGTGAGGGCGGTCATGCCGCGACCGGGTTCTTGCGCGGGCGGCCACGGGGCCGCTTGCGGGCGACGACCACGCCCTGGACGAAGAGCTCGCCGCCCCAGACACCCCAGGGCTCACGGCGCTCCTTGGCGCCGGCGAGGCAGGCCGCGACCAGCGGGCAGGTCTTGCAGAGGGACTTGGCGTACTCGACGTCGGCCGGGGACTCGGCGAAGAAGACCTCCGGGTCGTAGGCCCGGCAGGGAACCGGGACGCCGAGGTTCTCGATGGCGTCGTCGAGCGCGGTGAGCGATGTCAGGGGGGTCAAGGCGTGGTCCTCCGTGAGGCCGGACGGGGGGATCGTTTCGGAAGGCGGTACGGACGGGGCGTGCGCTTCGAGTTGCACGGGTGTCTTTCCTCGTCTGGTCGTTCCGGCCGGTGGGCCGGGTCTTCGGCTGGTACCGGGTTTCTTGTCCCGAGGCCCCTTCGTTCCGCCGTCCCCGTTCGGGGACAAACAGAAGGGCCGCGGATCCCGGGTGGGGTTCCGCGGCCCTGAAGGCGCCGGCCTGATCAGGTCAGGCTGGATCACTCCAGGGTTCGAGCCCACGGAAGGCCCACATCGTGTGGTGCTGCGTCGTCTGCTGCTTGCCGGCACCGGCTGCCGCGAAGCCATAGGCCGTGAATCCGGCCTTACCCTCTTCAGCCACCCGTGCCTTGGTCGGTCGCTCGGTGCGCTCGATGACGGCCATGCCGCGACCGGACAGACCGGTGACGGGCAGACCGCTGCCAAGGAGCTCAACGGCGGAGAAGCCGAGCGAGCAGGCGGAGACGACCGAGCGATCGGTCATTTTGGCGGTGCTGACGACGGTGTTGCTGTTGATGTTGCTGATCACTGGAATCGCCTCCTCTCGGCGTCTCGGAGAGCTCGGGTGCGAGCCGGGCTCTCGATGTTCATTTGGACAAGTACAGCACGAGACAGGGCTTCTTAAGAAGCCGCTGTTGCGTGGTTAAGAACCTATGGGGCTTGACGGGGCGGGCGCAAACTATTTTTCCCACGAGTTTCGATCAGTCCTCCCCTGCGCCCCTTACACCCTCTTCACCTGGGTCTTCACCTGCGCAGATGGCGAGGACGTCGGCTCCGAAGCGGTCCAGCTTGCGGGCGCCGACCCCGGCGATCATGGCCAGCTCGCCGCCGGAGGAGGGGACCCGCTCGGCGATCGCCATGAGCGTCTTCTCGGTGAAGACGCAATAGGCGGGCTGGCCGAGCGCCCGGGCCCGCTCCTCCCGCCACGCCCACAGCCGCTCGTACAGGCCCTCGTCCATGTCCGAGGGGCAGTCCTCGCAGCGGAGCAGTTTCATCGCGCCGGCCTCGGTGAGGGTGGTGCCGCAGACCCGGCAGCGGACCGGGCCGCGCGGGCGGCGCCGGACGGTCTCGCCGGACGGGCCCGGGCCGCCCCGCTCGATGCCGCCGCCGGTGCCGCCGTGACCGGCGGCCCGGCTGCCGGAGCCGGGGCGGAGCCCCTTGAGGAAGCGGCTGGGGACGCGGCCGGGGCGGCCGCCCGGGGAGCGGGAGAGCGCCCAGGAGAGGGTGAGGTGGACGCGGGCGCGGGTGACGCCCACGTAGAGCAGCCGGCGCTCCTCCTCGACCTGCTCGTCCGTCTTGGCGTAGGTGATCGGCATCATGCCGTCGGTGAGGCCGACCAGGAAGACGGCGTCCCACTCCAGGCCCTTGGCGGCGTGCAGGGAGGCGAGGGTGACGCCCTGGACGGTGGGGGCGTGCTGGGCCGCGGTCCGCTCGTCCAGCTCGGCGATCAGGTCGGCGAGGGTGGCGCCGGGGCGGGCGGCGGCGAAGTCGTCGGCGAGCCGGGCGAGCGCGGCGAGCGACTCCCAGCGGTCCCGGACGGCACCGGAGCCGGCCGGCGGCCGGCTGCTCCAGCCGTGGCCGGAAAGCACCGCCCGCGTCTGGGCCGGCAGGTCCTCGGCTCCGTCGAGGAGCGAGTCGTTCGCGCCGAAACGGGCCGCGCCGCGCAGGGCGGCGATCGCCTCCCGTACCTCCTGGCGCTCGAAGTAACGCTCGGCGCCGCGCAGCTGGTAGGGGACGCCGGCGTCGGCGAGGGCCTGCTCGTAGACCTCCGACTGGGCGTTGATCCGGTAGAGGACGGCGATCTCGCCGGCCGGGACGCCGGCGGCGATCAGGTCGCGGACCCGGCGGGCGGTGCCCTCGGCCTCGGCGGGCTCGTCGCCGTACTCGGTGTAGACCGGCTCGGGTCCGCGCTCGCGCTGCGAGACCAGCTCCAGGCGGTGGTCCGCGGCCCGGCCGCTCGCCTGGTCGAGCAGGCCGTTGGCGAGGTGCACGACCTGCGGGGTGGAGCGGTAGTCGCGGACCAGCTTGACCACGGTCGCGTGCGGGTGGCGGGTGCGGAAGTCCAGCAGGTGGTCGGGGGTGGCGCCGGTGAAGGAGTAGATCGTCTGGCTGGCGTCGCCGACCACGCAGAGGCTGTCCCGCTCCCCCAGCCACTCCTCGAGGAGGCGCTGCTGGAGCGGGGAGACGTCCTGGTACTCGTCGACGACGAAGTGCTGGTACTGGCGGCGGATCTGCTCGGCGATGTCGGGCCGGTCCTGGAGGATGCCGACCGTGAGCAGCAGCACGTCCTCGAAGTCGATCACCGAGCGCTCGCCCTTGAGCTGCTCGTACATCGCGTAGAGCTGGCCGATCTCGGCCGGGTCCCGGGGGGCGTCCCGGCGGGCGCGGGCGACCGCGGCCGGGTAGTCGGCGGGCACGGTCTGGGTAACCTTGGCCCATTCGATCTCCGAGGTGACGTCCCGCAGCTCGTTCCGGTCGAGCCGGACCCGGCAGCGGGCCGCGGCCTCGGCGACCAGCTGGGCCTTGCGCTCCACGAGCCGGGGCAGCGGGCCACCGATCGCTTTCGGCCAGAAGAACTGGAGCTGCCGGAGCGCCGCCGAGTGGAAGGTGCGGGCCTGCACCCCACCGGCGCCGAGCTGGCGGAGCCGGCCGCGCATCTCGCCCGCGGCGCGGTTGGTGAAGGTGACGGCGAGCACGCTCGCGGGCGGCAGCACACCCGTCCGCACCCCGTAGGCGATCCGGTGGGTGATCGCCCGGGTCTTGCCCGTGCCGGCGCCGGCGAGGACGCAGACCGGGCCGCGCAGGGCCAGGGCGACCTCGCGCTGCTCCGGGTCGAGCCCGTCGAGCACCGCGTCGGCCGTCTCCGGGACCGCCGGGAAGAGAGGGGAGTGCGTTGCTGCTGTCACTCCGCCATGCTGCCAGGTCGGGCGGGGTCGGTGCGGCGCGTCGTCCACAGGCCGCGGACCGTGGTCGTACCGTCACATGATCGTCCCGATCCGGTGGTCCGGCCCGGTCGTCCCGGACCGGGGGAAGAGCGGCGCAGCTCACCCGGCGTGCGGGAATGGGTGGCCGGATGGCGTACGTTCTCCCTTCGGCACGACCCCCGACCGATGAGGAGCGCCTGGCCATGCAGGGCACTGTGACGATGTACAGCACCGAGTGGTGCGGCTACTGCCGCCGGCTGAAGAGCCAGATGGACCGCGAGGGCATCGCGTACGACGAGATCAACATCGAGCAGGACCCCGCGTCGGCCGCCTTCGTGGAGCAGGCCAACGGCGGCAACCAGACCGTCCCCACGGTCCTGGTCGTCTCCCCCGCCGGCACCGAGTCGGTCATGACCAACCCGAGCCTGGCCCAGGTCAAGCAGGCCCTCGCCGTCTGAGGTCCGCTCCGCGAGCCCGTCCGGGGTGAGGGAAAGGCCCCCGCTCTCCTTGGGAGCGGGGGCCTTCGCGTGTTCTCGGACGGGTCCCAGGGCCTGTCTGACAATGCGCGTCGGATCAGGCCGGGTCGTCAGGTGCGTGCGATCGGCGTGCGGCAGGGGCGCCCTCGTAGCGGAGCTACTTGGGCGTTTCTGCCGTGCGGCGAGCATCTCCTCGCCGTCCACCTCGATCTCCGGGGAGGTGGCCCGCGCGAAGAAGCCGAGCATCAGGCTGGACGGGAACGGCCACGGCTGGCTGGCCACGTACGAGACCTCGCCGACGGTGACGCCGGCCTCCTCGAAGACCTCCCGGACCACCGCCTGCTCGATGGACTCGCCGGGCTCGACGAAGCCGGCCAGCGTCGAGAAGCGGCCCTCCGGCCAGTGCACCTGGCGGCCGAGCAGCGCCCGGTCCTGGTCGTCGGTGACCAGCATGATCACCGCCGGGTCGGTGCGCGGGTAGTGCTCGGCGCCGCAGACCGGGCAGCGGCGGATGTGCCCGGCCGCGGCGATCACCGTGCGCTCGCCGCAGCGTGAGCAGAAGCGGTGGAGGCGCTGCCAGTTCTCCAGGGCGACCGCGTGGGTCATCAGGCCCGCGTCGCGGGGCGACAGGAGGAGGCCCGCCTCGCGCAGGCCGGCCGGGCGCGCCGACTGGTCCATGCGGCCGGGCAGCGAGTCCTTCTGGAGCGCGAAGTAGGAGACCCCGTCGGCGTCGGTGCCGAGGAAGTACCGGTGGGTCTCGGTCATCGGCGCCTCGAACGCCGGGGTCATGACGAGCTCGGTGGTGCCGTCGGGGCGGTCGTCGATCAGCACCTGGCCGCCGGAGACCACGAAGACGCGGGTGCTCGGGTGGCTCCAGGCGGCCGCGAGCCACGCCTCGTCGAGGCGGTGGTGGGCGGCGCGGTCGATCCCGCTCGGGGCGGTGAGCGAGATCGGACGGTCCGCGAACGCGTTGTTCAGGGTGCTCACAGGTGCTTCCAACTCCCCCGGATCGGTGTCAGTGATTGCGGCGTTCGGCCCGGCGCTCAGCACTCGCCGGCCCGCAGGGCGGCCGGCAGGTCGCCCCACAGGTAGGCGGTCGTCTCCACGCCCTTCATGAGGAGGTCGAGCTCGACCTTCTCGTTCGGCGCGTGCCAGCCGTCGGACGGGACCGAGATGCCCAGGAAGAGCACGGGCGCGTCCAGGACGTCCTGGAGGTCGGCGGCCGGTCCCGAGCCGCCCTCGCGCGTGTAGCGGACGGTGGCCCCGTCGAAGGCCCGGCTCATCGCCCCGGCCACCGCCGTGAGGGCCGGGTGGCCGAGCGGGGTGAGGCAGGGGCGGGTCGGGGCGCCGAAGACGATCTCGTACCGGACGCCGGCCGGGACGAGCCCCGCCAGCCACTCCCGCACCAGCGTCTCGATCCGGTACGGGTCCTGGCCGGCGACGAGCCGGAAGGACAGCTTGAGGTGGGCGGAGGCGGGCACGATCGTCTTGCCGCCGGGGCCCTGGTAGCCGCCGCCGATGCCGTTGACCTCGGCGGTCGGGCGGGCCCAGACGCGCTCCAGGGTCGAGTGGCCGGCCTCGCCGAGGGTGCCGTGGGACTTGGCGGTCCGCAGCCACGCGGCCTCGTCGAAGGGCAGCTCGGCGACGAGCCGCCGCTCGGCCTCGGTGAGTTCGCTCACGCCGTCGTAGAAACCGGGGATCGCGACCCGCTCGTCGGCGTCGTGCAGGGCGGCGACGATCCGGCCGGCGACGGTGGCCGGGTTGGGCACGGCGCCGCCGAAGGAACCGGAGTGGATGTCCTGGTCGGGGCCGTACAGGTCGATCTCGCAGTCGGCGACCCCGCGCATGCCGGTGCAGACGGTGGGGGTGGTCTCGGACCACATGCCGGTGTCGGAGACGATCACCGCGTCGGCGGCGAGCCGGTCCGCGTGCGCCTCGACGAGCGCGCGGAAGTGCGGCGAGCCGGACTCCTCCTCGCCCTCCACCAGCAGCTTGAGGTGGACGGCGGGCGCCGTGCGTCCGGTGGCGGCGAGGTGGGCGCGGACCCCGAGGGTGTGGAAGAACACCTGGCCCTTGTCGTCGGCCGCCCCGCGCGCGTACATCCGCCCGTCGACGACGGTCGGCTCGAAGGGGTCGGTGTGCCAGCCGTCCTCGCGGGCCGCCGGCTGCACGTCGTGGTGGCCGTAGACCAGCACCGTCGGCGCGTCCGGGTCCTCGGAGGGCCACTCGGCGAAGACCGCCGGGGCGCCCTCGGTCTCCCAGATCTCGACCGTGGTGAAACCGGTGTCCTTCAGGGCGCCGGCGAGCCAGTCGGCGCTGCGCCGCACGTCCCCGGCCCGCTCGGGCTGCGCCGACACGGACGGGATGCGCAGCCAGTCGGCGAGGTCGCCGAGGAAGGCGGCGCGGTGCTGCTCGATGTACGCGCGTACGGGCTGGACGACGCTGTCCGGGGTCTCGCTCATGGTCCCGAGCCTATCCGGCGCCGGAGGGTGCCCCGCCCAGCAGGATCGCCTCCAGCTCCGCCCGGCCCGGCAGCCTCGCCGGGCGGGCCACCTCGCCGGTCCGCACGTAGACGAAGGCGGCGGCGACGTCCTCGGGGTCGAGGCCGTGCTGCTCGGCCCAGGCGAGCCGGTACAGCGCGAGCTGGAGGGGGTCGGCGGTGCGGTGGTGGCTGGTCTTCCAGTCGACGATCTCGTACGCGCCGGAGTCCGGGTCCCGGTAGACGGCGTCGATCCGGCCCCGGACCACCCGGCCCGCGAGCGTGAGGTGGACGGGGACCTCCACCCGGTACGGGGTGCGGCGGGCGTACGGCGTGCGGGCGAACGCCTCCTTGAGGGCCTCCAGGTCGCGCTCGTCGACGATCTCCGGCTCGCCCGCGAAGTCCTCGCCGCCGGGGAGCTCGTCCGGGCCGAGGAACGGCAGCGGGAGCTCGTCGAAGCGGGACTCCACCCATGCGTGGAAGCGGGTGCCGCGGCGGGCCGCGGGCTGCGGGGGCTTCGGCATCGGGCGGGCCAGCTCCCGCGCGAAGCCGTCCGGGTCCTCGGCGAGGCGGATCACCTGGGAGGCGGAGAGGTAGGCGGGGAGGAGGACGTCCCGGGTGGTGGCGCGGGAGCGGTGCAGCTCCGCCGTGAGGGCGGCGAGGTCCCTGTCCCAGGAGGCGATGGTGCGGGCCTCTTCGGGGGTGAGCGTTTCCCGGGGGTGCGGCACCGTGCCGGGGGCCTCTTGCGGGTCGTCCGGGAGCCAGAGGTCCTCGGGGTGCGGGTCCGAGGAGTCGGGCGCCGCGCCGGGGGCGTTGTGGCCCCCCGTTCCGCCCTGCGGAACGATGGCCCACAACGCGGTGCGGACGTGCTCCGCGGCCTCCCTTCGGCGCTTCAGCGCCTCCTCGTCCAGGGGAAGCGGCCAGGGGAGGTCCTGGGTCGACTCTGCCAGGAGGGGGTTCTCCGCCTCCTTCTCCGGGGCTTCCGCCCATGCCTCGATGTCGCCGTGGCCCTTCGCGCAGTGGTCGTACAGCGCCGCCATGAAGTCCGAGGGGCCCCTCGGCTTCTTCTGGGTCGGGCCCCACCAGTGGGCGGAGGCGAGGAGGAGGGTGCGGGGGCGGGTGAAGGTGACGTAGCCGAGGCGGAGTTCCTCGGTGTGCTGGTGGTCCGTCATCGCCGCCTTGAAGGACTTCATCGCGGCGGCGGTCCAGGCGTCGAGGTCCGGGAGGGTGGCGGCGTCGCCGCGCAGGGCGTGCGGGAGGACCTGGGGCTGGGAGGTCCAGGACTCGCGCGCGCGGGCGGAGGGGAACTGGCCGGCGACCAGGCCGGGGACGGCGACGACGTCCCACTCCAGGCCCTTCGACTTGTGGGCGGTGAGGACCTTGACGGTGTTCTCGCCGCCCGGGAGGGCGTGGTCGAGGCCTTTCTCGAACTGGACGGCGGTGCGCAGGAAGCCGAGGAAGGCGAGGAGGCTCGCCTCGCCGTCGAGGGAGGCGAAGCCGGCGGCGACGTCCAGGAAGTTGCCGAGGGTCTCGCGGCGGCGGGCGGCGAGGGCGTGCGGGGACGCCGACAGTTCGACCTCCAGGCCGGTGACGGTGAGGACCCGGTGGAGGACGTCCATCAGGGGGTCGGCGAGGGAGGCGCGCAGCGAGCGGAGCTCGGCGGCGAGGCGGGCGAAGCGGACCCGGGCCTCGGCGGAGAAGGGCAGGCCGTCGTCGGGGTGGCCGGCGGAGTCGAGGAAGGTGTCGAGGGCGTCGGCGAGGGAGATCACCTCGGCGGGGTCGACGCCCTCGACGGCTGCGGCGAGCCGCTGCCCGGGGTCGGCGTCGGTGTCGCCGCGGTGCACGAGGAGGCGGGCGCGGCGGCCGAGGAGGGCGAGGTCGCGGGGGCCGATGCGCCAGCGGGGGCCGGTGAGGAGCCGGACCAGGTCGGCGTTGGCCCCCGGGTCCTGGAGGACTTCGCAGACGGCCACGAGGTCGGCGACCTCGGGGAGGTGGAGCAGGCCGGAGAGGCCGACGACCTCGACGGGGACGCCACGGGCGACGAGGGCGGCCTGGATGGCGGGGAAGTCGCCGGCGGTGCGGCAGAGGACGGCCATGGAGCCGGGTTCGCGGCCGGTGCGGACGAGGTGGGCGAGGGAGTCGGCGAGCCAGTCGATCTCCTCGGTGTGGGTGGGGAGGAGGGCGATCCGGACGGTGCCGTCGGCCTCGGCGCCCGGCGCGGGGCGCAGCGCCTCCACGCCCGCGTGCATGGCGCGCAGGGGGGTGGCGAGGCCGTTGGCGAGGTCGAGGAGGCGGCCGCCGCTGCGCCGGTTCTCGGAGAGGGAGTGGCGGCTCGCGGGGGTGCCGTCGGCGTGCGGGAAGTGGGCGGGGAAGTCGTCGAGGTTGGCGACGGAGGCGCCGCGCCAGCCGTAGATGGCCTGGCAGGGGTCGCCGACGGCGGTGACGGGATGGCCGGTGCCCTGGCCGAAGAGGCCGGAGAGCAGGAGCCGCTGGGCGACGGAGGTGTCCTGGTACTCGTCGAGGAGGACGACGCGGTACTCGTCGCGGAGGATCGCGCCGACCTCGGGGCGGGTGGTGGCGAGCCGCGCGGAGAGGGCGATCTGGTCGCCGAAGTCGAGGAGGTCGCGGGAGCGCTTGGCGGCGCGGTAGCGGCTGACGAGCGCGGTGAGCTCGCGGCGGGCGGTGGCCGTCTCGGGGAGCTTGCGCAGGTCGTCGTTGGTGAGCTTGGCGTCGGCGAGGGCGGTGAGCAGCTCGGCGTCGTACGCGAGGAGGTCGGCGGGGTCGACGAGGTGCTCGGCCAGTTCGGCGTCGAGCGCGAGCAGGTTCTCGACGAGGGTCGGGAAGGACTTGGTGAGCGCCGGGTACGGGCCGGGGGCCTCGCGGAGCACGCGCGCGGCGAGCTGGAAGCGGGTGGCGTCGGCGAGGAGCCGGGAGGTCGGTTCGAGGCCGATGCGCAGGCCGTGGTCGGTGAGGAGCTGCCCGGCGAAGGCGTGGTACGTGGAGATGCGGGGCTCGCCCGGGGGGCTCTCGGGATCGACCGGGTCGGGGTCGGTGACGCCGGCGCGGACGAGGGCGGTGCGGACGCGCTCGGCGAGTTCGCCGGCGGCCTTGTTGGTGAAGGTGAGGCCGAGGACCTGTTCGGGGGCGACCTGTCCGGTGCCGACCAGCCACACCACCCGGGCCGCCATCACCGTGGTCTTGCCGGAGCCGGCTCCGGCCACGATGACCTGCGGGGCGGGCGGCGCGGTGATGCAGGCCGTCTGCTCCGGGGTGAAGGGGATGCCGAGGAGCTCCTTGAGCTGCTCGGGGTCGGTGAGGTGCGCGGTCACCCTGAAGAGGCTAACCGGGCGGTCGGACATTCCCGTCCCGCACGCTTTTCACCTGCGCGTTCCTGGCCGGGGGCGGCCTGGCGTCCGGATCCCCGGCGGGGTCAGGCGGGGGTGCCGGGGTCGAGGCGGGAGAGGTCGACGGTCTCGTCGGCGGGCGGGGCGGTGACCTTCACCGGGCGGTCGAAGTCGGAGAGGGTCATCTTGCCGGGTTCGTCGCCGCCGGTCCTGACGACCTGGCGGATGTACGGCTTGCCCTCCTGCGCGACGGAGACGGTGGTGGTCTCGTCGCCGTCCTTCTTGACCAGGGTCGCCACGGGGGTGTCGTCGACCTCGCGGTCGGGGCCGCGGGTGAGGCCCCGGCGGTCCTCCGGGTCCTGGCCGAGGCCGTCGAGGAGGGAGTCGAGGTCGCAGACCTCGCTGAGGTCGCCGCTGCCGGCCTGGCCGGGGGCGATCTTGAGCCAGCGGCCCTTGACGAGCTCGATGATCGGGGCGATCTGGTTCGCGGGCACGCCCTGGGAGGTCATCGAGATCCGCCAGAACTCCTCGTCACCCTTCATATAGGTGATGTCGTCGAGCCGGCGGAGTTCGGCGGAGCCGTCGTCGACGCCGATCCGGCCCTGGCAGGAGCCCTGGTCGTCGACGGAGAAGTCGACGTCGAGCCGCTGTCCCTCGGTGACGACCTCGCCGGTCATGCGCAGGGAGTCGGCGGAGCGGGTGGCGGCAACGCCCCGGTCGGCGATCTGGGCGGGGGTGAGTCCGTCGAAGGGGTCCGGGGACGGGCCCGCGGCGGCCGGGGCGGGGCCGGGCGACGCCGTCGCCGCCCAGGCCGCCGCCGGGGCGGGGCCCGCGACGGCGACGGCCGCGCAGACGACGGCCGCGGCGCGGAGCTTCCGGTGGCTGGACTGGGACCTCATACGAGCCTCCTCGCCCCCCCGGACCCTTTCACCAGGGTCGCCCCACGCGCGCGTGGCCGCTACTCAGCGCACGGGTCAGCTGCCGGCGCCGGCCTTCATGAGCTGCTCCATGTCGACGACCTGGTCGGCCGGCGGGGCGGTGACGGTGACCGGCTTGTCGTAGTCGGCGAGGGTGACCGTGCCCGGCTCGTCGCCGCCGGTGGTGACGACGCGGAGGATGTACGGCTTGGCGGAGTCCTTGGCCACGTAGAGGGTGGAGGTCTCGCCCTTCGAGTCGGCCTTGCCCTTGAGGACGACGGCCGGGGTGCCGTCGACGTCGGCGTCGGCCTCACGGGTCATGCCCTTGCGGGGGGTGTCCTCGTCCATGTCCTTGGTGATGGACTTGAGGTCGCAGAAGGCGCCGGGGCCCTCCTCGCCGGCCGGCATCTTCATCCAGCGGCCCTTGAGCAGCGTGGAGATGGCGCCGGCCTCCTCGTCGGAGGAGCCCTCCTCGCCGCTGGAGGACTTCCAGAAGGCGTCGTCGCCCTTCATGTAGCTGGTGCCGCCGGTGCCGACGATCTCGGCCTTGCCGCCCTTGCCGCTCTCCATGGAGCCCTTGCAGTTGCCCTTGTCGTCGACGGCGAAGTCGACCTTCATCGCCACGCCCTCGTCGGTGCCGTTGCCGTTCATGCGGAAGGCGGTGGCGGACTTGGTGGCCTCGACGGCCTTGTCGGCGATCGCGTCGGCGGAGAGGCCCGCGAAGGGGTCGGCGGGCTTGTCGTCGCCCTTGCCACAGCCCGAGACACCGGCGACGACGGCCAGACAGATCGTCGCGGTGGCCCAGAGCTTCCGGTTGGCCCTCATGCGCGTACTCCTCAGCGTGTTCGATGCGCTTCGACGTGTTCGAAAGCGAATATTCACAGGTTTCCCTCACGCGGACCTTATGCGGTGCCGCGCAAGCAGTGACAATCCGGGGTGGACAAAGGATGCGCAACCGGGAACGTGACTCGCGTCACTTCCCGGCGTGACGGCTCAGTCGACGACCTGTCGGCCCTCGGGCCTGGCGCTGCACGCGGCGCGGAAGGAGCAGGTCGCGCAGTGTCCGCCGGGCGTCGGGCTGAAGCGTTCGTCGAGGACCCGGCCGGCGGCGGTGGCGAGCAGGTCGCCGATCCACTCGCCCTCCGGCGGCTGCTGGGCCTGCACCTTGGGCAGCGCGTCGCCGCCCTCCTTCTTGGGCGCGGCCTGGCGCAGCTGGACGAGTTCGGCGCCGCCGGGCTCGGGTCGGCGCCCGCCGAAGACCTCGTCGAGGGCTCCCTCGCGGACGGCGAGCTGGTAGACGGCGAGCTGCGGGTGGTGGGCGACCTCGTCCCGGGTGGGGGCGGACTTGCCGGTCTTGAAGTCGACGACGTACGCGCGGCCCTCCTCGTCGGTCTCGACCCGGTCCATGGAGCCGCGGATGCGGACCTGGTACTCCCCCGCCTCCAGGGTGACGTCGAAGCCGTGCTCGGAGGCGGCCGGGGTGCGGCCGCCGCGGTCCATGACGTGCCAGCTCAGGAAGCGTTCCAGGGCCACGCGCGCGTGCCCCTTCTCCTGCTCGGACTTCCAGGGGGCGTCGAAGGCGAGCGCGTCCCACACGGTGTCGAGGCGGGCCATCAGGACGTCGAGGTCGGCGGGGGTGCGGCCGGAGGCGACCTCGTCGGCCAGGACGTGGACGACGTTGCCGAAGCCCTGCGCGGCGGAGGCGGGTTCGGCGGCCTTGACCTCGCGGCCCAGGAACCACTGGAGGGAGCAGGTGGCGGCCAGGTTCTCCAGGGCGCTCGGGGAGAGCGCCACGGGCCGGTCCCGGTCGCGGAGCGGCACGGCGGAGCGGGTGGGCTCGTGCAGGCCCCACCAGCGGTCCGGGTGGGCGGCGGGGACCATCGGCTGCCCGTCCTCGTCGGTGAGGGCGGCCAGTTCGGCGAGCCGGCGGGCGGCGGCGTCCCGGAGCGCGGGCGAGGCGTCCGGGTCGACGGTGGTGGCGCGCAGTTCGGCGACGAGCGCGGAGACGGCGAGCGGGCGGCGGGGCCGGCCCGGCACCTCCTTCGGTTCGGTGCCGAGTTCGGCGAGGAAGCGGGAGGGCTGGTCGCCGTCCTCGGCGGGGGCCTTCACGGCGGTGACGACGAGCCGGTCGCGGGCGCGGGTGGCGGCCACGTAGAACAGGCGGCGCTCCTCGGCGAGGAGGGCGCCGGGGGTGAGCGGTTCGGCGAGTCCGTCGCGGCCGATGCGGTCGGCTTCGAGGAGGGAGCCGCGGCGGCGCAGGTCCGGCCACAGGCCCTCCTGGACGCCGGCGACGACGACGAGGCTCCACTCCAGGCCCTTGGAGCGGTGCGCGGTCATCAGCCGGACGGCGTCCGGGCGGGTGTGCCGGCGGGTGAGGGTGTCGGCGGCGATGTCCTGGGCGTCGACCTCTTCGAGGAAGTTGAGCACGCCGCGGCCGCCGAGCCGTTCCTCGGCGCGGGCGGCGGTCTCGAAGAGGGCGCAGACGGCGTCGAGGTCCCGGTCGGCGTTGCGGCCGGCGGGGCCGCCGCGGAGGGCGGCGCGCTCCAGGCGGGCGGGCCAGGGGGTGCCGTTCCACAGCACCCACAGGGCCTCCTCGGCGGTGCCGCCGGCGGCGAGCAGCGCGCGGGCCTCCTGCAGGAGCCGGCCGAGGCGGAGCGCGCCGCGGGCGTAGGCGGGGTCGTGCGCGGCGAGGCGCTCGGGCTCGGCGAGGGCGCGGGCGAGCAGGACGTCGGAGGGCGGCGGGACCTTGTCGCCCGCGGCGCGCGCCTCGTCGCGGAGGGCGCGGCCGAGACGGCGGAGGTCGGCGGGGTCGATGCCGGCGAGGGGGGAGGCGAGGAGCTCCAGGGCGGTCTGGACGTCCAGCCAGGACGGCTCGTCGGGGGCGGGCGTCTCGTCGCGGACGGGCGTCTCGTCCGGTGCGGGCGCGGTCTGCGAGGGCTCGGTCTGTGCGGGCGCGCTGTGTGCGGGCTCGGTCTGTGCGGGCGTGCTGTGTGCGGACTCGGTCTGTGCGGACTCGGTCTGTGCGGACTCGGTCCGTGCGGACTCGGTCCGTGCGGACTCGGCGGGTGCGGGTTCGGGCGCCGGTGCGGCGCCGTGGGCGGTGGCGGCCACCGCTCTCAGGGCCAGGAGGAGGGGCGCGACTGCCGGTTCGTGGCGGAGGGGGGTGTCGGCGGCGTCCGTCTCTACGGGGACGCCGGCCGAGGTGAGGGCTCGGCGGAGGGCGGGGAGGACGGCGGCGGCCCGGGTGAGGACGGCCATGGCGTGCCAGGGGACGCCGTCCTCCAGGTGGGCGCGGCGCAGCAGGTCGGCGATGTTCTCGGCCTCGGCGGAGGCGGTGGGGTAGGTGTACGCCTCGGCCCGGCCCCCGTCCCGTACCGGCGACAGCTCGCGGTGGGCGCGGACCGCGGCGGCGGGCAGGCGGCTCAGCGGCATCCTCTGGGTGAGCTGCCGGGTGGCCGCGAGGAGGTCGGCGCCGGCGCGGCGGGAGGTGCCGAGGACCCGGACGGGGGCACCGCCGAAGGCCGCGGGGAAGTCGAGGATGCCGTTCACGTCGGCGCCGCGGAAGGCGTAGATCGACTGGTCGGGGTCGCCGAAGGCGACGACCGTGTTCCGGCCGCCGCCGGTGAGGGCGGTCAGGAGCCGGACCTGGGCGGGGTCGGTGTCCTGGTACTCGTCCACGTAGACGGCGTCGTACGCGGGGAGGGTGACGCGTTCGGCGAGGAGGACGGCCCGGTGCACCAGCTCGGTGTAGTCGAGGACGCCCTGGAGGTCGAGGACGTCGAGGTACTCGGCGAGGAAGCCGGCGGCGGCCTTCCAGTCGGGGCGGCCGACGCGTTCGGCGAAGCGGCGGAGCGCGTCGGGGCCGAGGCCCAGCTCGCGGGAGCGGGCGAGGACGGCGCGGACCTCGTCGGCGAAGCCGCGGGTGGTGAGGCAGGCGCGGAGTTCGTCGGGCCAGCGGACACCGCCGAGCCCGGTCCGTTCGAGGTCGATCTGGCCGGCGAGGAGTTCGCGGACGGCGAGGTCCTGCTCGGGGCCGGAGAGCAGCCGGAGCGGTTCGGCGAAGAGCTCGGCGTCCTGGTGGGCCCGGATGAGGGCGTAACAGTACGAGTGGAAGGTGGTGGCCTGCGGCGGGCGCCGGCCGCCGAGCCGGGTGGCCATCCGGTCGCGGAGTTCGACGGCGGCCTTGCGGCTGAAGGTGAGGACGAGGATCCGCTCGGGGTCGGTGCCGCGTTCCATGCGGGCGGCGACCGCCTCGACCAGCGTGGTCGTCTTGCCGGTGCCGGGTCCGGCGAGGACGAGGAGCGGTCCCCGGTCGTGCTCAACCACCGCCCGCTGCGCTGCGTCCAGCTGAGGGGGATCCACCGGGGCCGGGGCCGTGCGCACCAGCCGGTACGCGCCGGGGGTCCGCGGCCGGCCCGCACCCGGGTACGGCTGTCCCCGGTGCGGCGGCGTCGGCCGGGTGGTGGAGGAGGAGCTCACGTGGTTGGCCGGTCCTGGTCGGTGGTGATGTGGTGCGGGCGGTGCCGGTGACGACGGAGGTACGGGACGGCGTACGGCGCCGGGCACGCGTACGCGCGCGTGCCGGGTCCCGTACACCTGTCCGCACCACTCCCCGATCCGCCGAATCCGTCGGATCCGTCGAAGCCGTCGGACTCGCCGGACCGGTCGGATCCACGGAAGCCGGCGGACCGGTCGCCGCGGGCGGCGTGCCCGTCGACGTTACGCGAAAGCGGGCGGTCGCGGGCCCCGGTCTCCAGGACCGGACGGCCGGGGTCCCCGGCGCCACCAGGGCTGCACGCGCGGGTGTGAGATCCCGCACGCGCGCGTGGCGCCGTCCCCCGCGCCGCCCCCGGCGCGGGTCATTCCGGATCGGTGCCGTCCCACCGGGCCCGGCGCATGTCGATCCTCGGCACGTGGTCCTCGGCGGCCGGGCCGCGCTCGCGCAGCGGGGTGCCCTCGTCGCGGTAGTGGCCGAGGGCCCGCAGCTCGTGCCCGGGGAGCAGGGTGCCGTCCGCGCGGACGACCCGCCACCACGGGGCGGAGCCGCCGTAGAGGGCCATCACGCGGCCCACCTGGCGGGGGCCGCCCTCGCCGAGCCATTCGGCGACGTCGCCGTAGGTCATCACCCGCCCCGGCGGAATGCGGTCGGCGACGTCGAGCACGGCCTCCGCGTACGGGGGCAGCTCGCCCGCCGGTCCGGAGCCGTCCGCTCCGCTCGCTCCGGTTCGTCCCACGGGTCCCTCCAGCCTCATCCGCCCCATCCTGCCTCACCCCACCGACATGGCCCTGATGCCTCCGCGGGGCGGCTCTTCGTGCCACCATCGTCCGGGCGGTGACTGGTGATACGAGATCAACAGCGGCAGACGCAGGCAGAACCGACGGATGTACACGCAGAGACGGACATGGTGATGGGTCAGGACACACAGCCTCCCGGTGAGGCTCGGCCCGACATGCCCGAGCGGGTCTCCGGCGACGAGCCGCTGCTCGCCGCCCGTGTCCACCGGCCCTCCGACCTGATGCGTCTGCTGGCCGGGGTGCTGGCCATCGCCGTCGTCCTCGCCATCGCCGCGTTCGCCCACGGCACCACCTCCGGCCTGGAGCAGGACATCAACAAGGGCGCGGTCGGCGCCCCCGACGTCTTCGTCAAGATCGCCGGGCTGGTGTCGTCGATCGCGATCCTGGTCCTGCCGGTGGCCTTCGCCATCGAGCGGCTGGTGAAACGGGACGGGCTGCGGATCGCCGACGGCGTGCTCGCCGCGGTGCTCGCGCACGGCGTCACGCTGGCGACCGACCTGTGGGTGGCGAAGGCCGCGCCGGACACCATCCAGGACGCGCTGACCCAGGCGGCGAGCGGCGGCGGGCTGACCGACCCGGTGCACAACTACCTCGCGCCGGTGATCGCGTACATGACGGCCGTCGGCATGGCCCGCAGACCGCGCTGGCGCTTCTCGCTCTGGGCGGTGCTGCTGCTCGACGCCTTCACCTTGCTGGTGGCCGGCTACACCACCGCCTTCTCGATCATCCTCACCGTGCTGATCGGCTGGACCGTGGCGTACGGCACGCTGTACGCGGTCGGCTCCCCGAACGTGCGGCCGACCGGCCAGACCCTCCTCGCCGGCCTGCGCCGGGTCGGCTTCCGGCCGGTGACGGCGCTGCGCGCGGAGGAGGTGCCGGAGACGGCGGAGAGCGGTGACCGGGGCCGCCGGTACATCGTGACCCTGGAGGAGGGGGCGCCGCTGGACGTCACCGTCGTCGACCGGGAGCAGCAGGCGCACGGCTTCTTCTACCGGCTGTGGCGGCGGATCACCCTGCGGACGGTGACCACCCGCCGGTCGATCGTGCCGCTCCGGCAGGCGCTGGAGCAGGAGGCGCTGCTGGCGTACGCGGCGATCGCGGCGGGGGCGAACGCGCCGAAGCTGATCGCCACCTCGGAGCTGGGCCCGGACGCGGTGATGCTCGTGTACGAGCACATCGGCGGGCGGAGCCTGGACTCGCTGGACGACGACGAGATCACCGACGAGCTGGTGCGGAGCGCCTGGCGGCAGGTGAGGGCGCTCCAGTCGCGCCGGATCGCGCACCGCAGGCTGTCGGGCGACGCGATCCTGGTGGATCGTTCCGGCAGGGTGTTCCTGACGGATCTGCGCGGCGGCGAGATCGCGGCCGGCGATCTGGTGCTGCGGATGGACATCGCCCAGTTCCTGACCACCCTGGGCCTGCGGGTCGGGGCGGAGCGGGCGGTGGCGTCGGCGGTGGAGGTGCTGGGTCCGGACGCGGTGGCGGACTGTCTGCCGCTGCTGCAGCCGATCGCGCTGAGCCGGTCGACCCGCGCCACCCTGCGGAGGCTGGCACGGGAGCGCTCGCAGCGGGAGCGGGAGGCGGTCCTGGCGGCCTCCGAGGCGGCGAAGAGGGAGCGGGAGCGCGCCAAGGCGGCCGCGCACGCGGGCCTTCCGGTGCCCGGCACCGACCCCAAGGCCGAGAAGGCCGAGAAGAAGGCGGAGAAGAAGGCGGAGAAGCGGGCGCTCGACGAGGCCCTGGACGAGGCCCGTGAGGAGGACCTGCTCGCGCAGATCCGCCGGCAGGTGCTGCTGATCCGGCCGCAGGCGCCGGTGGAGCCGGTCCGGCTGGAGCGGATCAAGCCGCGGACGCTGATCTCGATGATCGCGGGCGCGGTCGCCGCGTACTTCCTGCTCTCGCAGATCGCCCGGACGCCGCTGTCCACGATCAGCGAGGCGGACTGGCGGTGGGTGGCGGCGGCGGTGCTGTTCTCCGCGCTCAGCTATGTGGCGGCGGCGATGAGCCTGCTCGGCTTCGTGCCGGAGCGGGTCGGCTTCTGGCGGACGGTGGTGGCGCAGGTCGCCGGCTCGTTCGTGAAGATCGTCGCCCCGGCGGCGGTCGGCGGTGTCGCCCTCAACACCCGCTTCCTCCAGCGCGCGGGCGTGCGCCCGGGGCTCGCGGTGGCGAGCGTCGGCGCCTCGCAGCTCTTCGGGCTCGGGGCGCACATCCTGCTGCTGCTCCTCTTCGGCTATCTGACGGGCACGGAGAAGTCGCCGTCCTTCACCCCGTCGAGGACGGTCATCGCGGGCCTGCTGACGGTCGCGGTGCTCGTGCTGGTGATGACGGCGATCCCGTTCATGCGGAAGTTCGTCTCGACCCGGCTGCGCTCGCTCTTCGCGGGTGTGGTGCCGCGCATGCTGGACGTGCTCCAGCGGCCGATGAAGCTGGTCACGGGCATCGGCGGGATGCTGCTGCTGACCGGCACGTTCGTCCTCTGCCTGGACGCGTCGATCCGCGCCTTCGGGCACGGGAACGCGTCGATCAGCTACGCGAGCGTGGCGGTGGTCTTCCTCGCCGGCAACGCGCTCGGCTCGGCGGCCCCGACGCCCGGCGGCATCGGCGCGGTCGAGGGCGCGCTCACCTTCGGCCTGGTCACGGTCGGCCTGCCGTTCGAGGTCGCCACCCCGGCCGTCCTCCTCTACCGCATGCTGACGCTGTGGCTGCCGGTCCTGCCCGGCTGGATCTGCTTCAACTGGCTGACCAAGCGGGAGGCGCTGTAGCGGAGGGGCGGCCGGCCGCGGACCCGCCGTCGGCCGCGGACCCGCCGTCGGGCCGCGGACCCGCCGTCGGCCGTGGCCCCGCCCGCCCTCAGCCGTACACGCCGACGAGGAAGCCGAGCAGCAGCAGCGAGCAGCCGACCTCGACCGCTCCCACCACCGGGACCCGGATCCCCCGGCCGGGGAGGACGGCGGCGCGGGCGAGGTAGACCGCGAAGGGCACGGCGAGCCACGGGTCGAGCAGGGTCGCCGCCACCAGCGCCACCGCGTGGTAGGCGACCGAACCCCTCCGGTACGCCGCCGAGTTCCGCTCGCGGATCATGGTCTTCACGTACGGGACGGTGCCGGCGAAGTACAGCAGGCAGGCCGCCGCGGGGGCGAGGCCGTCGGCGGTCGCGCCGCCGCCGAGGCGCAGCGCGACGAGGAGCATCCCGCAGGCGGGGACGACGGCCGCGAGACCGTTGACGAGCGCCCGTTCCCGGTTGCGGCGGGCGAAGACGACGTTCACCGCGAGGAAGGGCGCCATCAGGGCGGCCGCGACACCGAGCCAGGGTGCGGCGATCAGCAGGGGCAGGCCGAGGGCGGCCGTCGCGCCGGCGAGGACCAGCGCGGGGCGCAGGTGGCGTGCGGCTGCCCGGGGGTTGCGGGAGGCGTGTCGGAGCCGTACCCACTGCTCGATGTGGAAGACGGCGCAGTAGCCGAGCAACCACGCGAGGAGGAGAGGGAGTTGGAGCCAGGTCGGGGAGCCGGTGAGGACTCCCGCCAGGACGGGCACGACGAGCATGGCCCAGGCTCCGTGCTGGTTCGGTATCCACCGTCGGAGAGTGCTCACCGGGCCAGCCTCACACACCGGTCCCCGGGACGAATGCGGGACTTGGTCACCCCCGTTCGGGACCATCGGCCCCCCTTCCGGGTGTCTCGCCCGGCCTAGGCTCAAGCTGCTGAACCGCTTCGTCGTGAAGGAGCCTGACGTGCCGCAGGAGCAGCCGGACGCCGCCGAGATCCTCCTCCGGGCGGGGAGGTTCTTCTCCCGCGCCGAGGTCTCCGAGGACCTGCGGACGGTGCACCGCACCGGCGGTCGCGAGGGCGAGTCGTTCTACCGGGACCGCTGGAGCCACGACAAGGTCGTGTACTCCACCCACGGCGTCAACTGCACCGGTTCGTGCCGGTGGAAGGTGTACGTCAAGGACGGGATCATCACCTGGGAGACCCAGGCCACCGACTATCCGTCCGTCGGCCCCGACCGGCCCGAGTACGAGCCGCGCGGCTGCCCCCGGGGCGCCTCCTTCTCCTGGTACAGCTACTCCCCCACCCGGGTCCGGCACCCCATGGTCCGGGGCGCCCTGCTCGCGATGTACCGGGAGGCGAAGAAGCGCCTGAAGGACCCGGTGCTCGCCTGGGCGGACATCCAGCGCGACCCGGTGCGCCGCCGCACCTACCAGCAGGCCCGCGGCAAGGGCGGTCTGGTGCGGGCGAGCTGGGAGGAGGCGGTGGAGATCGCCGCCGCCGCGCACGTCCACGCCATCGGGGAGCACGGCCCGGACCGGGTGGCCGGCTTCTCGCCGATCCCGGCGATGTCGATGGCCTCGCACGCGGCCGGCGCCCGCTTCCACTCCCTCATCGGCGCGCCCATGCTCTCCTTCTACGACTGGTACGCGGACCTGCCGGTGGCCTCCCCGCAGGTCTTCGGCGACCAGACGGACGTGCCCGAGTCGGGCGACTGGTGGGACGCCGCCTATCTGCTGATGTGGGGCTCGAACGTGCCGGTGACGCGCACGCCGGACGCCCACTGGATGACGGAGGCCCGCTACCGGGGCCAGAAGGTCGTCACCGTCTCCCCCGACTTCGCCGACAACACCAAGTTCGCCGACGAGTGGATGCACCCGCACCCGGGGACGGACGGGGCGCTGGCCCTGGCCATGGGGCACGTGGTCCTGAAGGAGTTCTTCGTCGACCGGGAGACGCCGTTCTTCGCGGAGTACGTGCGGACCTACACCGATCTGCCGTTCCTGGTGACGCTGACGGAGACCGAACGGGGCCTGGTCCCCGGGAAGTTCGTGACCGCCGCCGACCTCGGCCACGACGTCGAGAACGCCGAGTGGAAGACCGTCCTCGTCGACGACGCGACCGGCGAGCCCGTCGTCCCGAACGGCACCCTCGGGCACCGCTGGGGCACCGACGGCGAGCCCGACTGGAATCTCGACCTCGGCGGGGTGCGCCCCCGGCTGTCCCTGCTGGAGGAAGGGGAGGCCGCCGAGGTGGTGCTGCCGCGCTTCGACGAGGAGGGCGAGGTGCTGCGCCGGGGCGTCCCGGTGCGGCGGCTGGGCGACCGCCTGGTGACCACCGTGTACGACCTGCTGCTCGCCCAGTACGGGGTCGGGCGGCCCGGCCTGCCGGGCGCCTGGCCGGAGTCGTACGAGGACGCCTCGCAGCCCGGCACGCCCGCCTGGCAGGAGACGCTGACCTCCGTCCCGGCCGCGCAAGCCGCCCGGGTCGCGCGGGAGTTCGCGGACACGGCCGAGCGCTCGCGGGGCCGCTGCATGATCCTGATGGGCGCGGGCACCAACCACTGGTTCCACTCCGAGACGATCTACCGGGCCTTCCTCGCGCTGCTGACGCTCACCGGCTGCCAGGGGCGCAACGGCGGCGGCTGGGGCCACTACGTCGGCCAGGAGAAGTGCCGGCCGGTGACCGGCTGGGCGACCCTCGCGAGCGCCTCCGACTGGGGCCGGCCGCCCCGGCACATGATCGGCGCGGGCTGGTTCTACCTCCACACCGACCAGTGGCGGTACGACACCCTGCCGGCCGAGTCGCTGGCGTCGCCGCTCGGCGCGGGCCGTTTCGCGGGCATGACGGGCGCCGACTGCCTGGCCGCGTCGGCGCGGATGGGCTGGATGCCCTCGTACCCGACCTTCGACCGCAACCCGCTGGAGCTCGGCGCCCAGGACGACCCGGTCGCCGACACCGTACGGGCGCTGAAGGACGGGACGCTCGGCTTCGCCGGGGAGGACCCGGACGCGCCGGGGAACTGGCCGCGGGTGCTCAACGTGTGGCGGGCCAACCTCCTCGGCTCCTCCTCCAAGGGCAACGAGTACTTCCTCAAGCACCTCCTCGGCACCCACTCCAACCTCCCGGAGGACGGGCCGCGCTGTTCGCCGAGGGACGTGCGGTGGCGGGAGGAGGACGTCGAGGGCAAGCTCGACCTGCTGCTCGCCATGGACTTCCGGATGACGTCCACGACCCTGCTGTCCGACGTCGTCCTGCCGGCCGCCACCTGGTACGAGAAGCACGACCTGTCCTCCACCGACATGCACCCCTTCCTGCACGCCTTCACCCCGGCCGTGGACCCGCCCTGGCAGGCCCGCTCCGACTACGACGCCTTCCTCGCCCTCGCCCGCCGCTTCGGCGAGCTCGCGAAGGAGCACCTGGGGGTCAGGAAGGACCTGGTGGCGACCGCGCTCCAGCACGACACCCCGGGCGGCGAGATGGCCCAGCCCGGCGGGGTGGCGCTCGACTGGTCGAAGGGCGAGTGCGAGCCGGTCCCGGGACGCACGATGTACAACCTGACGGTCGTCGAGCGGGACTACGGGGCCGTCGGCGAGAAGTTCGCGGCGCTCGGCCCGCTGATCGACCGGCTCGGTGTGACGACGAAGGCGATCACCTACGACGTCGACGAGGAGATCGCCTACCTCGGCGCCAAGAACGGCCTGGTCAGGGGTGGGATCGCGGACGGCCGGCCGCGGCTGGACACCGCGCGGCGGGCCTGTGAGGCGATCCTCGCCCTCTCCGGCACGTCGAACGGGCGGCTCGCCACCCAGGGCTTCGAGAAGCTGGAGCGGCGCACCGGACAGGAGATGGCCCATCTGGCCGCCGAGGCCGAGGGCAAGCGGATCACCTTCGCCGACACCCAGGCCCGGCCCGTCCCCGTCATCACCTCGCCCGAGTGGTCGGGCAGCGAGTCCGGCGGCCGCCGCTACACCGCCTTCACCGTCAACACGGAGCACCTCAAGCCCTGGCACACGCTCACCGGCCGCCAGCACTTCTTCCTCGACCACGACTGGATGCACGAGGTCGGCGAGGCGCTGCCCGTCTACAAGCCGCCGCTGGACATGCACCGGCTGTACGGGGAGCCGGAGCTGGGGACCGTCGAGGAGGTGCTGCCCGAAGGGCTTCCGCAGAGGGGTGGTGGCGGGCGACGGGCGGGCGGGAGGCAGGTGGCCGTCCGGTATCTCACCCCGCACAACAAGTGGGCCATCCACTCCCAGTACCAGGACAACCTGTACATGATGACGCTCGGCCGGGGCGGGCAGACGATCTGGATGTCCCCGCAGGACGCCGAGGCCATCGGGGTGAGGGACAACGACTGGATCGAGGCGGTCAACCGCAACGGCGTGGTCACCGCCCGCGCGATCGTCTCGCACAAGATGCCGGCCGGCACGGTCTACATGAACCACGCCCAGGAGCGCACGGTCGGCGTCCCGAAGACCGAGAAGACCGGCCGCCGGGGCGGCATCCACAACTCGCTGACGCGCGTGATGCTCAAGCCGACCCATCTCGTCGGCGGCTACGCCCAGTTGACCTGGGCCTTCAACTACCTGGGCCCGACCGGGAACCAGCGCGACGAGGTGACGGTGATCCGCCGCCGCGACCAGAGGGTGGAGTACTGAGATGCGGGTCATGGCGCAGGTCGCGATGGTCATGAACCTCGACAAGTGCATCGGCTGCCACACCTGTTCGGTCACCTGCAAGCAGGCATGGACCAACCGGCAGGGCACCGAGTACGTCTGGTTCAACAACGTCGAGACGCTTCCCGGGCAGGGCTATCCGCGCCGCTGGGAGGACCAGGAGCGGTGGAAGGGCGGCTGGGAGCGGACGCGGTCCGGGCGGCTGCGGCTGCGGGCCGGCGGGCGGCTGAAGCGGCTCGGGCAGATCTTCGCCAACCCGGAGCTTCCGGAGCTCGACGACTACTACCAGCCGTGGACCTACGAGTACAGGAACCTCACCGACGCCCCCGCCGGTGACGACCTGCCGGTCGCCCGGCCCGTCTCCCAGGTCACCGGCGAACCCCTCGACAAGGTCGAGTGGGGCCCCAACTGGGACGACAACCTCGGCGGCGCGCCCGAGCACGGGCCGAAGGACCCGCTGGTCGAGAAGGTGCGGCAGCAGGTCGGCGAGCGGATCCGCTTCGAGTTCGAGCAGAGCTTCATGTTCTACCTGCCCCGGATCTGCGAGCACTGCCTCAACCCGGCGTGCGTCTCCGCCTGCCCGTCCGGCGCCATGTACAAGCGCGAGGAGGACGGCATCGTCCTCGTCGACCAGGAGCAGTGCCGGGGATGGCGGATGTGCGTCACCGGCTGCCCGTACAAGAAGGTCTACTTCAACCACGCCACCGGCAAGGCCGAGAAGTGCACGTTCTGCTTCCCGCGCGTGGAGGTCGGCATGCCGACGGTCTGCTCCGAGACCTGCGTGGGCCGGATGCGCTACCTGGGCGTGCTGCTCTACGACGCCGACAGGGTCGCCGAGGCGGCGGCCGTCGAGGACGAACACGACCTCTACCCGGCCCAGTTGGAGTGCTTCCTCGACCCGCACGACCCGGCGGTGGCCGCCGCCGCGAAGGCGTCCGGGATCACCGAGGAGTGGCTGGACGCGGCCCGCCGCTCCCCCGTCCACGACCTGATCGCCACCTACCAGGTCGCGCTGCCGCTCCACCCGGAGTACCGCACGATGCCGATGGTCTGGTACGTGCCGCCGCTCTCCCCCGTGGTCGACGCGGTGGCCGCCACCGGAAGCGACGGCGAGGACGCCGGGAACCTCTTCGGCGCGATCGACGCGCTGCGGATCCCGGTGGAGTACCTGGCGGAGCTGCTGACCGCCGGGGACACCGTGCCTGTGGAGGCGGTGCTGCGCCGGATGGCCGCCATGCGCTCCTACATGCGGGCGGTCAACCTCGGCGAGGACAGGGACGAGACCGTCGCGGAGGCGGTCGGACTGACCGGGCAGGAGATGGAGGACATGTTCCGGCTGCTCGCCGTCGCCAAGTACGAGGACCGGTACGTGGTCCCGACGGCCGCCCGCGCCGACGCGGACGCGCTCGCCGACAGCCATCCCCTGGAGGAGGGCTGCCCGGTCGCCGGCCAGGCGGGCGGCGGCGGCGGCCGGGTCCTGCTCAACCTGGGCCGCACGAGGAGCAGTTCATGACCCCGGACACGGTGGTACGGATGGCGGCGGCGCGCTGCCTGACCTACCCGGACGAGCGGCTGTACGAGGAGGTACCGCTGCTGCGGCGGGCCCTGGGCGGGGCTCCGTCCGGGCTCGCGGACTTCCTCGGCCACGTGGAGGGGACCGGGCTCCTGGACCTCGCCGCGCACTACACGGACACCTTCGACACCCGCAACCGCCGCTGCCTCTACCTCACCTGGTGGACGGACGGCGACACCCGGCGCCGCGGCCTCTCCCTGGTCCGGATCAAGCGGACCTACCGCGAGCACGGCCTGGAGTTCGACAGCGACGAGCTGCCCGACTTCCTGCCCGCCGCCCTGGAGTTCGCCGCCCTCCACGAGGAGCCCGGCACCGCCCTGCTCCAGGAGCACCGGGCCGGTCTGGAGCTGCTGCGGCTGGCGCTGGCCGATGCCGGGACGCCGTACGCCGGTGTGCTGGAGGCCGTCTGCGGCACCCTGCCCGGGCCCTCGCCCCGGACGAAGGAGGAGGCGAAGGCGCTGGCCCGGTCGGGGCCGCCGCGCGAGCTCGTCGGACTCGAACCCCTCGGGCCCGGTGTGGAACTGCCCTGGCCGACCCTCCCCCGCACCGAAAGGACCCCGGTCTGATGGATCTGCTGCTGTGGGGCGTGCTGCCCTACGTCTCGGTGGCCCTGCTCGTCGCGGGCACGGTCTGGCGCGGGCGCTACGACCGCTTCGGCATCACCACCCACTCGTCCCAGCTGCACGAGTCGCGGCTGCTGCGGATCGGCTCGCCGCTCTTCCACTTCGGGATGCTGTTCGTCGTCCTCGGGCACGTGGTCGGGCTGCTGATCCCGATGGAGTGGACGGACGCGCTCGGGATCAGCGACCACGCCTACCACCTGGTGGCGGTCTCCACCGGGGCGGTCGCGGGGGCCGCGGCCGCCGTCGGCATCGGGATCCTGGTGTACCGGCGGCTGCGGGTGCCGGCGGTGCGGAAGGCCACCCTGAAGAGCGACCACCTCATGTACGCGGTGCTGCTGGGGGCGATGGCCCTCGGCATCCTCGCCACCGTCCTCAACTCGACGGGCGCGACGGACGGGTACAACTACCGCGAGGGCGTCTCGGTCTGGTTCCGGTCGCTGTTCGCGCTCCGCCCGGACTGGGCGCTGATGGCGGGCGCGCCGGCGGCGTTCAGGCTGCACGTCCTCTTCGGCTTCGCGCTCTTCGCGCTGATCCCGTACTCGCGTCTCGTCCACATGTTCGCGGTGCCGCTGCGGTACCTGTTCCGCCCGTTCGTCGTCTACCGGCGGCGGCGCCCCGGCCGGATCGCGAACCGGGCGCCGAAGCGGGGCTGGGAGCGGGTCTGACCGCGCCGCCCGTCAGGCGGGCGCGGTCGGGCGGCGCGCCGCCGGGGGCGCGGCGGCGAGCGCGGCGGGCCGGGCGGGCACCCGCCGCCCCGCGATGCGGCAGCCGAGGCAGTCCGGGTGCCCGGTCCGGGCCGTGGCGTCGCGGACGCGCCAGTCCCACTGGGCGGCGGGGCGGGGCCCGGAGGGCTTGCCCCAGCCGGCGAGGTGCAGCAGCCAGGTGGTGAGGGCGGCGGCGACGAGCAGCGCGGCGCCGGCCGCCGCGGTCCGGGCGGAGCCGAGGCAGAGGGCCGCGCCGAGGGCGGCGCAGCCGAGGGTGGCGAGGGCGGTTCCGGTCCAGCCGGCCAGGGTGTGGCCGAGGTCGACGTCGCCGTGGGCGCTCACGGAGGCTCCCTGAGGGGGTGAGGGCAGGCAGGATGAGGGTGTCGAGGCTCGCCGAGATCATTTATCTCACGAGCCAAGTATCTTAGACACTAAGGAGTATCGGGGTGCAGGGCAAGAGCCGGCCGCCGGCCACCGCCGCCGAGGCGATCTCGCGCATGGACACCTACGTGGCGCTCGGCCTGATCGGGCAGCAGGAGGTGGCCCAGGCGCTCGGCCTGAACGTGACCGACCTCACCTGCCTCGGCCATGTGCTCGGCGCCGCCGCCGAACCGCTCTCCGCCGGCGACCTCGCCGAGCGGGCCAACCTCACCACCGGCGCGGTGACCGGCGTCCTCAACCGGCTGGAGAAGGCCGGATACGCCCACCGGGTCCCCGACCCGGCCGACCGCCGCCGGGTCCGCGTGGTCGCCGACCCGGCCGCGGTCGTCCGCCTGACGGAGCTGTACCAGCCCTTCTACGACCGCCTCGGCGAGCTCTTCGCCCGCTACACCCCCGAGGAGACCGCCGTGATCGCGGACTGGTTCACCCACGCAGCCGAAGCCGCCCGCGCCCACCTCGACGCCCTCCGCGGCCCCACCGGCTAGCTGTACTGACCTGCAGCGTTGTTGGCGCGGCTGAGGGGCGGCCGGCTCCGGGACACCCGCTTGGGGGTGCGTCACGGGCGCGCGGCGGCGGGGCGCCGGAGCATGGGGGCATGCCGATCTCCGCCGCCCAGCGCGCCGCCGCCCTCCTCACCGCCTCCGCCGTCCTCTGCCTGACCGGCTGCTCGGACGACTCCGGCGACGGGACCCCCGCGGCCTCCCGCCCCACCGGCACCGGCGGCCTCTCGGCGCTGACGGAGCAACAGCTGGAGTGGGACACCTGCCCGCCCCCGTCCGCGTCGGAGGGCGGCGGCTCGGCACCGTCGCCGCTGCCGGACGGCACGGAATGGGAGTGCGCCTTCCTGCGGACGCCGCTCGACTGGTCGCAGCCGGAGGGCGAGACGATCGAACTGGCCCTGATCCGCGCGCGGGCCGACGACAACGCCCGCCGCATCGGCTCGCTGATCTTCAACTTCGGCGGCCCGGGCGGGTCCGGCGTCACCGCCCTGCCCGGCTTCGCCCCCGACTACGAGTCCCTCCGCACCCGCTACGACCTGGTCTCCTTCGACCCGCGCGGCGTCGGCCGCAGCGAGCCGGTGGAGTGCGCCACGGACAAGGAGCTGGACGCCTACTACGCGCTGGACTTCACGCCCGACGACCCGGCGGAGGAGCGGACGCTGTCCGACGCGCAGAAGGCGTACGCGGCGGGCTGCGAGAAGGACGCGGGCCCGGTCCTGCCGCACGTCGGCACGGAGAGCGCGGCCCGCGACATGGATCTGCTGCGCCAGGTCCTCGGCGACGACAAGCTGCACTACTTCGGCATCTCGTACGGCACGGAGCTCGGCGGCGTCTACGCCCACCTCTTCCCCGAGCGGGTGGGCCGGGCGGTGTTCGACGCGGTGGTGGACCCGGACGCGGGCGTCGAGGAGGGCGCGCTGGGCCAGGCGAAGGGCTTCCAGCTGGCGCTGGACAACTTCGCGCAGGACTGTGTGGACCGGGGCGACGAGTGCGCCCTGCCGGGCGCGACGGTCGCGGAGGTCGAGGAGGGCGTCACCGACCTCCTCGCCGCGCTCGACAAGAACCCGATCCCCGGCATCGGCAGCCGGAAGCTGACCCAGACCCAGGCGACCAACGGCATCGCCCAGGCGCTGTACTCGAAGGAGTTCTGGCCGTATCTGGAGCAGGGCCTGGAGGCGGCGGACGGCGGCGACGGCGCCCTGCTGCTCGCCCTCTCCGACTCCATGAACGGGCGCGGCGAGAACGGCGGTTACAGCAACATCCAGGCCGCCAACGCCGCCATCAACTGCGTGGACTTCAAGGAGCGCTACACCCTCGGCCAGGCCAAGGAGCGGCTGCCGCAGTTCCGCGAGGCGTCGCCGGTCTTCGGCGACTTCATGGGCTGGGCGCTGTCGAGCTGTTCGCAGTGGCCGGTGCCGGGCGCCTGGGACCACCCGGACGTGTCGGCGCCCGGCGCGGCGCCGATCCTGGTGGTCGGCAACACCGGCGACCCGGCGACCCCGTACGAGGGCGCCCGCGCGATGGTGCAGGCACTCGGCAAGGGCGTCGGCGTGGAGCTGACGTACGAGGGCGAGGGCCACGGCGCCTACAACGGCGGCAGCGCCTGCGTGAAGAAGGCCGTCGACGGCTACCTCCTGGACGGCAGGGTCCCCGCCACGGGCACCGTCTGCAAGTAGCCGAACCCGAGCCCCCTAGGCCCTGTCGTCACACTCCCGCCTGCCCCGCGACGCCATGCACGCGCTCTCGCCGCACCGGGCACAAGCCCGAGTACGTCCAGTACGAGCGCTTGCGCCCGGCACGCCGAGAGCACGCACCTGACGCCGCAGGGCCGCCCTTCGGGCGACGGCGGGCGTGTGACGACAGGGCCTAGGATGACGGGCCAGTCTCGAACCCGGGGGGTTTCCCATGTCCATACGCCGGCGTCTGACGGTCCTCGCCCTCGGCGGAGTGCTGGTCACCGGCTGCACGAGCACGGGCTCCCCGCCCGCGGCCCAGCCCTCGACCCCGTCCGCGGCCCCCACCTCGGCCGCCCCGACGCCCTCGGACGCCAAGCCCTCCCCCGCCTCCGGTCTCCCCGCCTCCCTCACCGGCCAGCGGCCGGACTGGCAGCGCTGCGACGACTGGGGCGGCGACTGGCGCTGCGCCACCGTGAACGTGCCGCTGGACCACGCGAAGCCGTCGGGCGCCACCCTCCCCGTCGCCCTGATACGCAAGGAGGCGACCGACCCGAAGCGACGGATCGGTTCGCTGCTCTTCAACTTCGGCGGGCCGGGCGGCTCCGGGGTGGACATGCTGCCGGAGCTCTCCGGGGAGTACGAGGAGCTGGGCGAGCGGTACGACCTCGTGAGCTTCGACCCGCGCGGGGTGAGCCGCAGCTCCGGCGTCGTCTGCCGCACCGACGCCGAGCAGGCGGCGGCCGAGACCCGCGTCGACTCCACCCCGGACACGCCCGCCGAGGAGGCCGCCTACCTGAAGGACGCGACGGACTTCGGCGCCGGCTGCGCCCGCCGCTCCGGCCGGGTGATCCCGTACACCACCACCACGGCCACCGCCCGCGACCTGGACCTGATCCGGCACGTCCTCGGCGACGCCAAGCTGCACTACTTCGGCATCTCCTACGGCACCCAGCTCGGCGGCACCTACGCCCACCTCTTCCCGCGGAACGTGGGCCGGCTGGTCCTGGACGCGGTCGTCGACCCGACCGCCGACAGCGCGGGCCACGCCCGGCACCAGACGATCGGCTTCCAGCGGGCCCTGGACAACTACGCCAAGAGCACCGGCCAGACCCCGGCGGCCGCCACCGCCCGGATCACCACGCTGCTCGCCGCGCTCGACCGGCGGCCGCTGACGGTCGGCGACCGGCGCCTCACCGAGGGCCTCGCGGTCACCGGCGTCGCGGTGACCCTCTACTCCGAGCAGAGCTGGCCGCTGCTCACCCAGGCGCTGCGGGCGGCCGAGTCCGGCGACGGCGCCCCGCTGCTGCGGCTCGCGGACTCCTACAACGACCGGGACGCGCAGGGACGTTACGCCACCCAGTCGCACTCCCAGCGGGCGATCTCCTGCGCGGACTCCAGCGAGCGTCCGACCGCCGCGCAGGCGAAGGCGCTGCTGCCGGAGTTCCGCCGCCTCTCCCCCGTCTTCGGCGCCTTCCTCGCCTGGGACACCGCCGGCTGGTGCGCCGGCTGGCCGGTGAAGGGCGAGGCCAAGACCCCGGCGGCCTCCGCGCCGGGCGCGGCCCCGGTGCTGGTCGTGGGCACCACGGGCGACCCGGCGACCCCGTACGAGGGCGCCGAGCGGATGGCGAAGGAGCTGGGCGAGGGCGTCGGCGTCCTGGTCACCAACAAGGGCGAGGGGCACGGCGCGTACGGCACCTCGGAGTGCGTGACGGAGACGGTCGACGCCTACCTGCTCGACGGGAAGGTGCCCGCGTACGGCACGACCTGCGGGTAGCGCGGACGTGCGAAGGCCCCGGACCGGCAAGCGGTCCGGGGCCTTCGTCACGGTCGACTAGTAGACCGGCTTCTCGGGCTCGATCTGGTGGACCCAGCCGATCACGCCGCCGCCGACGTGCACCGCGTCCGCGAAGCCCGCGGACTTGAGCACGGCGAGGACTTCCGCACTGCGGACACCCGTCTTGCAGTGCAGGACGATCTTCTTGTCCTGCGGGAGGTCCTGGAGGGCGTTGCCCATCAGGAACTCGTTCTTCGGGATCAGACGGGCGCCGGGGATCGAGACGATCTCGTACTCGTTCGGCTCGCGGACGTCGATGATGTCGATGTTCTCGCCCTCGTCGATCCACTCCTTGAGCTGCTTCGGAGTGATCGTGGAGCCGAGCGCCGCCTCCTGGGCCTCCTCGGACACGACGCCGCAGAACGCCTCGTAGTCGATGAGCTCGGTGACCGTCGGGTTCTCGCCGCAGACCGCGCAGTTCGGGTCCTTGCGGACCTTCACCTGGCGGTACTGCATCTCCAGGGCGTCGTAGATCATCAGACGGCCGACGAGCGGCTCGCCGACACCGGCGAGGACCTTGATGGCCTCGGTGACCTGGATGGAGCCGATGGACGCGCAGAGCACGCCCAGGACGCCGCCCTCGGCGCAGGACGGGACCATGCCCGGCGGCGGGGGCTCCGGGTAGAGGCAGCGGTAGCAGGGACCGTGCTCGGACCAGAAGACCGACGCCTGGCCGTCGAACCGGTAGATCGAGCCCCAGACGTACGGCTTGTTCAGCAGCACGCAGGCGTCGTTCACCAGGTAGCGGGTGGCGAAGTTGTCGGTGCCGTCGACGATCAGGTCGTACTGGCTGAAGATGTCCATCACGTTGTCGGCTTCGAGCCGCTCCTCGTGCAGGACCACGTTCACGTACGGGTTGATGCCGAGCACGCTGTCGCGCGCCGACTCGGCCTTGGAGCGGCCGATGTCGGCCTGGCTGTGGATGATCTGGCGCTGGAGGTTCGACTCGTCGACCTCGTCGAACTCCACGATGCCGAGGGTGCCGACACCGGCCGCGGCCAGGTACATGAGCGCCGGCGACCCGAGGCCGCCGGCGCCGACGGCCAGCACCTTCGCGTTCTTCAGCCGCTTCTGCCCGTCCATGCCCACGTCGGGGATGATCAGGTGGCGGGAGTACCTGCGGACCTCGTCTACGGTGAGCTCGGCGGCCGGCTCGACCAGGGGTGGCAGCGACACGGGGACTCCGGTTGTCGGTATGTCAGTACGGTTGTTCTCCCCGTAACACTGCCACGCCCCTTCTCATTCCGAGACACCCGGTCCGATCCGCGAGACGATTTCGTCCCAGTAGCCGGGCAGCGAGTGAAATGGCGCGTTCTGTCCCGGTGCTCCGCCGGGACCTCCGCTGCGGTCGGTGAAGAAGATCGTGCCGGCGCCCTGCCAGCGGGCGATCCGCAGCGCCTCGTCGAGGTGGGTGCGCGGCACCCCGTGGACGAGGTGGGCGAACTTCCCCTCCGGATACTCGGCCGTCCACTCCGCCACCTGCGACCAGCGGTACTCCGCCCAGGCGCCGGAGAAGGTCACCAGCTGGTCCGCCGCCTCCGCGTAGCCGGGGTACGGGTGGCTGCCGTGACCGAGGACGAGGTGGGCGTCGCCGCCGAGGAGCGCCGACAGGGTGGCGGTGACCCTTCTCACTCCGGGCAGGTCCGTCCGGTCCGTGGGACAGCGGTCCAGATAGAAGCCGCCGACCCGGTACCAGTCGAGGTACCGCTGCGCCTGCGAGACCAGCTCGCCGAAGGGGCGGGAGCCGTGCGCCAGGTCCAGGTGGCCGAGCACCCGCACGCCCGCGTGCCGCAGCCGGCCGGCGGTCTCCAGGCAGTGCGGGTCGGGGCGGCTGCCGGGGCCGTCGGCGACGTTGAGCACCGCCCAGTGCACCGGGGTCCCGGGGCGGGTCAGTTCGGCCCACTCGACCGGGGCGAGCAGCGGGTGGGCGTAGCCGGGAGCGCCCACCCCGAGCGCCCGGACCGTGCCCGTGGCGGTCAGATGCGACACGCCGCCTCCATCCAGATGTCGGCGAGCGACTCCTCCAGGTTGATCCGGGGGCGCCAGCCGAGCCGGTCGCGGGCGGTGCGGACGTCGGCCTGCTGCCAGGGACCGCAGCCGTCGGGGTACGGGAAGGGCGCGGCGGCCAGCTGTTCGGCGATGGTCGCCTCGGTGCGCGGGGGGCCGATGACGGGCCGCTGCGGGATGCCGTGCGGGGCGTCCACCTCGTGGAGGTTGCCCGCGTAGCCGGCGACCCGGGCGAGGACGGCGGCGGCGTCCCGGAGCCGGACGGCCCGTCCGGTGCCGATGTTGACGACGCCCTGCGCGGCGGAGAGGGAGGCCGCGTGCACGGCGCGGGCCACGTCCCGGACGTCCACGAAGTCCCGCTGCACGCCGAGGCCGCTGAGCTTGAGCTCGCCGTCCCCGGCCTGCATGGCCCGGCGCATCGCCTCGGCGAGCCGGCCGAGCGGGGAGCCGGCGGGGGTGCCGGGGCCGACCGGGGAGAAGACCCGGAGCACGACGGCGTCGAGCCCGGAGCCGAGGACGAGTTCGGTGGCGGCGAGCTTGGAGACGCCGTACGGGCCTCCCGGGCGCGGCACGGCGTCCTCGGCGGTGGAGGAGCCGGGCTGGCTGGGCCCGTACTCGGAGGCGCAGCCGACCTGGACGAGCCGGGCGCCGCAGCCGCTGCGGCGCAGGGCCTCGCAGACGGTGGCGACGGCGACGGTGTTGTGCCGGGTCAGGTCGCGGGCGCCGCCCCGGGTGGCGCCCGCGCAGTTGACGACCACGCCGGGGTGGACGGCGTCCAGGAAGCGGGTGAGCGCGCCGGGGCTGCCGGTGGCGAGGTCGAAGCGGACGTCGGCGTCGTCGCCGCGGCCGAGGGCGGTGAGGTGGACGGCCGGGTCGGCGAGCAGCCGGTCGGCGACGAAGCGGCCGATGAATCCGTTGGCTCCGAGCAGTAGCACCCTCATCGTGCGGCCCCTTCGTGCCGACCGGCCGGTGCTGGGGAGAGAGGGGTCATGGTCTGGGTTCTCCTTGCGGGGTGATGAGAGAGAGGGGCCGTGCGCCCGCGGCGTCGGCTCCGCGGGTGCCCGGGGTCAGGGGGTGGTGTGGGCCGAGGCCCGGGCGAGGGCGCCGGTCGCGTGGGCCAGCAGGCCGAGCGCGGCGGCGCCGCAGACGAGGGCGGGGAGGGCTCCGGGTCCCCAGGCGCCGACGAGGGTCCGTACGGGGACGGCGAGCGCGTCGAAGCCGGGGAGCGGGAGCCGGGCGGCCAGCACGCTCGCGAGGCCGAGGGCTTCGGCGGCGCAGGCGGCGGCGAGGGCGGCGGCGGCGGTCTCGGGGTGTCCGTGGACGGTGAGCAGCCGGGCGAGGAGGAGCAGGGCGCCGAGGGCGAGGGCGCCGGCGGTGAGGCCGGTGAGCGCCAGCAGGGCGGTGAGGGCGGCGAGGTGGAGGAGGACGGCGGCGAGCAGCCACGCGCGCGTGGCGGCGGCGAAGTCGGCGAGGCCGCGGCTGGCGGCGATGCGCCGACGGGCCCGGCCGGCGAAGAGGTGGGCGCACCAGGCGGCGGGCGCGACGGCGAGCGCGAGACCGAGGAGCGGCGCGGGGGCGAGGGTCCAGGCGCCGTCGGGTCCACCGCCGAGCACCTGCTCCAGGAGGCCGTCGCCGGCGACGGCGTACGCGAGGAGCCACAGGGTCCAGAGCCGGGCGGCGGGCACGGGGGCGGCGGCGCGCAGCGGTCCGCGCCGGACGGCGAGGACGAGCGCGCCGGCGAGCGCGAGCGCCCCGGCGGTCGCGGCGGCGACCCGGGCGGCCCCGTCGAGGTGGAGCAGGGCGGGCACCAGGAGCGCGGCGGCGGCGCCGGGGGCGAGCGCGGCGAGCGCCCACGGGGCGCGGGGCTCGGGGGCGTGCTCGGCGGGCGCGGGTTCCAGGTGGCCGCGGGGTACGCGCGCGTACAGCTCCTCGGCGAGCGAGAAGACGTCCCGGTGCCGGTAGCGGGCGGCGGTCCGGTCGGTGAAGCCCTGCGCTTCGAGCCCGGCGGCGATCTCCATCGGGTCGACGGCGCGGGCGCACAGCTCCCGGTGCCGGTGCATGAGCACCTTGACGGGGTCTCCGGCGGTGCGCCGCGGGGGCTTGGCGGCGGGTGGCGGTTCGGCGGGCGCGGGCGCCTCGCCCCAGGCGGCCCCGGGGCCGGGCGCGACGGCACCGCCGGGGGCGGGGGCAGAGGCGGGCGGCGCGGCAGGCACGGGGGCGCTTCCGGCCTCCGGCTCGTGCGGCTCGTCCGGCTCCTGCGGCTCCGCCGCTTCCGGCTGTTCCGCGTGGGGCTCGGACTCGGGCTCGGCCTCGTCCGCCTCGTCCGCCTCGGCGGCGGGGGCGGGTGCCGGGTCGGCGGCGGGGTGGCGGGGCGGGCCGAAGGCGGAGAGGAGGTCGTCGAGGGCGGACGCGCCGGGGGCGGGGTCCGGCGAGGCGGGCCGGGGGTCCCCGTGGAGGTCGAGGGTGGGGAGCGCGCCGGCGGGCCCCGCGGCTATGGCGGGGGGCGCGGGTTCCGCGTCCACCGCGGGGGCGCCGAGGAGAGCCTCGGAGCGTGCGTCCCAGGCTCCGGGGCTCGTCGGGGCGGCGGGGCCGCGCATGGGGGTGCCTCCTTCAGGCATCGGGGGCTCCTCTGTCCGCGGCGACGGCCTTCGGCGCCCAGCCGCCGGCGAGGTGCGCCTCGGCGGGGTGGGCGAAGGGCACGTCGGACCCGGCACGGTGGCGTACCGGCGCGTGGGAGAGGAGTTCCAGGTAGATGCCGCGGAACGCGGCGAGGTTCTGCTCGACGGTGAAGAGTTCCAGCGCGCGGGCGCGGGCGGCGGCGCCGAGCCGGTGGCGGCGCTCGGGGTCGCGCAGCAGCGCGAGGCAGGCGTCGGCGAGCGCCCGGGGGTTGCGCGGGGGGACCACGAGCCCGGTGCCGCCGATGATCTCGACGACCGCGCCGACGTCGGTGGAGACGGTGGCGCGGGCGCAGAACATGGCCTCGACGAGGCTGGCGGGGAAGCCCTCGACGGTGCTGGAGAGGACGACGACGGCGGCGGAGGCGTAGACGTCCTCCAGGGTGGGGGCCTCGGGTCCGCCGAGCTCCTCGAAGGAGACGGGGTTCTCGCCGACGGCGTGGGCGCCGGGGGCCTCGTCGGGGAAGAGCTGGGCGGCGAGCGCGGCGCACTGGGCGAGATAGGCGCAGTGGTCGCCGCCCGGTTCGGCCTCGCCGCCGTCGGCGGGGACGGAGACGATCCGCAGCCGGGCGTCGGGCCGGTGGGCGCGCAGTTCGGCGAAGGCGTGGAGGAGGGCGACGAGGTCCTTGGCGGGTTCGACCCGGCCGATCCACACGAGGGTGCCGGGCTCGCCGCTCTCCTCGTCCTCGCCGACCTCGGCGAAGCGTTCGGCGGGCATCCCGGGGTGGACGGTGCGGACCCGGTCCCGGTCGGCGCCGAGCCTCTCCTGCCAGCGGCGGGCGTGGGCGTTGCCGGGGGTGAGGAGGGCGGCCTGGCGGTACGTCTCGCCGGCGAGGCGGCCGTGGAGGGCGGCGAGCAGGGTGCGCAGCGCGGTGGAGCGGTCGCCGGCCTCCGCGTCGAGGTAGTGGGAGCGCAGGCCGACGCCGTACTCGGTGACGAGGAGCGGGGTGCCGAAGAAGCGTTTGGCCAGCAGGCCGGGGAGCGCGACGGGTCCGCCGGCGGTGGCGTGGCAGAGGTCGGCGGCGCCGAGGGCGGTCTCGTCGTACCAGTCGAGGGAGAGGGGGCGCAGGGCCCGCTCCAGGTGGTCGGCGAAGGCGAGGTGGTCGTGGAGTCCGGCCGCGGCGGCGGCGCGGCGGGCGCCGGGGGCGCGGCAGGCGGTCTCCAGGAGGCGGACGGCGTCGTCGGAGCGGAGCGCGGCGGGCAGTCCGCCGCGGTCGCGGGCGAGGTCGGCGAGGGCGCCGAGGCCGGTGGCGAAGGAGTCGGCGGGGTCGCCGCCGGCGGGGTGGGCGGGGTCGGTCTCGGCGGTGAGGCCGGTGGCGAGGGCGTGGAAGCCCTCGGCGAAGCGGCGGCGGTCGCGGCGGCCGTAGGCGCGGCGGCCGCCGCGCTCGGGCGGGCCGGCGGGGAGGGCGCCCTCGCCGGTGGCGGGGAGGGGCCGGGTGTTGGGGGG